>NZ_DASPIS010000035.1:0-83642 GCF_035628975.1 Azospirillum sp. | reverse complement strand
AAACTCTCAGGTTCAGATCGCGGACCGAAATCCACGACTGACAGGACCGCCTGACGCGATCTCCTGAAACGTCGATACTGATACAGTTTCTCTGCTCAAAAGATGCACAGACGATCCTCATCGTGCCGATCCCCTTCCGGGAACCTACACCCCAAGGCCGCAACGGCTACCAACTGCCGCCGCCTGCGCATCCCTTCTCACAACACGGTATAAACTTGTCAAAGAACCCGCAGCACTGAAACGTGCCGCACCGGCCGCTCTTCCGCCTCCCGTTTCGGGGATCGGACCAGAGTGGGCCGGAGACATTTCGGTCGAAGCCGGAAGATTAAACAGCTAAGCTGCTGTTCTTGCTTCCGTTTCTCCTCCGGCGCCGCGCTGTCGTTCAGCGCCCCGCCGTCGGTGGACCGGGTTATAGGCGCCCTCCCCCAAAACTGGCAAGCGGTTTTTTGCGCTTCGATGAAAAATTCCTGACGGTTCGTTTTTCACCGGAGCGTGGAGCGGATTCAGTGTAAGGGAACGACCCACCAACCGCGGCGTGGCCGGCGACCGTCCGAGCGCGCCAATCCATAGTGTTCCCATAGGGTTCATCCCTGCGGTCTTGTGTCGGTTGACAGGGTCGGACCGGTCCAGCATCGTCCGATCCAAAGGCTTAACACCTTCGGTGATGGCCATAGCCGGCCGCCTGCTGGGCAGCCCCAGGGGTTACAGGAGGAGGATGACGGTGCGTTCGAGGCTCTCCCGCCTTCCCACGCTCGCCTTGCTTGCCATCATGACGGCCGGTGCCATGACGCCTGCGGCGGTTTCCGCGCGCGGCGCCGATGCGCCGAACGGACGCGGGCCCCATGCCTACAAGCCTGCGGTCAAGCCGAACACGGGAGCGGAGGACGCGTCCGAGGCCAAGGACGATGCCAAACGCAACGACGGCACCAGCGATGGCGGTCCCACCGGTCCGGTCGACCGCCGCACCCTGTCCATCGGCCGCGGCGACACGCTGATGGATCTGCTGACCGAAGCGAATGTGCCGGCGAACGACGCCCATGATGCGGTCGCCGCTCTGCGCGACGTCTACAACCCGCGCCGCCTCCAGGTCGGCCAGCGCGTCACGGTTCTGTTCGAACCGCGCCGCGGCGGCGCCCGCAAGTTCGTAGGCCTGGAGTTCGCGCCCGATCCGCTGCGGTCGGTGTCGATCGCGCGCAAGGGCGACGCCGGCTTCACGTCCAGCCAGATCGAGAAGCCGGTGACGCGCAAGCCGGTCGCGGCGCAGGGTGTCATCCGCTCCAGCCTGTTCGAAGCGGGGGCGCAGGCCGGGGTTCCGATCTCGGTCATGATGGCCTTCCTCCAGAACTTCTCCTATGACGTCGACTTCCAGCGCGACCTGCAGCCGGGCGACCGGTTCGAGGTGATGTATGAGAAGCTGGTCACCGCCGACGGCACCGAGGCGGGCGAAGGCGAGTTGCTGTACGCGTCGCTGACGCTGAGCGGCGACGACATGCCGATCTACCGGTTCAAGAGCCGCGACGGGCGGATCGACTATTACAACGGCGACGGCGAGAGCATCCGCCGCGCCCTGCTGCGTACCCCGATCGACGGCGCCCGCATCACGTCGGGCTTCGGCATGCGCCATCACCCGATCCTCGGCTTCAGCAAGATGCACAAGGGCGTCGATTTCGGGGCGCCGTCGGGAACGCCGATCTATGCCGCCGGCCGCGGCACCATCGAGCTGGCGGAGCGCAACAGTTCCTACGGCAACTATGTCCGCATCCGCCACAACACCGAGATCGCCACCGCCTACGCCCATATGAGCCGCTTCGCCAAGTCGATCCGACGCGGTGCGCGGGTCGATCAGGGTGACATCATCGGCTATGTCGGCACCACCGGGCGGTCAACCGGTCCGCACCTTCATTACGAGGTGCTGAAGGCCGGGCATCAGGTGAACCCGCGCTCCGTCGACCTGCCGACCGGCGAGAAGCTGGAGGGGCGGGAACTCCAGAACTTCCAACAGGCCCGGCGGGCGATCGACAAGCTGTTCGAGGAGTCCCGCAGCGGCCTGCAACTGGCGCGCACCCCGGCGCCGGCCTCCCCGGAGGAGAAGGGCTGCAACAAGGCCACAAGCTGCTGATGGCCGGCCGCTGATCGGCATGCCGGCGGCAATGGCCGCCGGTGATGGGGCCGCCGGTGATGGGGCCGCCGGTGATGGCCGCACGGTTGCGCCTATTCCTTGTTCATCATGTTCCGGATGGCCCCGACGAATTGCCGCGCGGTGTTCTCGTCATCCAGCATCTTCTGCAGCTTTTCACGGATGATCATCGCCTTCGGCCGCTGCTGCATCGCGCGTTCGATGGCGACGTCTGCTTCGCCGGGCTTCAACGGTTCGAGGTCGGACATGGCGGACATCCCGTGCGGAAAGGCTGTGTCGGGTCGGCAGGCAGGTAAGGATAGCCGGATCCGATCAGGCCATCATCAGGCAAAGATCATCAGGGGCGTCAGGGTCAGCGATACTGCCCGACGGTCTCCACCGCCTCCCCGCCGGTGCCGAGCTTGAACTCGGTGACGCCGGGAGCTGTGTCGGGATTGATGCCGCCGAGGTCGAGCGTGCGGACGCCACGCTGCTTCAACTCCTGCATCGCCTTCCACAACACCAGCCGCATGGCGCCGCTCTTGCGGCCGGACTCGTCGGCCCAGCTGATCTGGCTGGTGGCGCAGACGCCGTGGCGGAAGAACAGGCCGCAAGCGACCGGCTTGCGACCGTCTAGCGCCGTCACCATCAGCGCCCCGTCGGTGCGGCCGCCGCCCTTGACCATGGCATTGCGCAGGCGGACGGCCAGCGGCCCGGTCATGGCGCGGAAGCCCTTGCCAAGTGCCTGGTCGTGCTCCTGCTTCATCAGCCAGGGCAGGTTGTCTGCCTTCCAATCGACGTCGAGGACGAGACCGGCCTTCTCCGCCCCGCGCAGACGCTGGCGCCAGTCGCGGGCAAGGCCGGCACGCATCGCCTCCTCGTTGCGGGTCAGGTCGAACCAGACGGTCCGGTAGCCGGGGCCGACCTTGCGGAAGCCGCAGCGGGCGAGCAGCGCCTCCGTCTCCGGTCCGGCGGGCAGTTCCGGCAGCAGGCTGGCGCGGCTGAGCGGCGAGCGCGGGCAGGCGCGGCGCAGAAGGCGGAACACCGGCTCCAGCGTGTCGGCATCGGGGATCGTGCCATCGAGCCAGAGCGGGCCGCGGTAGCACTGGCGGTCGTGGAACAGCTTCAGCATGCGGCGGTCGAGCGTCTGGACAAGCCCCAGCGGCTCACCGCCGCGGCGGATCACGCCCAGGCGCGGGACATGGCCATAAGTGCGGCCCATGGCGCGGCCATAGGCGAAGCTCTGCAGCAGGGTCGAGCGGGGTGCGCGGGCGAACAGGGCGTCCCAATCGCCGACCGTGCCCTCGTTCCAGGCGATGTCGATGTCCGGCATCGGGGCCTCCGATGAATCAGGTCGCCGGATCAGGCCGGCGGCAGGGCGGAGGTCGCCTCTTCCACCTGGGCGAAGCTCGGACGGTATTCCGGTTCCAGCACGTTGCGCGCGTATTCGACCGAAATTGCGGGCGCGTAGCCGGACAGATGCGCGATCAGGCCGGTCTTCATCGCGTGATAGTACCTGCCTTCGGCGTGGTAGATGTTCTTCAGACCGCTGGCGATGGGGGCGAGGAAGCCGTAGGCGACCAGAATGCCGGTGAAGGTGCCGACCAGCGCGCCGCCGATCAGCTTGCCCAGCACCTCCGGCGGTTCGGTGATCGAGCCCATGGTGTGAATCACGCCCAGCACCGCGGCGACGATGCCCAGCGCCGGCACCGCGTCGGCAACCGCCTGGATGGCGTCGGCGATGCGCTGGTGTTCGTGGTGCATCGTCTCGATATCCTCGTCCATCAGGTCGACCAGTTCGTGGGGGTTGTCGGCGCCCAGCGACATCAGACGGAGATAGGTGCAGAGGAAGGCGATGGCATGGTGATCGCCGTAGAATTTCGGGAACTGTTGGAAAAGCGGGGAATCCTCCGGCTTTTCGATGTGCTGCTCCAGCGCCAGCAAGCCCTTGGTCTTCGCGATCTTGAAGACCTGGTACATCATGGTGAGGACCTCCAGGAAGTCCTCCTTCTTGTATTTCGGGCCCTTGAAGAGGTGGCCCAGCTCCTTGCCGGTGTGGGTGACCACGGACTTGGGGTTGGCGATGAAGAACGCCCCGGCGGCCGATCCGAGAATGATCATGAACTCGAACGGCATCCACAGCACGCCCATGTGGCCGCCGCCTAGGATGTAGCCGCCGAACACGCTGACCACCACGATGACCAAACCGATGATCACGAACATCCGGTCTTCTCCCTAACCCTACCCGCCACGGACCGCAGGATGCATCCGACCGACAGAAGGCCGGAGATCGGTTGAGTTTCCGTAAACCACCCGAACGGTCTACCGCCTTCGCGACAGGCCGCGCGATCCTACCGGTGCGGATGGGTCCTGTCACGAAAGGACTGGCGGTGCAGGCTTTTCAGGCTTTGCGGACCGGTGGGCGGGCGGCGGCAAGGTGCAGGAGGAGACCGGAGTGCCGACCGGGACGAGAGGGAGGACACAGGATGGTCACAGCCGGAACGCAGGAACGCCCCGGCGGCCGGACATGGCCGGGCAGCCGGGGCGCTTGAAGCATGCGGGTCGTTAGCGGAGCGGAATGTTCATCTGGACGCTGACGCCCGGCGGCGGCGGGGGCGGGGCGTAGATGACGGCGGGCGGCGCATAGGACGGCGCATAGACGACCCGCGGCGGGGGCGGCGGAGCGGGAACCACGACCACCGGCGGCGGCGCGCCATAGATGACGACCGGGCCGTCGTCATGGTGATGATGCTTCTTCTTGTGCTTGTGATGGCCCCAGGCATGACCGCGGCCATGCTCCCCCGGATCGGCGAAGGACGGCGTCGACAGAGCGGCGCCGAGCAACAGGACGGCAACCGCGGCACCGGCCGTCCTGGCGACCGCGCCGGACACGCGGCGCACGGCCATTTCAGGCGTCCGGGATTGCTGCATGATGGCTCCGGCGTTCATCGGCCTGGTCTCCTCGGATGGGCTTGCGGCTGCGCTTGTGGCGGCTGGGTGTTGACGAGGACGGGGATGGGGATAGCGACGGCGGAGGGCCGCGTACCCATTTCGATGGGATAGGCTCTTATGCTCAGGCTTGGACTGGACCGGGTGAGACATTTTTCGGGCGGTGTCCGGCGGAAACGATTGCGGCGGCGGTCTGGGCGCCGCGCATCCTTACCCATGAAGCTGTTGATCAGGGGGCAGTATCGCTACCCATCCGGTAGGGGTAGGCCGGATGCAGCGGGCGGATGACGGCTCCTTTCCGCCATTCGCTTGATCCGATAGGCGCCGGAGAGCGTATGAGGCATCGTATGTAAGGATGTCGCCATCCACCGCGTCTCCGACGCCGCCGATATCGACCCCAGCCGCAGAGACGCACCGATGACCATCCGGACCCGTTTTCATACCGTCGCACTGGCCGCCGTGGCTGCGGTCTTCTCCATGATGGGAGCCACCAGCGCCATGGCCGCCAGCAGCGCAACCAACGCCTACAGCTTCACCTTCCAGGGCATCGACGGACAGCCGCTGCCGCTGTCGCAGTACGAGGGCAAGGCGATCCTGGTGGTCAACACCGCGTCGCAGTGCGGCTTCACCCCGCAATACAAGGGGCTGCAGGCGCTGTGGCAGAGCTACCGCGACCGTGGGCTGGTGGTGGTCGGCGTGCCGTCCGACGACTTCGGCGGGCAGGAGCCGGGGACTGCGACCCAGATCAAGGACTTCTGCGAGGTCAACTATCGGATCGACTTCCCCATGACGGACAAGACGGTGGTGTCGGGCGACGGCGCCCACCCCTTCTACCGCTGGGCGTCGGACGAGATGGGCTTCCTCGCCAAGCCGCGCTGGAACTTCCACAAATATCTGATCGGCCCGGACGGCAAGCTGGTGTCCTGGTTCTCCACCATGACCGACCCCGAGGCGGACAAGGTCCGCGAGGCGATCGAGAAGCTGCTGCCGGAGAAGGCGCCGAAGTCGTAAGGTGGCGACGCAGGCTCCCTCCCCTACTCCACAGCCTGACGCAGAGCGGCGGCACCCGCCCAGGGGGCGAGCGGCAGGGCGGCGGCGAGGATGCCGGCTAGCAGCAGCAGGTGCGGGCGCGGGGTCAGGCTGTTGATGGCGGCATCGATGGCGCCGGCGCCGAAGATCAGCACCGGGATGTAGAGCGGCAGGATGAGAAGCGACAGCAGAACGCCGCCCCGCCGAGCCCCCAGGGTCAGCGCGGCGCCGATGGAGCCGATCAGGCTGAGGATCGGCGTGCCCAGCGTCAGGGTCAGCACCAGCACGCCGAATCCTTGCGCATCCATGTTCAGCAGGACGGCCAGCAGCGGGGCGGCGACGATCAGCGGCACGCCGGTCACCAGCCAGTGGGCCAGCGTCTTCGCCAGCACCGCGGCCTCCAGCGGCAGGGAGGACAGCGACAGAAGCTCCAGCGAGCCGTCCTCGTAATCGGTCTGGAACAGCCGCTCCAGCGACAGCAGCGAAGCGAGCAGCGCCGCCACCCAGATCACCCCGGCGGCGATGCGGGCGAGGATGTTCGGCTCCGGCCCGACACCGAAGGGGAACAGCACCACGCACAGGACGAAGAACATGACGGCGATGGTGGCGTCCGACCCCTGGCGCAGGGCCAGCCGCAGGTCGCGCGCCACAAGGCGCAGGAAACGGTTCATGGCCCGGCTCCCTCTTCTTCAAGGTCTTCGCCGCCACCCTCTTCATCGTCGGCGTAGGGGGTGAAGTCGTCCAGATGCAGTTCCTCGCCGCCGGGGGTGGCGATGTCGGTGTGGGTGGACAGCACCACCATGCCGCCCTCGGCGCGGTGTTCGGCGATCAGCCCTTCGAACAGGGCGATGGCGGCGCGGTCGAGCGCCACGGTCGGTTCGTCGAGCAGCCACAAGGTTGCCGGTGCGGCCAGCAGCCGCGCCAAGTTCAGCCGGCGCTTCTGCCCGGCCGACAGGTAGCGGCCCGGCACCCCGGCGATGTGCGGCACCCCCAGCCGGTCGAGCGCCGTCCGCGCATTTGCGGCCGGATCGGCGGCCCCGGCCAGCGCCGCCCAGAAGGCGAGGTTCTCCGCCGCGGTCAGCACCGGCTTCACCGCGTCCAGATGGCCGACATACTGCACCCGCGCCCGGTGGCCGTCGGGATCCTCGGCGATCGACACCCCGTCCCAGCCGAGCGTGCCGCGCAGCGGCTTCAGCAGGCCCGCCATCACCCGCAGCAGGCTGGACTTGCCGCTGCCGTTGGGGCCGAGCAGCACCAGCGCGCCGCCGGGAGCGATGCGGAACTCCAGCCCGGTGAAGACCAGCCGGTCGCCGCGCAGGCAGGTCAGCTCGGATCCGGAGAAAACGGGCATGGTGACGGGTCGCGCTTCCGATTGAGGGAGGCGCTGCTATAGCACAGGGCGGGGGAAAAGCCGGAGCAAGAATGGCGTCGCCGCTGCAAGAGCCACGCAAAGAAAAAGGCCACCGCGAGGGGGTTCTCGCGATGGCCGCGCGCCCGGCCGGGTCCGGCCAGACGATGCTCGATGGAACGGCGTCCGTTCGTCGCTGCGATGGCGCTAGGGGGGACGCCGATGCGCGCGACATGCGTCGCCGGTTGCTTGAGATAAGGTCTATAGGGAGAAAGTGGCAAAATTTGGATGGAGTTCGTGCAATCGGACGTTGTTCTACGGCGGACAGGCCGCATCGCAGCGCTGCGCTCCCATGCGCGGGATGCAGCGCGGGGGTGCCGGGAACGGCAGGACTAAAGCCTGGCCGCTTGTTCTGAATCAACGCCTCACCCCGCCGCCCTGCCGCATCGTGGCGCCGTCGTTCCCCATCCGCGGGGAGTGTCGCGGCTTACCCGGAGCCGATCCGGGGCATGCCGGCCCCCTGCCCAATCGTGTTCAGCAAGCGAGTCCTCCCATGTCGGCCTTCACGTCGGCCTTCGCAGACATTCTCCAGGCCATGCCGCCGATCGCGCGGGTGGTCCTCATGCTCGGCCTCGTGTCGGCGGCCGGCGTGGCGCTCGGCCACATCAAGATCCGGGGGGTCGGGCTGGGGATCGGCGGCGTGCTGTTTTCCGGCATCGCCGGCGGCCACATCGCCAAGCAGGCGGGCATCGCCTTCAATCCGGAGATGATGGACTTCATCCGCGACTTCGGGCTGATCCTGTTCGTCTACACCATCGGCATCCAGGTCGGACCCGGCTTCTTCGCGGCGTTGCGCCGCACCGGGCTGGCGCTGAACGGGCTGGCTCTGCTGATGGTGGGATCGAGCATCCTGCTGACCGCGGCGCTGGTCTCGTCGGGGGCGCTGTCGCTGGGCTCCTCGCTGGGGGTGTTCGCCGGTGCGGTGACCAACGCCCCGGCGCTCGCCGCCACCCAGCAGGTTCTGACGGAGGTCGGGGCCGACGCCGCGGTGATGGCCCTGCCCGGCCTTGCCTTCGCCGTCACCTACCCGTTCGGCATCGCCGGCAACCTGCTGGCGATGGCCGCGGTCCGCATCCTGTTCCGCATCGACCCGGAGGCCGAAGCCGCCCGATTCGAGGAGTGCCGGCGGGCCGAGGTGTCCAAGCTGGAGACGATGGATCTGGCCGTGCGCAACCCGGAGCTTGAGGGCAAGGCGCTCGGCTCCATCGACCTGCTGTGCGGCCAGGGGGTGGTCGCCTCGCGCCTGCTGTGCGACGGCAAGCTCTGCGTTCCCCACGACGACACCCGCCTGAAGCTGGGCGACGTGCTGCATGTGGTCGGGCCGCGGCAGAAGCTGGAGGAGGTGCGGGCGCTGCTGGGGCAGGAGTTCGACCGGCCGCTGACCACCAAGGGCACCGACCTGAAATGGGAGCGCATCGTCGTCACCAACAATGGCGTGCTGGGCAAGTCGATCGCCGCCCTGAACCTGCAGGAGGCCCATGACGTGGTGGTCAGCCGCGTCAACCGGTCGGGCGTGGAACTGGTGCCGACCCAGGCGCTGAAGCTGCAGTTCGGCGACATCCTGACGGTGATCGGCCGGCCCGAAAGCCTCGCCGCCGTCGGGCAGGTCTTCGGCAACTCCGCCCGCAAGCTGCAGCAGGTGGAGATGATCCCGCTGTTCCTGGGCATCGCGCTGGGCGCTGCGCTGGGCGCCATCCCGATCTTCCTGCCGGGGATGCCGGCGCCGCTGCGCCTGGGCCTTGCCGGCGGGCCGCTGATCGTGGCGCTGATCCTGGGCCGCGTCGGCCATGTCGGGCCGCTGGTGTGGTTCATGCCGCCGGCCGCCAACCTGGCGCTGCGCGAGATCGGCATCGTCCTTTTCCTGGCCGTGCTGGGCATCGCGTCGGGCGACCGCTTCGTCGCCACGCTGGCGAGCGGCGCCGGATGGCCGTGGATGATGTGGGGCGTGCTGGTGACGCTGGTGCCGCTGCTTCTGGCCGGGCTGATCGCGCGCGGGCTGATGAAGCTGAACTTCCTGACCATCTGCGGCGTGCTGGCCGGCGCCCAGACCAACCCGCCGGGGCTGGCCTACGCCAACGCGCTGGTCGCGTCGGAGGCTCCGGCGCTGGCCTATGCCACGGTCTATCCGCTGGCGATGTGCCTGCGCATCCTGGGGCCGCAGATTCTGGTACTTTTGTTGTGGTGACGCATCATTTTCAGACACAAGCGGCACAACGTGCGCGGCGTGTGAAATCCGCGTTGCGGAACGCCTACGCGCCGGTCTAGCCTGTGCCGCAATGGTCAGACCATAACCAGTCCCCACAACCCTGCCGGTTCCCACGCATGTATCGCCATCCGCCCGTCAGCGACTCCGCACCCGCCGCCGTCGTCGTGGAGGATTTGCACAAGCGGTTCGGCGAGCTGGAGGTGCTGAAGGGAGTGTCGCTGACAGCGCGCGAAGGCGACGTGATCACGCTGATCGGCTCCTCCGGCTCGGGCAAGAGCACGCTTCTGCGCTGCATCAACATGCTGGAGATCCCGGACGACGGGCGCGTCGTCATCGGCGGCGAGGCCATCGGGCTGAAGAAGACGCGCCGCGGCTCCACCGTCCCCGCCGACACCCGTCAGGTGGAGCGCATCCGCACGAGCCTCGGCATGGTGTTCCAGAGCTTCAACCTCTGGACCCACATGACGATCCTGGAAAACGTGATCGAGGCGCCGGTGCATGTGCTGGGCGTGCCGAAGGCGGAAGCCGTCGACCGCGCCCGCGGGCTCCTGGACAAGGTCGGTATCTTGGGCAAGGCCGACGCCTACCCGGTCCAGCTGTCGGGCGGACAGCAGCAGCGCGCGGCCATCGCGCGCGCGCTCGCCATGCAGCCGAAGGTGATGCTGTTCGACGAGCCGACCTCGGCGCTGGACCCCGAGTTGGTCGGCGAGGTTCTGCGCGTCATCCGCCAGCTGGCGGACGAAGGCAGCACGATGATCCTGGTGACGCACGAGATGGGCTTCGCCCGCGAAGTGGCGTCCAAGGTGGTATTCCTGCACCAGGGGCGGATCGAGGAGGAGGGGTCACCCGACAAGGTGCTGACCGACCCCGACTCGGACCGGGTGCGGCAGTTCCTCTCGCGCCATCTGTCCGGCGCGGCGTGAGGGGACGAGGCAGAGGGCAGGACCGGACCGTCAGAAACAGCCCGGCCCCCGACAAGGGCGGAAGAACGGGCGAACCGAACAGAGGAGTGTGTGCGTTGAAGAAGATCGTTTCGGCCCTGGCGCTGGGCGCCATGATGGCTGTGGCCGCGGCGGGCGCCGCCGGCGCCAAAGAGTGGAAGACGGTCCGCATCGGCAGCGAGGGCGCCTATCCGCCGTGGAACGCCACCGACACCTCGGGCAAGCTGATCGGCTTCGAGATCGACCTCGCCAACGACCTGTGCAAGCGCATGAAGGTCACCTGCGAGTTCGTCGCCCAGGATTGGGACGGCATCATCCCGGCCCTGCAGCAGGGCAAGTACGACGCCATCATGTCGGCGATGACCATCACCGATGAGCGCAAGAAGGTCATCGACTTCTCGGCGCCCTACGGCACCGAGCCGTCGGTCTTCGCCGTTCTGACCGACTCGCCGCTGGGCAAGGCGCTGAACCTCGGCGCCGACCGCATCGACCTGAACGACCAGGCCGCCGCCAAGCCGGTGCTGGACAAGCTGGCCGAGGCGCTGAAGGGCAAGTCCGTCGGCGTCCAGGTGTCGACCATCCAGGCCGACTTCATGGACAAGCATCTGCCGAAGGTGACCATGCGCACCTACGACAAGATCGACAATGCCGGCATCGACCTGAACTCCGGCCGCGTCGACGCCATGCTGGGCGACCGGTCGGTGGTCGAGGCGGTGCTGAAGGCGACGCCGGGCAAGATGGTCGTCGTCGGCCCGAACTTCATCGGCGGCGTGATCGGCGAAGGCATGGGCGTCGGCCTGCGCAAGGACACCGCCGACCTGAAGGCGATGTTCGACAAGGCCATCGGCGAGGCGCTGAAGGACGGCACCGTCAAGAAGCTGAGCACGCAGCATTTCGGCTACGACATCTCCCCCAAGTAAGGCGACCAGGACAGGCGGACCTCCGGTCCGCCCATCTGATCGGAACGGCGCCCGGCGGCCTTTGCGGCAACCGGGCGCCAGCCGTTCTCTGATCGTCGTTAGCTGACCCCGTACGGCCGGCCTTCCCGTGCCGCGCCCGGCGGGCCTTACCGGGCGTGCCAATGCTGGAACTCCTTTCCTTCGGTCCCAATGGCTGGGGCGGACAGCTTCTGATGGGAACCGCGATGACGGTCGCGGTCGCCGTGTCGGCATTCGCCTTCGGCATCCTCGTCGGATCGCTCGGCGCCTCGGCCAAGCTCAGCCATTCCCTGGCGCTGAACGTGGTGGCCGACATCTACACCACGGTCGTCCGCGGCATCCCCGAACTGCTGGTCATCTATCTGCTGTTCTTCGGCGGCAGCAGCGTCGCCACCTCCATCGCCGCCGCCTTCGGCTATGACGGGCGGGTCGACCTGAATGCCTTCACCATCGGCGTGCTGGCGGTCGGCCTGATCTCCGGCGCCTATTCAACGGAAGTGATCCGCGGTGCGGTGCAGTCCGTCCCCTTCGGCCAGATCGAGGCGGCGCGCGCTTGCGGGATGAGCCGCTGGCTGATCCTGCGCCGGGTGCTGGTGCCGCAGACCCTGCGCTTCGCCCTACCCGGCCTTGGCAATGTCTGGCAGCTGACGCTGAAGGACACGGCGCTGGTGTCGGTGACGGCCCTGGCGGAGCTGATGCGCGTGACCCATCTGGCGGCCGGCGCCACGCGCCAGCCCTTCCTGTTCTACGGGACCGCGGCCGTGCTGTACCTGCTGCTGACCACCGTTTCGACGGCGCTGTTCAACCGCGCCGAAATCTCCGCCAACCGCGGCGTCCGGAGGGCATGAGGCCATGAACTGGCAACTGATGTGGGACAGCCTGCCCCGCATGCTCGGCGGACTGTCGCTGACGCTGCAGCTGATCGTCGGATCGCTGGCGCTGGGCGCGCTGGTGGCCTTCGGCGTCGCGCTTCTGCGGCTGTCCGGCAACCGGGTGGTGGAGACGCTGGCCGCGGCCTATGTCTTCGTCTTCCGCGGCACGCCGCTGCTGGTGCAGATCTTCCTGGTCTATTACGGGCTGGGCCAGTTCGAGTTCATCCGCGAGAGCATCCTCTGGCCCTTCCTGCGCGAACCCTACTGGTGCGCCATCCTGGCGCTGACGCTGAACACCGGCGCCTACACCAGCGAGGTCCTGCGCGGCGCCATCCTGTCGGTGCCGCAGGGGCAGGTGGAGGCGGCACGGGCCTGCGGCATGTCGCGGGCGCTCGCCTTCCGCCGCATCGTGCTGCCGGTGGCGATCCGCCAGATGCTGCCGGCCTACGGCAACGAGGTGATTTTGATGGTGAAGGCGACCTCGCTCGCCAGCACCATCACGCTGATGGAGGTCACCGGCATCGCCCGGCGCATGATCGCCCAGACCTTTGCGGTCTTCGAGCTGTTCATCGTCGCCGGGGCGATCTATCTGGTGCTGAACTTCGTCGCCACCCGCCTGATCAAATTCGCCGAATGGCGCATGACCCCCTATCTGCGGGCGCGGGCGTAGGTAAGGATAGCGCCCTTATCCCCTGCGACGATGTCCCCTCTCCCCCGCTCACGCGCAAACTTCGTTTGCGCTGACGCGACAGGCGGACCTTCGGTCCGCCGAAAGCGGGGAGAGGGTCAGGGTGAGGGGGACGCACAGCGACAATCCCCGAGTATCCTTACCTGAGAAAAGAAAACGCCGCGGCCCGTCCCGAGACGACCGCGGCGCACTTCCTTCACCCAACCCTCTCCCCAGCGGGCAGAGGGACCATCACCTCACTGCCCCAGCATCTCGAAGGACGGCGGCGCCGGGTCGACCACGCGCGATCCGTTGGGCGTGATCTCCATCACCGCAAGCCCGCGTTCGACCATGCCGTCGGCGCGCAGGCGGAACAGGCCGTCCAGACCCTCGAAGCCGTTGGGGTTGGTCATCGCCATGCGGTCGAAGGGCACCGGGCCGCCGCTGCGGGTCAGCACCGCGGCGATGGAGGTCGCGTCATAGGCCAGCGTGGCGATGCGCGGCGGCTTGCGGCCAT
Source organism: Azospirillum sp. (assembly GCF_035628975.1). Classification (GTDB taxonomy): domain Bacteria; phylum Pseudomonadota; class Alphaproteobacteria; order Azospirillales; family Azospirillaceae; genus Azospirillum. The sequence continues at coordinate 69,999 of NZ_DASPIS010000035.1, read as the reverse complement.
AGACCTGCTCGAACTGCGACTCGAAGCGGGCGCGGGTCTGCGGCGCCGGGGCGGCGTACCAGGCGCCGACCAGCGCCGACTCCTGCCCCAGCGCGCCCTGCGAGCTGTCGTCCCACAGGCCGGTGCCCAGCAGCTTGACCTGCTGCGGCTGCACGCCGCCCGCCGCCAGCGCCTGGGCGATGCCTTGGGCGCGCTGCCCGCCTTCGGCCAGCATCACCGCCTGCGGCTGCGGCGTCACCTGCGCGACCTGCTTGGCCGGGACCGACAGATCGGTGACGGCAGGGTCGTAGCGCTCGACCTGCGTGGTCATGGTGCCCAGCCGCGGGCCAATGGCCTGCATGGCATTGACCACCGCATCGCCATAGGGGGAGCGCGGCGCCAGAACGGTGAAGCGCGTTGCACCGCGCGAGCGGGCGAAGCCGGCGACGCGGCTGACCTGATCGGCCGGGACGAAGCCCAGCACATAGGTGCCGTTGCCGGCCTGGGTCGCATCGTTGGTGAAGGCCAGCACGTCGACGCCCGCATTCTGGGCGATCGGCCGAACCGCGGCGACGTCGGCGGCGAACAGCGGGCCGATGATCAGGCGGGCGCCTTCGGCCAGCGCCTGGCGCGCGGCGTCTGCCGCACCGCTCGGCGTGCCTTTGGTGTCGCGCGGCAGAAGCTGCAGCTGGTCGCCGGCCATGTCGAACAGCGCCATCTGCGCCGCGTCCAGCATGGCCTGCCCGATGGCTGCGCTCTGGCCGCTGAGCGGCACCAGGACCGCCACCTTGACCGGGCTCTGCGCGTCGGGCAGGGGAGCCACCGGAGCCGGAACCGGTTGCGGCGCTTGTGCCACCCGCGGCGGCGCGCTTACAGTCGAACAGGCCGACAACAGGCCGGCGACCAGCAAGGCTGCCACGCCGTGACGTTTCAGACCCTGTGAGAAAGCTGTTGCCAAGCGTGCCACCAATCATCTCCACATCTGCTGAAACGGCCGCCGATACCGAAGGCGAGACCCAAGGCATGGTTCAAAGTGGCGCTCAAGGTAGCCCCCTCGCCGCGCCAAGTAAACTCGCGGGCGGACTCCATGTCGTCGCTACCCCCATCGGAAACGCCGCGGACATCACGCTGCGGGCGCTCGACACGCTGAAGCGGGCCGATGCCATCGCCTGCGAGGATACCCGCGTCACCGCCAAGCTGATGGGCATCCACGGCATCCACACCCCCTTCGTCTCCTACCACGAGCACAACGCCGCAAAGATGCGTCCGGTCCTGATCGGCCGCATGAAAAAGGGCGAGGCCATCGCGCTGGTCACCGATGCCGGCACGCCGCTGGTCTCCGACCCCGGCTACAAGCTGGTGCGGGAATGCGTGGCGGAGGGGGTGGCGGTGACCACCCTGCCCGGCGCCTCCGCCCCGCTGGTGGCGCTGGTGCTGTCCGGCCTGCCGACAGACCGCTTCCTGTTCGCCGGCTTTCTGCCGAACAAGAGCAGCGCGCGCCGCGCCACCGCCGGCGAGCTGAAGGGCGTGCCCGCCACGCTGGTCTTCTTCGAATCGCCGCAGCGCCTGCCGGAGTCGCTGGCCGACCTCGCCGACATCCTGGGCCCGCGCGAGGCCGCCGTCGCCCGCGAGCTGACCAAGCTGTACGAGGAGGTGCGGCGGGGCACCCTGCCGGAACTGGCGGCCCATTACGCCGAGGCCGGCCCGCCGCGCGGCGAGGTCGTGCTGGTCATCGGCCCGCCGGGGGAGGAGGCGACGCCCGGCGAGGCCGACGTCGACGCCCTGCTGCGCGAGGCGCTGACCCGCCTGTCGGTGCGCGACGCCGCCGCCGACGTCGCCGCCCGCACCGGCCAGCACAAGCGCACCGTCTATGCCCGCGCGCTGGAACTGCAGCGGGAGGAGAAGACGAAATGACCGACCTGGATGCGCGGCGCCTGCGTGCCGAAAGCCTGGGCCGCCGGGCGGAGGCGCTGTGCCGCCTGTCGCTGCGGCTGCGCGGCTACCGCATCCTGGCCAGCCGCCTGCGCACGCCGATGGGCGAGATCGACATCGTGGCGAAGCGCGGAAAGACCATCGCCATCGTCGAGGTGAAGGCGCGGGGCGACTGGGACACCGCCAACGAGGCGCTGAACGCCCGCCAGCGCGGCCGGCTGGCCCGTGCCGCCCATGCCTTCCTGGGCGCCAATCCGCGCTATGCCGGCTATGTCTTGCGCTTCGACGTGATGCTGGTTACCCCTTGGGCCTGGCCCCGTCATCTGGCCGATGCCTGGAGACTGTGAGGGGATGAATTTGAGGGGGCGACAGTCTTGAGCAACCGCGCGGAAGCCCGCGAAATCCTGCGCCGCATCGGCGACCAGCCGGACGACGAGATCGATCTGGCCGAAGCCGCACTGGCGCTGGGCGCGCTGGAGCTGCCGAACGCCGACCTCGCCCCCTACCGCGCCCATATCCGCGCCATCGTCGAGGATCTGGCCGCCCGCGTCGCGGCGCAGGATCGGGCAGAAGACAACTTGGAAGCACGCATCGCCCATCTGCATGCGGTGATCGGCGGGCGCCACGGCTATTCCGGCGACCACGACACCTACGACGACCTGCAGAACGCCAACCTGCTGCGGGTGATCGACCGCCGGCGCGGCCTGCCGGTGGCGCTGGGCATCCTCTATATGCATGCCGCCCGCTCGCAGGGCTGGCCGATGGTGGGGCTGAATTTCCCCGGCCATTTCCTGGTCCGCATCGAGAAGGACGGGGCGCGCGCCATCATCGACCCCTTCAACGAGGGACAGACCCGCAGCGTCGTCGACCTGCGCGACCTGCTGAAGGCCACCGCCGGCAGCGCCGCCGAGCTGGAGCCCGGCCATTACCAGCCGGTGTCGAACCGCGACGTGCTGCTGCGCCTGCAGAACAACATCAAGCTGCGCCACCTGTCGGCGCACGATGTGCCGAAGGCGCTGGAGGTGCTGGAGGCGATGCGCCTGTTCGCCCCGCACGAGCCGGCTTTGTGGCGCGAGACCGGCCTTCTGGAGGCCCATGCCGGCAACCTGAAGGACGCCATCACCGCGCTGGAGACCTTCATGGCGCTGACCGGCGACGACCATCACCGGCACCAGACCGCCTCGCTGATCCAGCAGTTGAAGAACCGCCTGAACTGACCCCGTTCCAGAGGGACCCGTCATGAGCCTCGCCGTCGCCTTCCAGATGGACCCCATCGAGTCGATCAACATCGACACCGATTCCAGCTTCATGATGGCGCTGGAGGCGCAGAAGCGCGGCCATCGCCTGTACCATTACCACCCGCGCGACCTGATCCTGACCGGCAACCGCCTGACCGCCCGCGTGCGCGAGATGACCGTGGTCCGCCAGCGCGGCGCCCATTACACGCTGGGCGAGCCGGTGATGACCGACCTGTCGACGATGGACGTCATCCTGCTGCGGCAGGACCCGCCCTTCGACATGGCCTACATCACATCCACCCACCTGCTGGAGCATGTGCAGCCCAAGGTTCTGGTGGTGAACGACCCGGCCGAGGTGCGCAACGCGCCGGAAAAGCTGTTCATCACCAAGTTCCCCGACCTGATGCCGCCGACCTTGATCACCAGCGACAAGCAGGCGATCCTCGACTTCCGGGCGGAGCACAAGGACATCATCGTCAAGCCGCTGTTCGGCAACGGCGGCGCCGGCGTCTTCCATCTGAAGCCCGACGACGAGAATCTCGGCTCGCTGCTGGAGATGTTCACCCAGCTCTACCGCGAGCCGGTGATCGTCCAGCGCTACCTTCCGGAAATCCGCCAGGGCGACAAGCGCATCATCCTGATCGACGGCGAACCGGCCGGCGCGGTCAGCCGCATGCCGATGGAGGGCGAGGCCCGCGCCAACTTCCACGCCGGCGGCAGCGCCAGGAAGACCGAGCTGACCGCGCGCGAGCGCGAGATGTGCGCCGCCATCGGCCCGGTGCTGCGCGAGAAGGGTCTGGTCTTCGTCGGCATCGACGTCATCGGCGACTACATGACCGAGATCAACGTCACCTCCCCCACCGGCATCCAGGAGATCAACCGCCTGGACGGCGTGCAGCTGGAAGCCCTGCTGTGGGACGCCATCGAGCGCCGTCGCGCGGGGAAGTAAGGATATGCTGCAGCGCGAGAGCGCAATGCATGCTTGTACAATTTTTTCGGGAAGATGAGGCCCTCATACCCTTGCAGGGCATGGGGGTTGATATTACCTTGAACCGTGGGGGAGCGGCGGCTCCGACCCCGCCGCTCCCTGGTCCAGCCTTAGCCCTGGTAGAGGTCAAGCAGACGCTTGATGATCTCCAGGACAGGGACCAGAAGGGTAAGGATCTGTTTCATCCTTCTTCTCCTTCTCGTGTGGCGGGGGCGGCGGGTCCGCCCCCTCCCAACCACACAAACGCGGCGGTAGCACACAATCGCATTCAATACAACCGGGGCCACCCATCCGCGACGATACGCGCGGACGGCGATCAACCGTGCGCCGCGCCTTGACCGGCGGACTTCGGGGGGCGATAACTGCCGCCTCCCAGAGTTTTCGAGCGAGACCACCCGTGAACCGCATTTTCTCCGGCATGCAGCCGACCCGGCAGCTTCACCTCGGCAACTATCTGGGGGCGCTGCGCAACTGGGTGGAACTGCAGAACAGCTACGAGTGCATCTTCTGCGTCGTCGATCTGCACGCGCTGACCATCGACCAGGACCCCGAAGTCCTGCGCAACAACATCCGCGAGGTCGCCGCCGCCTACATCGCCGCCGGCATCGACCCGGACAAGAACATCCTGTTCAACCAGTCGGTTGTCTCCGGCCATGCCGAACTGGGCTGGATCCTGTCCTGCCACACGCCGCTGGGCTGGCTGAACCGCATGACGCAGTTCAAGGAAAAGGCCGGCAAGCAGAAGGACATGGCCAATCTGGGCCTGTACGCCTACCCGACGCTGATGGCCGCCGACATCCTGCTGTACAAGGCCACCCATGTGCCGGTGGGCGAGGACCAGAAGCAGCATCTGGAACTGGCGCGCGACATCGCCGGCGCCTTCAACCGCCGCTATGAGACCGAGTTCTTCCCGCTGCCCGAGCCGCAGATCCTGGGCGAGGCGACGCGGGTGATGAGCCTGCGCGACGGCAAGAAGAAGATGTCGAAGTCGGACGAGTCCGAATATTCGCGCATCAACATGACCGACGACGCCGACACCATCGCGCAGAAGATCCGCAAGGCCAAGACCGATCCGGAGCCTCTGCCGGAAACCGTGACCGAGCTGGAGGCCCGTCCCGAGGCCGACAACCTCGTCACCATCTACGGTGCGCTGGCTAGCCAGTCGCGCGAACAGGTTCTGGCGCAGTTCGCGGGTGCCCAGTTCTCCGACTTCAAGAAGTCGCTGGTCGACCTGTCGGTGGACAAGCTGGCGCCGATCACCACCCGCATGAAGGAACTGCTGGCCGACAAGGCGGAGATCGACCGGCTGCTGAAGAAGGGCGGCGAGCGCGCCGCCGCCATTGCGGAGAAGAACCTGAACGACGTGAAGGACATCATCGGCCTGCTCCGGCCGTAAGAATGCAACCATAAGGATGTCCTGCCCGTGACGGCCCCCATCCTGCTCACCGGCTTCGCGCCGTTCGGGACGCTCCCGGACGGCGAGCCGAACCCCGCTTCGGAACATCCCTGGGCCGCCGATCCGACCGCCCTGCTGATGGACCGACTGGCGGGGGAGCCGGGGGTCGTCACCGCCACCCTCCCCCCCCTCTATGACACCTGCGGCGAAGCCTTCGCCGACCTGCTGGCCGAACACCGGCCGCTGGCTGCGCTCGGCTTCGCCTATTGGGAAGGGAGCGACTACATCCGGCTGGAACGTCTGGCTTGGAACCGCGACGAAAGCCCGCTGGCCGACGCCGCCGGTACGGTACGCGAACACGCCGACATCGTGCCGGACGGGCCGACCGCCTATGGCAGCACCCTGCCGGTGCCGCGGGTGATGCGGGAATTGTCGATGGCCGGGCTGCCGGTGACCTTCGGCGACTTTTCCGGCGGCTTCCTCGGCAACCATCTGTTCTACCGGGCGCGCCACGTCATCGAAAGCGCCGACCTGGATATCCCCTACGGCTTCTTCCACATGCCGCCGCTGCCGGAACGGGCGGGCGTGTTGCGCCGCTTCGGCGGGCTGAGCCTGGAGCGGCAGGAACTGGCGGTGCGCACGCTGGTGGGGATGCTGCGCACGGCGCTGAACGGGATCGCCTGAAGATAAAATCAGGCCGTCTTGGCGGGGCGTCGCTGGTCGGGCGGGTTCACGATGGCGCGCAGCGCGTTCAGGAACTCACGGCCCTTGTCGGTCAGGGTGACGATCTTGCGGCGGCGCTCGCGCGGGTCTTCCTGCGCCTGCACCAGATCGAGGCCGGCCTTGCCGAAGCTGTGCCAGCGGCTGAGCGCCGCGACGTTGCGCGACGCGGAGGATTGGGCGATGCCCAGGCGTTCCGCCAGTTCGCCGATGGAGATGCCTTCGCTCTGCGCGATGGTCATGAAACTCAGCGCATACTGGATGGGCAGGTCGGGGTCGAGCTTGCGGAACGCCTCAAGCACCTGGACGACGGTAAGGACCTCGTCATGACGAACGCGGGCCGGCATTCAGCAGGTCTCCGCGGCGCCGCGCGCTATGCAGCGCGGGAGGGTGGTCCCCAACGGGCCGGTGTGTAGATGATGTTCAGGCGTCCAAGCCATAGGATAACTTCCCCGTTTTCACGCCGCAGGTCGAAGGACCCGGCCGGCGATGCCCAGCGGGCGTGTTCAACGAAGAGACGGTGACCGCAAAAACCCAGAAAGACACACATGGGATCCTCTCGATATCCGGAATTCACGTTCGAAGGGTGCGGGAAGAAGGCGGGCCGGCTGGGCATGATTGGCGGCCATATGGGCGGCCCAATTGGCGGCGGTGGCGGCCGGATCGCCCGATCGGCGAGTCCGGGCGGTGGTTACGATGGCTTTCATCGATACTCTCCAGGGGTTGAGTGATGCCGGCGTGAGAGGCCGGCGGATCCGGTATCGCCGCTCAGCGATACGGTTGCAAGGTCAAAAATGTCCGCGCGTCCGATAGGTTCCGATCGCGGATATGAAAAGGCGGAAGACGGCACGCGAGTGGAGGCTCTTCGCCGTCCCCGGCCTCTCCGTCCGCCAGTCCGATGTCGCGCCGCAGGTGGTCGCACAATCGGCCCGGTCCGGAGGATGCCCCGGAATCGAGCCAGCGGCTCCGCAACGCCGTCCATAAGGTCGGCATGATCTGCTCCTTTGCCCGAAAGGCCCCGACCGTCGGGGCTTCTGGAAGCGAAATAGTTCCGCAGTCGGATGTGTTCCGTCAACCTGCCCGTCGGCGGATCGGCGTGTCCATTCGGGAGCGGCGTGACCATTGCCGCACGCCTGTGGCAAATCGGCACCGCTCGCGCACGGTTTCTCCAACGGGCAGGATGGCGGCGGGCGCCTATGGACAAGCAGGGGGCTGGTCGGTCAAACAAAGCCGTCGGCGGTACTCCGTCCATCGGCTCCCTATCCATCGGTTCCGGATCGTCCATTCGTGTTGATCGCCCTCCACCCCGTATGGCCGACAGCGGTGCGCTCCGCCCTGACGCGGCGGGCGGTCCCGGCGGTGGTGGCGACGGCGGTGGCCATGGCCGTCGCGACGATGGCGGCGCTGTGGACCGGTCCGGCGGCAGCGGAGGCGCGCTTCACCCCAGGTCCCTGCTGGTTCACCGTGCCGGAGGGCGAGGCGGCCTTGTGCGGAACGGTGGCGGTTCCGGAACGGCGCGACCGCCCCAACAGCCGCAGCCTGCGCCTGCCGGTCGCCGTCCTGCTGAGCACCGCCCGCCAGCCAGCCCCCGACCCCGTGCTGTTCCTGGAAGGCGGTCCCGGTGCGTCCCCCTTCGGCGGCAGCGAGGCGACGGAAGAGCGGATGGAGGTGTGGTGGGAGCTGTCGGCCCCCTTCCGCCGCGCCCGCAACCTGATCCTGTTCGATCCGCGCGGCGTCGGCCGGGCGGAGCCGGACACCGACTGTCCCGAACTGGACGGCGTCGCCCCCACCCGCGGCACCCGGCCGCTGACGCGCGAACAGCGGGCGGCTTTGGAACGGGCGGCGGTCAGCGCCTGCGCCGCCCGGCTGACGGCGGCCGGGTTGGACGGCACCCAGTTCTCCACCCCCGTCGCGGCGGAGGATGCGCTCGACATCGCCACCGCGCTGGGCGCCCAGCGGATCAACCTGTTCGCAGTGTCCTACGGCACGCGGGTGGGTCTGGAGATCCTGCGGCGGCAGGGCGGCCGTGTCCGCACCGCGGTGTTCGATAGCGTCTACCCACCCGACATCAACGCGCAGGAGGAGGCCGGCTGGTTGGCGCAGCGGGCCTATCGCCGGCTGTTCGACGATTGCGCCGCCAACCGCGGCTGCCGGTCGGCCTTCCCCGATCTGGAAAAGCGCTTCCTCGACCTGGTGGAGCGGCTGGAGCGCAACCCGGTCGACATCATCGTCGGCGACCACGAGACGCGCCGCGCCTTGCGGATGACCGGCGGGATGGCGATCGCCGCCGGGCTCGAAGCGCTGGCGATCAGCGAGGCGGTCCCCCTCGTGCCGACCATCATCGACCGCGCCGCCCGCGGCCAGTATGCGACCCTCGCGGAATGGGCGCCGGCCAACTGGCTGGGCGACCCGGAAATCGCCGACGGGCTGGTCTTCTCCACCGAGTGCCGGGAGTCGGTCAACAGCGCCGAGCCGCTGAAGCGCGCCGACAATGCCCGCCGCTATGCGCCTTACGGCCTCGTCGCCACCGACGATCCCGGCCAGCGCGTCTGCCGCCTGTGGCCCGCCGGCCACCAGGAAGCGGCCGAACGGCTGCCGGTCGCCAGCCCGGTTCCGGTCCTGCTGCTGTCCGGCGCCTACGACCCGGTCACCCCGCCGGAATGGGGCGACCGCGCCGCCGCCACCCTGCCCAAGAGCCGCCATCTGGTCTTCCGTGCCGCCAGCCACATCGTGACCTCCAGCGAGGACTGCGCCATGGCCGCCGCGGTGACCTTCGTCGAGCAGGAGTCGGTGCCGGCGACCGTCTGTCCGGGAGCGGCCAAGCCGCCGGTGTTCGAGCGGCCGTGATTGAGGGGTGGGGGGAGTGCCGGCTGCGGTTGCCCCCACCCTTCCCAGGCTTACGCCTGGGCCCCTTCCCTCCCCCGCGAGAGCGGGGGAGGATAGGTGGGGGTCTAACGTCTCCGAGAATTCTCCGTCCCCTCACCGCCCCGGCGCGATCCGCCGGTAGCTCAGAGCCTCCGCAATGTGGCGGCGCCTGACCCCCTCCACACCGTCGAGATCGGCCAGCGTCCGCCCCACCCGCATCACCCGGTGGTAGCCGCGGGCCGACAGCTTCAGCCGCTCCGCCGCTTCGGTCAGCAGGGCGCGGCCGGAAGCGTCGGGGGAGGCCACCTTCTCCAACAGTTCGCCGTCGGCCTCGGCGTTCGTCCGCACCGCCCGGCCGGCCGGGTAAGGACCGAAACCGCCATAGCGTTCCGCCTGGATGGCGCGGGCGACGGCCACGCGGGCGGCGATGTCGGCACTGCCCTCCGCCGGGGGCGGCAGGCTGAGGTCGGCGGGGCTGACCGCCGGCACATCGATGTGCAGGTCGATGCGGTCGAACAGGGGGCCGCTGATTTTCGACTGATACTCCATGGCGCATTTCGGCGCGCGGGCGCAGGCGAGCGAGGCGTCGTCGAGATGGCCGCAGCGGCAGGGGTTCATCGCCGCCACCAGCTGCACGCGCGCCGGATAGGTCACATGGTGGTTGGCGCGGCTGACCACCGCCTTGCCAGTCTCCAGCGGTTGACGCAACGCCTCCAGCAGCGGGCGCGGGAACTCGGGCAACTCGTCGAGGAACAGAACACCCTGGTGCGCCAGGGAAATCTCCCCCGGCTTGGCCCGCGTGCCGCCGCCGACCAGCGCCGGCAGGCTGGCCGACTGGTGCGGGGCACGGTAGGGGCGCTGGCGCAGCAACCGTCCCTCCTCCAGCAGCCCGCCGACGCTGTGGATCATCGACACCTCCAGCGCCTCCGCCGGGTCGAGCGGCGGCAGCAGGCCGGGCAGGCGGGCGGCCAGCATCGATTTGCCGGAGCCGGGCGGACCGATCATCAGCAGATTGTGCGAGCCGGCGGCGGCGACCTCCAGCGCGCGCTTGGCGGTCTCGTTCCCCTTCACGTCGCGCAGGTCGGGCGGCGGCGCGTCCTGTTCCTGCAGCCGCGGCTTGGGCGGGGTCAGCACCTGGGTGCCCTTGAAGTGGTTGATCAGCGCCAGCAGGTTGGCCGGCGCCAGCACGTCCAGGTCGGGACCGGCCCAAGCCGCCTCGCCACCGCAAGCCGCCGGGCAGATCAGACCGCGGTCGTTGGCCAGCGCGTCGATGGCGGCGGGCAGCACGCCGGCCACCGAGGTCAGGGCGCCGTCCAGCGCCAACTCGCCCAGCGCCACATAGCGGGCGATCTCCGCATCCGGCAGCACCCCCATCACCGTCAGCAGGCCGAGCGCGATCGGCAGGTCGAAATGGCTGCCCTCCTTCAGCACGTCGGCGGGAGCGAGGTTGACGGTAATGCGCTTGGCCGGCAGCGCCAGGCCCAACGCGTGGAGCGCCGCGCGCACCCGTTCCCGGCTTTCGCCCACCGCCTTGTCGGGCAGGCCGACGACGGTGAAGGCGACGATCCCCCCGGACATCTGGACCTGGACGTCGATCCCCAGCACCTCGATGCCCTGGAACGCCACCGTGTTGACGCGCGCAACCACCACTTCACCCCGGAAGAGACGCCCGCTCGGGCAGAATGCACGCGATTGTAGTCACCGCAACATCATTGCGCCAGCGCGGGATGAGTGCGTGCGGTCGCTCCGGCCCCGGCATGCCCGCCCGGCGCAGGGAGCGGTTGTCGCAGCCGACGCGCCGCCTAACATGAGGGAAACCGCATTCCCGGCCGCATTCCCGGCACGCATCGTCGAAAAGGAACCGCCACCGTGCAGCTTCACCTGAGCACCTGGGCCGAGGTCGAGGCCTACCTGAAGACCTCCAAGGGCATCATCATGCCGATCGGCTCGACCGAGCAGCACGGGCCGAACGGGCTGGTCGGCACCGACGCCATCTGCGCCGAAGTCATCGCGAAAGGGGTCGGCGACGCCACCGGCGCGCTGGTCGGCCCGACCATCCCGGTCGGCATGGCCGTCCACCACATGGAATTCCCCGGCTCGATGACGCTGAAGCCGTCGACGCTGATCGCGGTGCTGCGCGACTATGTCGGCTCGCTGGCCGAACACGGGTTCGAGCGCTTCTTCTTCGTCAACGGCCATGGCGGCAACATCGCCACGTTGCGCGCCGCCTTCTACGAGATCTATGCGGAGAACCGGGCGTTGCGCGGCCGCGACGCGCCGGATCTGCGCTGCACCCTGGTGAACTGGTGGGAGAACGGCGAGGTCGGCCGGCTGTCGCGCGAGCTGTACCAGGGCAAGGAAGGCTCGCACGCCACCCCCAGCGAGGTGTCGCTGACCCAATACGCCTATCCCGATTCGATCAAGACCGCGGCGATGGAGCCGGAACAGGCTCCGGCCGGCGGTTTCCACGACGCCCGCGACTTCCGCCGCCGCTACCCGGACGGCCGCATCGGCTCCGCCCCCGGCCTTGCCCGCCCCGAACACGGCCAGCGCCTCTACGAGGCGGCGGTCGGCGCCATCGGCGCCCAGTATCGCGCCTTCCTGGCGGAGCAGTAAGGACGTCCCATGGTCGCAGGTGAGCGGGGCATCTTCGCCCCGCACGTTGATTCGGCGATTGGACCTGCCTAAATTCGGACCGGTCGACGGGATTCCCGATCCGCGTCGGCCGAGTGCGAAACGACGGCCCAGAAAAGACCGCCAGACGTCCATGATCAACGAGCTGAACCAGCGATCGCGCGAAGTCTTCCGACTGATCGTCGACGCCTATGTGGCGTCCGGCGAACCGGTCGGTTCGCGCACCATTTCGCGGCGGCTTGGCATGGCCTTGTCGCCCGCGACCATCCGCAACGTGATGGCCGACCTGGAGGAGCAGGGGCTGCTCTATGCCCCGCACACCTCCGCCGGCCGCATCCCGACCGACGCCGGCCTGCGCATGTTCGTCGACGGCCTGCTGGAGATCGGGTCGCTGACCGAGGACGAGCGCGCCTCGATCGAAGCGAAATGCTCCGCCTCCGGCCGCGCCTTCGCCGACGTGCTGGGGGAGGCGTCGACCATGCTGTCCGGCCTGTCGCATTGCGCCGGGCTGGTGGTGGCGCCCAAGACCGACCGGCCGCTGAAGCACATCGAATTCGTGTCGCTCGGCCCCGGCCGCGCCCTCGTCGTTCTGGTGAACGAGGATGGGCTGGTCGAGAACCGGGTGATCGAAGTGCCGATGGGGGTCCCCACCTCGACCCTGCAGACGGTGTCGAACTTCCTCAGCGCCAAGCTCGCCGGCCGCACGCTGGACGAGGCCCGGCAGGAGGTTCTGCAGGAGATCGAACAGCAGAAGACCCAGCTGGACGAGCTGTCGCGCAAGGTGGTCGCCGCCGGGCTGGCCACCTGGGCCGGCAGCGGCGGGTCGAATGCCGGCCAGCTGATCGTCCGCGGCCAGTCCCGCCTGCTGGAGGACGTCACCGCCCTGTCCGACCTGGAGCGCGTGCGCGCCCTGTTCGAGGCGCTGGAGACCAAGGAGACGATGCTGCGCATGCTTGACGCCACCGGCCGCGGCGACGGCGTGCAGATCTTCATCGGGGCGGAGAACGTGCTGTTCAACCACTCCGGCTGTTCGATGATCATTTCCCCGTTCCAGAACAGCCGCGAGCAGGTGATCGGCGCCATCGGGGTCATCGGCCCGACCCGCATCAACTACGCCCGCATCATTCCGCTGGTGGATTACACCGCCAAGGTGGTCAGCCGGCTGATCGGCTGACCACCTCCACCTCGCCTCACTCCCCGCCATACTGACCAAGCAAGAATTGAGAAAACCATGAGCGAAGAGCAGAACAAGCCCGCCGACGCCACCGTGGAGCCGACCGAGGCCACCGCCGAGACCGCCAACACGGGAGCCGCCAACGGTGCCCCCAACGGTGCCGATGCCGGTTCGCCTGAGGACCGCGTCGCCAAGCTGGAGGCGGAGGTCGCCAGCCTGAAGGACCAGCTTCTGCGCGCCATGGCGGAGACGGAGAACACCCGCCGCCGTGCCCAGCGCGACCGTGAGGACGCCACCAAGTTCGCCGTGTCCAGCTTCGCCAAGGAACTGGTGTCGGTCGCCGACAACCTGCGCCGTGCGCTGGACGCCGTCCCGGCCGAGGGCCGCGAGCAGGACGACATGCTGAAGGGCCTCGCCGTCGGCGTCGAGGCGACCGAGCGCCAGCTGTTCGCCGCCTTCGACCGCGCCGGCATCAAGAAGCTGGATCCGGCCGGCGAGCCGTTCGACCCGAACTTCCATCAGGTGATGTTCGAGATCGAGAACACCGGCAAGGCCGCCGGCACCGTCGTCCAGGTGCTGCAGCCCGGCTACACCATCCATGGCCGCCTGCTGCGCGAGGCGATGGTCGGCGTCGCCAAGGGCGGCGACGCCGGCGGGCAACACGTCGATACGAAGGCGTAAGCATACAGTCTCCGCAAAGCTCCCGGTTCAGCGGCGATGCCGCCGGGCCGGGGGCTTTGCGTTGTTCGGAATAGGGGACGGCAGCGGTTGACGGTCACCGGGAAATTGCCTAGACCTTTCCCTTATTCCTTTCGGCCGAGCAACCGGAGCCGCGTTCCATGCCCCCCTCTGCGCCCAAGAGCGTTCTGACCGTCGACGATTCCAAGACCATCCGCGACATGGTGGGGTTCACGCTGAAAGGCGCCGGCTATGAGGTGGCGGAGGCGTCGGACGGCACTGCCGGCCTCGCCCTGGTCAACCAGCGCAAGTTCGACTGCATCATCACCGACCTGAACATGCCGGGCCTGGACGGGCTGGCCCTGACCCGCGCGATCCGCGCCTCGGCCCTCAACCGCGCCACCCCGATCCTGCTGCTGACCACCGAAGCCGATCCCGCCAAGAAGACCGCCGGCCGCGAAGCCGGCGCCACCGGCTGGCTGGTGAAGCCGTTCAATCCGGAAAAGCTGGTGGAGACGGTGCGGAAGGTCTGTCCGTAAGCCGTCTCTCTCCGGGATTTCCCCCTCTCCCCCCGGGGAGAGGGTCGGGGTGAGGGGGATGCATAGGGTGGGGATTACGTGAGGAGCGGAAACTGCGCGATCTTTGAAAATCCTCGCCGCGCATCCCCCTCACCCTAACCCTCTCCCCAGGGGGGAGAGGGGATCTTTAGGTGCTAATCGCCGAGCCACCAGAAACTCCCCCGCTGGGTCATGCGCAGCGAAGCGCTGCTGTGCCTTGCCACGGTCGGCGACGGCGTAGCAGTAGACGCAACCATGCGGACAGCTGTCGTAATCGCCGATGTCGCGGCTCTCCGCGCACAGGCAGCCGGGCCGGTTGCCCTTCTCCCTTGCCGCGACCGGATACCCCGCCACGTCCGACAGCCGAACCGCATCGACGCAACGGGCCGGCGCCGTGCCGGGCGTGTCCGCCAGCTCCGGCTGGGTGCAGAGCGTCAGCGCCATCCCCTCCCCCGCCGCGATGCCGGCCAAATCCGTCAGCAGCTCGCGCTTCTCCACCCCTTCCGGATCGCGCCAGCCGATGCCGACGGCGGCGAGGTTGCGGGCGGTCTTGCGGTAGGGCTGCAGGAAGGACACCACCACCTCGTCGGTCGCCCCGCGCAGCGAGCGCGCGATGGCGGCGAAGGTCTCGCGATGCCAGTCCGGCGGCGTGGCCTCGGTCAGCGCGATGGGATCGTAGCGCCAGACCGCCGCGCGCGGTCCCCAGCGCTCGCGCACCCGTGCCATATGGCCGACTGCCGTCTCCCAATCGGGAACCGAACGCTCCAGCGCGGTCGGCAGGCCGGTGACGCTGTACTGCACGACGAAGGGAAAGCCCCGCTCCGCCACGCTGTCGAGCGCGCCGAGAAACGGCCCCAGATTCTTGGTCCAGAAGATGAAGCCATCGACCGCCGGCCGGGTCAGGTCGATGCGGTAGGTCTGGCCGCCATAGGGATTGACCATCCGGCAAAAGCCGGCATCCAGGCGGTTCAGGAACCAGCGCCCGTAAAAGGCGGGAATGTCGGTCTTGTAGCTGGCGGAGATGATCATGCAGCCAGCATGGGAACGCCGGCCCGCCGCATCAAGGGCGGGCCGGAATCATCCACAAGCCGGCCTTACTGAACGGCGCGGACTTCGACCACTTCGGGGATGTAGTGGCGCAGCATGTTCTCGATGCCGTGCTTCAGCGTGGCGGTGGAGCTGGGGCAGCCGGAGCAGGCCCCCTTCATCGCCAGATAGACCACGCCCTTCTCGAAGCCCTGGAAGGTGATGTCGCCGCCGTCCTGGGCGACCGACGGGCGGACGCGGGTGTCCAGCAACTCCTTGATCTGCTCGACGATCTCCTCGTCGTCGGCGTTCGACGCCGCGGCATGGCCGTCGCCGCCATCCTCCAGCAGGACCGGGCGGTCGGCGGTGAAATGCTCCATGATGACGCCGAGGATCGACGGCTTCAGCAGGAACCAGTCGCGCGCGTCGGTCTTGGTGATGGTGATGAAGTCGGCGCCCAGGAACACGCCGACGATGCCCTCGATCTCGAACAGGCGTTGGGCGAGCGGCGAACGGGCGGCATCCTCGCGGCTGGTGAAGTCGGCGGTGCCGCGTCCGAGCACGTCACGCCCCGGCAGGAACTTGAGAGTCGCCGGGTTGGGCGTCTGCTCGGTCTGAATGAACATGGTCTGGTCCTCCATCGGCGGCGGAATGGAACCGCCGGCGCGCCCGGGATTGGGCCGCGGCACGATTGGGGGAAATTTGGGCCGAAACGCCGGGCGGATCAAGGACCCGGACTGTGTGGGTATTGGGCATCCGGCATGCGCCCCTATCCTTACTTACATGCTCCTGCTTCACGTGCCCCGGTCAGGTGATCGCGTCCAGCGCCTCGTTGCTGAGGCCGCCGGGGACGATGGTCAGCGGGATGCGCAGGCGCCCGAGCCCGCGGCCGGTGTAGTAGGAGATCAGCGGGCCGGGGCCTTCCGGGTCGGTGCCCGCGGCCAGGACGAGGATGGAGATGCTGGGCTCCTCCGCGATCAGGGACAGCACCTCCTCCAGCCGGTTGCCCTCGCGGACATAGAGCGCCGGCAGGGTGCCGGTCAGCTGGTTGACCTCGCGCGCCAGCTTCTGCAGCTTCTGCTCCGCCTCGGCGCGCTGTTCCTCGCGGATCAGGTTCTCCACCGCCAGCCAGTGCTGCATCTCGCCCTGTTCCAGCACGGTCAGCAGCGCCACCTTGCCGCCCGACTTGCGGGCGCGCAGGCAGGCATAGCGCAAGGCCACCTTCAGTTCGGGACTGTCGTCGACCACCACCAGGAAGATGCGCACGGGCGTGGGAGTCTGCGTCGCGTCGGTCATCTCGATATCCCTCTCGGCTTAGACCCGGCGGAATGCGGCGCCGGCCGCCCAGCCGGCCGCGATGGCGCCGATGACGGCGGCCACCCCGTAGGTGACCGGGCGGTTGCGGGCGAAGTCCGACACTTCGGCGCTGAACCCGATCTTGGACACCACCAGCGGCGTGGTCTGGGCGCTGACCACGTCGCCGTCACGAATCAGCAGGGCTTCGACATTGTACAGCCCGGTCGGGACATTGGCCGGAAAATAGATGTTGGTGCGGAACAGCCGCTCGCCCAGGAAGGCGACCTGCCCCATGGAGATGGCGTACAGCCCCTGGCGCTGCTTGTTGCGGATCAGCGCGCTGCGGTAGGCGGCAAGCTGTTCCGGCGGCAGGGTGGCGTCCGCCGGCAGCTGCAGCTGCGGCAGGCCCAGCTGGTGGCGCTCCAGCACCGGGCGGCCGACCAGCTGGTCGAGCGGGCGGCTGACCGCCACCGTGTAGAAGCTGGGCACCTGGTCGAAGCGCAGGCTGTCGGTGTTCATCCACATGCCGGCCACGCGCTCCTTCCGGCGGACGGTGGCGGGCGCCCGCGGGCCGGTGACGACGATGGCGACGTCGCCCGCCCCGTCGGTGGTGCCGAACAGCACGACCTCCGTTCCGGTGAAGCCGGTGGTGATGGCGATCAGGTGGCTGGACAGGTCGGCGACCAGCTGCTGCGCCCACACCGTTGCCGCAACCGTGCCGCCCAGCAGCAGCCCGGCCAGCGCCGCCACCCCCTGCACCAGCCGACGTTTGGTTGGACGGAGTTTGGCAAGGAGACCCATCACCGCACCCCCATGGTCAGGGTGAACAGGTCGTCGGGGCGCGAGAACAGGTCGAAGGCCAGCTTCAGCGCCACCGCCACCACGATCGTCGCCAGCGCCAGCCGGGCGTTCTCGCCGCGCAGGCGGCTGCCGGCCTTGGTGCCGAACTGCGCGCCGACCACGCCGCCGATCAGCAGCAGAAGCGCCAGCATGGCGTCCACCGTCTGGTTGGTGGCGGCCTGCAGCAGGGTCGCCGCCGCGGTGGTGAAGATGATCTGGAACAGCGAGGTGCCGGCGACCAGACCGGCGGGCATGTTCAGCAGATAGATCATCGCCGGCACCAGGAGGAAGCCGCCGCCGATGCCCATGATCGCCACCAGCATGCCGCCGACCGCCCCGATCCCCGCCGGCAGCAGGGCGGAGATGTAGAGCTTGGAGCGCTGGAACCGCATCTTGAACGGCAGGCCGTGCAGCCAGATGTGGCGGTGCAGCTTGCCGCGCCTGGCCGTGGGCGCGCGGCGGCGCAGGATGGCGCGGCTGCTTTCCACCAGCATCATCCCGCCGATGGTGCCCAGGAAGAAGACGTAGGACAGGGTGATGGCGATGTCGATCTGGCCCAGCCGCTGCAGGATGCCGAAGATCCACACCCCCACCGCGGTGCCGACCACGCCGCCGCCCAGCATCACGACGCCCAGCTTCACATCGACATTGCCGCGCCGCCAGTGGGCGAGCACGCCCGACACGCTGGCGGCCACCAGCTGGTTGGCCTGGGTGCCGACGGCGATGGCGGGGGGAACGCCGATGAAGATCAGCAGCGGCGTCATCAGGAATCCGCCGCCCACCCCGAACATGCCCGACAGGAAGCCCACCAGCCAGCCCATGCCGAGCACCAGCAGCGCGTTGACCGACATCTCGGCAATCGGCAGGTAGACTTGCATGGGTGGACGTGTCTGTCGGCAGCGGCGGGAGCGGCAGCTTACCCGAGCCGGCGCGGTGGCGGAAGACCGCAGCGCCGGCCTTCGGGGCTAGACCTCAGGACACGACCTCAGGACACCGCGGCGTGGAAGAAGACCTGATAGCCCCCCTTGTGCGGGAAGACATGCTCCGCCTCGCGCCGGGCGGACTGCATGTCCAGCGCATGCACCACGATCCGGTTGCCATAGCGCCAGGCCGGGTTCACCGGCTTCCCGGCGGCGCGGGCGGCGGCCGCGACGGTGGTGTCGTACTGCACCTCCGCCCGGAAACCGCGCCGGTTGGCGGCGGGAGTGCCGAGGACATGCAGGAAAACCGGCGGCTCCTTGTCCAGCGTGTCGATCTGGCGCTGGAGATGGTTGACCCGCTGTTCGGCGGCGGACAGGCGGCCCTTCGCCTCCTCCAGCCGGCAGGTCAGGTCGGCCAGCGCCTCCGTCTCCGCGCGCTGGCGTTCCTTCAGCGGCAGGACCGAACGCCGCATCCGCTCCAGCCCGGCCGCCCGTTCCCAGCCGCGGCGGAAGCCGATCCAGCTCAGGTGGCACAGCACAGCCAGCGCCGCCACCAGCGGGACCACCGAGTCGAGGATCGTCCGCACCGCCTCCATCACCGCACCATCCCCTTGCCTTCATGCTTGCCCTTGGCACGTCCATTGCTGAACCGCCGACAAGCACGCAGCAAGGAGCGTGCCGGAGGGACGGATGGGCAAACGGTTGCGTGCGGACGGCACGACACGGGGGACGGGGCGATGACGTCGGACGCGCCGCTGCTTCTTGTCCTGGAGATGGTGATCCTGCTGGCCTGCCTCAGCTGGATCACCGTGTCGATCATCCGGATCGGCCACCGGATCGCCGCCGTCCAGCGCCGCAAGTCGCAGCTGCGCCAGGGACGGACCGAACTGACGCAGACCACCGAGGCGCTGCGCCGCGACATGCGCCGCAACGAGGCCGAACTGCGCCAGACAGAAGAGGCGATCGCCGTGCGCGCCGCCCAGGCGGCGGAACTGCAAAGCCGGCTGAACGACCTTCGCCGCCACGGCCCCAGGGAATACACGCTGCTGAACGAACGGTTCGGCGACAAGGACCGGCTGTGGCTGCTCACCGTCCCGCGGCCGGACCGTCCGGAACGCTGGGCGGTGGCCGCCCCCGACAGCGGGACGGCGATGGCGCTGCTGTGCGCCAGGATCACCGTGCCGGAACGGCCGGTGGTGGACGACCAACTGAATTAGCGCAAAAAACGGAACCGGCCGCAGTTGCAGAATGCAACGCGGCCGGCAACGTGGTCGCGAAATGACGCGCAATTCGCGCTTACAGGACGCCCTTGGAAGCGATGAGGTCGCGCAGGTTCACTTCCGGCCGGGCGCCGACATGGCTGATGATCTCCGCCGCGGCGATGGCGCCCAGACGGCCGCAGACCGCCGGCGACAGGCCGCGGGTGTAGCCGAACAGGAAGCCGGAGGCATAGAGGTCGCCGGCGCCGGTGGTGTCGACCACGCGCTCCACAGGCTCCGCCGCCACCTCGACCACCTCGCCGCCGGAGACGATGACGGCGCCCTTCTCGCTGCGGGTCAGCGCCGCGGTCTTGCCCAGCCGCTTCACCGCGGCCAGCGCATCCTCGAACCGGTCGGTGCCGTAGAGGGCGCCGATCTCATGCTCGTTGGCGAACAGAATGTCGACATGGCGCTCGACCAGATCGACGAACTCGGCATGGTGGCGGTGGACGCAGAAGCTGTCGGACAGCGACAGCGACACCTTGCGGCCGGCGGCATGGGCGATCTCGGCCGCCTTGCGGAAGGCCTCCTTGGCGCGGGGCGGGTCCCACAGATAGCCTTCCAGATAGGTCACCTGCGAGCCGGCGATCAGCGCCTCGTCGATGTCCTCCGGCCCCAGCTCCACGCAGGCGCCGAGATAAGTGTTCATGGAGCGCTGGGCGTCCGGCGTCACCAGGATCAGGCAGCGCGCGGTCGGCGCCCCGGCAACCAGCGGCGCGCTGTCGAAGGCGACGCCCGACGCGCGGATGTCGTGCCGGAACACGTCGCCCAGCTGGTCCTTGGCGACCTTGCCGATATAGGCGCCGCGGCCGCCGAGCATGGCGATGCCGGCCATGGTGTTGCCCGCCGAGCCGCCGGAGACCTCCACGCCCGGCCCCATGCGGCCGTACAGCTCCTCCGCACGAGCGGCGTCGATCAGCGTCATCGCCCCCTTCTCGATGGTGTTGGCGGCGAGAAAGGCGTCGTCGGCGTGGGCGATCACGTCCACGATGGCGTTGCCGATGCCGGTGACGTCGTAGGCAGACGCGGCCATGGGCTCTCCTGACAGGTCAAGCGGTGAAGGCGATGTTGCGGCGCGAGTATAACCGCGGGCGCTCACATCACAAGTGCGGCTCCTGGAAGCACTCCCGATGTTTCCCGGTTGCGCCCGTCCCGGCAGTAGCTTGCATGATGAAAGTGACTATGCCACTGTCGCCGCCATGCGACGCACCCGGCTGACCGATGTCCCCTGCCCCATCGCCCGTGGCCTCGACGAGGTCGGGGAATGGTGGTCTCTGCTGATCCTGCGCGACGCGATGCGCGGCCTGACACGCTTCGACGAGTTCCAGCGCAGCATCGGGCTTGCCACCAACATGCTGACCCGCCGCCTGCAGGCCCTGGTCGAGGCCGGGCTGCTGGAGAAGCGGCCCTACCAGGAACGTCCGCTGCGCCACGGCTATCATCTGACCGACAAGGGACGGGATTTCCTGCCGGTGCTGGTCGCCATGGCCGACTGGGGCAGCCGTTGGCTGCTGCCCGGCGGGGCATTCCGCCTGGTCGACAGCGAGACCGGGCAGCCCGTCGACCCGGTGCTGGTCGACCGGAACAGCGGCGAAGCGGTCCGGCCGGAGCGGCTGCGTCCGGAATTGACGATCCCTGCAAAGGACGAAACGCAATGAGACGAGTCGTGGTCACCGGTCTGGGGGCGGTCACACCGCTCGGTGCCGGCGTGATGCCGAGTTGGCGCGCCGTTCTGGACGGGCGGAGCGGCATACGGGCGATAACCGGGATCGATGTCGCCGACCTGCCCTGCCGCATCGCCGGCCAGGTGCCGGAAAGCGGCGATGCGGCCCCGGATGCCGTCTTCAATGCCGATGCGGTGGTGCCGCCGAAGGACCAGCGCAAGATGGACCGCTTCATCCTGCTGGCGCTCGCCGCCGCGGAAGAGGCGGTGTCCGATGCCGGCTGGCGCCCGGCAGGCGCGGAGGCGCAGGAGCGCACCGGCGTGCTGATCGGCTCCGGCATCGGCGGCCTGCCGGGGCTGGCCGAGACGGCGCTGACCCTGCACGAGAAGGGGCCGCGCCGCATCTCGCCCTTCTTCGTGCCGTCGATGCTGATCAACCTCGCATCTGGCCACGTGTCGATCCGCTACGGCTTCCGCGGGCCGAACCACGCGGTCGTGACCGCCTGCGCGACGGGGGCGCACGCCATCGGCGACGCGGCCCGGCTGATTGCCATGGACGACGCCGACGTCATGCTGGCCGGCGGCAGCGAGGCGGCGCTCTGCCGGCTCGGTCTGGCGGGCTTCTGCGCCGCCCGCGCCATGTCCACGGGCTTCAACGACGACCCGGCCCGCGCGTCCCGCCCCTGGGACCGCGACCGCGACGGCTTCGTGATGGGCGAAGGAGCCGGCGTGCTGGTGCTGGAGGAGCTGGAGCATGCCCGACGGCGCGGGGCCAGGATCTATGCCGAGGTCACCGGCTACGGCCTGTCGGGCGACGCCTACCACATCACCTCCCCGGCGGAGGACGGCAACGGCGCTTTCCGCGCCATGCGCGCCGCGCTGAAGCGGGCCGGGCTGGCGCCGGAGGAGGTCGATTACGTCAACGCCCACGCCACCTCCACCCCGGCCGGCGACCCGGTGGAGATCGCGGCGGTCAAGCGCCTGTTCGGTCCGGCGGCGGCCGGCCTTTCCATGTCCTCGACCAAATCGGCGACCGGCCATCTGCTGGGGGCGGCGGGTGCCGTGGAGGCGATCTTCGCCATCCTGGCCCTGCGCGACCAGGTGGCCCCGCCCACCATCAACCTGGACGCGCCGTCGGAGGGCTGCGACCTGGACCTCGTGCCGCTGCGGCCGAAGGAGCGGCGTATCCGTCATGTCCTGTCCAACAGCTTCGGCTTCGGCGGGACCAACGCAGCGCTGGTGTTCAGCCCCTTGGCGTGACGGGGATGATGGAAGGGGGACTGGAACCCGAGGCCCGGCCGCCGTAGATATGCGGGCGGCCGCGCGCCCTTCCCCCACCGCCTCACGGACCGCCGATGATCCGCGCCCTTCTGCTCGCCTTCTCCCAGCTGACCGATCCCCGCGTGCGCCGGGTGGTGTGGACCGGCATGTTCGTCTCGGCGCTCGCCTATGCGCTGCTGGCCGGCGGAACGTGGTGGGCACTGTCGGTGACGCCGCTCAGCGGCTATGTCTGGCTCGACACCATCATCGACCTGCTGGGCGGGCTGGGGGTTCTGGTGGTGGCGTGGCTGCTGTTCCCGGCCACCGTCGGCATGGTGTCGAGCTTCTTCCTGGACGAGGTGGTCGAACGGGTGGAGGCGCGCCACTATCCGGCCCTGCCCGCCCCGCGCCAGGCCGGCTGGCTGGAGGAGCTGGCGACGGCGTTGCGTTTCCTGATCCTGGTTCTGGCGATCAACCTGGTGGCGTTGCCGATCTACATCTTCGCGCCGGGCCTGAACCTGATCGTCTTCTACACCGTCAACGGCTATCTGATCGGGCGGGAGTATTTCGAGATGGTCGCCCACCGGCGGCTGGACCGGACGTCGGCGCGGATGCTGCGGCGGGCCCGGCCGCTGAAACCTTTTTTGGCCGGGGTCGCCATCGCCTTTCTTTCGACCATCCCCTTCGTCAATTTGCTGGTCCCGGTCGTCGCCAGCGCCTTCATGGTTCATGTCCTACAGTCCATGTCGGCTCCCCTTGCGGCGGGCCGGACGACCGTGATACGCCGCTAGGCGGCACGGCCGCACACCGTCGCCTGCCCGGCGGCGCCCTTCCGGCACCGGGCCTCCAGCCCTCCGGCCCATCCCGCCACCCGTAGTCCAGATTGGGGGAACCGCTCATGCTGTTCGGACGAAAGACTCCGCCCGCCGCTCCCAAGGCCGACAGCCCCGCCCCACCGCAGCCGGGTGCCCGTCCGTACGCACCGGGCGAGGCCGGCGCCGTCTCGTCGCCGCTCGCCTCGCTGAACAATCCGGTTCCCGGCCAAATCCCTGGGCACATGCCCGGACAGATGCAGGGCGGCGACCCGACGTCCGCCGTCGCGGCCGGCGCCGCCGCACCCAGCATGGCCCACGCGCTGGCCGATGCGCAGCACGCCGCACCGGCTTATCCCGATATGCCTTCCGCCTCGAAGGGACCCGACATGAACAGCATTCCCAAGCCCCCGACCGCGCCGTCCGTGCCCGGCGCCGGTTTCAAGACCGATGTGCCGCGCCGCGTCGTCGACATGCCGGGCTCGGCCCCGCGCCAGCCGTCGATGCCCGTCGGCACCCCGGCGGCCCCGGTCGCCGCCGCTCCGGTTCCGCCCGCCCCGGTCGCCCCGGCCATGCCGGAGCAGCGCCGCCTGACCGTCGGCCGCGACATCTCCCTGACCGGCGAGATCGGGTCCTGCGACGTGCTGGTGGTCGAGGGCACGGTGGAGGCCAAGCTGCGCGAGGGCCGTCTGGTCGAGATCGCGGAGTCGGGCCTGTTCAGGGGCTCGGTCGACATCGAGGAGGCAGACATCGCCGGCCGGTTCGAGGGTGACATTGCCGTCCGCGGCCGTCTGACCGTGCGCTCCACCGGCAAGATCACCGGGTCGATCCGCTTCGGCGAGCTGGCGGTTGATGCCGGCGGCCAGCTGATCGGCGACATCCAGATCTACGGCGCGGGCACCAAGCCGGCCGCCGCCCCGGTCACGGCCACGGCGCCGGTCGAGCAGGCCCCGACGGCCGAAGCGGTCTGAACCGCTCCAGACGCAAAAAAGCCCGGCTGGCTCCCGCCATGCCGGGCTTTTTCGTGCCTCGACTTCGTTTATGGGGCACGGGTCAGGCGATGACCTTGTCCTTGAAGGCGCAGAGGTCGGCCACGGGGCAGATCGGGCAATCGGGCTTGCGGGCCTTGCAGACATAGCGGCCGTGCAGGATCAGCCAATGGTGGGCATGGCGGCGGTAGAGCTTCGGCACCGCCTTCAGCAGCTTGGCCTCCACCGCGTCCGGCGTCTTGCCGGGTGCGAGCCCGGTGCGGTTGCCGACGCGGAAGATGTGGGTGTCGACGGCGATGGTCTCCTCGCCGAAGGCGACGTTCAGGACGACGTTGGCGGTCTTGCGACCGACGCCGGGAAGCTGTTCCAGCGCCTCGCGGTCGCGCGGCACCTCGCCGCCATGGCGTTCGATCAGCAATTCCGACAGGCGGATGACGTTCTTCGCCTTGGTGTTGAACAGGCCGATCGTCTTAATGTAGTTGCGCAGCCCTTCCTCGCCCAGCACCACCATCTGTTCGGGCGTGGTGACGATTTTGAACAGCGGGCCGGTGGCCTTGTTCACGCCGACATCGGTCGCCTGGGCCGACAGGACGACGGCGACCAGCAGCGTGTAAGGATTGACGTATTCCAGCTCGCTCCGGGGTTCCGGGTTGGCGGCGGACAGGCGGCGGAAGAATTCCTGGACGGCGGCGGGCTTCATGGCAGCCACCATAGCCGCAACGGCCGGGGTTGCGCCAGAGCCGGGGAAGCAGGTGCCGGGATGCGGCGAACCGATCCAAACTGCAGCGCTGCATCGCAGATTGCGACAGAAATGGAGAGAAATCACGCCAATCCAACAGAATTCGTCGCAGGAATGGCGCTTCTCCCCGGATCCGGCGGTGGCGTATGATTTGCTGATCGGCAAGACACCGGCCGAACGCCTGTGCTTGAACCATGGATCTTCCTGGTTGTATTGCGCGGTCCGGATAAGGGTATATGGATATGACCGCTTCTTATCTTGTGGAAGTCAGGGACTGGGGACTGCACGTCCGGTTGCAGGGCCCGCTGTCGATCGACCAGCGCGATGCCGTCGCCCGCCAGGTGGAGGTGCAGTGCGCCAACCTGGGCAGCCGCGGAACGCCATGGAGCAGCCTGATCGAGTTCGACCGTTTCGAAATCGACGACTTCCGGCCCGAGATCGTCGTCGCCCTGATGAAGCTGGCTCGGCGCTGCGGCCAGCTGCGCTGTGCGGTGGTGATGACCGACTGGCATTGGGCCTCGGTGATGGCCGATGCGATGATCGCCGCCGGCACCGACGATCAGGCACGGATCTTCGTTCAGGCGGCAGGCGACACCGCAGATGCGTTGGAGGAGGCTCCCGCCGACGGGATGCCGGCCGGCGATTTCGCCAAGATGGACAGCGCCATGGCCTGGGTGCTGCACGGCGGCGTGGTGCCGATGGTGTCGAAAGCGGCATAACCCCGCCGTTCCAACACTTAATCGGCACTTAATCGGCGGATCGCTTTTCAACGGGCGGTTTTCAGCAGCGCGCCGGTCGTCTAATATTGCCGCCATGCCCATCGACATCTCCGACTCCCGGCCCGGCGACCAGCCCCACGGCCGGCCGGACGGTCAGGCCGGCGACGCTCCCCAGGGGGATCACGCCGGCAGCGGTCCCGTGCGCGTGTTCTTCGACGCCATCCTCCACCCTCACCGCAGCCTGGGCCGCAACGGCTACCGGACGCTGATGGCGGTGGTGATCCTGCTGAATCTGGTCGTCGCCGGCATCTTCATCGCCAACGGCGCCTGGCCGGTGGTTCCCTTCTGCGGGCTGGACGTTCTGGCGCTGTGGCTGGCCTTCCGCGTCAGCTACCGCTCCGCCCGCCAGTACGAGCGGGTGCGGCTGACCGAAACTTCCCTGACGGTGCAGCGGGTTCACTGGAAGGCGCCGGAGCGGCGCTGGTCCTTCCATCCCTATTGGCTGCGGATCACCCACAACGAGCGCGCCGACCACGACAGCCGCGGTCCGGCCGGTCAGGTCACGCTGAGTTCGCACGGCCAATCGGTGGGCGTCGGCAGCTTCCTGTCGCCGGCCGAGCGGTCCAGCTTCGCCCGCGCGCTGGACGACGCACTGCGCAGCTGGCGCCGCCCGCCCTGCCCGCCGGCACCGGCGGAGTAAGGATGGCACCACGGCGAAGACGGCAATGAGAACGCCCGGCAGAGCCGGGCGCTTTCCTCTCCATACAGTCGGAGCCTTGCCCCTCACGACCCCTGGCTGAGCGCCTCCGCCAGCGCGCGGTCGTGCGGGTTCTGGCCGACGACCAGCTGCATCGACTGGGTCGGCATGGCGATGCCAAGCTCGTCGAACTTCTTCTTCAGCAGGCGGTTGAACTCGCGGCTCACCCCCCACTGGCGGGTCGGGCGGGTCTTGAACTGGGCCAGGATGTTGATGCCGGTGTCGGACAGCTTGTCGACGCCCAGCACCTCCAGCGGGTTCAGGATGTCGGCGGCGAACTGCGGCTGGGCCTGCACCTCGGCACCCGTCTCCTTCAGCACGGAGATGATGCGGTCGGGGTCCTCGCGGTTGGACACCGTGACGGTGAACAGCGTGACCGAGAAGTCCTTGCTCATGTTCTTCACGGTGGTCACGGCGCTGAAGGGCACGGAGTGGACGGCGCCGGCGCCATCGCGCAGGCGGATGGAGCGGATGGAGATCGCCTCCACCGTGCCGGAATGGCCGCCGCCGACATCGACCACGTCGCCGACCGACACCGTGTCCTCGAACAGGATGAACAGGCCGGTGATGATGTCCTTGACCAGCGTCTGCGATCCGAAACCGATGGCCAGACCGACGACACCGGCGCCGGCCAGCAGCGGCGCGATGTTCACACCCAGTTCCGACAGGGTGATCAGCGACACCATCGTCACCAGCAGGATCAGAAAGGCGTTGCGCAGCAGCGGCAGCAGCGTGCGCATGCGGGCGCTGCGTTCGATCCGGGTGCCGTTCTTGTCGGTGGCACGCAGCAGATGCTCGATCAGCGCGCTCACCACCTCCCAAGCGACGATGGCGCCGGCCAGCAGCAGGCCGATGGAGATGGTGCTGCCGACGATGCGGCGGCCGGCGGCGGATTCGACCAGCTTCAGCGTGTCGACGCCCCAGCCGTTCAGCGCAACGCCCAGCGCCACCAGCCAGATGATGATCTTGCCGATGCGCTGGACGATGGGGAGATAGTGGAAGGCGCGGGTGTGCAGCTGCGGCAGGTTGCCGGCCAGATCGCGGTTCATGGTCAGGCCGCGGCGCAGCGCCCGGTTCAGCCCGCCCACCAGCAGCCGGGCCACCACCACCGCCACCACCGTCACAACGGTGCCGCGGGCCAGATACTCGAAGCCGCCATAGACGTTTAGCACCCACACGCCCAGCGTCACCACGACATAGAGGATGGCAAGGACGTGCCAGATCTCGGCGAAGCGGCGGCGCGCGGTGCGCAGGACCGCCCCCTGCCCTTCCGCCTCGCGCCGGGCGGTGGCCAGCGGGTCGCCGTCCCCCGACAGCGGGTTGCCGCGCATCCAGTCGGCCACGGCGACGCGGTTCTGCAGGATCAGCAAGATCGTCATAGCGGCGAGCACCACGCCCAGCAGCTTCAGCAGCGCGCCGTAGGCACCCAGCGGCAGGCCGAGCACATAGGCGCCCTCCGCCAGGAAATAGCCATAGACGGCAACCGCGATCAGGCGGCGCGACCAGACGTAACAGCGGCGCGCCCCGACGTCGCTGGTCTGGACGATCCGCAGATTGGGGGCGTCGGGGGCGAAGGTCATCCGCACCAGGATCAGCAGCGCCTGGGTGATGACCGTGGCGTTCACCACCGCCAGCGCCACCAGCCGCACGCGCGGCGCCGGT
The DNA here is from genome assembly GCF_035628975.1 of Azospirillum sp. Taxonomy (GTDB): domain Bacteria; phylum Pseudomonadota; class Alphaproteobacteria; order Azospirillales; family Azospirillaceae; genus Azospirillum. The sequence continues at coordinate 41,896 of NZ_DASPIS010000035.1, read as the reverse complement.
TCGGTCACCGACAGGATGGCATAGGCGACGATAATGAAGCCGACGATCGGCGCCAGTTCCAGCACGGCGCGGCCGAGCAGCATGGGAATGCGCAGCAGGGCGGAACCGACATGGCGGGCGGCCAGCGCATTGCGCGGCCGGGCGAGCAGCCAGGCGATGCTGCGGGCGGCCACCGCGCCGAGTCCGAGGATCATCGCCAGTTGGAAGGCGATCTGCACCCAGCGCTCACGCGCCATGTCGTCCTGCACCTGCCGCTGCACCCAGGACAGGGCGCCCGGCAGGTCGGCGAAGACGTTGGCGACCTGCACCAGCTGGCGGCTGACCACGTCCATCCGCGCCGCCAGGAAGGCCAGCGCCCGGGCGCCGATGGTCTGCGGCAGCGCCGATTCGCCCTCCGCCTCCTTGGCCTGGGCCAGCCCGCGCTGGGCGGTGATCAGGTTGCGCAGCTGCGTGACCAGCTGGGACCGGGCGTCCTGGTTCTCCAGCGTGCCGACCAGCGCCTCCAACTGCTGCACGGTCGCCTCGTCCACCACCACCGGGGCCGCGGCGGCGGACGCGGCGGGTGCCGGAGCGGTGGGTGCAGCGCCGGGCACGGGGGAAGCCGCCAGCGCGGCCGTCCCCGCTCCGGAAAGCAGGGATGCAAGCAGCAGAACGGCGAGGCCACGTGACAGGAATAGACGCCAAGCGCGTGCGAAGGGAGATGCGGCGGGCGCTGCGAACCGGATCATCGGCAAATCACTCGGGTGGTCTCGGATATGGGCGGCAGAGAACGGCAGCGGGACACGGCCGGCCGGCACCCTGGCGTGGAACTGTGGCTCCAATATGCCGGGTTTCGGGAAGTTAGTTCTCCCGCTTCCGCTTGCCAACCCGACTGTCTGTTCCTTTTTTAAGCGGGACCCATGCCGGACAAACCGAACACGTGGAAGAGGACGAGCCATGAGCGATACACCCCCCAAACCGGACGTGAGCACCGGATTGGAACCGGGCCGGGAGGTCGAACAGGAGGGTGCCGTCCGCGACAAGCTGGTCGCCGTCAAGGAGCAATGGGCCCGCGACGGCCGTGCGCTGACCGGCCATGCCGCCGACCCGGCGCGCGACCGGCTGCCGCCCGGCCAGCGGCTGGTCACGGACTGGCCGGTGCTTGACCTCGGCATCACGCCCAAGGTGACCACGGCAAACTGGACGCTCGCGGTCGACGGGCTGGTGGAGAACCCGTTGTCCTGGACGTGGGAGGATTTCCAGGCCCAGCCGCAGGAGAGTTTCGTCTCCGACATCCACTGCGTCACCACCTGGTCGCGCTACGACAACCGGTGGGAGGGCGTCAGCGCCCGCCGCCTGCTGGAACTGGCACGGCCCAAGCCGGAGGCGCGCTTCGTCGTCTTCCATTCCTTCGACGGCTACACCACCAATGTCGCCCTGTCCGACTTCGACGACGACGGCGTGCTGCTCGCCACGACCTGGGAAGGACAGCCGATCAGCCGCGACCATGGCGGGCCGGTGCGCATCGTGCTGCCCAAGCTGTATTTCTGGAAGAGTGCGAAGTGGGTGAAGCGGATCGAGCTGCTGGCCGGCGACCGCAAGGGCTATTGGGAGGTCCGCGGCTACAACAACCACGCCGACCCGTGGCTGGAGGAACGCTATTCCGACTGACGCCGTGACGCGGCTCTTCCCCCAAAAGCCACTTTCACCTTGGCAACGAAACCGTTAAGGTGCGGCGCAAGTGGCCCCGTAGCTCATCAGGATAGAGCGCGAGTTTCCTAAACTTGAGGCAGCAGGTTCGAGTCCTGCCGGGGTCACCACCGCCATTCCGGTTTCAGTCACTCCGGATTCAGTGCGCGGCGATCAATGCGCGACGATGGCGCAGACCGTCGCCTTCGTCGCCTTCGCCAGATCGGCGGGGGCCAGCACGATCTGCAGGCCGCGCCGGCCGCCATTCACCACCATTTCCGGCAGCGCTTCGGCGCTCGCGTCGATGAAGGTCGGCAGCGCCTTCTTCTGGCCCAGCGGGCTGATGCCGCCGACCAGGAAGCCGGTGGTCTTTTCCGCCAGCGCCGGGTCGGCAAGATCGGCCTTCTTCGCCTTGGCCGCCGTGGCGATGGCCTTCAAATCCAGCTTGGCCGCCACCGGAATGACGGCGCAGGCCAGTGCCTTGGGCTCCAGCTGGACGATCAGGGTCTTGTAGACGATGGCGGGGTCGAGCCCGAGCGATTCGGCGGCGTGCAGGCCGATGGCGTCGGCCGACGGGTCGTACTCGTACTCCATCAGCCGGAAGGCGACACCCGCCGCCTTCGCCGCATTGACCGCCGGTGTCACCTTCGCCGCCATGCCCAACACCCCGTATACAGCACCGCTCACTGACAGATAGCGGCGGGAGCTTGGCAGGCGGCGTTATGGGTGTAAAGGCCTCTGGAACTCACTCCATCCCGCGCGAGGTCGGGTTGCCGATCATCGTCAGGAATTCGCGGCGGGTGGAGGGATCGGTGCGGAAGGCGCCCAGCATGCGGCTGGTCACCATGGTCACGCCGGTCTTGTGCACGCCGCGGGTCGTCATGCACTGGTGCTGCGCCTCGACCACCACGGCGACGCCCTCGGGCTGAAGGACCTCGTCGATGGTGTTGGCGATCTGGGCGGTCATCTTCTCCTGGATCTGCAGGCGCTTGCCATAGGCCTCGACCAGGCGGGCCAGCTTGGAGATGCCGACGACGCGGCGGCGCGGCAGATAGGCGACATGCGCCTTGCCGATGATCGGCACCATGTGGTGCTCGCAATAGGACTCCACCCGGATGTCGCGCAGCACGACCATCTCGTCGTAGCCGTCGGTCTCCTCGAAGGTGCGCGACAGGATTTCCACCGGATCGATGCCGTAGCCGGCGAAGAACTCCTCGTAGGAGCGGACGACGCGGTCGGGCGTGCCGACCAGACCCTCGCGCGCCGGATCGTCGCCGGCCCAGCGGATCAGGGTCCGCACGGCTTCCTCCGCTTCCGCGCGCGACGGACGGGCAACCGCCTCCGGCAGGGGACGGCCAGGGCCGCGAAGCACGTTGTCCACGCCCTGGGGCTTGGCGAGCGGGGTCTTGGAAGCCGTCACGGGAACATCCTTTCCGTTACTGGGTAGCGCACTTGCGCAGACCGGCGGCGACAGCCGGGGCCGGGATCGCGCAACGCGCCCATCATGTCTAGCTCGATACGGAACCTGAGCCTCGGCGGATCAACCGAATGGCTGACAGGACGAAAGGACCCATTCTGCGAACGGAGTGGCCGCACCTGCCCCGCTTCGGTCGCCTGTGCCCTTCGGAAGCCCCAAGATGGGACGGGTCCTATGGCCTTCAAGCAGGATGCAAGGTACGGGCAGCCATGCGGCTTGTCAAAGCCAAGTGTTGAAAGCCTCGAAATCCACACGCATTCTATTGTATTATTTGCCTGCTTTTGATTTCCGGGATCGGCCTTGCTCACTCAGCCCTGCCTAATCCCCCTTGCCCGGATCAGTTCAGCTGCATCGGCTGGTGCGGGCTGTCGAGCGAGAAGGCCGGGATCGTCACGTCGAAGGCGCGGCCGTCCGCTCCTTCCATGCCGTAGGTGCCGGCCATGATGCCGGACGGCGTGCCGAGCGGCGTGCCGCTGGTGTATTCGAAATGGTCGCCCGGCTCCAGGACCGGCTGCTCGCCGACCACACCGGGCCCCCGCACCTCCTGCACGCGGCCCATGGCGTCGGTGATGCGCCAGTGGCGGGTGCGCAGCTGCACCGTCTCGCTGCCCTCGTTCTCGATGCGGACATGATAGGCCCAGACGAAGCGGCCCTCGGCCGGGGCCGACTGGTCTTCCAGGAACACGGGCTGGACGGTGACGCGGATGTCGTTGGTGACGGCGGTGTACATGTCTGGCGATCCTGGCAGACGATCCGAAGACGGCGCCGGCCGAGAAAGGGCCGGCGGCTGGGGAGTCCGGGTGGCTGGGCGGCGGTTCAGCGCAGAATAAAGTCGCCCTTCCCCACTGTCCAGAACCCGGCCGGACAATCCTCCGACATCCCTGTCCCCGTCCCGCACCGTGCCCGCACTGTGATGGATACAGTCATGCATCATCGCCGGGTCTCCACGGTCTTGCGACAGGGGGGCGACGATGATATATGCGCAAGTCCCAGCAACGGCCGAAGAGCCTTGTCCATGTCTCGTTCGCACGCCCTTCGCATCCGACGACGGAGCCTCGCACCGCGCATAGCGGTTGCGGCCGTCCTTGGGTCGCGTGCGAACGCCAAAGGCACAACGGGGACCTGACACCCCCGGCCTTCCGGCGGCGGCGCGATCCGCCCTTCAGAAGCCTTCTGAGAAGACCTTCTTCCCGCCGGGAGCCCCACGCATGATCATCACCGTCGAAGAGCCGAAGCACGCCGCCGCCATCGAAGCCCTGCTGGACGCGTCGTTCGGCCCGGACCGCTTCACCAAGACCGCCTACCGGCTGCGCGACGGCGTCGACTCGATCCCCGCCCTGAACCTCGTCGCCATCGAGCATGACGAGCATGGGCGCGAGGTGGTGGTGGGCACGATCCGCTACTGGCCGATCCTGGTCGGCGGCGCCACCCCGTCCATCCTGCTCGGCCCCATCGCGGTCGCCGCCCATCTGCAGGGCAGCGGGCTGGGCAGCAAGCTGATCCGGATGAGCCTGAACAAGGCGGTGGCGCTGGACCACCAGTCGGTGATCCTGGTCGGCGACGCCCCCTATTACGAGCGGTTCGGCTTCTCCCGCGCTTTGACGCTTGGCATGGAGATGCCGGGTCCGGTCGACATGAACCGGCTGCTGGGACTGGAATTGGTCGAAGGGGCGCTGTCGGGTGCCGCCGGCATGATCGGCAAGCCGGAACCGGCCGATGCACAGGACTCCGCCATCGGCGCCACTCCGGTTCTGGTGCAGGCCCTCGACATGCCGGCCGGCATCCAGACGGGAGACACCCCCGTCCCTTTCAGCGCCCTGTTCAACCGGACGGCGGCGGAGCGAATCTGGACTGATCGCGTGCGGCGGACCGACTGGTTCTGGCGCGGCGGGCTGCAGGCCGGGGCGGCGTGAACATTCGGGCCCTTGGTTCGGATTGCGGAAACGCCCTGTTTGCAAATAGGGGTGGGGTGAAGCGGGATTGACTCGATTCGCCCCACACGCGATACCATCTTTTCAGGAGCGACGCCGGACGGACGGCGCGCCGCGCGCCACGCAGCATCGTGAGCGCGCTATTCGTTTTTGTTCTGAGCGGAAGGGTGCGGGTTGACCAAGAAGCTGTTCATCAAGACCTGGGGCTGCCAGATGAACGTGTACGACTCCGCCCGGATGGCGGATGTCCTGGCACCGCTGGGCTACCAACCGGTCGATGAGCCGGACGGCGCCGACATGGTGATCCTGAACACCTGCCACATCCGCGAGAAGGCGGCCGAGAAGGTCTTTTCCGAGCTTGGCCGCCTGCGCCAGATGAAGGACCGCAAGGCGGAGGCCGAGGACGGCCGGATGATCCTGGCGGTCGCCGGCTGCGTCGCCCAGGCCGAGGGCGAGGAGATCGTCGCCCGCGCCCCCTTCGTCGACATGGTCTTCGGCCCGCAGACCTACCACACCCTGCCGGAGATGGTGGCGAAGGCCAGCCGCGCCGCCGGCAGCGTGCTGAACACCGATTTCCCGGCCGAATCCAAGTTCGACTTCCTGCCGGAGGAAGCCGGCAGCCAAGGCGTCTCCGCCTTCCTGGCGGTGCAGGAGGGCTGCGACAAGTTCTGCACCTTCTGCGTGGTGCCCTACACCCGCGGCGCGGAGTTCTCCCGCCCCGCCGACCAGATCGTTGCGGAAGCGAAGCGGCTTGTCGCCGGCGGCACGCGCGAGATCAACCTGCTGGGCCAGAACGTCAACGCCTGGCACGGCGACGGGCCGGACGGCACCACCTGGGGCCTTGGCCGGCTGGTCCGCGAACTGGCGGAGATCGACGGGCTGGAGCGCATCCGCTACACCACCTCGCACCCGCGCGACATGGCCGACGACCTGATCCGCGCCCATGCCGAGATGCCTCAGCTGATGCCCTACCTGCATCTGCCGGTGCAGGCGGGGTCGGACCGCATCCTGGCGGCGATGAACCGCAAGCACACCGCCGACGACTACCGCCGTCTGGTGGACCGGCTGCGCACCGCCAAGCCCGATCTGGCGATGTCCGGCGACTTCATCGTCGGCTTCCCCGGCGAGAACGACGCCGATTTTGCCGCGACGCTGAAGCTGGTCACCGAGATCGGCTATGCCCAGGCCTATTCCTTCAAATACAGCCCGCGCCCCGGCACCCCGGCTTCGGTCGACGGGGCCCAGGTGCCGGAAGAGGTGAAGGAGGCCCGGCTGGCGGCGCTGCATCAGCTGTTGAACGCCCAGCAGGTCGCCTTCAACCACAGCTTCGTCGGGCGCAGCGTCCCGGTCCTGTTCGACCGGGTCGGACGGCGCGACGGCCAGCTGCTGGGCCGCAGCCCGTGGATGCAGTCGGTCCATGCCGAGGCGAACGAACGGCTGCTCGGCCGCATCGTCGAGGTGCGCGTGGATGCCGCCCTCGCCAACAGTCTGGCCGGCACCGTGGTCACGGGTGAATACATCACCGCCTCTCCCTTCCAGCCTGCCGTAACCTTGGAGGCAAGCGCTTGAACGGTCTGCCCGAACGGCGTATCGACGTTCAATTCGATGACAACCGGCTTCTGCCGATGCTGTACGGGGAGCATGATCGCCACCTCGCCCGCATCGAATCCCTTCTGGGCGTGTCGCTGATCTCCCGCGGCAACACCCTGACCATCTCCGGCCCGCCCGACGCGGCCGAGACGGCCCAGGCGGCGCTGAACAGCCTTTACCAGCGGCTGACCCGCGGCCAGACCATCGACAGCGGCGAGGTCGACGGCGCCGTCCGCATGGCGACCGCCGACCCCGGTTTTGCCGGCGTCGCCTCCGGAGAGGAGCCGCGTGCGCCCGGTCAGCAACAGGCGACCATCACCCGTGCCGAGATCGCGCTGCGTACCCGCCGGCGCGGTCCGATCACCCCGCGCTCCCCCACCCAGGCCGCCTATCTGCAGGCTCTCGCCGAGAGCGAGCTGGTCTTCGGGCTCGGTCCGGCCGGCACCGGCAAGACCTATCTGGCGGTCGCCCAAGCGGTGGCGCTGCTAACCACCGGTCAGGTCGACCGCATCGTGCTGTCGCGTCCGGCGGTCGAGGCGGGCGAGCGGCTGGGCTTCCTGCCCGGCGACCTGAAGGAGAAGGTCGATCCTTACCTGCGTCCGCTCTATGACGCGCTGCATGACATGCTGCCGGCGGAACAGGTGAAAAAGCGGCTGGAATCCGGCGAGATCGAGATCGCGCCGCTCGCCTTCATGCGCGGCCGGACTCTGGGCAACGCCTTCGTCATCCTGGACGAGGCGCAGAACACCACGCCCATGCAGATGAAGATGTTCCTGACCCGTCTCGGCGAAGGCGGGCGGATGGTCGTCACCGGCGACATCTCGCAGATCGACCTGCCGTCGGGCACCCGGTCCGGCCTGCGCGATGCCCTGGACATCCTTGGCGGGGTGGAGGGGGTGCGCTTCGTCCGCTTCACCGATGCCGACGTCGTCCGCCACCCGATGGTGGCCCGCATCATCCGCGCCTACGATCAGGCCGATGTCCGCGAGGCGGCGCGCAAGCAGGCCCGCCGTACCGGTTCCGCGCCCGAAACGATCGACCGCGAGGCCGGTATCGTTGGAGATCCGGAATGACCAGCGCGGTCGATATCACTGTTTCACGTGAAGCCGGCGACTGGGCCGAGGATGCCGAGTGGCTGGCCGAGCGCGCGGCGCTCGCCGCCCTGGGCGCCGCCTATGACGACGAGGAAGGACCGGCCGAGCTGTCGGTCGTCCTGGCCGACGACGCGCTGGTCCACAGGCTGAACCGTGAGTATCGCGGCAAGGACAAGCCGACCAACGTGCTGTCCTTCGCCCTGACCGAAGCGGAAGAGCCGGAAGCGCAAGACGGCATGCCCGTCATGCTGGGCGACGTCATCCTGGCTTATGAAACGGTCGCCCGCGAAGCAACCGAACAGCGGAAAAACTTCAAAGACCACATGACTCACCTTGTGATGCATGGTGTTCTGCATCTGCTGGGCTATGATCACGAGACGGACGACGAGGCCGAGGAGATGGAAGCGCTGGAAACCCGGTTGCTCGCCAGCTTCGGAATTGCCGACCCCTATGCCGCCAACCACCAACCGCCGGACCGATGAGCGAAATATCCGACAGTCGCACGCCCCGTGATGACCACGGGGCCGAAGACCATTCCCTGGGCCACCTGTTCAAGGGGTGGCTCCGCACCGTCTGGGGCGGCCGCGAGGATACATCCCTGCGCGGCACGATCGAGGAATTGATCGCAGGCCTGGACGATGCCGCCAGCGAGGACGGCGAGGATTCGCTGGGATCCGGCGAGCGTGCGCTGCTGACCAACATCCTGAAGCTGCGCGACCGCACCGTCGCCGACGTGATGGTGCCGCGCGCCGACATCATCGCGGTCGAGATCGACACGCCCTTCCCCACCCTGGTCCAGCGCGTCGCCGAGGAAGGCCATTCCCGCCTGCCGGTGTTCCGCGAGACATTGGACGACGTGGTCGGCATCATCCACATCAAGGATGTGCTGACCCTGCTGGCGAAACAGGCGATCTCGCCGGAGGGCCTGCGCCACAGGCCGGACCTGACCGGCATCATCCGCGAGGCGAAAATCGTCGCCCCTTCCATGCATGTGCTCGACCTGCTGGTGCAGATGCGCCAGACCCGCCAGCACATGGCACTTGTGGTGGACGAGTTCGGCGGCATCGACGGCCTCGTCACCATCGAGGATCTGGTGGAGGAGATCGTCGGCGAAATCGAGGACGAGCATGACGAGACCGCGGCGCCGCGGCTGGTCGAACGTCCCGACGGCAGCCTGATCGCCGACGCCCGCCTGCCCATCGAGGATTTCGAGCACCGCGTCGGCCCGGTCCTGTCCGAGGAGGAGCGCGAGGACATCGACACGCTCGGCGGTCTGGTCGTCTCCATCGCCGGCCGCGTGCCCGGCCTGGGCGAGCGGCTGGTCCACCCTTCGGGCCTGGAGTTCGAGATCGTCGATGCCGACTCCCGCCGCCTGAAGCGCCTGCGCGTCCACAACGTCCCCGCCAACAGTTCGGAACTGGCGGAGACGGCGTAACGTCTTCGGGGTTGCCCCCATCCTGATCCTCCCCCGCCCAGCGGGGGAGGATTGGTGGGGGTCTAACTTCCCCCCTTCCACAACCCAGCCCCGCCCACAAGCACCTTGGCGCCCCCGCCCGGCCGCATTACCTATGGCGCCGCTTGCCCTTGCCGCTGCCGGAGTTTCCGCCTTGACCGCCACCGACACCCTGCCCGTCCCGGCCCGGCTGGGCCGCGTCTCCGCGCGGCTGTCCGCGCTGACCGGATGGCGCCGGATGGCCGCCGCGATGATGCTGGGCGGGCTCGCCACGCTGGCTCTGCCGCCGGCCGATCTGCTGCCGGTGCTGCTGGTGGCGTTTCCCGGATTGGTCTGGTTGCTGGATGGGGTCGAGACGAAGAAGGGCGCCTTCGCGGTCGGCTGGTTCTTCGGCTTCGGCCATCACCTGCTTGGGCTCTATTGGGTCAGCGCCGCGCTGTTCACCGACATCGAGCGCTTCTGGTGGGCCTTGCCGCTGTCGGCGGTCGGCCTGCCGATCCTGCTGGCGATGTTCAGCGGCGGCGCCACCCTGTGCTTCCACCTGCTGCGCCGCCGCGGCTTCGGCACCGGGCTGGCGCGGCCGCTGCTGTTCGCCGCCTGCTGGTGCCTGTGGGAATGGCTGCGCGGCCATGTCTTCACCGGTTTCCCGTGGAACCTGATCGGCTATGGCTGGGTCGGGGTGCTGCCGGTGCTGCAGAGCGTCTCGCTCTTCGGCATCTATGGCCTGACGCTGGTGACGGTGCTGGTCGCCTCGCTGCCGGCCGCCCTGCCCGACCGCGACACCGCGCCGCGCCGCGCCTGGGCCGGCGTTGCCGCCGGGTTGGCGCTGCTGGCCGTGCTCGGCGGCTGGGGAACCTGGAGGCTGGCCGGTGCGGTCGACGAACCGGTTCCGGACTTGCGGCTGCGGCTGGTCCAGGCGGCCATCGACCAGCGGCTGAAATGGGCGCCCGGCGAACGGGTGCAGAATTTCCAGAGCCATCTCGCCCTGTCGGCCGCCCCGCCGGCCGATCCCGCCGCCCCGCCGCCCAACGTCGTCATCTGGCCGGAGACCGCCGTCCCCTTCTTCATCGAGGACGACGCGCGCGTGCGTCAGGCGATGGCATCCGTCACCCCGCCCGGCGGGCTGCTGATCACCGGAGCGCCGCGCACCACCGTCGGCGAAGACGGCGAGCGGCGCTACTACAACGGCATGGTGGCGGTGGACGGCAGCGGCGCGGCGGTCGCCAGCTACGACAAGTTCCACCTCGTCCCCTTCGGCGAGTACATGCCGTTGCGGCAGTGGCTGCCGGTCGGCGCCATCGCCGGGAACGGGGCGGAGTTCTCCGCCGGGCCGGGGCCGCGCACCTTGCATCTTGCGGGCAGTGCCGCCGGCCTGCCGCCCTTCAGCCCGCTGATCTGCTACGAGAGCATCTTCCCCGGTGCCGTGGTCGACGCCGCCGACCGGCCGCAATGGCTGCTGAACCTGACCAACGACGCCTGGTACGGCCGCACCGCCGGACCTCACCAGCATTTCGCCATCAACCAGGTCCGCGCGGTGGAGGAAGGGCTGCCGCTGATCCGGGTGGCGAATACGGGAATATCCGGGGTGGTGGACGCCTACGGACGTGTGCGACAATTGCTCGGTCTGGGTGAACGGGGCTTCATCGATACCACGTTGCCGAAAGCGCCATCCGGCGTCACAGCCTATGCCCGCATGGGCGACTGGATTTTCGGCATAGGGCTTCTGGGCTGTTTTCTGGCGGCCTTGGCCTCGCGATATCACCGGTGACACAGCATTACGGGCAATAGGCCCGTCACAGGCAGAACAATTTCGTGCAACCGGGTTGACCGGAGCGGACTTGACTGCATACGTGGATATGTCGTAACTAGGTTGCACAACCGTTACAGGGATAAACGAGATGCAGACTGAAACTGGGGCGCCGCGCGGGCGCCGTGCGGGTGCGGGCCGTCCGAAGACCGGAAAGCCGAATCCCATCGATGTCCATGTCGGATCCCGCGTCCGTCTCCGCCGTACGCTTCTCGGCATGAGCCAGGAAAAGCTGGGCGAGGCGATCGGCCTGACCTTCCAGCAGGTGCAGAAGTACGAACGCGGCGCCAACCGCATCGGCGCATCGCGTCTGTTCGATCTCAGCCGCGTGCTCGACGTGCCGGTCTCCTTCTTCTTCGACGACATGCCGGCCGATGCCGCCGCCGCCCGTGTCGAGGACGACGACGAGGCGGGCGCTTCGGACGAGCGGGCCGCCGCCGCCTACGAGCCCGATCCGATGGCCAAGCGCGAGACGCTGGAACTGGTCCGCGCCTATTACAAGATCAGCGACCCGTCGGTGCGCAAGCGCCTGTTCGAGTTGACGAAAGCGGTCGCCAGCGCAGCCGTGGCGGAAGCGGCGGAGTAACTCCTGCCGGTTGATGTACGGCATGTGATACCCACCGAAAGGGGATGGCGCGGCGCGCCCGCGCTCCCCCTTCGTGTGGCGTGTGCGCTGATTGGTCCGATCCCTTACCGCCGGTAGTCTTCTTGACCGCGGGTGAATTCCTTGTCAAAACCGGTTTTGGACCGGTGTCTGCGGCCGCTGTACCGGTCTGCCGTTTCGGCTCATGAAATAGCGTGCCGCCGAATGCCGAGGTTTCCCGTGGCAAAGCTCAACTACGTCTTCACCAGCGAGTCCGTGTCGGAAGGTCATCCCGACAAGGTCTGCGACCGCATTTCCGACGCCATCGTCGATCTTTATCTTTCGCACGACCCGCAGGCCCGCGTGGCCGTCGAGACGCTCGCGACTACCAACCAGGTCGTTCTGGCCGGCGAAGTCCGCGGCCCCGACAGCATCAAGGCCGACCAGCTGGTCGAGGTCGCCCGCGCCGCGGTGAAGGACATCGGATACGAGCAGGACGGCTTCCATTGGGAGAAGATGGACGTCAAGTGCTTCGTCCACTCCCAGTCCGCCGACATCGCGGTCGGCGTCGACGCCGCCGGCAACAAGGACGAGGGTGCCGGCGACCAGGGCATCATGTTCGGCTATGCCTGCCGCGAGACCCCGGCCCTGATGCCGGCGCCGATCTATTACAGCCACGCCATCCTGAAGTCGCTGGCAGAGGCGCGCCATTCCGGCGCCGCCCCGCAGCTGGGCCCGGACGCCAAGAGCCAGGTCACCCTGCAGTACATCGATGGCCGCCCGACCCGCGCCACCGCCATCGTGCTGTCGACCCAGCATGCCGAGGGGCTGGACCAGGACGCCGTGCGCGAGATCGTCATGCCGCACATCGTCAACTGCCTGCCGGAAGGCTGGATGTGCGACGACAAGAACCTGTACGTCAACCCGACCGGCCGTTTCGTCATCGGCGGCCCGGACGGTGACGCCGGCCTGACCGGCCGCAAGATCATCGTCGATACCTACGGCGGCGCGGCCCCGCATGGCGGCGGCGCTTTCTCCGGCAAGGACCCGACGAAGGTCGACCGTTCGGCCGCCTATGCCGCCCGCTATCTCGCCAAGAACGTCGTCGCGGCGGAACTGGCGGAGAAGTGCACGATCCAGGTCTCCTACGCCATCGGCGTGTCGAAGCCGCTGTCGGTCTATGTCGACACCCACGGCACCGGCAACGTCGACGAGGACCGTCTGTCCGACATCCTGCAGCAGCTGGTGGACCTGTCCCCGCGCGGCATCCGCACGCATCTGGGCCTGAACAAGCCGATCTACGCCCGCACCGCCGCCTACGGCCATTTCGGCCGCGAGCCGGAGGTCGACGGCGGCTTCTCGTGGGAGAAGACCGATCTGGTCGGCGACCTGCGGAACGCCTTCCTCTAAGGCGCCTTCGCGGCATAGTATCCGCAGCCGATGCGGAAAAGACGGCAGGGGCTGGAAACGGCCCCTGCTTTCTTTTGCGCTTTCCTCATTTCCATGCAGCGTTCCGACATGACCGACGACAGCACCTCCGGTTCCCTTTCCGAAAGCTCCAACCGCCTGTTCGGGCGCCGCAAGGGCCGGCCGTTGCGCAAACGCCGGACGGAGCTGATCGACACACTGCTGCCGCAGCTTCAGATCGCGCTGCCGAAGCCCGGCGACAGCCTGGATCCCGCCGGGCTGTTCGACACGCCCAAGCGGGAGGTCTGGCTGGAGGTCGGGTTCGGCATGGGCCATCACCTCGCCTGGCAGGCCGAGCACAATCCGGATGTCGGCTTCATCGGCGCCGAACCCTTCATCAACGGCATCGCCGGCCTGCTGGGCATGGTGGAGGACGGCGGGTTGAGCAATGTGCGCATCCAGCCCGACGACGCCCGGCCGCTGCTGGACGCCCTGCCCGACGCCTCCATCGGCCGCGCCTTCGTGCTGTTCGCCGATCCCTGGCCCAAGAAGCGTCACGCCGACCGCCGCTTCATCGGACCGGAGAACCTGCCGCGGCTGGCCCGCGTGCTGAAGGACGGCGCGGAGCTGCGCCTGGCCAGCGACGACATGGGTCTGGTGCGCTGGATGCTTGAACACACGGTGAAGCATCCCGATTTCGAATGGACGGCGCGCCGCCCGTCGGACTGGCGCGTCCGGCCGGACGACTGGCCGGCGACCCGGTACGAGGAAAAGGCCATCGCCGCCGGCCGCAAGCCGGTCTTCATGCGGTTCGTCCGTCGCCCGCGACGCTGACGCATACCCGTTCCGCTTGAGAATCCGACCGGCAAAGCCGATCAGGCCCGAAAAGGCTTGCGGCATCGGGCGGAATGACTATATTCACCCTCTGAGAACCCATACGGATCGGCGGCCCGGGCAACCGGGCCGGCGAGACGCTTTGCGGGTGGGCTTTTGCCCACTTATTTTTTTATCAGCGTGTGGAAACGCGCGCTTTTTGAACCTTCTGTTGTGGAAACCTCGTCCGGTTCGATCCCGGCCGCAGGCTTTGGGTTAGGTGGAATGGACGCTACAGGTCGCATCGAACAGATCATCACGCCGTCGGTCGAAGCCATGGGCTATGAGGTCGTGCGCGTTCAGATCTCAGGCGGCCAGCGGTCGATTCTCCAGATCATGGCTGAGCGCGCCGACGGCGCGCCCATGACTGTCGAGGATTGCGCCGACATCAGCCGCTCCGTCTCGGCCCTGCTGGACGTGGAAGACCCGATTCGCGAAGCCTACACGCTGGAGGTCAGCTCGCCCGGCATCGACCGGCCGCTGACCCGCCTCAAGGATTTCGAGCGCTTCGCCGGCTTCGAAGCCCGGCTGGAGAGCCGCATGGCCATCGACGGCCGCAAGCGTTTCAAGGGCATGCTGAAGGGCGTCGAGGACGGCCTCGTGTGCGTCGACACCGAACAGGGACCGGCCCGGCTGGAGTTCGACAACATCCTGCGCGCCAAGCTGGTGCTGACGGACGAGTTGATCCGCGCCAGCCAGGAGCAGGAGGGCCCGCAAAACTGACGGCCCGGGTCCGCCAAGGACACGCCGACAGGATGCCCGCCCCCGAAAGCCGAACCGATATCCCGCCGAACCGACCGGACATCACGCAAGACCGGCATCACACAAGACCGAGCCAGGAAGTGTAACGGATGGAATTGCTGCAAGTCGCTGACGCGGTCGCCCGCGAAAAGAACATCGACCGGGACGAAGTCCTGGAGGCGATGGAGCAGGCGATTCAGAAGGCCGGCCGCTCCAAGTACGGCCACGAGCACGACATCCGCGCCCGGATCGACCGCAAGACCGGCGACATCCATCTGACCCGCCATCTGGAGGTGGTCGAGACGGTGGAGAACGAGGCGACGCAGGTCACCCTGCCCTACGCCCAGCGCCGCAAGGCCGGCGCCAAGATCGGCGATTTCCTGGTCGACCCGCTGCCGCCGATCGATTTCGGCCGCATCGCCGCCCAGACCGCCAAGCAGGTGATCGTGCAGAAGGTGCGCGACGCCGAGCGCAAGCGCCAGTTCAACGAGTACAAGGACCGCAACGGCGAGATCGTCAACGGTCTGGTCAAGCGCGTCGAATACGGCAACGTCACCGTCGACCTGGGCCGCGCCGAAGCGATCCTGCGCCGCGACGAGCTGCTGCCGCGCGAGCATTTCAAGAACGGCGACCGCGTGCGCGCCTATATCTACGACGTCCGCGAGGAACCGCGCGGGCCCCAAATCTTCCTGTCGCGCACGCATCCCATGTTCATGGCGAAGCTGTTCGCCCAGGAAGTGCCGGAAATCTACGACGGCATCATCGAGATCCGGGCGGTCGCCCGTGATCCGGGAAGCCGTGCGAAGATCGCCGTCCACAGCAACGACAGCTCCATCGACCCGGTCGGCGCCTGCGTCGGCATGCGCGGCAGCCGCGTCCAGGCGGTCGTCGGCGAGCTGCAGGGCGAGAAGATCGACATCATCCCGTGGTCGGGCGAGGCGGCGACCTTCGTCGTCAACGCGCTCGCCCCGGCCGAGGTCGCCAAGGTCGTGCTCGACGAC
The DNA here is from genome assembly GCF_035628975.1 of Azospirillum sp. Taxonomy (GTDB): domain Bacteria; phylum Pseudomonadota; class Alphaproteobacteria; order Azospirillales; family Azospirillaceae; genus Azospirillum. The sequence goes on along the minus strand of NZ_DASPIS010000035.1, from coordinate 26,271 downwards.
GACAACCGCCGCATCGAGGTGGTGGTGCCCGACGACCAGCTGTCGCTGGCCATCGGCCGCCGCGGCCAGAATGTGCGCCTCGCCTCGATGCTGACCGGCTGGGACATCGACATCCTGACCGAACAGGAAGAGTCGGAGCGCCGGTCGGAGGAGATCCACAACCGCTCCGCCCTGTTCATGCAGGCCCTGGACGTCGACGACGTGATCGCCCACCTGCTGGTCGCCGAAGGCTTCACCTCGGTCGAGGAGATCGCCTTCGTCGAGACCGAGGAACTGGCCGAGATCGAAGGCTTCGACGAGTCGGTCGCCGACGAGCTGAAGCAGCGCGCCCTCGCCTTCCTGGAAGTGCAGGACGAGCAGGCGAACGAGCGTCGCCTGGAACTGGGCGTCGAGGACATCGTCGCCGAGCTGACCGGCTTCACCGCCACGCAGCTGGTGAAGCTGGGCGAGAACGGCGTGAAGACGCTGGACGATCTGGCCGATCTGGCCGGCGACGAGCTGGTGGAGATCCTGAGCAAGGACGGCGCCAAGGACGCTCCCACCGAAGAGGAAGCGAACGCGATCATCATGGCCGCGCGCGCCCACTGGTTCGAGGGTGAGGAACAGGACGGCGCCGCCGCGGCCCCTGCGGCAGATGGCAGCGCCGGCGGCCAGGGCGCGCAGGCCTGACCGGCAGCAATGCCGGTTGGAACTGCGCCCGACAGGAACCATTATTCGGGACCGCGCGAGCGGATGACGATCGGATGACCGAACGGAACGACGAACGGACACCGACCGCCGCCGCGGATGCGGTGCCGGATCAGGAATTGGCACAGGACGAAGGTGCCGGGACGGACCGCCTGCCGGCCGACGACGAGAAGGGGCCTCTGCGCCGCTGCATCGCGTCGGGTACGGTCGGGCCGAAAGAGGGCATGATCCGCTTCGTGATCGGCCCCGACGGCGAGGTGGTGCCGGACCTGGAGGAACGTCTGCCCGGTCGCGGCCTTTGGGTCACGGCCGACAGGGATGCCCTGGCGAAAGCCATGGGGAAATCCGTTTTTGCCAAGGCGGCCCGCCGGGCGGTGAAAGTACCGCCCGATCTGGCCGAAAGGCTGGAACGGCTGCTGGAACGGCGTTGTCTGCACGCGTTGGGCCTTGCCCGCCGTGCCGGCCACGTCCTGGCAGGATACGAAAAGGTGCGCGAGGCGTTGAGGGCCAACCAGGTCGGCCGTGCGGGTCCCCCGCCGGCCCTGCTGGTCGAAGCCGCGGACGGCTCGCTGGACCAGCGCGGCAAGGTGACGGCGCTCGCGCCGTCGCTGCCGGTGATCGATCTGTTCGAGTCCTCGGCCTTGGCCGCGGCGCTGGGACGCGATCACGCGGTGCATGCCGTGGTGGCGCGAGGCAGGCTGGCCGCTGGGCTGGTCCGCGAAGCGGCACGCTTGAGGGGGCTGAAAGGTCCCCGGGGGCACCTGGACCTGAAAGGTCCCCAAGGGGATCGGGATGCGCACCAGGATTCTGATAAGGGCTTGGGAGTCGGCGATACGGCCGGCCGGCCTGCGATGTAACGTCTGACCATTCGGGAACCGATGACCGACAGCAACGACCAGGACCAGAAGAAAGTCTTGCACCTAACCGGCGCCAGCAAAGGAAAGCTGGAGTCGAAGAAGCCGGTCGAGACCCAGGTCCGGCAGAGCTTCTCCCATGGCCGGTCAAAAGCGGTGACCGTAGAGGTCAAGCGCAAGCGTCATGTTGAAAAGGGCGCCGTGCCCGGCGTCGCAGACGGCGGCGCCGCCGCGCGTCAAGCTGCCCAGGGCCTGCCCATGCGCGGTGCGCAGGGCCAACGACCCCGCGGTGGCGGTGCCCCTGCCGGGCGCCAGCTGACCCGCGAGGAGCTGGAATCGCGCCTGCGTGCCCTTCGCGGCGCCGCGGCGTTCGAAGAGCAGCGCCGGATCGAGGCCGAGGAAGAAGCGGTGCGCGCCGAAGCCCGCGCTGCCGAGGCCGCGGCCCGCGCCGCCGAAGAGCCCGAAGCCACTCCGGCCGCCCCCTCCGAAGCCGCCGCTCCGGCCGCCGCTGAAGCTCCGGCCCAGACCGCGCCGGAAATGCCGCCGATCATTCTGGACGCCGAGACCTTGCGCCAGCGCGAGCTGGACGAGATGCGCGCCATTCAGGAAGCAGATCGCAAGGTCGCCGAAGAGGCCGAACGCCGTCGCAAGGAGGAAGAGGCCAAGCGCAAGGAAGCCGAGGAGGCCAAGCGCCGCGACGCCGAACCGCCGGCCCGCCGTGATGGTGGCCGCGATGGCGCAGCCCGCGACGGTGCCCGTCCCGCCGGTGCCCGTCCTGCCGGCGACCAGCGCCCCGGTGGTGCTTCCGCCCGTCCTGCCGGCGACGCCGCTCCCGGCCGTACCCCGCCGGGTGCCGGCGCCCCGCCGGCCCGCGCCGTCGAGGAGGAGGAGGACAACCGTCGCAAGGGTGGCCGTGGCGGCGCCCCGGCCAAGGCCGCTCCGGCCCGTCCGGCCGCCAAGGCTCCCGCCGGCGCCGACCGCCGCAAGGGCACCAAGCTGACCGTCTCGCAGGCGCTCAGCGACGACGGCGGCGACCGCACCCGGTCGCTGGCTGCCGTCCGCCGTGCCCGCGAGCGTGAACGCCTGCGCCAGATGAGCCGTCAGGAGACCGCGAAGGTCACCCGCGACGTCGTCCTGCCGGAGGTCATCACCGTCCAGGAGCTGGCCAACCGCATGGCCGAGCGTGGCGCCGACGTCATCAAGGCGCTGATGCGCATGGGCGTCATGGCGACCATCAACCAGACCATCGACGCCGATACCGCCGAACTGGTCATCACCGAGTTCGGCCACCGCGTCCGCCGCGTGTCGGAGTCCGACGTCGAGATCGGCCTGCGTGCCACCGAGGAAGAGGGTGCCGTCCTGGTGCCGCGTCCGCCGGTCGTCACCATCATGGGCCACGTCGACCACGGCAAGACCTCGCTGCTCGACGCGCTGCGCCAGACCGACGTGGTGTCGGGCGAGGCCGGCGGCATCACCCAGCACATCGGCGCCTATCAGGTGCAGCTGGAGTCGGGTGCGAAGATCACCTTCATCGACACGCCGGGTCACGCCGCCTTCACCGAGATGCGTGCCCGCGGCGCCAACGTCACCGACGTGGTCGTGCTGGTGGTCGCCGCCAACGACGGCGTCATGCCGCAGACGATCGAAGCCATCCGCCACGCCAAGGCGGCCAAGGTTCCGATCATCGTCGCCATCAACAAGTGCGACCTGCCCGATGCCAAGCCGGAGCGCGTCCGTCAGGAACTGCTCCAGCACGAGCTGGTGGTCGAGGAGATGGGCGGCGACGTTCTCGACGTCGAAGTGTCGGCCAAGGCCAAGCGCAACCTGAACAAGCTGGAAGAGGCGATCCTCCTCCAGGCCGAAATCCTGGAGCTGCGGGCCAACCCCGAGCGCGCCGCCGAAGGCGTCGTCATCGAGGCGAAGCTGGAGCGTGGCCGTGGTTCGGTCGCCACCGTGCTGGTCCAGCGCGGCACGCTGAAGGTCGGTGACGTGTTCGTGACCGGTGCCGAATGGGGCCGCGTCCGTGCGCTGATCAACGACCGCGGCCAGAACGTCAACGAGGCGGCCCCGGCCGTCCCCGTCGAGGTCCTGGGCCTGAACGGCACGCCGATGGCCGGCGACGACTTCACCGTCGTCGAGTCCGAAGCCCGTGCCCGCGAGATCGCCGAGTTCCGCCAGCGCAAGAAGCGCGAAGCGGTGGTTGCGGCCTCCGCCCGCGGTTCGCTGCAGGACATGTTCAGCCGCATCCAGGCCGGCGAGGCCAAGGAACTGCCGGTCGTCATCAAGGGCGACGTGCAGGGCTCGATCGAAGCCATCGCCAGTTCGCTGGAGAAGCTCACGGCCGAGAACACCGAGGTCAAGGTCCGCGTCCTGCACAACTCGGTCGGTGCGATCAACGAGTCCGACATCACGCTGGCGAATGCGTCCAACGCGATGATCATCGGCTTCAACGTCCGCGCCAACCCGCAGGCCCGCGACCTCGCCAAGCGCGACGGCGTCGAAATCCGCTACTACTCGATCATCTACAACGTGATCGACGACGTGAAGGCGGCGCTGACCGGTCTGCTGTCTCCGACGCTGCGGGAACGCTTCATCGGCTACGCGACCATCCGCGAGGTGTTCAACATCACGAAGGTCGGCAAGGTCGCCGGTTGTATGGTCACGCAGGGTGTCGTCAAGCGCGGCGCCGGCGTCCGCCTGCTGCGCGACAACGTCGTCATTCACGAAGGCACGCTCAAGACGCTCAAGCGCTTCAAGGACGAAGTCAAGGAAGTGCGCGAGGGCTACGAGTGCGGCATGGCCTTCGAGAACTACGACAACATCCAGGCCGGCGATCAGATCGAAGCTTTCGAGATCGAGGAAATCGCTCGCGAGCTGTGACCTGTTCGGTTCGCCCGATCCCTTCCGGTTTCCCGCCGGGAAGGATCGGGTGGCCTTTTTGGTTTTGCGGGGCGCGGGATCAGTCCTGCGCCCTGTTCCTATATTGGGGTGATCGCCACCGCCTTAAGCCTGCCCGGCGGGCGGCGGTTGGGGTGGAAGACCGACAGCTCCCATATGTGTGTGATCGGCCGGTGAGCTGAAGCAGCCCGGCAAGAGACATCGACGAAAGACACGTACCATGGCCAGCAAGAAGCGCGGCGCGTTCATCGCCGGCAAGCCCCCGTCCCAACGGCAACTGCGCGTCGGCGAGGAGGTGCGCCACGCGCTTGCCGACCTGTTCCGCCGCGGTGACTTCCACGATCCGGAGCTGGCCTCGCTGAACGTCACGGTCACCGAGGTGCGGATCAGCCCCGACCTGTCCAACGCCACCGTCTTCTATTCGACGCTGGGCGGCGAGCGGATGGAGGAGGCGCAGGTCGCCCTGAAGCGGGCCGCCGCCTTCCTGCGCGGACAGGTCGCGCGCATGGTCAACCTGCGCCACGCCCCGACGCTGAGCTTCGAAGGCGACACCTCCTTCGACTACGCCCACCGCATCGACAGCATCCTGCACAGCCCGGAGGTCGCCCGCGACCTGAGCGGCCACCCGCTGGGCCGGGTCAACGGCGACGACGACCATGACGAGGATGAGGACGATTCCTGGGACGAGGAGGACGATCTCGGTCCCGACGAGGCGGACCCCGATGAGTCTGACGAGGACGACGACCTCGAGGATGACGACCGCGCCATGCTCGATGACGAGGATAAGGGCGAGGACAAGGGCGAAAACGACGACGAGAGCCGGGGCGGGCGTCGTGGCTCGTAAGCGCAAGGGCACGCCGATCCATGGCTGGATCGTGCTGGACAAGCCCGAGGGCATGACCTCCACCCAGGCGCTGTCGAAGGTACGCCGCCTGCTGAACGCCGAGAAGGCCGGGCATGGCGGCACGCTGGACCCGCTGGCGACCGGCATCCTGCCGATCGCGCTGGGCGAGGCAACCAAGACGGTCTCCTACGCCATGGATGGCGCCAAGACCTACCGCTTCTCCATCCGTTGGGGCGAGCGGACGACCACCGACGACCGGGAAGGCGCGGTGATCGACCGCTCCGACCACCGGCCGACCACCGAGGCGATCCGCGCCGCCCTGCCCGCCTTCCTGGGCGAGATCCAGCAGGTGCCGCCGCAGTTCTGCGCCATCAAGATCGACGGCGAGCGTGCCTACGACATCGCGCGCGAAGGCGACGCGGTCGATCTCGCCGCCCGCACCGTGCGCATCGACCGCTTCGAACTGGTCGAGGAACCCGACGCCGACCATGCGGTGTTCGAGGTGGATTGCGGCAAGGGCACCTATGTCCGCTCGCTGGCCCGCGACCTGTCGGAGGCGCTGGGCACGGTCGGCCATGTCGGGCTTCTGCGCCGTCTGCGCGTCGGGTCCTTCAGGCTGGACCGCGCGATTTCCCTGGACGAACTGGCCGCCATGGAGCAAGGTGCGGCCGTCGAACGACTTCTGTTGCCGATCGAGACCGCGCTGGACGACATCCCGGCGCTGGCCCTGACGGAAGCGGAAGCGCACCGACTGAGGCACGGCCAGACGGTGGCTCTCCTCACCCGGCAGGATCGTGAACGGCTGATGGCGGTTCAGGGTGCTGACGGTGGGGATGGCACCGTCATTGCGCTTTTCGGTGGAACGCCGGTGGCGTTGGCCCGTGTCGAGGGGGCGGAGGTCCGTCCGGTGCGCGTGCTCAACCTCACGTGATTTAGGAGACCCCGATGTCGATTACGCCCGAGCGCAAGCAAGAGCTGATCAAGGAATTTTCCCGCGGCACCAACGACACCGGTTCGCCCGAGGTCCAGGTGTCGATCCTGACGGAGCGCATCAGCAACCTGACGGAGCACCTGAAGGGCCACAAGAAGGACTTCCACTCCCGCCGTGGTCTGCTGGTGATGGTCGGTCAGCGCCGCCGTCTGCTCGACTACCTGAAGAAGAAGGATCAGTCGCGCTACGCCGCTCTGATCGAGCGTCTGGGCCTGCGCCGCTAACGGCAGCGCCGTCCCGCTGACGGGTTCGGGTTCCCCTGGCCGGCCACCGGCCGGGGGTTTCCCCAAATCAGCGGGCCATGAAGTCGAATACCGTATTCGTCGTCCACCTGTATCGTTCCGGAACACCTCATTGGTTATTGGCAATAGAAACTCGATCTTGAGCGTTTCGTAACGGACAGGCCGGCCCGATCATTCGGGGACCGGCCTTTTTTGCATCCGCAACGCCTCTATCTTGATTCGTTCAGTGCTGTTGTCGAACACCATATCTCCAGTTTTCTCGCGGGGTCCTACGACCGATGGCCCCGGCCTTGGGCGGCAATCCGGCCGTTGCAGGGTGTCGGATGGAAGGAAAGAATCCATGTTCACTGTTCATCGCAAGGAAATCGAGTGGGGCGGCCGCAAGCTGGTCCTGGAAACGGGCAAGATCGCCCGTCAGGCCAACGGCGCGGTTCTGGTCACCTATGGTGACACCACCGTCCTGTGCACCGCCGTCGCCGCCAAGGCGCCGAAGCCGGGCGTCGATTTCTTCCCGCTGACCGTCAATTACCAGGAAAAGGCCTTCGCGGCCGGCAAGATCCCCGGCGGCTTCTTCAAGCGCGAAGGCCGTCCGACCGAGAAGGAAACGCTGGTCAGCCGCCTGATCGACCGTCCGATCCGTCCGCTGTTCGCCGATGGCTTCCGCAACGAGACGCAGGTCGTCTGCACCGTGCTGAGCCATGATCTGGAGAACGATCCGGACATCGTGGCGATGGTCGGCGCCTCGGCCGCCCTGACGATTTCCGGCATCCCGTTCCTGGGCCCGATCGGCGCCGCCCGCGTCGGCTACAAGAACGGCCAGTATGTGCTGAACCCGACCATGGACGAGGTCGAGGACAGCGACCTGGATCTGGTCGTCGCCGGCACCGTCGAAGGCGTGCTGATGGTCGAATCGGAAGCCAAGGAACTGACCGAAGAGGTCATGCTGGGCGCCGTCATGTTCGGCCACACCAACTTCCAGCCGGTGATCAACATGATCATCGACCTGGCCGAAGAAGCCGCCAAGGAGCCGTGGGACCTGCCGGAGCCGGCCTACGACCGCAAGGCCCTGAAGGCCCGCCTGCGCGAGACCGTCGGGTCGGACGTGGAAGCCGCCTACACCGAGACGGTGAAGCAGAGCCGCTATGAGAAGGTCGGCGCCGCCAAGGCGAAGGCGCTCGAGACGCTGGCCGAGGAATTCGACGCCCAGTCGATCGGTTTCGAGTTCAAGGAGCTGGAGGCCGACATCCTGCGCGGCGCCGTTCTGAAGACCGGCCGCCGCATCGACGGCCGCGACACCAAGACCGTGCGCCCGATCGTGTCGGAAGTCGGCGTGCTGCCGCGCGCCCACGGTTCGGCCCTGTTCACCCGCGGCGAGACCCAGGCGCTGGTCGTCACCACGCTGGGCACCAGCCAGGACGAGCAGATCATCGACGCGCTCGAGGGCGAGTACCGCGAGCACTTCATGCTGCACTACAACTTCCCTCCGTATTCGGTGGGTGAAGCCGGCCGCATGGGCAGCCCGGGCCGCCGCGAGATCGGCCACGGCAAGCTGGCGTGGCGCGCGATCCACCCGCTGCTGCCGAAGAAGGAAGACTTCCCCTACACGCTGCGCGTCGTGTCGGAAGTCACGGAGTCCAACGGCTCCTCATCGATGGCCACCGTCTGCGGCACCTCGCTGTCGCTGATGGACGCCGGCGCGCCGCTGGCGCGTCCGGTCGCCGGCATCGCCATGGGCCTGATCAAGGAAGACCACGGCTTCGCCGTCCTGTCGGACATCCTGGGTGACGAAGACCACCTGGGCGACATGGACTTCAAAGTGGCCGGCACGGAAGTCGGCGTCACCGCGCTGCAGATGGACATCAAGATCACCTCGATCACCGAGGAGATCATGAAGATCGCGCTGGGCCAGGCCAAGGACGGCCGCCTGCACATCCTGGGCGAGATGTCCAAGGCGCTGACCGGCGCCCGCGAAGGCGTCAACGAGAACGCCCCGCGCATCACCGTGATCAACATTCCGAAGGAGAAGATCCGCGACGTGATCGGCTCCGGCGGCAAGGTGATCCGCGAGATCGTCGAGCAGACCGGCGCCAAGATCGACATCGACGACGACGGCACCGTCAAGGTTTCGGCGGTCGACCAGAAGAAGTCGGACGCCGCCATCGAGTGGATCAAGGGCATCGTCGCCGAGCCGGAGATGAACGTCGTCTACACCGGCAAGGTCGTGAAGGTCGTCGATTTCGGCGCCTTCGTGAACTTCCTGGGCTCGCGCGACGGCCTCGTCCACATCTCCGAACTGGCGCAGCAGCGCGTCGGCAAGGTGTCGGACGTCGTGTCGCAGGGTGACTCGGTGAAGGTCAAGGTCATCGGCTTCGACGACCGCGGCAAGGTCAAGCTGTCGATGAAGCAGGTCGACCAGGCCACCGGCGAGGACCTGACCAAGAAGGCGGAGTGATCCGTCTCTCCCGGTTCGGGTAACGAAAAAGCCCCGGCTCGCAAGAGCCGGGGCTTTTTTCTTTCTGCGGCGCCGTCAGCGTCCGCCCGATACGTCAAGGATCGCCCCGGTCGTGTAGGATGCGGCATCGCTCAACAGCCAGATGGCGGCCTCGGCCACCTCCTCCGCTCGCCCGGCCCGCCCGAGCGGAGCGTTGACGCCCAGGCGCTGTGCGCGGCCGGGCTGGCCTCCGCTGGCGTGGATCTCCGTGTCGATCAAACCGGGGCGGATCGCGTTGACGCGGACACCCTGCGGTCCCAGCTCTTTCGACAGCCCGACCGTCAACGTGTCCAGCGCCGCCTTCGATCCGGCATAGTCCACATACTCGAAGGGCGAACCGAGCCGGGCCGCCGCGGAGGACATCAGAACGATCGACCCCGCCCCCCGCGGTGCCAGACGGCGCGCACTCTCGCGCGCACACAGATAGGCCCCGAAGACGTTCACCTCGAACACCCGGCGCATCCGCTCGGCGCTCATTTCGGTCAAGGGGCAGGATGGTGCGACGATGCCGGCGTTCACCACCACGCCGTCGAGCGGCCCGAGCTGCTGTTCCGCCGCCTCGAACATGGCGACGACATCCGCCTCGACCGCCACGTCTCCGCGCAGCGTCACGGCCCGTCCGCCGCCCGCCCGCACAGCGTCGGCCGTTTCACGGGCGGTGGTTTCGTTGCCGACATAGTTGATGCCGACCGACCAGCCGCGGCTGCCGGCCAGCAGGGCAATGGCCTTTCCGATCCCGCGCCCGCCGCCGGTGATAAGAATGGTCTTCATCAGTTCCTCTGGATTGAGCCTCAACCACCGCGACAGTATGCTTGGCCGAACCGGGTGAACACCCCCGAACAAGCGGTGCTTTCCACCGCGCCTCTCGTCCCTTTCCCTCCGGTACCATGTCGCGCGCCGAACGTCTCCTCGATCTGATGCAGGTTCTGCGGCGGCATCGCCAGCCGGTCAGCGGCAAGTCGCTTGCCGGCGAGTTGGGGGTCAGCCTGCGCACGCTCTATCGCGACATCGCCACCCTGCAGGCACAGGGCGCGATGATCGAGGGGGAGCCGGGGGTCGGCTATCTGCTGCGCGCCGGCTTCCTGCTGCCGCCGCTGATGTTCACCGAGGAGGAGGTCGAGGCGCTGGTGCTGGGGTCGCGCTGGGTGGTCGACCGCGGCGACAGCCGGCTGGGCGGGGCGGCGCGCAACGCGCTCGCGAAGATCGCCGCGGTGCTGCCGCAGGACAAGCGGGAGGGGCTGGACGGCTCCGCCCTGCTCGTTGGGCCGGGTGAGCCGATCGCCGCAGGAGATGCCGAGTTGGCGACCATCCGTACCGCCATCCGCGGCGAACGCAAGCTGGAGATCGCCTATCGCGACCGCGACGGGTCGGAGAGCCGGCGCATGGTCTGGCCCTTCGCGCTTGGCTTCTTCGACCGGGTGCGGGTGATGGTGGCGTGGTGCGAACTGCGCCAGTCCTTCCGCCATTTCCGCACCGACCGCATCCTGGCGCTGACCGCCAGCGACACCCGCTATCCCCGCCGCCGGCAGGCGATGCTGAAGGAATGGCGCGCGGCGGAGGGCATTCCGCAATGAGGATGGGAGGGGGCTGACACCATGCTGACGGAAACTGTCAGCATGTCGGCCTAGTCTTGGCTTTGCCGGTGGGGCGGCGAACGGAACGAACCGGCCGCCCCACCCCATCCCTTCAAGACCGGAGCCAGCCATGACCGCCACCGCAACCACCGCCACTGCCAAGCCCACCACTGCCAAGCCCGCCGCCAAGCTCGCGCTCGATTTCGTCCTGCTCCATGTCGACAGCCCGGCCGCCAGCGCCGCCTTCTATGCCGACCTGCTGGGCCGGCCGCCGGTGGAGGCCTCCCCCACCTTCGCCATGTTCAAGGCGGGCGACGGGCTGATGCTGGGCCTGTGGTCTCGCCATACGGTGGAGCCGGCCGCGACCCTGCCGGGAGGCAGCGAGATCGCCTTCACCGTCGCCGACGAGGCCGCGGTGCGCGACCTCCACGCCGACTGGAGCGCCCGCGGCCTGACCATCCTGCAGCCGCCGACCGCGATGGATTTCGGTCATACCTTCGTTGCACGCGACCCCGACGGCCACCGGCTCCGCGTGTTCGCCCCCCATAGGGAAGAGAACCAGTCCGAGCAGGTGCGGTCGTGAGCGGCGGCACGCGCACCGGCAGCACACGCACCGGCAGCTGGATCGCGGTGGCCAGCGCCGAGCATGTGCGGCGCGGCCGGGCCGGCGGCTTCATGCAGGTCTGCCACGGCAAGGCGGCGCCGCTGCGGCGGATCCGGCCGGGCGACCGGGTCGCCTACTACTCCCCCACCGACCGGTTCGGCGTGGCGGACGGGCTGAAGTCCTTCACCGCCATCGGCACCGTCCTGGCGGGAGAGCCCTACCAGTTCGACATGGGCGGCGGCTTCATCCCCTTCCGGCGCGACGTGTCCTGGTGGCTGGCGGAGGAGGCACCGATCCAGCCGCTGCTGGACCGGCTGGAGCTGACCGCCGGGGTGCGGAACTGGGGCTATCCCTTCCGCTTCGGCCTGCTGCCGGTCAGCCCCCGCGATTTCGACCTGATCGCCGGGGCGATGCGGGCGGCCTTGGGCGAGGGATTGCGGGAGGAACTGGCCGCCTGACCGAAAAAAGATCCGCCGGCGGGAAGGGATGAAAATCCCCTCCCCCGGCGTCCATACAGCCAATGAACCGAGTGCCTCCAGGGGCTTGGGACCTCTCATACCTTGGTGTCAGAGTACGAACGAATGGCGGTTCTTCCTGACCGAGATCAAGGCGAAACCCCTCGCAGTCCGCCATACATGCGCTTATATCGTCCGCAAGCCTGACCAAGGTCACTTGTACCGGGGCCATCGTTCTATGCATCGCTTCGCCAATCCCGCCCGTTTCCTGCGCCTGTCGGCCGTGCTTCTGCCGTGGTGCGCCGGGGCGACCGTGATCCTGACGATCCTCGGGCTGTGGCTCAGCCTGTTCGGCTCGCCGCCCGACTATCAGCAGGGCGAGACGGTGCGGATCATGTACATCCATGTTCCCGCCGCCTGGATGAGCCTGTTCGTCTACACCAACATGGCCGTCGCCGCGGCGGTTGGTCTGGTGTGGAAGCACCCGCTGGCCGACCTGTTCGCCAAGGCCGCCGCCCCCATCGGCGCCGGCTTCACCTTCGTGTGCCTGGTGACCGGGTCGCTGTGGGGAGCGCCGATGTGGGGCACCTGGTGGGTGTGGGACGCGCGGCTGACCAGCGTGCTGATCCTGTTCTTCCTGTATCTGGGCTACATGGCCCTGGTGAACGCCTTCGACGATCCGCAGCGCGGCACGAAGGCCGGCAACGTCCTGCTGCTGGTCGGCATCGTCAACGTGCCGATCATCAAGTTCTCGGTCGACTGGTGGAACACGCTGCACCAGCCCGCCAGCGTCGTGCGCATGGGCGGCCCCAGCATCGACCCCACCATGCTGACGCCGCTTCTGGTGATGGCCGGTGCCTTCACCGCCTATTTCCTGTCGGTGGTCCTGCTGCGCGTGCGCACGGAGATCGCCCAGCGCAAGATACAGACGCTGCGGCTGTCGGTTGCCGGCGACGGCGCGGTGACGGACGGAATGCAGGGCTGAGGACGCAGGAACAAGACGATGAACGAATTCCTCCACATGGGCGGGTACGCCGCCTACGTCTGGCCGGCCTACGGCATCGCCACCCTTGTCCTGCTGGGCCTGCTGGTCGCCACCTGGAAGGGGCTGCGCAACGCCGAGGCGACGCTGAAGGCGCTGGAAAGCGCCCGCCCGGCCCGCCGCCGCACCCGCAACGCCGGCCGGAAGACGGCCGATCAGAACGCCGGAACGCCGGCGGAAGCGAGCGAAGGATGACCCGCAAGAAACGCCGCCTCTACATGCTGGGCCTCGCCCTTCTGGGGCTGGGCTCGGCGACCGCCCTGGCGCTGACCGCCTTCCAGGACAACATCGTCTTCTTCTACAGCCCGACCCAGCTGCAGACGCAGCAGGTTGGCGACCGCAATTTCCGCCTGGGCGGGCTGGTCGAGGAAGGCAGCGTGCAGAAGACGCCGGACGGCCTCACCACCTCCTTCCGGGTCACCGACACCGCCCACACCATCGACGTCCGCTATCGCGGCCAGCTGCCCGACCTGTTCCGCGAGGGCCAGGGCGTGGTGGCCGAGGGCAAGCTGACCGGCGGCGTCTTCGTCGCGCGCGAGGTCCTGGCCAAGCATGACGAGAACTACATGCCGCCCGAGGTGTCGGAGGCGCTGAAGCAGGCCGGCGTCTACAAGAACCCGGCGGAGTCCGAGACGAAGACCGCGAAGAAGGAGTAGCGGGACCGTGATCCCCGAACTCGGCCATTACGCGCTGGTGCTGGCGCTTTTCGTCGCGCTGGTGCAGTCGGTGCCGCCGCTGGTCGGCGCCGCCACCCGCAACGGTGCCTGGATGAACGTCGCGGTGCCCGCGGCCATCGCCCAGATGCTGCTGGTGCTGGTCGCCTATGCCGCCCTGACCTGGGCGCATGTGGTGTCCGACTTCAGCGTGCTGAACGTGGTGCAGAACAGCCACTCGGCCAAGCCGATGCTCTACAAGGTGTCGGGCGTTTGGGGCAACCACGAGGGCTCGATGATGCTGTGGATCGTCATGCTGACGATCTTCGGCGCCGCCGTGGCCATGTTCGGGCGCAACCTGCCGCCGACGCTGAAGGCGCGCGTGCTGGCGGTCCAGGGGCTGATCGGGGTCGGCTTCCTGCTGTTCATCCTGGCGACGTCCAACCCCTTCATCCGCGTGATCCCGGCGCCGCTCGACGGCAACGACCTGAACCCGCTGCTGCAGGACCCCGGCCTCGCCTTCCATCCGCCCTTCCTCTATGCCGGCTATGTCGGCTTCTCCATGGCCTTCTCCTTCGCCGTCGCCGCGTTGATCGAGGGGCGGGTCGATCCCGCCTGGGCGCGCTGGGTGCGGCCCTGGACGCTGGCGGCGTGGTCGACCCTGACCATGGGCATCGCCATGGGCTCCTGGTGGGCCTATTACGAGCTGGGCTGGGGCGGCTGGTGGTACTGGGACCCGGTGGAGAACGCGTCCTTCATGCCATGGCTGGCCGGCACCGCGCTGCTGCACTCCGCCATCGTGGTGGAGAAGCGCGACGCGCTGAAGAGCTGGACCATCCTGCTGTCCATCGTCACCTTCTCGCTGTCGCTGATGGGCACCTTCCTGGTGCGCTCCGGCATCCTGACTTCGGTCCATGCCTTTGCGGTCGATCCCAAGCGCGGCGTCTTCATCCTGGTGCTGCTGGCGATCGCCACCGGCGGCTCGCTGTTGCTCTACAGCCTGCGCGCGCCGTCGCTGAAGGCCGGCGGTCTGTTCGCGCCGATCAGCCGCGAGGGCGCGCTGGTGATGAACAACCTGCTGCTGTCCACCGCGACGGCGACGGTGTTCATCGGCACGCTCTATCCGCTGTTCCTCGACATCCTGAACCTGGGCAAGGTGTCGGTCGGCGCCCCCTTCTTCAATGCCACCTTCATACCCGTCGCCATCCCGATGATCGTCGCCATGGTGGTCGGCCCCTTCCTGTCCTGGAAGCGGGCGGATCTGTGGGCGGCGCTGAGCCGGCTGTGGATCGCCGGGGTCGCCGTGGTAATCGCCGTCGCCATCACCGCCTACGTCAAGGCCGGCGGCGGGCCGCTGCTGGCGCTGGTGGGCATCGCGCTCGCCGCCTGGGCCTTCGTCGGCTCGCTGGTGGAGTTCGCCGACCGCATCGCCCTGTTCCGCACCTCCTTCCGCAACAGCTGGCACCGCGCCGTGCATCTGCCGCGCAGCGCCTGGGGCATGACCATCGCGCACGCCTGCGTCGGCCTGTCGATCCTCGGCATGACCGGCACCTCGGCCTGGCAGACGGAATCGATCACGGCGATGAAGCCGGGCGACCAAGCCAGCGTTGCAGGCTACGAGTTCCGTTTCGACAGCATCGGGCTGGTCGACGGCCCGAACTTCAAGGCCGAACGCGGCGTCTTCACCGTCACCCGGGACGGCCAGCCCATCGCCACCCTGACGCCGGAACGCCGCAGCTACAGCACCACCCGGATGACGACCACGGAATCGGCCATCCACACCACGGTCTTCTCCGACCTGTATGTGGCGCTGGGCGACCCGACGCAGAACGGCACCGCCTGGATCGTCCGCATCTACCACCACCCGCTGGTGCCGTGGATCTGGATCGGCGGCGCGGGGATGATGCTGGGCGGACTGGTGAGCCTGACCGACCGCCGGTTCCGCATCGGCGCGCCGGAACGCCGCCGCACGGCCGGCAAGTCGGCTCCGCTTCCGGCCGAATGAGGACCAAGACACGATGCGCCGCCTTCTGTACCTGCTGCCCTTCCTGCTGTTCATCGGGGTGGGCATCGCCTTCTACCTGGGGTTCCAGCGCGACCCGCGCGACATCCCGTCGGCCCTGATCGACAAGCCGGCGCCGACCTTCGAGCTGCCGGCCATTTCGGGACAGCCCGCCACCGGCGGCCTGTCCTCGGCCAGGCTGAAGGGCGACGTGACGCTGGTGAACGTCTTCGCCTCCTGGTGCATTCCCTGCAAGGCGGAGCATCCCGTCATCACCCGCCTGTCGCGGGAGCAGGGGGTGACGGTCTTCGGCATCAACTACAAGGACAAGCCGGAGGACGCGCTGACCTGGCTGGCGCGCAACGGCAACCCCTACGCCGCCATCGGCGCCGACCAGGACGGCCGGGTGTCGATCGATTGGGGCGTGTACGGCGTGCCGGAAAGCTACCTGATCGACCGCCAGGGCCGAATCCGCTTCAAGCATGTCGGCCCGCTGACCCCGCAGGTGGTGGAGGAGCAGCTTCTCCCCATGGTCAAGCATCTGAGGCAGGGCTGATGAAACGCGCCCTTCTTGCCGCCCTGCTGGCGCTGTCGGTCACCCTGCCGGCGCTGACCCCCGCCCTTGCCGTCCAGCCGGAGGAGGTCCTGCCGGACCCGGCGCTGGAATCCCGCGCGCGCGCCATCAGCCAGGAACTGCGCTGCCTGGTCTGCCAGAACCAGTCGATCGACGACAGCAACGCGCCGCTCGCTCGCGACCTGCGGGTTCTGGTGCGCGACCGGCTGCAGGCCGGCGACAGCGACGCGAAGGTGATGGAGTACGTCACCGACCGCTACGGCGACTATGTGCTACTGCGCCCGCCCTTCAAGGCCACCACGCTGGTGCTGTGGATCGGCCCCTTCGCCGTGCTGCTGCTGGGGGCGATCGGCACCTTCCTGTTCCTGCGCGGGCGGCGGGGTGTGGCCGCCGGCGCCGACACCGCTCCCCTGAGCGCGGATGAGCGGCGGCGGCTGGATGCCCTGCTGCGGAAAGACGACTGATGCTGTTCTGGATTCTCGCCGCCGTCCTGACCGCGGCCGTGCTGCTGCTGATCGTGCCGCCGCTGCTGCGGTCCGGTGCCGCCGCTCCCGATCGCGACGCCTTCGACCGCGAGGTCTATCGCGACCAGCTGGACGAGCTGGAGCGCGACCGCGCACGCGGCCTGATCAACGACGCCCAGGCCGAGGCCGCCAAGGCGGAAATCGCGCGGCGCATGCTGGCGACCGCGGAGAAAAGCGGTTCCGCCGCAACCCCCGCGACCCCGCGTAGCGCGCGTGTGCTGGCGGTGCTGCTGGCGCTGGTGCTGCCGCTCGGCGCGCTCAGCGTCTATGGCCTGTATGGCCGCCCGGATCTGCCGGCGCAGCCGCTGGCGTCGCGCAACCTGGAACAGGAACGCGGCGGCCCGCCAAAGACCGTGCTGGCGGCGATGGATAAGCTGAAGGCGCAGCTGGCGGAGAATCCGAACGACCTGCAGGGCTGGCTGATCCTGGGTCAGGCCTATGCCAAGATGGGCCGCAACGCCGACGCGGCGGATGCCCTGCGCCGCGCCGTCGCCTTGAACGGGGACGATGTCGAGCTGCAGGGCCTGTTCGGCGAGACGCTGGTGTCCGCCAACGACGGGATGGTCGGGGAAGAGGCGGTGAAGGCCTTCGACGCCGTTCTGGCGAAGGAGCCGAAGGACCCGCGCGCCCGCTTCTTTGCGGCGCTCGCCCGCTATCAGGCCGGCGACCGCAAGGACGCTCTCGACCGCTGGGCCTCGCTGATGGCGGAATCGCCGGCCGACGCGCCGTGGGTCCCGGTCTTGCGTGACCAGATCCGCGAGGCCGCGATTGCCCTGGACCTCGATCCCACCAAGGTGACGCCGCAGCCGCTGCCGGCCGAGCAGAAGCCCGCCGGTCCGATGGCCCAGGGCCAGCCCGGCCAGAACGGACAGGCGTCCGAGGGCCAGAGCCAGGACGAGATGATCCGCGGCATGGTCGCCAGCCTCGCCGCCAAGCTGGACGCCGACCCGTCGGACGTCGAGGGGTGGCTGAAGCTCGCCCGCTCCTATGGTGTGCTGGGTGAACCGGACAAGGCGCTGGAGGCCGCCCGCAAGGCGCGCGAACGGGCGCCGGACCGCGCCGACGTGCAGGTGGTCTACGCCAACGCCGTGCTGCAGACCCAGCCGCGCAACGAGACGCCAAAGCCCCTGCCCGAGGAAGCGACCTCCGCCCTGCGCCTGGCGCTGAAGGCGGAGCCGGAGAACAAGGATGCGCTGTGGCTGCTCGGCCTCGACGCCATGATGTCGGGCCGCCGGGACGAGGCCGCCGCCCATTGGGGCAAGCTGATCGCCCAGTTCAAGCCGAGCGATCCGGAATACACCCTGTTGAAGGGGCGTTTGGACGCGTTGAAGGCGGGCGGCTGAGGCGTTCCGCCGGCGCCCTTCCATTTCTCCCGGCGCCTTTTCTTTCGCGTCGCGGCAACACACATTGACAGGGGCGCGTCGGCGGGCTTTATCCCACGGCGCAGCCCCTTTTTCCTTTCCGCAGAAGGTTCCGCGCCGATGACCCGCAGACGACTGCCCACGCCCGACGAGCGGCGCTTGTGGCGGCTCGCCATGCGCGACGCCGAACCGATGCCGGGCCGGCAGATCGAGGCCGAGCCGGAGCCCGTGGCGACCATGGCGGAGCTGGTGGAGGAACCGGTGGCGACCAGCCTCGCCCCGCCGCCGACTGCCAAGCAATTCCCTGGCCCGGCCCGCCCCTCCCGGACGGTCCATCCGCCGCTGACGCCCGGATCCACCGCCAACATCGACCGCCGCACCGGCGACCGCTTCCGCCGCGGCGAGCTGGAGATCGATGGCCGGATCGACCTGCACGGCATGACCCAGGCGCAGGCGCATACCGCGCTCGCCTCCTTCGTCCACCGCGCCTGGAACGAGGGGCGGCGCTGTATCCTGGTCATCACCGGCAAGGGCAGCTTCGGCGGGCTGGGCGTCCTGCGTCAGGCGACGCCACGCTGGCTGGCGGATCCGGCCCTGCGCCCGATGGTGCTGGCGATCCAGCCGGCCCGGCCGAAGGATGGCGGCGACGGCGCGCTGTATGTCTTGATCAAACGGCGGCGCGACCGTAAGGACTGAGTCCCAAACAATCAGGGACTACCCATGACCCCGTTCGGCGAACGGGTCCGGTCGCTGCGCGACGCCAAGGGCGTGACGCTGAAGCAGATGGCGACGGACCTCTCCATCTCGTCCGCCTATCTTTCTGCCCTGGAACACGGCAAGCGCGGCCAGCCCTCCCCCCAGCTGGTCCGGCAGATCTGCGCCTATTTCGGCATCATCTGGGACGATGCGGAGGAGTTGGAACGGCTTGCGGATCTGTCCCATCCCCGCGTGACCGTCGACACCGCGGGCTTGAGCGCGAAAGCGACGGAGCTGGCCAACCGGCTGTCGGAACGCATCGGCGACCTGGACGAGGAGCGGATCGACGCGATCCTGGCGATCCTGGACGCGGTGCCGCCGAAGAAGGGCGCACGGCGCCGGGCGGGGGTGCGGCGGCGGTGATGGAGTTGGGTGGGTGTCGGCTACCGGATGCCTCCTCCCCGACCCTCCCCCACCTTCGGTGGGAGAGGGAGTTAAGCGCGAGAGCGGCGGAGTTCCCTCTCCCGCGGTCGGACCGGCCTTTGGCCGGCCGAGAGCGGGGGAGGGTTAGGGAGGGGGCAAAACGCTGGACGCCAAATGCGTCCTCAAGCCTTCCCGATCATCCGCCCCAGGTCGCGCCCGGCGAACAGGTGGATGTGCAGGTGGGGCACTTCCTGGTGCGCGGCCTCGCCGCAGTTGGACAGGATGCGATAGCCGGGACCGTCGGCACCCACCATGCGGGCGACCTCGCCCACCGCGCGGAACAGGCCGGCGATCTCGGCGTCCGACGCCTTGGCGGTGAAGTCGCCCATGTCGATGTAGGCGCCCTTGGGGATCACCAGCACATGGGTGGGCGTCTGCGGGTCGATGTCGTGGAAAGCGAGCGCGTGCTCGGACTCAAACACCGTCTTGCACGGGATTTCGCCGCGCAGGATGCGGGCGAACACGTTGCTGTCGTCATAGCTCTTGGCCATCGCGTGCGTCCTCTTGGTGGGGAATCCCGCTCAGGCTTTGCGGGACTTCTTCTCGTCGATGCCGCTGGTGCCCTCGCGCTGGGCGAGCTTGGTCCAGACCTCCGCCGGATCCAGCCCCAGGTCGGCCCACAGCACCAGCAGGTGATAGAGCAGGTCGGCGGATTCCGCGGCCAGCGCCGCCTTGTCGCCGCGCACCGCCTCCAGGATCGCCTCCACCGCCTCCTCGCCCACCTTCTGGGCGATCTTGGCGGTGCCGCGGCTGTAGAGCTTCGCGGTGTAGGAGGTCTCCGGATCGGCGCCCTTGCGGCCCTGGACGGTGACGAACAGCCGGTCGAGCACCTCGGCGCCCAGCGGGGCCGGCGCCTTGTCGGCAGACTTCTTGTCACCCATGTGCCGTCTCCACCGCCGCATTCGTCGCCCGGGCCGGACGCACCGGAATGCCGGCGGCGCTCAGCGCCGCCTTGGCCTGACCGATGGTGTAGGTGCCGAAATGGAAGATCGAGGCGGCGAGCACCGCGGTGGCGTGGCCCTCGCGGATGCCCTCCACCAGATGGTCGAGCGTGCCGACGCCGCCGGACGCGATCACCGGGATGCGGATGGAATCCGCCACCGTGCGCGTCAGCTCCAGGTCGAAGCCGCTCTTGGTGCCGTCACGGTCCATCGAGGTCAGCAGGATTTCACCCGCCCCCAGCGATTCCATCCGCTTGGCCCATTCCACCGCGTCGATGCCGGTGGCGTTGCGGCCGCCATGGGTGAAGACCTCCCATTTGCCGGGAGCGACCTTCTTGGCATCGATGGCGACGACGATGCACTGGGCGCCGAACTTCTCCGCACCCTCGCGCACGAACTCCGGACGATGGATCGCCGCGGTGTTGATCGACACCTTGTCGGCGCCCGCCAGCAGCAGCTTGCGGATGTCGTCCACCGTGCGCACGCCGCCGCCGACGGTCAGCGGCATGAAGACCTGCTCCGCCGTCCGCCGCACCACGTCGAAGATGGTGTCGCGGTTCTCGTGGCTCGCTGTGATGTCGAGAAAAGTCAGCTCGTCGGCGCCCTCGCGGTCGTAGACGCGGGCCTGTTCGACCGGATCGCCGGCATCGACCAGATCGACGAAGTTGACCCCCTTCACCACCCGGCCGTCCTTGACGTCCAGGCAGGGGATGACGCGCATCTTCAGCATCAGTCGGCGTCCTCGACGGCAGTGGCGGAGAGCAGGGCCAGCGCCTCCTTAGGGTCGATCCGGCCATCGTACAGCGCACGGCCGCAGATCACCCCCTCGATCCCGGTGTCCTCCTCCAGCTTCAGCGCCTTCAGGTCCTCGATGGAGGAGACGCCGCCCGACGCGATGACCGGCGTGGTCAGGTGGAAGGCGAGGTCGGAGGTCGACTCCACATTGACGCCGCCCATGGCGCCGTCGCGGTTGATGTCGGTGTAGATGATGGCGGCGACGCCGCAATCCTCGAACTTCAGCGCCAGATCCAGCGCCTTGATGTCGGAGGTCTCGGCCCAGCCAGCCACGGCGACATAGCCTTCGCGCGCGTCGATGCCCACCGCGATCCTGCCCGGGAACTCACGGCAGGCGGCCTTGACCAGTTCCGGGTCGCGCAGCGCCACCGTGCCCAGGATGACGCGGCTGACACCCTTCTCCAGCCACATGCCGATGGTGGTCAGGTCGCGGATGCCACCGCCGAGCTGCACCGGGATGGTGACGGATTTCAGGATGCTTTCGACCGCGGCGCCGTTCACCGGCTTGCCTTCGAAGGCGCCGTTGAGGTCGACCAGATGCAGCCATTCGAAACCCTGGCTCTGGAACAGGCGGGCCTGTTCGCCGGGATCGGTGTTGAAGACCGTGGCCTGGCTCATCTCGCCGCGCAGCAGGCGGACGCAGGCACCGTCCTTAAGGTCGATGGCGGGGTAGATGATCATCGCTGGCGTCTTCCTATGGCTTGCTGGCGGTTATTGGGCAGGCGGCTGGTGGGCGGGCTGGAGGTCTTTGCAGTAGAAATGGCCGGCGAGCGGCTTGCCCTGCACCAGCGCATAGAAGGGATGGGTTCCCCAGCGCCTGAAGCCGAGCGATTCATAGAGCGCGATGGCCGCCTCCTGCGTCACGCGGACATCCAGGTTCAGCACCTGGAAACCGGCGGCGCAGGCCTCGTCCACCACCGCCATGGTCAGGCGGCGGGCAAGGCCGTGGCCGCGCGCCCAGGGGGCGACGAAGCTGGTGGTCAACTGGGCGGCGTGGGCCTGCGCCTCGTTGTTGCGCGGCGGCTTGACCAGTTGGGCGGATCCGGCGACCACCCCGTCCAGGCGGGCGACGAACAACACCCGTTCCGGCACCACCAGCACGCCTTTCCAGAACCGCTCCATCACGTCGCGAGGCGGCGGCTCGACCCAGCCGAAGCCGCCGCCGGCCCGGATGGCGTCGTCGGCCGCGTCGCACAGGTCGTGCAGGTCGGCGGTCTTCAGCGCATCGACCTTGTCGATGGCGATCTCGGCCATCGCGTCAGACCTTCCAGCGCAGGAAGTTGGCGATCAGCGCCAGACCGGTCGCCTGGCTCTTTTCCGGATGGAACTGGGTGCCGACCAGATTGTCGCGCCCGACCACCGCGGCGAAGGGGCCGCCGTAATCGGCCGACGCGATCAGCGTGTCGGGATCGGCCAGCTTGAACTGGTAGGAATGGACGAAATAGGCGTGGCTGCCCTCCGGCAGACCGGCCAGGACCGGGTGCGGATGGCGGATGTTCAGCTCGTTCCAGCCCATATGCGGGATTTTCAGGGCCGGATCCGCCGGCTCCAGCTTCACCACCTCGCCCGGGACCCAGCCCAGCCCCTCGGTCACGCCATATTCGCGGCCGCGTTCCGCCATCAGTTGCATGCCGACGCAGATGCCCAGGAAAGGCCGGCCGCGGCGGTGCACCACCTCCTCCAGCGCCTCGAGCATGCCGGGAACCTCCGACAGGCCGCGCTTGCAATCGGCAAAGGCGCCGACGCCCGGCAGAACCACGCGGTCGGCGTGGCGGACCGCATCGGCGTCGGAGGTGACGAGAACTGTGTAGGAGGCCTCGGCCTCGCCGGCCGCGCGCTCGATCGCCTTGGCGGCGGAGCGCAGGTTGCCGGAGCCGTAATCGATCAGCGCGACCGTTTCCATGGACGTGACAAACCTTCAGATAGGACGGCGGAGGAGGTTGGTTGGACCGGGGTCCCCGCCGTCAGAGCGATCCGCCGAGCGTACCCTTGGTGGAGGGCACCGCATCGCGCTTGCGGGGGTCGATCTCCACCCCGGCGCGTAGCGCGCGGGCAAGCGCCTTGTAGCAGCTTTCCACGATATGGTGGTTGTTCTCGCCATACAGGTTTTCGACGTGCAGCGTCACGCCGGCGGACATGGCGAAGGCCTGGAACCACTCGCGGAACAGCTCGGTGTCGAAATCGCCGATCTTGTCGCGGGTGAAGTTCACCTTCCAGATCAGGTAGGGCCGGTTGGAGAAGTCCAGGGCCACCCGGGTCAGCGTCTCGTCCATCGGGACATAGGAATGGCCGTAGCGCTGGATGCCCTTGCGGTCGCCCAGCGCCTTCGCCACCGCCATGCCGATGGCGATGCCGGTGTCCTCGGTCGTGTGGTGGTAATCGATGTGCAGGTCGCCGTCGGCCAGGACCGTCAGGTCCATCAGGCTGTGGCGCGACAGCTGCTCCAGCATGTGGTCGAGGAAGCCGACCCCCGTCTTGACGTCGTAGACGCCGGTGCCGTCAAGGTTCAGCGCGACCCGGATCCGGGTCTCCGTGGTGTTCCGCTCGATCGAGGCGCGGCGGCCGCCGTTGATGGGGGTCTGGTCCATGGCGGTTTTGTAGCAGGAAGCATCCCTGCGCGCCAGCATCCGGCACGATTGATGCGCGGCATGTCCATTCCGACGATTGTCCTACGACGGTGTGCGGGTTACAGTTCTTTACACTTCCTGCGTGCATATCCGCTTATGATGCCCCACCCGCGCCCATTCGCCGCAGTCCTGATGCTCCTTCTCGGCCTGCTGCCGGCCGGCTGCGGCGGTACCTCCCCGCCTCCGCAGGCGGGCAGGACGGCACCGCCGGTCGCCGCAGGAACCACCGCACCCTTCCGCTTCGGCGAATTGGCGATCGGGTCGATGCGGCGCGGGATGCAGATCGGCCGCCATGTTTGGGGCATCGACTGCGCCCCGCCCTATGAGGACGTCTATTGGACCAGCGGCGTCAACATGCGCCGCGGCTCCACCTTCGAGGAGCGGTTTGCCGAGGTGATGACCGCCGCCGGCTTCGACGTTGTCGGGCGGCCCGGCGGTCCCGACAGCCCCGACGGCAACCGCAGCCGAGCCCGTTTCACGGTGCAGGGCGACCTTCGCGACGTGCAGCTGGAGCTGTGCAACCGCGTCAACTGGCTGACCGGCAGCAGCAAGGGCAGTTCCGGCACCGGTAGCGTCAAGGTGGAATGGACGGTCTACGACACGCGCGGTGGCGGGCTGGTACACCGCCTCGTCACCACCGGCGTGACGACCCAGGAGCGCGGCGTGCCTCAGGGCGATACCATGTTGATGGAGGAGGCGTTCGCCGCCGCGGTGGAGGCGCTCGCCGCCGATGCGGGGTTCCGCGCCCTGCTGTCGGGCGGCACCCTGCCCGTTCCGGCGGCGACGGCGGCAGCGATGGTTTCCACGGCAACGCCGGCCGGTTCCGGGCCGATCCCGCTGACGCCGGCGGTTGCTGCTCCGGGTCCGGCATCCGTTTACCCATCGGCGGGCCGGCTTCTGCTGCGAACCGGGGGCGGATCCGGCCGGGTCGCGTCGGCACGGGTGGCTGTCGCTGGATCGTCGGGCGTTTCCCATGGGTTCGTTATCGGAGAGACCGATATGGCGGGCGAGGTGCAGGCCGTGCTGCTGGCGCCCCTCCCCGGATCCGACCCCACCGTCACCGTTCGGCCGGCGCGCGGGGTGGAATTGACCGGATGGGTGGTTGGGCGCGATGCGGCGAGCGGCTTTGCCCTGGTGAGGGTGCCTGCACGGCTGACCGCCCTTCCCATCCGCACCCGGACCTTGCGCGTCAGCGAGCCGGTGCGGGCGATCCCCGGCGGACGGAGCAAGGAGGTCGAGGGGATTGTCGGCGGTCTGCAATCCGGAGAGAGCCGCGGTGCCACGCTGATCCAGGCGGATCTGGGCTCCGCCGCCCTGTTCACGGCGGTGACGGAGACCGGCGATCCGCTGCTGGATGGCGACGGCATGCTGGTCGGCGTGGCGCCGTCCGCCGGCCGCTCGGTCGCCACGCCGGCCGGGCTGGTCGATTTCCTGGCGATCGGTCCACTGCTCGACCGGCTGGGGGCGGATCCGGCAGGCCCGGATACAGTTGGTGTGGATCCGGCCGCGCCAAGCGCATCTTCTCCACCATCCAAGCAGAATCGAATGGGCCGCAACACCGCTTGGAAGGCGGAACAGAACCGGCAGGGCCGCGGCATTCCGTCCGGCGATTTGGCCGATCCCTGGGCGGAGGACGGGGAGCTTGACGGCGATGTTCTTGACGGGGACCGCGCCCCTCCCACATAGACCGGATGCCCTGCCGCCGCGGCTCCAGGGACTTGCGCCCTGTAACGGTGCGCCTTTCCAGGGCGGCGGGCGGCTCCCCTTTTCCTGCATGGTTTGCGCATGACCTACCCAGCGTCCAATCCACACGATCCCATCCAATGGCACGGCACCACCATCCTGTCCGTGCGCAAGAACGGTCAGGTGGTGATCGCCGGCGACGGGCAGGTCTCGGTCGGCCAGACGGTGATGAAGGCCAATGCGCGCAAGGTCCGCTGGCTGGCCGGCGGAACGGTGATGGCGGGCTTCGCCGGCGCCACTGCCGACGCGCTGACCCTATTCGAGCGGCTGGAAGGCAAGCTGGAGCAGTATCCCGGCCAGCTGACCCGCGCCTGCGTGGAGATGGCTAAGGATTGGCGCACTGACCGCTACCTGCGTCGCCTGGAGGCGATGATGGCGGTGGCCGACAAGACCGTCAGCCTCGTGCTGACCGGCAACGGCGACGTGCTGGAGCCGGAGGACGGGCTGATCGGTATCGGCTCCGGCGGGTCCTACGCCCTATCGGCGGCGCGCGCGCTGATCGACATCGACGGGATGGACGCGGAGGCGGTGGCGCGCAAGGCGATGAAGATCGCCGCCGGCATCTGCGTCTACACCAACGAAAACGTCACCCTGGAAAAGCTGTGAGCGCCATGACGATTCAGACCGCTTCCGTGTCCGCCGACACCGCCGCCTTCAGCCCGCGCGAGATCGTCTCCGAGCTCGACCGCTACATCGTCGGCCAGAGCGACGCGAAGCGCGCGGTGGCCGTGGCGCTCAGGAACCGCTGGCGGCGGCAGCAGCTGCCGGATGACCTGCGCGCCGAGGTAACGCCCAAGAACATCCTGATGATCGGGCCCACCGGCGTCGGCAAGACCGAGATCGCCCGGCGGCTGGCGAAGCTGGCCGGCTCGCCGTTCCTGAAGGTCGAGGCGACCAAGTTCACCGAGGTCGGCTACGTCGGCCGCGACGTCGACCAGATCATGCGCGACCTCGTCGAGGCGGCGCTGGTGATGGTGCGCGACAAGCGCCGGGCGGGCGTGAGGGCGCGGGCCGAGGGTCAGGCCGAGGAGCGCATCCTCGACGCCCTGGTCGGCCCCGGCTCGCAGCCGGCCACGCGCGAGGCCTTCCGCAAGCGGCTGCGAGCCGGCGAGCTTGACGACAAGGAGATCGAGATCCAGCTGGCCGACACCGCCTCGCCGATCCAAGGGCTGGACCTGCCCGGCGGCGGC
>NZ_DASPIS010000034.1:0-124309 GCF_035628975.1 Azospirillum sp. | reverse complement strand
GTCCCATGGCTCACCCACGGTTGTGGCCTGAGGGGCGTCGGGCGCCGTCCGCCTCGCGCCGGGTCCGGTGGCCACCGGACCCGGCGCTATCCAAGTTCCATCACGAAACAGGGACCCATTCCAGATACAAGGGGGATGCACAGCGTGACGCTGATTGCAGGGCCAGTACGTCACGCCTCTTGAAGATCCTCGTTTCGCTTCCCCCTCACCCAACCCTCTCCCCGGGGGGAGAGGGCTTGATCCGGCAGGAAAGGCAATCCGCCCTCACTGCCCGGCGACGCTGAGATCCATCACCGATTTCGGATCCAGCGCCTTGTCGACCTGTCCCTCGGACTGCCAGAACTTCACCTGGTTGACGATGTCGTCCACCAGAAGGCGGGCCTGCGGGTCGACATAGGGCAGGCCGGCGGCGACGATGTCCGGCTTCTGCTTGGTGGCGTCGGCGATGATGCCCAGCAGCTCGTCATAGCCGGGGCCCTTCACCAGAGCGCCCGAGGCGTCCTTGCCATTGAATGCGGCGTGGTATTCGGCCAGCGCCGTCTTGTAGGCGCGCATGAACCTCTCCACCAGTGGACGACGGTCCTTCATCGTCTTCGGCGACGTGAACAGGGCGCCCAGCTGCCAGGGCGTCTCGTCGCCGACCCAGCCCAGGATCTTGCCGGCGCCGTCGGCCACCAGCTGCCGCGACACGGTGGACGGCGCGATGACGGCATCGACCTGCCCGCCCTTGAAGGCGGCGACCATCTTCGGCACGTCCTGCAGCGGTACCATCGTCACGTCCTTGACCGTGAAGCCGTGCTTCTGCGCCAGCAGTCCGATCATGTAGTGGAAGGTCGAGCCCACCGTGGTGATGGCGATCCGCTTGCCCTTCAGGTCGGCCGGCGCCTTCAACCCGGCGTCATAGGCGGCGTTGGTCGCCACATAGGCGCTGAGGGGGAAGCCCGGTTCGTCGCGGCTCTGCGCCGCGATGATGGTGACGGCACCCTTGGAGGCGAGATTGTAGAAGCCGGCGGTCAGGCCGGTCACCCCGAAATCTGCATCGCCCGAGGTCACCGCGACCGGCACCTGCTGGGCCGAGGTGAACATCTTCAGTTCGACGTCCAGCCCTTCCTTTTCGAAATAGCCCTTCGCCTTGGCGATGAAGATCGGCCCGGAGGAGGACAGCGCCAGCACGCCGACCGTCGCCTTCTCCAGCGGCTGCGCCAGCGCGGCGGACATCAGGGTGCCGGCGGCGAAAGCCGCGCCGGCAGTGGCGATCAGGGCGCGCCGGGTGAGGCGGGCCACGGTCATGGCGGCGGTCATGGACGGAAATCCTCCCGATGGATGGTTCAGTTTCTTGGGAAAAAACCGGTCAACGCCAGTTCAGCAGGCGCCGTTCAAGCTGCGACAGCACGGTGCCGATGGCGAGTCCCAGCAGCGACAGGACCAGCACGCCGGCCAGCAGCGTGTCGGTCTGCATCAGGTTGCCGGCCATCAGCACGAAGGCGCCGATGCCGTATTCCGCCCCGATCATCTCCGCCGCCACCACCAGGATCAGCGCGATGGACGCGGTGATGCGGAAGCCGGCCAGAATGCCCGGCAAGGCACCCGGCAGAACGATGGAGCGCAGAATGGAGCGCCAGGGCAGGCCGAAGCTCTGCGCCATGCGGATCAGGTTGCGCGGCACGGAATCGATGGCGCTGTAGGTGGCGATGACGGTGGGGAAGAAGACGCCGAAGCCGATGGTGGCGAATTTCGACGGCTCGCCGATGCCGAACCACAGGATGAACAGCGGCAGAAGCGCGATCTTGGGGATCGGGAAGAAGGCCGACACCAGCGGCACCCCCACCGCGCGGGCGGTGGAGAAAATGCCCATGGCGAAGCCGACCAGCATGCCGCCCGCCGTGCCCAGCACCCAGCCGACGGCGATGCGCGCCAGCGACGCCTTCAGGTTCAGCCACAGCGAGCCGTCCGTCACCATGCCGGACAGCGCGCGGCCAACTGCGCTCGGTGGCGGCAGGAACAGCGGGCTGGCAAGGCCGAGGCGGCTCGCCCCCTCCCAAATCGCGATCAGCAGGGCGAAGGCGGCCAGCGCCGCCCAGGGATGGCGTTTTACGGTAAAACCGCCGCCGCGGAAGCGGACGGGCTGGCCCAGGGATGGGGCCGTCGAAACTGCGGTCGGGTTCAGGCTGTCAGGCACGGGCGATCTCCCGGTCGGCCATCTGGGCTTCGGCCTTCATCAGGTGCCACAGGCGGTCGCGCACTTCGGCCAGATGGGCTTGGGCCGACGGTTCCTGCCGACGTTCCCGCGGCTCCTCGATGGTGACCAGTTCGCGGATGCGGCCGGGGCGGCGGCTCAGCACGCAGACACGGTCGGCCAGCCGCAGCGCCTCGTCCAGATTGTGGGTGACATAGAGGGCGGTGGTCTTCTCCCGCCGCCACAATTCCAGGAAATCATCCATCAGAAGCTCGCGCGTCTGGGCGTCCAGCGCCGACAGCGGCTCGTCCAGCAACAACATCGCCGGGCGCACCGCCAGCGCGCGGGCGATGCCGACCCGCTGGCGCATGCCGCCGGACAGCTGCTTGGGCAGGGCCTTGCGGAACTCCGACAGCCCCATGCGGCGCAGGCCGCTGTCGATGCGCTCGCGCCGCTCGGCGGTGGAGAGCGGGTGATGCTCCAGCACCAGGGCGATGTTGTCCTCCACCGTGCGCCAGGGCAGCAGGGCGAAGTCCTGGAAGATGAAGGTGATGGGGTTCAGGCAGCCGTCCGGCACCTCCCCCTCCACCCGGATGCTGCCGGAGGTCGGGGCGACGATGCCGCCGGCGATGCCGAGCAGGGTCGATTTTCCGCAGCCGCTGGGGCCGATCACGGCCAGGATTTCACCCTCCGCCAGAGTCAGGTCGATGCCGTCCAGGACGGTCAGATCGTCATAACGGTGGGTCAGATCGGAAACGAGAAGCCTCATCGCGCCCTTTTATGCCTGCACCTTTGTCGGCGGGATCCGACTGTTCGTTGGGCCTGCCACTATAGCGCGGCGTTCCGGCGGCGGAGAGGGGAAAGGCACCCCGCATTCCTGCCATACGGCAGTATGGTAGTGGCCGGAAGGCGTCAAGGCGCTGTCGGCTTCGCGACAGTGATTCGTCAGGCGATCCCGCTGACCGGCCCGCCGCTCGCCGGCAGGTCCAGCACCCGCAACGCCGCGGCACAGCGGCCGACCGCGGCTTCCGCCAACGCATGGCGTTCGCCGAGCCCCGCCTCGTCCACCTCGTCGGGGGTCATCGCCTGCAACAGGACGCGCAAGGTGCGGACATAGGTGCGCAGAAGCGTGGCCTCCTCGGCATGGTCGCCCAGCAGTCCGGCTTGGCCGGCTTTGCGCAACGCAGCCAGTTCGCCGTCCAGCGACGCCGCAGCCATTTCGATTGCCAGAAGCGCCCGCGTCAGGCGGACATGCTTGAGAACGACGATGTCGGCCATGCCCACCTCCCCTGCCGGACGGAATGGCAGGAATTAAGCAATGGCCGTGCCAGCACGGTTGCGCGAGGCGCGCTCAGCGCCCCCGCATCGATGGATGCCAGGCCGTCGTCGCCCGTTCCAGCAACGCCAAGCCGCCATAGAGGCCGGAACCGGTCAGCGCCGCCACCGTGATGGTGGCCCACACGATGTCCAGGTTCATCCGCGCCACCTCGGTGGAGATGCGAAACCCCATGCCGACCACCGGCGTGCCGAAGAACTCAGCCACGATGGCGCCGATCAGCGCCAGGGTGGAATTGATCTTCAAGCCGTTGAACAGGAATGGAAGCGCGTTCGGCAGACGCAGCTTGACCAGCGTCCGGCCATAGCTGGCGCCATAGGAGCGCATCAGGTCGAGCTGGATGCGTTCGGAGTTGCCGAGCCCTGCCAGCGTGTTGATCAGCATCGGGAAAAAGGTCATGACGACGATGACCGCCGCCTTCGACTGCCAGTCGAACCCGAACCACATGACCATGATCGGCGCGATGCCGACCACCGGAATGGCACTGGCGAGATTGCCGAGCGGCAGAAGCCCACGGGCAAGAAATGGCACGCGGTCGGCAAGGATTGCCACCAGGAACCCGGCGCCGCAGCCCATCACATAGCCGCGCAGGACGGAGGTCAGCACGGTCTGGCGGAAATCGTCCCACAGCACCGGCGCATGGACGGCCAGCGCCGCGGCGATGCGGCTTGGCGGCGGCAGCAGGATCGCCGGCACTTGGAAGCCGCGGACCAGCACCTCCCAACCCACCAGCAGGCCGAGCCCGAACAGGCCGGGCACGACCACCGAACGTGTCCAGCCCGGCACCCCGGCCAGCACCCCCATCACCCGCCACAAGAGCAGCGTCGCCGCGATCAGGAACAGCCACAGCCCCCAGCCGGCAGACAGGTCCATCCCCTCGTTCAGCAGATGCAGCGGCAGCAGCCACGCCAGCGCCACGCCGGCCAACTCCACCCAGGCGCCCCAGACCCGCTTCGGCGCGGACCGGCCGGCGACGACCGCCAGCACCACCCCGATCAGGAACAAGGGCGCCAGCGTCCCGCCCGTCATCCCGCCGAACCAGCCGACAGAAGAACCGCCCAGCGCGCCCACCGGCAGTGCCAATGCGGCCAGTGTCACTACGGCTATGGCGACCAGCCCCCAGTCCGCAGCCGTGCGCAGGCTGGTGCGGTAGGAATTCGCCGCAAGACCGCTCATCGCGCACCCGCCCGGCCCAGCAGGACCAGCTCCAGCCCGCGCACGACGGCGATCAGCGCCACCGACAGCAGCGAGGCCATGATCAGCGCCGCCCAGATTTGCACGGTCTGGCCGTAATAGGATCCCGACAGCAGCCGTGCCCCCAATCCGGCCTGCCCGCCAGTGGGAAGCTCGCCCACAATGGCGCCGACCACGCTGATGGCGACCGACACCTTGAGGCTGGCGAACAGGAACGGCATGGAAGCCGGCAGCCGCAACGACCAGAAGGCGCGCATCCCGCTGGCCGAATAGGTCCGCATCAGGTCGAGCCACAGCGGATCGGCCGACCGCAGCCCCTTCACCATGCCGACCGTGATCGGGAAGAAGCACAAGTACATGCAGATCACCGCCTTCGGCAGCAGCCCGGTCAGCCCGATGTTGCCGAGGATGACGACGATCATCGGCGCGATGGCCAGGATCGGGATGGTCTGCGATGCGATCACCCAGGGCAGCAGGCTGGCCTCCAGCGTGCGGGTATAGACGATGCCAGCAGCCAGCAGGATGCCCAGCAGCAGCCCCATCGCCAGCCCGGTCAGCGCCGCTTCCGCCGTCACCCAGGTGTGGAACAGCAGGTTGCGCGGGCTGGTCGGCGCGTAGCCGGTCAGGGAGTTCCACAACTCCGCCACCACCTGACCGGGGGTGGGCAGAATCGGGCGCTTCATTGCATAAGCCTGGGCCAGCACGTCTTTGAAATCGGCGGGGCCAAAGCCGGTGGGCTTGCCGGCGCGGGCCAGCGTCTCCGCCGCCTGCGGCCAATTCAGCCACGCCGCCCCGATGTACCACGCCGCCAGCAGGAGCAGCGTCATCACCGTCACGGGAAGCACGCGGCTAATCATCGTAGCTGTGCCCTTCCTTCAGCCCCTCGCGGACGCGGTGGGCGATGGCGGCGAATTCCGGCGACTCGCGGATGTCCAGCGTGCGCTCGCGCGGCAGGGTGTTGCAGTCGATGACGTCCAGGATGCGCCCCGGCCGTGGACTCATCACCACGATGCGGGTGGACAGGAACACCGCCTCGGCGATCGAATGGGTGACGAAGACGCAGGTCTTGCCGGTCGCCCGCCACAGCTGGGTCAGGTGCAGGTTCAGATGGTCCCGCGTGATCTCGTCCAGCGCGCCGAACGGCTCGTCCATCAGCAGCAGGTCGGGCTGCAGGGCCAGAGCGCGGGCGATGGAGACGCGCTGCTGCATGCCGCCGGACAACTGCCAGGGAAACTTGCGCTCGAAGCCGACCAAGCCGACGCGCTCCAACTGTTCACGGGCGCGCTGCTGCCGGTCGGCCTTGGACAGTCCCATGATTTCCAGCGGCAGCATCACGTTGCGCTCCACCGTGCGCCACGGGTACAGCGCCGGGGCCTGAAAGACATAACCGTAGAGCCGTTTCAGCCGCGCCTGCTCCGGCGTCATGCCTTCGATGGCGATATGGCCGGAGGTCGGCCGCTCCAGATCGGCGATCACGCGCAGCAGCGTGGTCTTGCCGCAGCCGCTGGGACCGATCAGCGAGACGAAATCACCCCGGGCGATGGTCAGGTCGACCTCGCTCAATGCCGTGACCGGCTTGTCCGCGGTGGGGTAGACCAGCGAAAGCTTGCGCGCCTCCACCACCACAGGCGGGACGGACTGTGCCGAGCCTTGCCGGAGAGCGGTCGTCTCCCTGACATCGAGCGGATTTGGGGAGGTCACGGGCGACGGTCCTTCGCGGCAGGTCAGGCGCGGCAGGTCAGGCTGAGCGGGTCGGTCTGAAAACGCCTGCGTGAACGCTACCACCGCCCCGGTTGCAGCACCAGGGGCGCAGATCCAAGCGCAGCTGGGGCGGCAATGCCCAGAAACAACTAGGCGGCAATTTCTCCAAGGATCCGCAATTGGCATGCGGATGCACGCCTTGTAATCTCGCGCCACCGGACGCGCGCCATGCGTGGCCGGCAACCGAGAGGAGGTGACGCGAGTGAGAAAATTCCTGAAGTGGCTTGGCCGCTTCTGGTTCAAGCTGAAGTTCGAGTTCGAAGCGGGCTTCAACACGGACCAGGATCGGTAAGGCCACACGTGGCGGGGCCGGGAAACCGGTCCCGTCATTCAGGAAAGCGGCTCGCGTCACCTCCTGCCCCCGAGAGTACCATGGCTCCCGCCATTTTCAAGGCGGCGAGCGGCAACCCCGCCCCTGGCACGCAGCGCGGGTATGCGGCCGATTCGGGCAACACCCGAAAGAACTGGACGGCCAACATGCGGCCGGAACAGGATCACGCCCCCGCCCCTGCTCCGATCCCGCCGACATGCCAGCCGCCAAGCCACCGCCCAGTCTGGAGATCACCCGCGAAGACGGTGCGGCCGGCGCCGTCTTCGTGGCGAGGCCGGTGCTGACGCCGGTGATCCGCACCCGCTATCTGCTGATCGCCGGGCTGCTGGCGACGGGCTTCGTCGCCGGGGCCGGGCTGGCGCCGGAACAGTTGTCCGACATGCTGCAGTGGCTGGCCGTGTTCTGTGCGGTGCCGGTACTGCTGTTGTGGGTGGTGACGCTGACGGAGACGGTACAGCGCCGGGCCGTGCGGCTGGGCGTGACGGCGCGCGGATTGACGGTGGACGGCGCCCGCATTCATCCGCATGAGACGATCCGGGATCTGGCGCTCTACCCGATGGTCGGCGGCAAGCCGCTGTTCGTCGCCTGGATCGATCCGGCCCACGATTACGGACACAAGGCGGAATTGAAGCTGGTCGCCGGCGACGTGGCGCCCAACGACGCGGTGAAGGCGGAGCTGAAGGCCGCGGGCAGCCGCAACGTGCGGCTGGTCATGCATCGGCGCGGCGGGCACAAGGCGATCGTGCTGGTGCGCGGGCTGACCTTGTCGGGCGGGCAGACCCTGCTGGCCGCCCTGGCGGCGGAGCTTCGCGCTCACAGCCGCTAGGGCGTCAGGAGAAGGTCGGGGAAGAGGCCGGCGATCAGCGGCGCGGGATGGCCGGAGGCTCCGGCAGATCCTCTTCCAGGATGACGACGTTCAGGGCGTAGGAGACCTCGCCCTCGTCCTCGTCACGGTTCAGCGTGCCGAAAAACTCGCCATCCACCGTCACCTCGGCCGACTGGCCGGCCTTGGCCGGCGGCTCGATCACGATCTTCTGATTGCCCAGCGTCTTGCGCAGGTACATCTGCACGCGGGCGATTTCGGTGTCGGACATCCGAACGGCGGACGGCTTTGCGGGCGGCATGGCGAACCTCGTTGTCTGCGAAGGAGCGTCATATAGGCGGCTTCGCCGCGAAGGGAAAGCGATACCTCGCGCCTTCGGCGAGCTTGTTCGGCGAGTTGGGCCGGGACCCGCAACGCTGCCGAGGCGCAGGCCCCTTGTCCGCGCGGGGTAATGCCGCCACCGCTTCACGACCCGAAAGAGCGGGGCCCCGGAGCAGCGGAAAAGGCTATGCTCCCGGCGGCGGTACGCAGCCCGGCGGGCGGCGGCACGAATGGTCGCGCCCTGCGGGAGGCCGCCGCGAAGACGGAGGACGGAACGCCTTGACCATGATTGCCCGGCCGCGTAGCGCCGCATTCCCCACCACCCGGCCATGGAGACGGACCCTTGCGGGGACTGTTCTCACCGCGGCGCTGCTGGCTGCCCTGCCCTTCGGCGCGGCCGCGGCCGACAGCGGAAAGCGGGTGGCGCTGGTCATCGACAACGGACGCTACAGCGGGCTCGACAGCCGGTCGGAACAGGCCGCCGCCAATGCGGGGGCGATGGTGTCCGCACTGCGCAAGGCCGGCTTTGCGGTGACCCGGGCCGACAATGTCGGGCGGGTGGCGATGGAGTCGGCGCTGGAGCGATTCCGCGAGGCATTGTCCGGCGCCGACCTGGGCTTCGTCTACTACACCGGCCTCGCCGTCGGGCTTGGGGAACGGGAGTATCTGCTGCCCGCGGACGCCGCGCCCTCGGGGGCGGAGGATTTGCCGCGCACGGCGCTGGACCTCGACACGGTGCTGGGCGACCTGCGGGACAGCGGGCGCAAGGCGGTGGTGGTGATCGATCCGGGCACGGCCGACGCGCTGGCCCAGCGGGTCGGCGGCGGCGCGCTGGGAACGCCGATGGAAGCGGACGGCCTGTTCGTCGTCTATGCCCACCGTCCCGGAGTGCCGCCGGTGCCGCCGCAATCGGCCAAGGGGCCGGCTCCCTTCACCGCCGCACTGGCGCGCGAGATGACCAAGCCCGGCGTCACCTTCCGCGATTCGCTGGCCGAGGTGGCGCGCTCCGTCGCCGAACGCAGCGAAGGGCGCCAGCTGCCCTGGCTGCAGGACCGGCTGGGCACCACGCTGGTCCTGGTGCCGGCCGTCGCCGCAGCGCCGAAACCGCCGGCCGCCCCATCGCCCGACGTGCCGCCCCAGGACCAGCCCACCCAGACGAAGAAAGAGCCGCCCCCAAAGGAGCCGCCGCCGGCGGTGACCAGCCCCAGCCTGCCGCCGGGCGAGTATGAGGTGGCCAAGTCCGGCGTGCTGTTCGACCGTCCGGCGGTGGGTGCCCGCGGCATTGCGCAGCTGCCGGCCGGCACCGTGGTGACGGTGCTGGAGGCGGTGCCGGAAGGCAGCTGGCTGCGCGTGCGGGATTCGGCCGGGCGGAACGGCTACGTCACCGCCGGGACCCTCGCCGCCCGCTGGGCCGACCCGTCGCCGCTGGCCGCCCGTTCCCGCGGGACCGTGGAGGCCGGCCCCTCCTTCGGCGATCCGGCCGCCGAGCCGCCGGCCACCGGCAGTTCCGATCCGATCCGGACGGAAGAGCCGCGCAGCTTCCCCACGCCACCGCCGGGCACCGCATCCACGGAGCCCGACGGCCCGGCCGTTGCGGCGCAGCAGCAGGCGATGCGCGCGCTTGGCGATGCCCGCACCGCGGCGGAGCGGGCGCGCAGCCGGCCCGACAGCCGCTATTGGAGCTATGGTTTCTCGGCCGGCGACCGTTATGAAGGCACCTGGGTGCAGCCTTCATCGGGCTCGGGCCTGGGGCGGCCGATCCGCCAGGGTGCGGGCGTCTACCGCTTCGCCAACGGGCAAACCTATGAGGGCGAATGGTCAGGCGACCTGATGTCCGGCTATGGCGTGATGACCTTCACCGACGGCAGCCGTTTCGCCGGGCGTTTCAGCAACGGCCAGCCGGATGGGCCGGGCGTATTCCATTACGGCAATGGCGGACAGAGCGCCGGGATGTGGCGCGGCTCCGTCCGCCTCGACCAGTGACCGTCTTGTCCGAGCGCGGCTGATCAGCGCGGCTTGAGAGCCTCCACCACCTGGACATGCCCCTGCAGCGCGCCCAGGGTCAGGGCGGAGTTGCCGTTGGCATCCATGCGGTACGGGTTGGCGCCGTGGTCGAGCAGCAGCTTGGCCACTGCCTCGTGCCCGTTGTTGGCGGCATACATCAGCGCCGACCAGCCATAGGCGGTGGTGCGGTCCACCATCACCCCG
Organism: Azospirillum sp.; assembly: GCF_035628975.1. Taxonomy (GTDB): domain Bacteria; phylum Pseudomonadota; class Alphaproteobacteria; order Azospirillales; family Azospirillaceae; genus Azospirillum. Next base: position 114,159 of record NZ_DASPIS010000034.1, on the reverse strand, counting down.
CGCTGGATCAGCGTCCGCGCCACCTCCTGGTGGCCGCGGGCGGCGGCGGCCATCAGCGCCGTCTTGCCGTCGCTGTTGGTGGTGTCGAGGTCCGCCCCGCCGTCGGCCAGCGCCCGGACGACCGCGTCATGGCCGCCCCAGGCGGCATACATCACGGCCGTGGCCCCATCGGAGGTGCGCAGGTCGCTGCGGGCGCGCCGGTCCAGCAGAACGCGCACCGCGTCGGTCAGTCCCTGTTCGGCCGCGACCATCAGCAGGGTCTTGCCGCTGTCGAGCCGGCTGTCGGGGCTGGCGCCGCCCTGCAGCGTGCGCGACAGCTCCGCCGGGTTGCGCAGCAGGGCCAGCACCGATTCGCGATCCTGCAGGCCCGGTGTCGCCCTCACCGGCACGGCCGTGCTTCCACCCGCCGTTCCGGAACCGCCCATGGCCGGACCGGTATAGGCGCGCTGCTCGCTCGCCGCGCGGATCCGTTCCGCGAGGTCCGGACTGTTGGGCGAAAGCATCTGCGCCCGCTCATAGAAGCGCTTGGTTTCCGACCAGTCGCCGTCACGTTCGGCCAGCATCGCCCAGCGGCGATAGGTGTCCTCCATGGTGGCCAGCAGTTCGGTCGCCTCCGGCGCCGCCGGCGCGATCTGGCGGATGCGCTGCACCGTCTCATAGGCGTTGTCGCCGGGTGGCGTGGTCAGGCGCTTGCCGGCGATCTGGCGGCGGGCCTGATCGACCATCATGCGTACGCGCTGCGCGATCTCCGCATCCGGGACGGCCGACTGCGGCACCTGTGGAATCGGCGTGGCGGAAGGCTCCTCCAGCGGCGGCAGCGAGGCGGCACCCGGCGCCGCTTCCGCATTGCCTGCGGCCGGCGCTGCCGGGGCAGCAGCGACGGGTGCGGCGGCCGGCGCCTGCGATTGGACCGGCGGCAAGGCTGCCGTCTGCACCGGAGCGGTTTGAGTGGGAGCGGGGGGCGAAGGCTGGGCTGTGGCCTGCTTCGTCACGGTCAGTGTGCCGGCCGGCGACGGCGCGGCCGGGAGCGCGGCATTGCTTTGCCCGGGCTGGACGCCGAGCGCCACGGGCGGCTGGGCGGCGGGCGGCGGCGCGGAGGGTGCAACCGGCGGCAGATCGGTCGCGGCATGCTGACCGCTGGCGGACGGAACATCGTTGCCGATCAGCCCCTGCACCGTACGGTCCACCGCATCGCGCGCCCGGCCCCATCCCTCTTCGATCAGCGCCAGAGCGCGGTCGGGGGAGGCGCCGGGCACGGCGGTGGCGATGGCCGCACCGGCGGCACCCAGCAGCACCAGCGTGGTCAGTGCCGCACCGGCATAAAGCCCGGTCCGGCGCGGCGCCCGCATGGCCCCGATGGGCATGGCGTCCGCCGGCATGGCACCGGCCTGCATTCCCCTTGCGGCCATTGCGTCGGGACCGCGGTCGCTCCAGTCATGCTCTCCCGATTTGCCGTCTCCCGCCCAGCCGTCCCTCGGCCAGTCGTTGGCCGGCGTGGCGGCGGGCTGGGCTGGGGCCTGCTGCGGGGCCTGCTGCGGACCGCGACGATCCACCCAGGCCGGATCGGCCTCCTGCACCTGGGGCGGAACGGCCAGCATCGGCGCCGGACGCGGCGCAGCCTGCACGGCGGACATCGACGGCAACTCGTCGGGAAAACCGCCGCCCGGCGCCATCCGGTAGATCACGCCCATGTCGCGCAGCTCATCGGCCAGCCCGGCGCGCGCCAACGTCCCTTCCAACTCCGGCGTGCCGCAGAGAAGAACCTGAAGGAAACGGCCGGCCGGCGTCTCGGCCCGCGTCAGGTCGACCAGATCGGCCAGCACCGGCGGGGCGAGCACGGTGGCGTTGTCGACCGCCAGCAAGCCGGACCCGGCCAGTTCCAGCCGGTCCTCCAATGCGGCGATCAGCGCGTCGAAATCGCCCTCGCCATCCTCGCCCGGCGCCAGATCGGGCAGCGCCCCGGCACCGGCGGCAGCGACCAGATCCTCCACTTCGGCACCGACCGAGGCCGTGACCGGCAGCGCCATGGCGCCATCGGCCTCCACATGCTCCACCAGCTGCCGGAACAGGGCGGGACGGCCCGACCCCGCATCGCCGACCAGCACCAGAAGCCTCTTGCGGGCCAGGAAGGCCAATACCAGTCCATCACGGATTTCGGCAGCCGATGCCGCGGCACCGGCGGAATCGTGAACGGGATCGTGGTGGCCCGGAGCGGCGCGCCGGGCGCGCGAAGTGTGTTTCGGGGCAGAACGGTCCATGGACATCTCAAGACGCCGATCAGTGAAGGAAGCGCTTGTGTGACTCTAGTGATGCGCCCCCCAAGCCCCGACAGAGCAAAGGGCGGTAGCCCCCTCTCTTCCGGGGTGGGTGGACTGACCCTTCCGGCACGAACGCGCCGCTGGTCCGCCGGACGGGGGAGCGGTATAGGGTTGCCCCCGAAATCCTCGATTGAATCTCCATCTGGACGGCGACAGGCATGCGAGTCGGAATCGATTTGGGCGGCACCAAGATCGCGGCCGTGGCGCTCGGCGCGGACGGCGCGGAACTGGCCCGCCACCGCCGCCCCACCCCCCGCGATTACGACGCCACGCTGGACGCCCTGGCGGAGACGGTGGCGGCGCTCGACCCGTTCGGCACCGGCGGCGTCGGCATCAGCCTGCCCGGCATCGTCGATCCCCCCGCCGGCATGGTGCGCGCGGTGAACCTGCCCTGGCTCGCCGGCCGTCCCTTCGCCGAGGACGTGGCGCGGCGGATCGGCCGCCCGGTGCGGATCGCCAACGACGCCAACTGCTTCACCCTGTCGGAGGCGACAGACGGCGCCGCGGTCGGGTCGGCGGTGGTGTTCGGGGTCATCCTGGGCACCGGCGTCGGCGGCGGCATCGTGGTGGACGGACGCATCCTGCCGGGGGCCAACGGGCTGGCCGGCGAATGGGGCCATGCCCCCCTGCCCTGGCGCGAGGAAGCCGACGGTCCGCCGGTGCCCTGCGGCTGCGGCAAGACCGGATGCCTGGAGACCGTGCTGTGCGGAGCCGGGCTGTCACGCCTGCACCGGCATCTGACCGGGGGCGACGGCACCAGCAATGCGGCGGACCCGCAGGAGATCGCCGCCCGCGCCCTGGCAGGTGATCCGGCCGCAACCGCGACGCTGACACGCCATGCCGATGCGCTGGCCCGCGCGCTGGCCCCGGTTCTGAACCTGCTGGACCCCGACATGGTGGTGGTCGGCGGCGGCCTGTCCGCCTTGCCCGGCCTGTGCGAATCGGTGACGCGGCGCTGGGGGACCTGGGCATTGGCGGCCGCGCCGAAGACCCGGATGGCCGTAGCCCGTCATGGCGGGGAAAGCGGCATGCGCGGCGCTGCCCGCCTGTGGCCGGAATAAGTCTGACCATTTTACGGGGCCATTTTTGCGAGATCGGCCGCAACCAGCGGTCACGCAGTGGCACGGGACTTGCGCATTCTCCGTTCAGACCGAACGGGGATACGCCCATGATGCGGAAGAAATTGGGGACGCGGGCCACGGGGAACGGCGTCCATTTGCATTTTGCAAACCGGAACGCGACGCGGGCCGGAAAACCGGCGGCGCGTTTGCATTTTGCAAATGATCCCGGTGTTGGCCAGGGCACCAGCCGCCACCTGGAACATGCCTGCGCCAGCTTGCAGGACGCAGCGGTGGAGTTGGAGGCGGTGCTTGCCACGCTGCCCGGCGACGAGCAGGCCGATCTGCATGAGGCCATCGGCTCGATCATGGAGACGCTGCAACTGATCGCCTCTGCCCATTCCCGGCTGGAGCCGCCCATCGCCGCCGACTGAGACGGCGGCCGGGTTTGGACTGTTTTCTGACACACGAAAAAAGGCGGCCCGCCGGGACCGCCCTTTTTCGCTTGCTGACTTTTCGGCTGCTGACGTTTCGATTGGCGACTGTTCGCCCGCCGAGCGGCTCAGCCGGTCGCGTCGAAGCCGACTCAGTCGGAGATGGTCTGCCAGAAGAAGAAGGCGACGGCGAGGACCATGATGGCGATGTCCATGGGAACGGCTCCTGTGGATTGCGGCGGATGGGCGTGTCGTCGGATTCTATACGACAGTTCGCGACGCGGGTGCAGTGCTTCCGTACGCCTGCGGCGGTTTTTCACCCCCGTACCGCAGCAAAGACGGCAGCCGACAGAAAAAAGCGGGGAAAATTCTCAGCCTCGGCAACGTCCTGCGGTGCCGCTTCGGCCCCTCTCCCAACCCTGCGCGCCATTGGACGCCGGCGCCTGCATCATCGCATGCACGGATGCCACATTCTGCAATGCATTGTATTCAAATGATTTTCTGGCGCCCAGCGATGTCCTGCACCATGCTGCGGCGGGATGCAGGGGTTCACCCTAAGCGTCAAAAACGCCCATGAGCCCCACCATTCGCCGGTCGATTTCCCAAGCAAATCGCAGCGCTATGACTTTTGTCAGGGGTTGCCTTACCAGGGGGCTTTCTGGCAAGAAAAAGGCCGCTGAGTACAGCGGCCTTGAGTTTAGGGAGGAAACGCCCAAGAAGGGCGAAGCAGCAATCGCTTGCTGCACTGCAACACTATCAGAACCCGGGGGCACCGCAACCCCCAAAGCCGGCCCCTGCGTGGGGCCGAAGCTTTTAGAGGGGCCTGTTGCAGATCGGCCACATTCAGCCGGTCCTTTTGCCGGAGCACAAGCCACCCATCGTTTCCGGCCGTTACCACAGCAGTGGCGCGCCGGCCCCCGGTCAGCCGCCGCATCTCTCAGGCAGCGGCGCGAGGTTTGTCCCTTGACCCACTTCCCACCTTCCGCGTTCTCGGAATTCGACGCCTTCACCGCGGCGGTCGGCGACCGCACCCCTGCCCTGTTCCTCGACTACGACGGCACGCTCGCCGCCATCGCGCCCCGGCCGGAACTGGCGTTGATGCCGGAAGAGGCGCGCGCAGTGGTGCGGCGGCTGTCGGCCCTGTGCCCGGTCGCCTTCGTCAGCGGCCGCGACCTGGACGATCTGGCGGCGATGGTGGCGCTGGACAATCTGGTCTATGCGGGCAGCCATGGTTTCGACCTGCGCGGACCGGACCTGCGCCGGCAGGTCGGCGTCGAGTATGTCCCCGACCTCGACGCCGCCGAACGGAGTCTGCACGACCGTCTGGGCGGGATCGCCGGTGCGCTGGTGGAGCGCAAGCGCTTCGCCATCGCCATCCACACCCGTCAGGTCGCTCCGCCCGAAAAGCCCGTGGTGGCGGACACCGTCCGCGCGGTGGCACAGGAGCATGCGCGGCTGCGCGTGACCGGCGGCAAGGAGCTGTTCGAGCTTCGCCCCAACCTTCCCTGGGACAAGGGCCGCGCGGTCCTTGCCCTGCTGGAGACGCTGGGGTTGGAGGGGGACGGCACAGTACCGATCTATCTCGGCGACGACGAGACCGACGAGGACGCCTTCCGCGCGCTGTCAGGGCGTGGGATCGGCATCCGGGTGATGGAAAGCCCAGCGGAGACGGCGGCAACCTGGAGCCTGCATGATCCGGCGGAGGCGGCGGCCTTTCTCGGGCGGCTGGCGGACTGGCTGGCGGAGGGGTGAGGTCGCTTCGGCGGCTGCCCCCTCCCCAACCCTCCCCCTCTTCGAGGGAGAGGGTGCCTTGTGCAAAGCGGCGGCAGTCCCCTCTCCCACCGAAGGTGGGGGAGGGTTAGGGAGGGGGCATTCGCTGGCCGACACCACCCCATTCACCAACCCTAAACCCCCGCCGCCCTATCCTGACCGCTCAACCAGCCGGACAGCCTGCCATGGATATCGGATCGGCCACCTCCGCCACGCCCTACCGGCCGCAGGCCAGTGCGCTCGACGGCCTGCAGGACGCTCAGGCCCGCACTGAAATGGCGTCGGCGGAGATCGCAGCGGGCAACCTCGACCCGGCGGTGGTCCTCGACCTGACCTCCGCCCAGGTGGATTTCGCCGCGAACGCAAAGGTTCTGCAGGCGACGCAGGAGAACAGCCGGCGGCTGCTCGACATGCTGGCCTAAGGTCAGCGAGGCTTGTTCGGGCCGTAGATCTTCGGCTGGCTGAAGTTCAGGTGATCGAGCAGGCCCTGGGTGGCGCAGCCGTCCACCGGCAGCTTCGCCGCACGCTGATAGGCGCGAATTGCGGAGCGGGTGCGCGATCCCATCTTGCCGTCCACCGTTCCGGCGTTGAAACCGTGCTCGTTCAGTGCCTCCTGCGCGCCGGAAATGAAGGCCAGACGCATCTCGTCCGGCAGATTGTCCGTTTCGCAGGCGGCAAAGGCCGGGGTCGCCAGCAGCAGGGTGCCGCACAACATGGCGCTGCCGAGCGCCGGGAGAAGACGTCTGTTCATGGATCGGGTGCTCCTGATCGTTGGAGTGGCTGCCTGTTGAAACAGCCGAGCCTAGCCTTCCATTCCAGATCGGCAATTCCGAAAAGGCGCCGAATCGAAAAGGGCGGCCGCAAGCGGCCGCCCTTTCCCATGGTCCGACCGGTCAGCCGCCTGCGGCGTGCGCGTCGTCGCTCTGCCCCTTGATCCGGGAGGCGAGCGCCGCCTCCAGGAAGGGATCGAGCGCACCGTCCAGCACCGCCTGGCTCTGCGAGGTCTCCACGTCGGTCCGCAGATCCTTCACCATCTGGTAGGGATGCAGGACATAGGAGCGGATCTGGTGGCCCCAGCCGATGTCGGTCTTGGTGGCTTCCAGCGCGGCCGCCGCATCTTCGCGGATCTTCAATTCCCGCTCGTACAGGCGGGCACGCAGCATGTCCCACGCCTTGGCGCGGTTCTTGTGCTGCGACCGTTCCTGCTGACAGCTCACCACGATGTTCGTCGGGATGTGCGTGATGCGCACCGCCGAGTCGGTCTTGTTGATGTGCTGGCCGCCGGCGCCCGATGCGCGGTAGGTGTCGATGCGGCAGTCCTTCTCGTTGATCTCGATGTCGATCTTGTCGTCGATCACCGGAGACACCGAAACGGCGGCGAAGCTGGTCTGGCGCCGCGCCTGGCTGTCGAACGGGCTGATGCGCACCAGACGGTGCACGCCGGCCTCGGTCTTCAGCCAGCCATAAGCGTTGTGACCCTTGATCTGCACGGTGGCGGACTTGATCCCGGCCTCTTCACCCGGCGTCTCGTCCAGCCATTCGGCCTTGTAGCCGTGCTGCTCCGCCCAGCGGGTGTACATGCGCATCAGCATCAGCGCCCAGTCCTGGGCCTCCGTGCCGCCGGCGCCGGCATTCACCTCGACGAAGCAGTCGTTGGCATCGGCCTCGCCCGACAGCAGGCTTTCGATCTGCAGCTTGTTGGCGCGGTCGCGCAGGCCGTAGAGCTGTGCCTCCGCATCGGCGACGACGGTGGCGTCCCCCTCCGCCTCGCCCATCTCGATCAGTTCCAGGCTGTCGGACAGGTCGCGCTCCAGCGACCGGTAGCCGGAAACCGAGGCATCCAGCTGGGTGCGCTCGCGCATGATGGTCTGGGCCCGCGAGGGATCGTCCCAAAGCTTGGGGTCCTCGGCGAGGTTGTTCAGTTCGTCGAGACGTCGCAGTGCGTTGTCCCAGTCAAAGATGCCTCCTCAGCAGCGCCAGCGATTCTCTGATCTCGCCGGCGGCCGCTTCGATCTCGGCCCGCATGGCGGTGCCTCCTCGTCAGCCAGAGTTGAAGGGTTTGTCGGCTGCATATGTAGCGGCTCGCTCCCCGGCTTGCACCCCCTTAATGACTGCGAAGCAGGCGGGGATAGTCCCAACCGGGCTCCGCCATCGGCGAGGGCTTGCCACTTTCGTGTATGGCCCAGTCCCGGCTTGGCGGTCCTAGCCGTTTGGAATCATCCGCCCGGCTCATTTCAGAGTACGTCCCATATCCGGGGGCACAACCCTACCGCGGCGGCGGGAAATCCCCGAAATCGTGGTTATCTTCGGCTCCGAACTTCGCCTTTCTTGCGCGGTTGCGCAGACGCGCGAGCATCTCTGCCGGGGGCACGATGAGCTTCACCAGCCTGAACTTCCTGCTGTTCATCACCGTGTTCAGCGCCGGTTTCATGGCGCTGGCGCGCACGCGCGCCTTCACGCCCTTCCTGCTGGTGGCCAGTTACATCTTCTACGGCTATTGGGATTACCGGTTCTGCGCGCTGCTGGCGCTCAGCACCTTCATCGACTTCTACTGCGGTTTGAAGATCGCCGACTCGCCCGACCGCCAGACCAAGAAGCTGTACCTGTTCATTAGCCTGGGCGCCAACCTGGGCATGCTGTTCTTCTTCAAATACTACAACTTCTTCGCCGACAGCGCGGAGATCGCGCTCGCATCACTGGGCATCGACGTCGGACGGCGGACGCTCGATATCCTGCTTCCGGTCGGCATTTCCTTCTACACCTTCCAGAATCTCAGCTACGGCATCGACCTCTACACCGGCGAGGTGAAGCAGCCGGAACGGTCGCTGGTGCGCTACGCCACCTTCGTCGCCTTCTTCCCGCAGCTGGTGGCCGGCCCGATCGTCCGGGCGCGCGACCTGCTGCCGCAAATCCAGCAGCGCCCGCGCGACATCCCGTTCGAGGAGCGCTTCGCCGGCCTGGAGAAGGTGATCTGGGGCTATTTCCTGAAGATCGGGCTGGCCGACAACGCCGCCGTGGTCGTCGATGCACGATTCCACCAGCCGGAGTTCTTCAACGCGCTCCAGCATGTGATCGGGCTGGTCTGTTTCTCGCTGCAGATCTACGGCGACTTCGCCGGCTATTCGCTGATCGCCATCGGGCTGGCGCAGATCTTCGGCTACACCATGTGCCAGAACTTCGCCCGGCCCTATTTCGCCACCGGCATGCGCGATTTCTGGCGGCGCTGGCACATCTCGCTGTCCACCTGGTTCCGCGACTACGTCTATGTGCCGATGGGCGGCAGCCGGACGCGCTGGCTGCGCATCCGCAACGTCGTCATCACCATGCTGATCTCCGGCCTGTGGCATGGCGCCAACTGGACCTTCGTCCTGTGGGGGGCTCTGCATGGCGGGCTGATGCTGGTGGAGGACGGCGTGCGCCGGCTGGCCGCCGTCAGCCCGGTGCGCCTCAGCGGCCCGATGCTGGCCGCCGGGCGGCTGGTGATGATCGGGCTCGTCTTCATCGTGGTGACCCTGACTTGGCTGCCCTTCCGCGCCGACAGCCTGCAGACGGTCTGGACCATCCTGGGCATCATCACCCACGGCGATTTCGGGCTGCAGCAAGGCAACCTCCAGGCCAGCTCGCTGCTGCGCGTCGCCGTTGCCGGCCTGATCGTGCTGATGGTCGATGCGCTGATCGAACGCGGCGCGGGTCGCCGCTATGCCGGGACCAACGTGGTGGCGCGGTCGATGGCCTGCTCCGCCCTGATCCTGGTGATGCTGCTGTTCGGCAGCTTCGCCAACCATGCCTTCATTTACTTCCAGTTCTAAAGACCGGACGGAGATCCTCCCATGTACCGCCTTCTGGCTTGCATCGCGTTGATCCTCGCCACCGTCACGGCGATGGACCGGGTCCTGGCTTCGGCGCTGGGCGACCTGCTTCTGCGCTCCAGCGACCGCTTCATGGCGATCTACCGTCCGGTCGAGCCGGAAGACGTGCCGGCCGCCAAGCCCGACAGGCAACCGGCCGGACGCACGGACGAGACGCCGGGCGCCCTGATGGTCAAGGCGGCCCTCGCCTCCGCCCCCGGTCAGGCCGCCCGCCCCACCCGCGGGCCGGCGGACGTGCTGGTGCTGGGCAACTCGCGGGCGGACAACCACTTCCCGGTCTCCACCCTGCAGGACATGACCTGCGGCCGGGCGCTGAACCTGGGCATGGGCGGGGCGCCGACCGTGCTGTCGGCCCTGCTGTGGGAGGATTACGTCGAGCGGCACGGCGCCCCGCGCCTGCTGGTCCTGGAGCCGACCGGTCTGGTCGACAACCCGCACGACCTCGCCGACCTGCCGCTGCTGGCCTACTACTCGCCGCGCATCGACGCCTTCGTCCGGCAGGAAAACCGGGAACTGTGGATGGCCAACCACGCCTTCAACCTGATGACCTTCAACAACAACCAGACCATGCGGCTGATCGCCGGCCTGCTGAAGCCCGCCGCCGACCGCACGCTAGTCGGCGCCATCCCCGAACCGATGAAGGCCCAGCTCGCCGCCGCACCGGAAGAGATGATGACCGCCGCCGACGCCAACTGGCAGGCGATGGACCGCATCATCCGCAGCGCCCAGTCGCAAGGCACCCGGGTGGCGGTGGTCATCACCCCTTATTTCCCGACCTATGCCGGCAAGCTGAAGAATTTCGACGCCTTCTTCGCCGAGATGAGGAGCCGCCTGCCGTCCGGCGTGACCGTGATCGACGCCCGTCGCGCGGTGGACAAGGACGAGCTGTTCATGGACGCCCTGCATGTCAACGAGGACGGCGTGCGCGCCATGTTCGCGGCACTGGAACCAGAATTGCGCCCGCTCGGCAGCTGTCCGGTGGACGCCATCGCCTCGCTGACGGCGGCGGGCACGGTGGTAGGGACGGCGGCAGGGACGGTGGAGGGAGCAGCCTCCACCCATTGAAGAAGGGGGCGCCCGCAAGGACGCCCCCTTTCATTTTCGCTCAGTAAAGCCCGCCGGTCCCCAGCGTCGCCGCCGGCGGCGGCGCCTGGACGCCCGGCTGGGCGCCGTCGAAGCCCGCGTTCGGGTCTCCCATCATCGCGCCGGCCCCCTGGACCGAACCGTCCAGCACCAGCTGCGGCTGGTCGGGATTGGGTTCCGTGCCGGGCAGGAAGGCTTCCCAGATGGCGCGGCTGTCGCCGGGCTGGGCCAGCTGGCCGTTGGCCGGGTTCACGCGGACGAGGCGCAGGCCGGGCGGAACGCGGAAGGGCGTCGCCGGCTTGTCCTTCAACGCCACCTGCATGACGTCCTTGAACACCGGCACCGCGGCGGAGCCGCCGGTCTCGCGGCTGCCCAGCGAGCGCGGCTGGTCGAAGCCGATGTAGGTGCCGACCACCAGATCGGGCGAGAAGCCGACGAACCACGCATCGTGGCTGTCGTTGGTGGTGCCGGTCTTGCCGGCCAGCGGCTTGCCCAGCGACTTCAGCGACGCGGCCGTGCCGCGCTGGACCACGCCTTCCAGGATCGAGACGATCTGGTAGGTGGTCCGCGGATCGTTCACCTGCTCGCGGGTGTCGGGCACCGCGGGAACGGTCATGCCGTCCTTCCAGGCTACGTTGGTGCAGCCCTCGCAGGCGCGGTTGTCGTGGCGGAAGACGGTCTTGCCGTTGCGGTCCTGGACGCGGTCGATGAAGGTCGGCACCACCCGCTTGCCGCCATTGTCCAGCATGGCGTAGGCGGTGGCGAGCCGCAGGACCGTGGTTTCGCCGGCGCCCAGCGACATCGGCAGGTAGGGCTGCAGGTTGTCGACGATGCCGAACTTCTCGACCAGGGCCTTGACCTTGTCCATGCCGATCTGCTGGGCGAGGCGGACGGTCATGACGTTGCGCGACTTTTCGATGCCGACGCGCAGCGGGGTCGGGCCGTAGAACTCGTGGCTGTAGTTCTCCGGCCGCCAGACCGGCTGCCCGCCGCCCGGATCGAAGGCGAAGGGCGCATCCATCACCAGCGACGACGGGGTGAAGCCCTGGTTCAGCGCCGTCAGATAGACGAAGGGCTTGAAGGAAGAACCGGGCTGGCGCAGCGCCTGGGTGGCGCGGTTGAACACGCTCATGGCGGGAGAGAAGCCGCCGACCATCGCCAGCACGCGGCCGGTGTGGGGATCGAGCGCAACGAGGCCGCCCTGCACCTGCGGGATCTGGCGCAGGCCGTAGCTGCCCGGCGGCAGTTCCTTTGCGGCCGCCTGGGCGCCCTTCTTGGCCGGCTTCTCGTCCTCTTCCTTCGCCGCCGGGCCGCTGATCGCCTCCACCAGCAGGATATCGCCCAGCTTGGCGACGTCCGACGGCTTGCGGATCGCCGGCCCCACGGCCTCGCCCTCCTTGGCCGCGCGGGCCCAGCGCAGTTCCGACAGCGGGATGCGGCCGCGGCTGCCGTCGGCCACACCGATGTCCAGCCCGTCCGCCTGGTCGTCCTTCAGCACGACGGCGAGCTTCCAGCCGTCAGAGCCCGCGGGCGGCGGCATGGCGGCCAGCTTCTTCGGCCAATTGTCGAAATTCTCCATCTTCGCCACCGGCCCGCGCCAGCCGTGGCGGCGGTCGTAGGCGACCAGCCCGTCGCGTAGCGACTTGGTCGCCGCCGCCTGCAGCTGCGGGTTCATCGAAGCGCGCACCGACAGGCCACCCTCATACAGCGCCTGTTCGCCATAGAGCTTCACCAGCTCACGCCGGATCTCCTCGGCGAAATACTCGGCGGTCACCACCTCCTGCTCGTCGCGCTTGCGGGTCAGCAGCGGCCGGGCCTGGGCAGCCTTCGCCTCGTCCGGCGTGACGTAGCCGTCTTCCGACATGCGGCCGATCACCCAGTTGCGGCGGGCGACGGCGGCATCATGCTGGCGGTCGGGATTGTAGTTGGAGGGCGCCTTCGGCAAGGCCGCCAGGAAGGCGACCTCCTCGATGCTCAGCTCGTCCAGCGCCTTGTTGAAATAGTTCAGCGCCGCCGCCGCCACGCCGTAGGAGCGGTTCCCCAGGAAGATCTCGTTGAGGTACAGCTCCATGATGCGGTCCTTGGTGAAGGCCCGCTCGATGCGGACCGCCAGGATCGCCTCCTTGATCTTGCGGGCGAAGGACACCTCGTTGGTCAGCAGCATGTTCTTGGCGACCTGCTGCGTGATCGTGCTGGCGCCGACCGGGCGGCGGTCGCGGCCGAAATTCTCGATGTTGGTCAGGATCGCGCGCAGGATGCCGAGCGGATCGACGCCCTGATGGGCGTAGAAATTCTTGTCCTCGGCCGCCATGAAGGCGTTGATGACCTGGCGCGGCATGGCGTCGATCGGCACGAAGATGCGGCGTTCCGACGCGAATTCCGCCATCAGCCGCCCGTCGCCCGCATAGATGCGCGTGGTCACCGGCGGCTCGTAGTTGGCCAGCTTGGTGTAGTCGGGCAGGTCCTGGTCGTAGTGGTCCAACAGGAAGACCAACCCCCCGGCACCGGCAAGAGCCAGCATCACGAAGGCCATCAGCAAGGACAGAAGAAGGCGCATGACCGATCCTGCAAGAAACGACGAACGGCGCGGCCGGCACCGTCCCGTTTCCGGGATGCGGAGCGCAAGGCGCGTCTGACTGGGCGGCGCATCCTACACCGCCGCGATGCGAAGTGCCGCCCCCGTTCCCGTCATGTCAGGAAAATGTGACGCGCAGAGGGCGCCCGCGAAAAAGCGCCCGCGCGGAGGGGGTAAGCCGCCCGGCCAAGCCACAGCCCCGCTAGCCCGGCCCGGCAAGCTCAGCTGCGTTGAGCGCCGTGCAGCCAGCGGAAATAGGCGTCGATGGTACGGGCCAGCCCGCGGCCCAGCCGTTCGCGGTGCGCGGCGGAGGACAGCAGCCCGGCATCCTTGCGGTTCGACAGATAGCCCATCTCGACCAGCACCGACGGCACGTCGGGCGCCGTCAGCACGGCGAAGCCGGCCTGCCGGTGCGGCTTGCTGGGGATCAGCGGCACCTCGCGCCCCAGACTCTGCAGGGCCAATGTCGCGAAACGCTTGGAATGGTTCTTCGTATCGCGCTGGGCCAGGTCGATCAGGATGTTGGCGACCAGCTGGTTCTCGCCCGACAGGTCGAGCCCGACCAGCGCGTCGGCCCGGTTCTCCTTGGCGGCCAGCATCTCCGCCTCGCGGTCCGACGCCTTGTCCGACAGGGTGTAGATCGACAGGCCCCGCATGTCGCCGCTGCTGATGCTGTCGGCATGCAGCGAGATGAACAGGTCGGCCCCGGCCTCGCGCCCGATGGCCACGCGGTCGCGCAGGCGGATGAACACGTCGGCGTCGCGGGTCAGCCTGACACGGTAGCGGCCGGTCGCCTCCAGCTGGCGCTTCACCTCCCGGGCGGCGGCGAGCGTGATGTCCTTCTCATAGATGCCGCCGACGCCGACGGCGCCGGGATCCTGGCCGCCATGGCCGGGGTCGAGCACGATCAGCGGCTTTTCCGCCACGGTGGACGGCTTGTTGTCCGGCAGCGGAGGGGCGGACGGCAACGCGGCCGGAATCAGCTGTGCCGGTGGAATCGGCGGCAGCGGCGCGAAGGGCGGCGGGGTTGAGACGAGCCCGCTGGCTGGCGGATCGTCCTGAGGAGATGGCGCCGGAGCAGGAACAGGCATCGGGACGGTCATCGCCGACGCCACGACCGCACCCATCGTCAGCTGACCCTTGCCGGACGCCGTGCCGGACGCCGCGCCCGAGCCCGTCTTGGAACCGGATACCGCCGCGAGCTGGCGGAACTCCGCCACCGTCGTCTTTTCCAGGTCGAGGACAAGGCGCGGCTGACGGCCGTCGCGCGGCGGGATCATGTAGCCTTCCCGCAGCTTGGCCGGACCGACGGTTTCGAAGGTCAGGCGCGTGCCGCGGGAGCCGCCCGCCGCGTGGTAATAGCGCGCGACCACCCCCTTGCCCTCCACCGGCAGCGATCCGCCGGGCCAGACCAGATCGGGCAGGTCGACGATGATGCGGTAGGGGTCGGCGGCCAGCGACACGCTGAAGGAGACAGGGTCGCTCACCTCCAGCACGAAACGGGTCTTGTCGGGATGGATGCCCAGCCGGGCATCGACCACTGCGGTGCGCGGCGGCGGGGACGGCAGCGCCGCCGTGGTCTGGGCGGCGGCGGTCTGGGCGGCGGCGATCTGGGCGGCGGGAAGGCCGGCGAGAAGCACCAGCGCCAGCAGGACCGGCAGCACCGCGCCCAGCGCACGCGCAAACCCCCTCATCACCGCCCCGCGCCCGGCCCCGCACTTGGGATGGGCGGCGGCCGGCAGGCGGTCGGGCATGGCGGCGGTCGGCAGGCTGGGCGGCCGTTGCATCGTGTCTCCCCGGTGGCGGACGGCGGGCGGACGATCAGCTATAGCCTAGCCAATTCAACGCCTTCAACGCGGAACGTCACAGCCGGTCTCAATTCCGGGCCGGGGTGCCGTTCCTGCAACAGTGCCCCGCAGCCCGGCCGCCGCGGGCATCCCGGCAGCAGCCCGACTCGCGGTTCCGGGGGAAAGTCGCGCTTACGCTTCCCCGGGACGAACTTGTTCGCCGAATCGGCGCATTTCCGCGTTGTGCAAGAGGGATCGCTTGTCTATGGTATCTTTGCGACAGACCGCAATTCGCCAGATTCGGGTCGGACTCCCAAGGTGAGCGCCGATTCGCTGATCCCCGGTACTCGATTCCATCGATCCGGAGGTCAGCCGATCGCCGGTCACGGGGCCGTCCAAGGGGCTGCGGCGTCGCCTCCGACACCGCCTGTCCGGCCATCCGCGCCGGAGGGACGTCGCGGGGTGGCGCGTTCGGATTGGCGGTGAGAGGACGAAACCTCGAAGCTGGCTGTGGCCGCAAGGCGGCAGCCCGGCGCGTGTCGACCGGGCCGTCCTGGCTGCTCTCGTCAGCGCCGTTCGGCGGTTCCGGTCCGTCGTGCCGTATGCTTCGCCCACAACAGACGCTGCGTCCAGGCGGCCCGACCGGTCGCGCGGGTTCCCTGGGTCGCGCCGTTGAGGACCGTATATGGCCAAGCGCATGCTGGTGGACGCCACGCACCCGGAAGAAACCCGGGTCGCCGTGGTCAATGGTAACCGGCTGGAAGAACTCGACTTCGAGATCGCCAGCCGCAAGCAGCTGAAGGGCAACATCTACCTCGCGAAAGTGACGCGGGTCGAGCCTTCGCTCCAGGCGGCCTTCGTGGAATATGGCGGCAACCGCCACGGCTTCCTCGCCTTCTCCGAAATCCATCCCGACTATTACCGCATCCCCGTCGCCGACCGCGAAGCCCTGCTGGCCGAAGAGCGCCGGCTGGAGGAGCAGGCGGAAGCCCGGGCCGAGGCCGCCGCCGACGGCGCCGTGATGGGCGAGCCGATCCGCCCCGAGCAGGTGGTCGAGGAATGGTCGCCGATGCCCTCCCCCATCGCGCCGGAGGCGTCCGACGAGGATGCCGGCGACGAGGACGGTGAGGACGAGAACGGCACCGACGAGGCCGGTTCCGAGGGGCAGGCCGCACCGTCCGAGGCCTCCGCCCAGGATGCCGCCCAGTCCGCCGACGCCCCCGACATGGTCGGCGGCGACGAGGATGAAGAGGTCGAGACCCAGCGCCGCCGCTCGCGCCCGCTGCGCTCCTACAAGATTCAGGAAGTGGTGAAGCGCCGGCAGGTCCTGCTGGTCCAGGTGACGAAGGAGGAGCGCGGCAACAAGGGTGCCGCCCTGACCACCTACCTGTCGCTGCCCGGCCGCTACTGCGTGCTGATGCCCAACACCGGGCGCGGCGGCGGGATCTCCCGCAAGATCACGAACCCGGCCGACCGCAAGCGCCTGAAGGAAATCCTGTCGGATCTCGACATTCCCGACGGCATGGCGGTCATCCTGCGCACCGCCGGTCTGGAGCGTTCCAAGCCCGAGATCAAGCGCGACCTGGAATATCTGCTGCGCCTGTGGGACGACATCCGCGAACAGACGCTGAAGTCGTCGGCGCCCTGCCTCATCTATGAAGAGGCGAACCTGATCAAGCGGTCGATCCGCGATCTGTACTCCAACGACATCGACGAGATCTGGGTCGAGGGCGAGGCCGGCTTCCGCACGGCGCGCGAGTTCATGGACATGCTGATGCCGGGCCATTCCCAGCGCGTCCAGCTGTACCGCGACAGCCAGATCCCGCTGTTCCACCGCTATCAGGTGGAAACCCAGATCGACGCCATCCACAGCCCGGTGGTGCAGCTGCGCTCCGGCGGCTACATCGTCATCAACCCGACCGAGGCGCTGGTCTCCATCGACGTCAACTCCGGCAAGTCGACCCGCGAGCGCAACATCGAGGAAACCGCCTACAAGACCAACCTGGAGGCCGCCGACGAGGTGGCGCGCCAACTGCGTCTGCGCGATCTGGCCGGCCTGATCGTCATCGACTTCATCGACATGGAGGAGCCGCGGAACAACGCCGCCGTAGAGCGCCGCATGAAGGAGGCGATGAAGAACGACCGGGCACGCATCCAGCTCGGCCGCATCTCCGCCTTCGGCCTGCTGGAGCTGTCGCGCCAGCGTCTGCGCCCGTCGCTGCTGGAGACCAACTTCGAGCGCTGCCCGCACTGCTCGGGCACCGGCGTCGTCCGCTCGGTCGAATCCGCCTCGCTGCACGTCCTGCGCGCCATCGAGGAAGAGGGCATCCGAAAGCGGTCGTCGGAGATCACCATCTACGTCCCGACCTCCATCGCGCTCTACATCCTCAACCAGAAGCGCGGTGAGCTGGCCAAGATCGAGGAGCGTCACAGCTTCCACGTCATGGTGCAGGCCGACGACGGCCTGATCGCCCCGGACCATCGTCTGGAGCGCAACAAGGCCCGCATGCCGGACGAGGATGGCCCGCTGGTCAGCGCCGACCGCGTCATGGCCGAGACCGATCGTGCGCTCGCCGCCGAACCGGTCGTCGAGCCGGTCGAGGAGGAGGCCGACGTCGAGACCGCCCAGGTCGAGGAGACCGACGAGCGCGTCGAGACCAACGGCGCCAATGGCGATGGCAATGGCGAGGATCGCCGCCGTCGCCGCCGTCGCCGCCGTGGCCGTGGCCGTGACCGCGAGGAAGGCCGCGTCGAGGGCGAGACCGCCGGTGCGGGCGAGGACGCCGAGGAATCCGACGAGACGGGCGACGAGGCTGCCGAGACTGGCCTGCCGGTTGCCGCCGAGGCAATCCCCGGCGCTGCCATCTCCGAGCCGGCCGAAGACGACGACTCGGATGAGGACGACGGCGAAGGCGAAGGCGAAGGCGAAGGCGACGAGGAGACCGGCGCCGATGCCGGCGATCGCAACGGCGAAGGCCGTAAGAAGCGTCGCCGCGGCAAGCGCGGTGGTCGCCGCCGGTCGCGCCGCGAGGGTGCGGAAGGGCTGGAGGGCGGCGAGGAGACCGCTGCCGACCAGTCTCCTGCCGCTCCGGCCGAAGCCGCTCCTGTTCAGGCTCCTGTCGAGGCTTCCGACCTCGACTGGATCCTGGCCGGCGAGAACGCTCCGGCACCCGTCACGGAAGAGGCTCCGGTTCCGATGCCTGCGACCGAGCCGCCAGTGACCGCTCCGGCCCCGGCCGAAGCCGCCGCCGAGAAGGCTCCGGCCAAGAAGGCGTCGCGCAAGCGCAAGGCCGCTGCCGAAGCCCCGGTCGAGGCCGCCCCGGCGGTCGCCGAAGCGCCGGCAAAGGGCCGCAAGCGCAAGGCCGCCGCTCCGGTGGAAGCCCCGGCGCAAGCTGCTGCCGAGCCGGTGACGCAGCAGGCTCCGGCCAAGAAGGCGTCGCGCAAGCGCAAGGCCGCTGCCGAGGCTCCGGTCGAGGCCGCTCCCGCCGCCGCGCCTGCCGCCGCCGAAGCGCCGGCCAAGGGCCGCAAGCGCAAGGCCGCCGCCGCGGAAGCCCCGGCTGAGGTCGCGACCGACACGGCTCCGGCCAAGAAGGCGTCGCGCAAGCGCAAGGCCGCTGCCGACGCTCCGGCCGAAGCCGCTCCCGCCGCCGCTCCGGCAGCGCCCGAGCCGGCTCCGACAGCCGCTTCGGAACCTGCTGCGGCTCCTGCTGCGGCCGGCGACAACGGCGATGCCTCCGCGAAGCCGCGTCGCGGCTGGTGGAAGCGGTAAGCCGAACGGCCCATTGGGACCTCTGGAACGGGAAAAGGCGCCGCGAGGCGCCTTTTCCTTTTCCCCGACGTTATCTCCCTGCCACAGGACAGGTCGGACCATGAGCAAGGCCTTCACCCGCGAGAACGACACGCCTGACGACGACGATCTCGAAGATCCGGCACCGCTACCGCAGGGCTTCAAGAACTACATGACCCCGCCCGGCTTCCAGCGCATGCAGGAGGAACTGCGCCACCTTCTGCGGGTGGAGCGGCCGAAGGTGGTGGAGGTGGTGTCCTGGGCCGCCGGCAACGGCGACCGGTCGGAGAACGGCGATTATCTCTATGGCAAGAAACGCCTGCGCGAGATCGACCGTCGCATCCGCTTCCTGAACAAGCGCTTGGAATCGGCGGTGGTGGTCAATCCGCAGGACCAGAAGAACCGCGAACAGGTCTTCTTCGGCGCCACCGTCACCTATGCCCGCGAGGACGGATCGGAGAACACCATCACCATCGTCGGCGCCGACGAGGTCGATCCCGACCGCGGCCATGTCAGCTGGATCTCCCCCATCGCCCGCGCGCTGTTGAAGGCGCGGGAAGGCGACTTGGTGGACGTCCGCACACCGGCGGGGATGGAGCAGGTGGAGGTGCTGGAGATCAGGTACGCGGGGTGAGTGGCGGCGTTAATGCCCCCTCCCCATCCCTCCCCCGCTCTCAGCGGACCTATGGTCCGCCTGTCGCGTCAGCACAAAGCGGAGCTTTGTGCGAGAGCTTCGCGGGAGAGGGGGCCGGACCTTTGCGAAGGCTATGCGAAGGAGCGGCGGCAGTCCCCTCTCCCTCGAAGAGGGGGAGGGTTAGGGAGGGGGCATCACTGCCAAGACTTCACTCACCCCGCCGGCTGGTAAATTTCCCCGCCCGACTCGCGGAACTTCTGCGACATCTCGGCCATGCCGGACTCCGCGGCGTCGCGGATTTCCTGCGTGATCTTCATCGAACAGAATTTCGGCCCGCACATCGAACAGAAATGCGCGGTCTTCGCTCCCTCCGCCGGCAGGGTCTCGTCGTGGTAGGCCATCGCCGTCTCAGGATCGAGCGACAGGGCGAACTGGTCGCGCCAGCGGAAGGAGAAGCGGGCACGCGACATGGCGTCGTCGCGCAGCCTGGCCGCCGGATGACCCTTGGCGAGATCCGCGGCATGGGCGGCGATCTTGTAGGCGATGACGCCGGCCTTCACGTCGTCGCGGTCGGGCAGACCCAGATGCTCCTTCGGCGTGACGTAGCAGAGCATCGCCGTCCCGAACCAGCCGATCATCGCCGCACCGATGGCGCTGGTGATGTGGTCGTAGCCCGGCGCGATGTCGGTCACCAGCGGCCCCAGCGTGTAGAAGGGCGCCTCGCCGCACAGAGCCAGCTGCTTTTCGACATTGTGCTTGATCTTGTGCATGGGCACATGGCCCGGCCCTTCGATCATCACCTGCACGTCACGCGCCCAGGCGATCTTGGTCAGCTCGCCCAAGGTCTCCAACTCGGCGAACTGGGCGGCGTCATTGGCGTCGGCCTGACTGCCCGGCCGCAACCCGTCGCCCATCGAGAGGGCCACGTCATATGTGCGGCAGATCTCGACGATGTCGGCGAAATGGTCGTAGAGAAAGCTCTCGCGGTGATGCGCCAGGCACCATTTGGCGATGATCGAGCCGCCGCGCGAAACGATGCCGGTCACCCGCTTGGCGGTCAGGGGGATATGGGCCAGCCGCAGGCCGGCATGGATGGTGAAGTAATCGACGCCCTGCTCCGCCTGCTCGATCAGCGTGTCGCGGAACAGTTCCCAGGTCAGGTCCTCGGCCCTGCCCTTCACCTTCTCCAGCGCCTGATAGATCGGAACCGTGCCGATGGGCACCGGGGAGTTGCGCAGGATCCATTCGCGGGTCTGGTGGATGTCGGCACCGGTCGACAGGTCCATCACCGTGTCGGCCCCCCAGCGGATCGACCAGACCATCTTCTCCACCTCCTCCTCGATTGAGGATGTCACGGCGGAGTTGCCGATGTTGGCGTTGATCTTGGTCAGGAAGTTCCGGCCGATGATCATCGGCTCCGACTCGGGGTGGTTGACGTTGGAGGGGATGATCGCCCGCCCGCGCGCCACCTCGTCGCGGACGAATTCCGGGGTGATGAAGTCGGGAATCTCGGCCCCGAAATCCTCACCGTCGCGGGCTGCTTCCAGCGCCGTAGCGCGGCCGAGATTCTCGCGGACGGCGATGTATTCCATCTCCGCGGTGACGATGCCAGCGCGGGCATAGGCCATCTGCGTGACGGCCCCGCCGTCCTTGGCGCGGAGCACGCCGCTGTCGGTGGTCTCCACATCGCCGCGGGCCAGGATCCAGTCGCGGCGGTGCTTGGCCAGCCCGGCCCGCACGTCGATCGCCACGGTTTCGTCGGTGTAAGGTCCGGAGGAATCATAGACGGTCAGCGGCGGTTCGCCGCCCGACAACGCGATTTCGCGCAGCGCAACCCGCAGGTCGGGAAAGCGCGTACCCGGCACGTAAATTTTCCGCGACGACGGCAACGGGCCGGTCGAAATGCGGATGGCGGTTTCGTTGAAGTCCTTTGGCATTGGGTTTCTCCGTCGGAGTTGGGCGGACAAACCCGGGACTGCGGACGGAGGTTCGGTGTCTTCGTGCGGGCCGCTCCCCAATTTGGGCGCCCAACACTATGGGCTTCCCCACTGCGGGCGTTGCTACGGCCGGACGGGGCCTGTTTTCAGCCCGTCACGAGGTCCCTCCCTTCGCCGGTATGACCCGGATCAGGTTCGAAGGGTCACCACGCTGCCGAAGACGCTTGGCGCCGTCCGGCCGTTGGTATCTCAGCCCCCTGTCGGGACCCCCCTGGAATGCGCCCATCCTGCCGGGACGGGCGGCCCCTGTCAAAAGGAAAGAACCGCGGACGATCCGCAAGCCACACTGTATGGATACCGCGTCACATCCAGCGTTTCAGACGGACATAGATCATCGGCAGCAGTGCCGACAGCAGCATCAGCCCCAGGGCGCTTGGATAGCCGAACAGCGAGTCGGTCCCCGGCATCTCTTCGAAATTCATGCCGCCGATGCTGGCGACCAGGGTCGGCGGGAACAGAAGGACGGTCAGGACCGAGACGATCTTGACGATCTCGTTCTGCTCCACATTGATCTGGCCCAGCGCCGTGTCCAGCGCCAACGCGACCTTGCCCGCCAGGAAACGGGCATACTGGTCCAGCCCGCGCAAATCCTGCAGCGTCGTCTTGGCCCAGCGCCGCGTCGCCTTGCCGGAGTTCCAGCCGTCGCCGCGCGCCAGGAAATCGGTCATGCGCGACAGGCTGGCCAGGCTGATGCGGGCCTTGCCGATCAGGTGGCCGGCATGGCCGATGCGCTTCAGCGTCTGGGCATCGTCCAGCGTCTCGCCGCGGGAGCGCAGCTTGCGCCCGCGGAAGAAGCGGCGGTTCAGCACGTCCAGCTCCACTCCGGTCCGCCGCAGCACGGCAGAGGTGCGGTCGACCATCCCGTCCACCAGCGCCGCCAGAACCAGTTCGCCACGGGAAGCGGACACCTGCCCATGGGTGGCGCGGCGGCGAAAGGCCAGCAGGGCCTGCGGATCGATGTCGTGGATGGTGACCAGCCGGCGCCCGGCCAGCACGAAGCTGACGGTGGCGATGCGAGGCTCGTCGGTGTCGGCCCAGACCAGGGCAGTGACGGTCATGGTCAGGGCCCCACCGGCCACGCGCAGGCGGCTCGATTCCTCGATCTCCGCCATCTGCTCGCGGGTGGGCAGGCTGGTGCCGATCAGCGCCTCCGCGCGCGCCAAGTCGTCGGCGGTCGGGTTGATCAGATCCAGCCAGACGGTGGCGTCGGGCAGCGGCCCAACGTCGTCCGCAGCCTCCCTAGCCCAGCGCAGCAGACCGCCGTCGTTGACGAAGACATGCAGCAAGGCTGTGCTCCTTGCGTGGTTCGAGGCGGCGGGGGAGCGCTTACGTCATCCGGCCGCCGCGTCTTGGCTTCTCGGGCGGTTTAACCGGCGGGGGCGACTTCGCCTCGGTGTCGAGGTCCAGCGTCTCCCCCTCAGCCTTCAGCGCCTGTTCCAGCTTGCGGCGGAAGGCACCGCCATCCCGCTTGGCATCCAGGAAATGGCCGACCGCCTCCTTGGCGGCGTCGCTGTCGTAGGGGACCTTGCCCAACGCCGCCAACTTGGCGCGCTCCACCAGCTTCGGGTCCATCCGGTCGCGGATGGCCTTCATCTGGCGGAGCAGGTCCTTGCGCAGGTCGGTCATCGGCCCCCCTATTGCAGCGTCAGGCCTTGCCGATCAGGGTGCCGGCGCCGCCTTCGGTGAAGATTTCCAGCAGCAGCGCATGCGGCACGCGGCCATCCAGGATAACAGCGGCATCGACGCCCTGCTCCACGGCACCGATGCAGGTTTCGATCTTCGGGATCATGCCGCCGGACGCGGTGCCGTCGGCGATGGCCTTGTGGGCATCCTCCAACGACATCTTCTCGATCAGCTTCTTTTCCTTGTCGAGGACGCCGGCGACGTCCGTCAGCAGGAAGAAGCGCGCCGCCTTCACCGCCGCCGCGACCGCACCGGCCGCCGTGTCGGCGTTGATGTTGTAGGTGTCGCCATTCACGTCGAAGCCGACCGGCGCGATCACCGGGATGATGTCCGACTGGGCGAGCGCGTGCAGGATCTGCGGGTTGACCTTGTACGGTTCGCCGACGAAGCCGAGGTCCAGCACCCGTTCGATGTTGCTGTCGGGGTCGCGCTGCACGCGCTCCAGACGGCGGGCGGTGATCAGATTGCTGTCCTTGCCCGACAGGCCGACGGCACGGCCGCCGGCGCCGTTGATGGCGGCGACGATCTGCTTGTTGATGGAGCCGGCCAGCACCATCTCGACCACCTCGACCGTCTCCTTGTCGGTGACGCGCAGGCCGTCGATGAAGCTGGACTTGATCTTCAGACGCTCCAGCATCTGGCCGATCTGCGGGCCGCCGCCGTGGACGACCACCGGGTTGATGCCGACCTGCTTCAGCAGGACGATGTCGCGCGCGAACAGCTCCGCCAGGCTGGCGTCGCCCATGGCGTGGCCGCCGTACTTGATGACGAAGGTGCTCCCGGCATAGCGTCGCATGTAGGGCAGCGCTTCGGACAGGGTACGGGCCTTGGCGAGCCACTCGTCACGGGTGGGAGTCTGCACGGGAGGATGCCCTTTGTCGGGGTGGACGGTTGGGCTTCTTTAACGGAAAGGCCGGCCGGTTGCCTAGGGGTCAATTTAACGGTCACATACCCCCGTGCCGGCCGCCTGCGGCTGCGGCCGATGCCGCGCCGGCCGGGCGCCACCATCCGGCCAGCCGGGTCATCGGCTGGGTCAGCGCGGTCACCGCCACCGCCATCAGCACCATGGCCGAGAAACAGGCGCCGGACAGCACCCCCGCCTCCAGCAGGACTGTCAGCACGATCACCTCCATCAGCCCCTTGCAGGGCATCAGCGTGCCCAACCGCAGCGCGTCCGGCCAACTCTCCCCGGTCAGGCGCGCGGGCAAGGTCGTGCCGGCCATCTTGCCGACGAGCGTCGCCAGGGTGGCAAGCGCGAAGACCGTCCACTGCGCCGGATCGTCCAGCGTCAGGTTCACCTTCAGCCCGGTCAGCGTGAAGAAGAAGGGCAGCAGGATCAGCGTGGAGAAATGCTCCAGCCGGTCGAGGATCGCGGCGGCATAGCGGCGCGGCATGGCGGTGCCGGCGACGAAGGCGCCCAGGATGTAGTGCAGCCCGATCAGTTCGGTCACCGCGGCCGAGGACAGCAGTGCCGCGCAGGTCACCACCACCGCGGTGTCCCCCATCCGTCCCTCGGGCGCCACCCGCTCCAGCAGGCGGTCCAGCAGCGGACGCACGATCAGGACGGTCACCCCGACATAGGCGAAGCCCAGCATTCCCACCCAGGCGACCGCCCAGCCGCCGCCCGCCGACGCACCATCCGCCGAGGCCCAGGCCAGCACGGCGGTGATCAGCAGCCACAGCAGCGCATCGTTCACCGCCGCATAGCCCAGCGCCAACCGCCCGACCCGATCACCCAGCAAATCCATCTCGCGCAGGATGGCACCCAGCACCGGCAGGGCGGTGACGCCGACGCAGATGCCGAAGCCGGCGGCGAACAGGCCCGGCGTGGCGTGCGGTCCCGTCATGCCGGGAAAGGCGCCGGCCAGCCACCAGCCCAATGCTCCGCCCATCAGTGTCGGCACGATCATGCTGGACAGCGCCACCGTGGCGAAGGCGCCGCCCCGCCCGCGGAAATCGGCAGGGTCGAGGTGCAGCCCGGTCAGGAAAGCGAAGAAGACGACGGCCATCAGCGCCAGGCCCGACAGCGGCGCCAGGGCGGCCGGCGCGAACAGCACGCCCCACAGGTCCGGCACCAGCCTGCCGAGCAGCGACGGCCCCAGCGCCACGCCGAACAGGATCTGGATCACCACCATCGGCGCGACGTGGCGCCCGCCGCCGAGCCGCCACAGCAGGAACGGCCCGGCGATGAGCAGCAGGGCCTGCATCAGGAACAGCAGCGCGGGGGAGAGGCCACCCATCGCCGCCGCCCCTCAGTCCACGGCCAGGGCGAGCGCGGCGAGGCTGGCGCGCAGCTCGGCGATGCCGGTGCCCTTTTCGGAACTGGTGACGTGGATGTCGGGGAAGGCGGCGGGGTGCTTCTTCAGCCCCGCCTGGGTGTCGCGGCGGATCTTGTCCAACTCCGTCGGCTTCACCTTGTCCGCCTTGGTCAGCACGACGACATAGGGCACCGCCGTGCGGTCCAGCATCTCCATGATCTCATGGTCGTTGGGCTTCAGCCCATGGCGCGAATCGATCAGCACCAGCGCGCGGCGCAACGTCACCCGCCCGCGCAGGAAGCGGCGGACCATATCGTTCCACGCCTCCACCTTTTCCTTCGATTCCTTGGCATAGCCGTAGCCGGGCATGTCCACCAGCTTCAGCCGGTTGCCGAGGTTGAAGAAGTTGAGCTGCTGCGTGCGCCCCGGCGTGTTGGAGGTGCGGGCCAGCGTCTTGCGCCCGGTCAGCGCGTTCACCAGGCTCGACTTGCCGACATTCGACCGCCCGGCGAAGGCGACCTCCGGCAGATCGGCCTCCGGCAACTGGTTCAGCGCGTTGGCGCCCCAGACGAAGTCGCACTCCTTGGCGAACAGCAGCCGCCCGGCCTCCAGCGCGGCCTCGTCGAAGCCGGAAACGATGTTGGGGGTGTTGGGGGTCGGCGTGTCGGGGGTGGTCATGGATCTGCTTTCGGTTGCGGAATCAGGTCGTCGATCATAAGCCCCAACGCCGTTCCTAGCGCCCGGTAGACCTCGACGGTCGGGCTCTTGCGCCCCGACTCGATCTGAGAGACATAGCTTGGCGTCAGCCCGGCGGCGGCGGCAAGCTCGACCTGTGACAGGCCGCGATGCTCGCGCCAGACCCGCACCGGATTCTCGCCGTCGATCAGCCGGCGCGCCACGGCCCAGGGAAGATCCTCGTCGTCCTCGGAATCCAACGCGGCGCGGATGTCGTCATGGTCCATCGCGCGGGCCCGCAAGGCCTCGAAATCGGCAATGGGAACGACGGCATATTCGGCTTTGCCGTCCTTGCCGGCTATATACTGCACGCTCATCGTTGCAGCCTCCTGACGTCGTAAGCTTGCCCACGGGGTTCGACCGCGCGGACATCGATGATCCTCACCTCTTCGTCCCTAATGAAGATCGTCCGGAACGCCCGAGCAGGATTGCGGAACTTCAGACGGAGATAAGGGGTCCCGACGATCGCTTCCACATCAAGCTCGGGGTCGTCCGGGTTGGCCGCCAGAGCTTCCAGGTCGACCGCGATCTGGGCACGGACGGCGGGCTGCTGCCGAGCGATGGCCTTGGCCGCCTGTTTCTTGATGGTGAGGTCGTACATCACAAAAAAATAACCGCCGGCAAACTTCCGTCAAGAGGAAGGTTTACCGGCGGTTATATCAGGCGGAAGATCCGATGATCAGACCTTCACGCCCATGCGGCGCATGATGGTCCACTGCTGGGCGACCGACAGCAGGTTGTTCCAGGCCCAGTAGATCACCAGACCGGCCGGGAAGCCGGCGAGCATGAAGGTGAAGACGATGGGCAGGAACTGGAACACCTTCTGCTGGATCGGGTCCGGCGGGGCCGGGTTCATCTTCTGCTGCAGCCACATGGTGACGCCCATGATCAGCGGCCAGGCACCGAGATGCAGCATGGCGGGGGGATCCCAGGGGATCACGCCGAACAGGTTGAAGATGGTGGTCGGATCTGGCGAGGACAGGTCGTGGATCCAGCCGAAGAAGGGGGCGTGCCGCATCTCGATAGTCACGAACAGGACCTTGTAGAGCGCGAAGAACACCGGGATCTGGATCAGGATCGGCAGACAGCCCGACACAGGCGAGACCTTCTCGCGCTTGTACATGGCCATCAATTCCTGGTTCATGCGCGCCTGATCGTCGCTGAACTTCTCGCGGAGCTCCTGCATCTTCGGCTGCAGGGCCTTCATCTTGCTCATCGCCTGGTAGGACTTGTTGGCGAGTGGGAAGAAGACGGCCTTGACGCAGACGGTCAGCAGCAGGATGGCGAGGCCGAAGTTGCCCAGCACCTGCCCAAAGAAGTCGAGCGCGTAGAAGAAGGGCTTGGTCAGGAAGTAGAACCAACCGAAGTCGATCGCCAGATCGAAGTTCTTGATGTTCAGCTTTTCGGAATAGGCGTCCAGCAGCTTCACCTGCTTGGCGCCGGCGAACAGTCGGCCGGTGGTCTCGGCCGAGGCGCCAGGCGCCACGGTGACCGCATCGCCCATGAAGTCGGCCTGATAGCGGTCGGCATTGGCGACGGTGCTATGGACGAAACGCGCGGTGACCTTCTGCGCCGGGTCCGGGATCACCGACACCAGCCAATACTTGTCGGTGATGCCGAGCCAGCCGCCGGTGGTCTCGATCGGCTCCGTGCCCTTCTTGCGCAGGTCGTCGTAGGACCGCTCGGTCAGCGTGCCGTTGAAGACGCCCAGCGGGCCTTCATGCAGGATGTAGTAGCCCGAGGTCTGCGGCGTGCCGGTGCGCGACACCAGGCTGTAGGGCAGCAGGGTGACCGGGTTGGCGCCGGTGTTGCGGACCGTCTGCGTCACCGTGAACATGAAGTCCGGATCGACGGCGATCTTGCGCTCGAACACCAGGCCCTGGCCGTTGTCCCAGGTCAGGGTCAGCGGCTTTTCGGGGGTCAGCGCGGTGCCGTCGGCGGTCCAGCGGGTCGTCGCGGTCGGGGCGGCGATGCCGGCGCCCTGCGGGACCCAGCCGAACTCGGCGTAATAGGCGGCGGGCGTGCCGGCCGGGGCCAGCAGCACGATCTCCGGGCTCTTGGGGTCCGGGGTCTCGTGGTACTGGGCCAGCGCCAGGTCGTCGATACGGCCGCCGACGAGATTGACGGAGCCGTGCAGGGCCGGCGTGTCGATCTTCACGCGGGTGCCGGCCGCCAACTGCTCGGCGAGCAGGACAGGGCGCTCCTTCGCGACCTCAGCCGTTGCGGGGGGCTGCTGGGCGGGCACGCCGGGGGCCGGCACCGGCACTGACTGCTCCGTCTGGGCGGCCTGCTGGGCGGCGAGTTGCTTCTGCTGCTCCACCCGCGGCTTTTCGTAGAAATACTGGAAGCCCAGAAGGATGGCGATCGACAGGGCAATCGCGATGATGAGGTTGCGTTGGTCGGTCATGGCGTCCCGGTTGCCGTGGGGCCTTTGAAGAAGGTCGGCGTGTGCGCGGCCTTGTTACGGGTTTTCGCCGGGCTGGGCAACCGCCGCATGCCCTTTTTCCGGCAAGCCGCAGCGATGGGGCGGCGACGCCCCCGGCGGCAGGGGATCGGGCACGGGATCCCAGCCGGACCCGCCCCAGGGATGGCAACGCCCAAGCCGGCGCACCGTCAGCCATCCCCCCCGGATGGCGCCGTGCTTTTCCAGCGATTCGATGGCGTAGCAGGAGCAGGTCGGCTGGAAACGGCAATGCCAGCCCACGAAGGGCGACAAGGTCCAGCGATAGAGATAGACGAGCGCGCGGAGAAGATGCGCGAGTGGGCTGAGGCCGGCGATGCGAAACATGACGTCGCGGGCCCCCTACCCTTCCGCCTCGCGCCACAGGCCGAGGCGTTTCAGCCCGGCCGTCAGGTCGCCGAGCAGATCGGTCCACGGCCGCTCGGCCGTGTCGCCGCGCGCGACCAGGACGAAGTCATGGCCCGGTGCGGCATGGATGGGCAGTATCTGCCGCGCGGCCTCACGCAAACGGCGGCGGGCGCGATTGCGCACCACCGCGTTGCCGACCTTACGGCTCGCCGTCAGTCCGAGACGGATCGGCGGACCGCCATCGGCGGGCCGCTGCTTGTCGTCGTGCCGGCGCACCTGGAGGATCAGGCCGGGAGCCACGTGCTTGCGCCGTGTCCCGGCCACGGCCAGAAATTCCGGCCGCCGCATCAGGCGCCCGACCTTGAGGTCCGGCGCCGCCATCGCGGGGATCAGGCGCTCAGAACCTTGCGGCCGCGGGCGCGGCGACGGGCGATGACCTTGCGGCCGCCGACGGTCGACATACGGTGGCGGAAGCCGTGGCGACGCTTACGCACGATTTTGGAGGGCTGGAACGTGCGCTTCATGGCGCCTACTCCTTAAGCTTTGCTGATGGTGACGGGACGAAAGCGCCCAGCCGCAGGGCCGGGCGCCGAACCTATGAACCTGGAACGAACCGGTAGGCGCCTTACTCGGCAGCCCGGCGGCCGTTGACCATGCCGCGGCCGGTGGTGCGCTCGGCGATGCGGGCGGCCTTGCCGCGCAGATCGCGCAGATAGTACAGCTTGGCGCGACGGACGGCGCCCTTGCGGACCAGCTCGATCGAGTCGATGCGCGGGGAGTACAGCGGGAACACGCGCTCCACGCCCTCGCCATAGCTGATCTTGCGAACGGTGAAGGAGCTGTTCACGCCGGCGTTCTTGCGGGCGATGACGACGCCTTCATAGGCCTGGACGCGCTCGCGCGTGCCTTCGACGACCTTCACGTTCACGCGGACGGTATCGCCCGAGGAGAACTCCGGGATCGTCTTGCCGCCGAGGGCCTTCTCGATCTGCTCCTGCTCGAGCTGCTGCAACAGGTTCATAGCACTACCCCTTTTCTATCGGCGCGCCTCGCGGCGGACCGTCACTCCGGTTTCGGGTCGCGCCGGCGAGCCTGCCGTCGACCCTTGTTCGTAACAGTTACTGCCGGGCGGCTCGCCTGGTAGAGCGACCACAGGTCCGGCCGTCGGGCCTCCGTGATCTTCTCCGCCTCGGCCAGCCGCCAGGCCTTGACCTTCCCGTGGTGACCAGAGAGCAGAACCTCCGGCACCGCGCGCTCCACACCCTGCCCGTCGGTCCAGACCGCCGGCCGGGTGTAGTGGGGGTATTCGAGCAACCCCCGTTCGAAACTCTCTTCCCCCGCCGTCTCCACGTTGCCCATGACGCCGGGGAGCAAGCGCACCACGGCATCCATCAGGCTCAGAGCGGCGAGTTCCCCGCCGGACAGCACGAAATCCCCGAGGCTGACCTCTTCAAGGCCGTGCGCATCGAGGACCCGCTGGTCCACCCCTTCGTACCGGCCGCAGAGCAGCGTCACCACCGGGGTGGCGGCCAACTCCTTGACCAGTTCCTGGTTCAGCACCCGTCCGCGAGGCGACAGATAGATCGCCCGGCCGCGTCCCGGTGCCCCCACAGGTCCCGCCGTCGCGGTCAAAGCCGCGTCCAGCACGTCGGGCCGCATGACCATGCCGGCCCCTCCGCCGAAGGGGGTGTCGTCGACGGAGCGGTGTTTATCGCGCGCGAACGAGCGAATGTCCACCGATTCCAGCGCCCAGACTCCATTTTCCAACGCCTTGCCGGCCAGTGAGTGGCCGAGCGGCCCCGGAAACATTTCCGGGAACAGCGTCAGAACCTTGGCCGTCCAGACCCGCGGACCGTCGGCGCCGTGATTCACGGCCCCTCCTCCCCGCGCTGGTCTCCGCCCTCTTCCCCCTCGTCCTCCTCCGCCTCGTCATCGGAACCCTCGCGGGCTTCGATCACGGCCGGAAGATCGACGACGATGCGGCCGCCCCGGACATCCACCACCGGCACGCAGGCCTTGGAGAAGGGAAGCATCTCCAGCGGCCCGCCGGCGGTCCGGACTTCGAGCACGTCGCCCGCGCCGAAGTCGTAGATCGCCTTCACCGTGCCGTAGAGGCTCCCGTCTGCGAGTTCCGCACGCAGGCCGATCAGGTCGGCGTGGTAGAACTCGTCCTCGTCCTCCGTCGACGGCAGGGCGCCGCGGTCCACGTAGAGCCGCACACCGGCCAGCGCCTGCGCCTGTTCCCGGCTCGTCACCCCGTCGACCTTGGCCAGGAAGTTGTCCTTGACCATGCCTTGGAGCGTCACCGTGAAGCGGCGGGCGCCGGCTTCGTCGGACAGCGGGCCATAGGCCATGATGTCGGCGGGTTCGGCGGTGAAGCTGCGCAGCTTCACCAGCCCCCGCACGCCGTGCGATCCCGCGAACTGGCCGACACAGATCTTGGCGGTCATCGTAGGAGCACCCGGCACGTCGTCACGACCTCAACCCTGCGGGCCATCAGGCCCACCCTCACCCTTGTCAGCCCTCGGCGGCAGCCGCGGCGGCGGCGGCCTCGGCCTTCAGACGCTCCTGCGCCTTGGCCTTCGGAGCCGACTTCTTCGGGGTCTCGCGGACGGCGGGCTTCTCGACCAGGCCGGCATTGGCCAGGAACAGAACGACGCGGTCCGTCGGCTGGGCGCCGACCGACAGCCAATGCTTGGCGCGCTCGGCGTTCAGGATGATGCGCTGCTCGTGCTCGCGCGGCAGCATCGGGTTGTAGGTGCCGATCTTCTCGATGAAGCGGCCGTCACGCGGGCTGCGGGCGTCCGCGATGACGATCGAGTAGAACGGACGCTTCTTCGCACCACCGCGAGCCAGACGAATCTTCAGAGCCATTGGTCGAAACTTTCTCTTCTCAAGTCAAACAGGTATCAGGTGATTTCGAAAGGCGGTCAGGTCAGCCGAAAGGCCCCTTCCCGCCGAAGCCGCCGAGTCCCTTCGGCAGCAAATTGCCCAGGCCGCCGCGCAGCATCCCCTTCTTCCCAAGCTTCTGCACCTGCTTCATCATTCCGCGCATGGTCTCGAACTGCTTCAGCAGCTTGTTGACCTCCTGCACCGAGGTGCCGGAACCGGCGGCGATGCGCTTGCGGCGCGAAGCCTTGATGATGTCGGGGTTCTTGCGTTCCGCCTTGGTCATCGAGGAGATGATCGCCTCCTGGCGCTTGATCATCCCGTCGTCGACGTTGGCGTCCTTCAGCTGGTCCTTGATCTTGCCGATGCCCGGCAGCATCCCCATCAGGCCGGACATGCCGCCCATCTTGCGGAGCTGCTTCAACTGCATCGCCATGTCGTCGAGGTCGAAGCCCTGGCCCTTCTCCATCTTGCGGGCGAGCTTTTCGGCCTCGTCCTTGTCGATGGTCTCGACGGCCTTCTCCACCAGCGACACCACGTCGCCCATGCCGAGGATGCGGCCGGCGATGCGGTCGGGGTGGAAGGGCTCCAGCGCGTCGATCTTTTCGCCGACGCCCAGCAGCTTGATCGGCTTGCCGGTGATCTGGCGCATCGACAGGGCCGCACCGCCGCGCGCGTCGCCGTCGATGCGGGTCAGCACGATGCCGGTGATTCCGACCTTGTCGTTGAAATTGGTGGCGACGGTGACGGCGTCCTGGCCGGTCATCGCGTCGGCGACCAGCAGCGTTTCCGCCGGCTTGGTCGCGTCGCGGACAGCCGCGACCTCCGCCATCAGCTCCTCGTCGATGGCGAGGCGGCCGGCGGTGTCGAGCATGACGACGTCATAGCCTTCGAGACGGCCGGTCTCGATGGCACGCTTGGCGATGGCGACCGGGTCCTGGCCCGGCACGATGGGCAGCGTGGCGACGCCGGTCTGCTCGCCGAGAACCTTCAGCTGCTCCTGCGCGGCCGGACGGCGGACGTCCAGCGAGGCCATCAGGACCTTCTTGCGGTCCTTCGTCTTCAAGCGGAGCGCGATCTTGGCGGTGCTGGTGGTCTTGCCCGAACCCTGCAGGCCGACCATCAGGATCGGCACCGGCGCCGCGGCGTTCAGGTTGATATCCGCGCCTTCACCCAGCATCTCCACGAGGTTGTCGTGGACGATCTTGATGACCTGCTGGCCGGGGGTGACCGACTTCAGCACCTCCTGCCCGACGGCGCGTTCCTTCACCTGGGTGACGAACTGCTTGACGACGGGCAGCGCGACATCAGCCTCCAGCAACGCCACGCGAACTTCGCGCAGTGCTGCGGAGACGTCCTCCTCGGTCAGCGCGCCACGGCGGCGCAGCTTGTCGAAGATGTCGCCCAGGCGTCCGGTCAGGCCTTCGAACATGCGATACTCGTTCCCCAGTTCCGGGTCCAGCGTCAGTGCCGCCGCCCACACAAGCACGAAAGCGCCAGTGCGCGACATTCGCGGACTGGCGGAGATACCCGGCATTGGGCCGGGGTACCCGGTCTATCGACTTGGCGGGAGACAGGTCGGCGGACCATAGAGAAGCTGGCTTGGAGAGTCAACCACCAGAAGGACCTCCGCGCCTTCGGCCGAAGGTCGCCCTTGCCGCCCGGTGGTTATCCGTCCGACACTTGTCACAAATCTTCGCACTTTAACGAATTTTTGGCGACTCCTTCGGATTATGAGTAACCAAATAGAGAAGGTATCCCGGCGATGTCGTCCGCCCAGGGCTTTGGTTCCAACGGCCCGCGAACCAAGCTGACCCAGAGCCAGCTCAACGCGATCCTGTTGCGGCACCAGGCTTTCCGCAAGAGCCAGCCGGGCGGCGTGCGCGCCAATCTGAAGATGCGCGACCTGTCGCATCTCGACCTTTCGGGCATCGACCTGTCGGACGCCGACCTGTCGGGCGCCAAGCTGTTCAGCGCGCGGCTGACCGGCGCCAACCTTGCCAACGCCAACCTCTATGCCGCCGACCTGCGGCTGGCCAACCTGGAGAAGGCTGACCTGCGCCGGGCCGATCTGCGCGGCGCCTGCCTGCGCGGCGCGGTTCTGAGCGAAGCCACATTGGTCGAGGTCGACCTGCGCGACGGCACCCTGCTGCACTACGATTCCAGCGGCGAGATGTTCTCCCACCAGTATGAGGACAGCGTCCTGACGTCGGAGCTGACGGCGGCGACCATCCGCGGCGCCGACCTGTCGCGGGCGAAGATCGCCAACGCCTTCGTCATGCAGACCGACCTGACCGACGCCATCCTGCGCGGCACGAAGTTCATGCGCGCCAACCTGACCGGCTCCAACCTGACCGGTTGCGACCTGACCGACGCCGACCTGACGGAGGCGAACCTGTCGGGTGCCCGGCTGTCGGGAGCGGTGATGACGGGCTGCGCCATCAATCGCACCAATTTCAGCGGCGCCACCCTGATCGGCGCCATCCTGGACGCGGCCCAGCTGCGCTCCCCCAACATCCAGGCGGCGGTTCTGGCGAAGACGCTGGAAAATCCGGACGACGATCTGCGCGACATCCTGGTGGAGCATCTGTCCTGGATCGACAGCGGCGGCAAGGCCGGCAAGCGCGCCGACCTGTCGGCGCTCGACCTGTCGGGGCGGAAGCTGGACGGCATCAACCTGTCCGCGGCCATCCTGCAATGCATCGCGCTGCGCGGCGCCACGCTGACCGGTGCGGCGATGGCGATAGCCGATCTGTCGCTGGCCGACATGCGCAAGGCCGACCTGTCGAACGCCGATCTGCGCGGCGTGAATTTCGAGCGGGCGACCCTGACCGGCGCCAACCTGACCGGCGTCCAGCTCGGCCCCGTCCATATCCAGACGATGAGCGGCCACATCTGGCGCGCCAACCTGCAGCGCGCCCGGCTGGGCATGGCGCTGCTCTGCAACGCCGACCTGCGCAAGGCCAACCTGGCCGGGGCCAATCTGGCGGGTGCCGACCTGACCGGGGCCGATCTGAGCGAAGCCGACCTGACCGGGGCCGACCTGACCGGCGCGGTGCTGGACGGCGCCACGCTGGACCAGGCAATCGTCGAGGAGGCGATCGGGCTGGCGGGCTGAGGTCAGGTCACGCCGAAGGTCCGCCGCGCTTCGCCATCCAGTCGCCGGAACCGTAGACGCTGCGGACATGGTGGACCAGCAGGTTGCGGGCGTCGATCAACTGGCCCATCCGCTCGCGGCAGGCGACGATCCCGGTATCCGGGTGGTAGACCGGCGCCAGTTCGCGGAAACGCCGCCGCACCTGATCCTCGTCGAAACACCATTCATTGACGAAGCCGAACAGTTGGGCCGCGTCGCGCACCTCGGTGATGCGGCCGTCCAGCGGCTGGAAGGACAGGCGCTGCAGCGCATGGGCGAGCGTCTTGTTGCGATATCCCAGCGTCTCGACCGCAGCTTCCAGCCGGCGGACATCCTCGCCCGGAAGGATGCGGGCGCCGGGATCGGCCAGCGCCAGCGCCGCAGCCAGCGCCTTGCGGATCGCGGCGTCGGACGCGGCATCGGACGAGGCGGCGCTCCCCACCTCCAGCACCGCCTGCCCGCCGGCATCGTGCGGACCGGGGTCGACGCCGCCCTCCGGAGCCAGCAGCAGGGCGGCGGCGGTGAGCACCGTCACCCCGACGCCGCGCATGGCCGCCAGGTCCAGCACGGCGGCACGGAAACGGGCGCCGCAGGGCACGGTGCGGCCGGAGGCGGCTGAAGGACTGGAGTCTTCCGGTGCGGTCATCGCCGGTGCGGTCATCGTCAGCGCCAACACATGGTGGAAGCGGGCGCGAGTCTACGCAACGACTGGGAATCCCGCAATCGCGCGGATGGACGCGGCGGGACGGGGTAGTTCCTTTTCCGCCTCAGCGGAACGTCGTGGCCCCGGGCTTGGCCGGCAACCTGTTGAGCAGATCGTCGATATAGGCGGTCTCGTCCTTGCCGGACATGGCGGCGAAGCCCTTCAGCATCTGGCTGCCGAAGGTGAAGACGCTGGCGAGGTCGATTCGCCACGCCCCGCCTTCGCGCACGAAGTCGGCGGGGACCAGCGCCGGCCGGTTGTCCACCATCAGCAGGCCCGAGGCGCGGTCACCCTTCACCCGTACCGGCCCCAGCGAACTGCGGGAGATGACGTTGGGTCCGAGCCAACCGGCCTTCAGCGCATGGTTGGCGATGTCGCCGACCGACATGCGGCGCAGGTCCGACGGGCCGAGATAGCGGCGCAGCCCCATGGCGGCAAAACGCTCCGCCGGCTCCAGCCGCTGCAGCGGCGCCTCGCCGGGCTGGCGGGCGGCGTCTCGCACCGACTCCAGCGTCTTGACCGAATTGCGGGTGAGCAGCGGAATCACCGCCGATCCCCGCTGTTCGGTCAGCGCCGTTCGGGCAGCATCAAAGGTCGCGGCGACCGCCCGCTCCTCCGGCGTTTCGCGCGGCGGGGCGGCGAAGCTGGTGGCAGCGGCAATCAGGATGACGAAAAAGGCGAGGAAAGCGACACGCATGCCAGGAAGAACCGGAAAGGGAACGGAACGTCACGCCTTCGCCTCGACGCCGAAGAATTCGAGCTGCCAGCGCATCTCTTCATCGGTCATCGGATAGTGCGTGCCGTCGCGAGCATTAAGCGCCGTTTTCGGCGGAATTTGGGCGAGCCGCAACTGGACCTGCCGGGCGAAACGCATGGTGAGGCCGGCACGCCACACCAGTGCGGTGACGGCGCGCGGCGCATGGGTGGCGACGATGCGGTCAACCACCGCCAACTCGATCTGCGACAGCTCCGCCAGCGCCGCCATGACGAAGCCGCGGTCGCCCTCCACCATCGATCCTTCGATCAGCTTCTCTGTCAGCTTGCCTTCCTTGTTCAGGCGTGCCGCCTTGTCGCTGGGGCGTTCCACCGGCTTTTCCGGTCCGGCGGCGGCACCACCGACCGCCTCCTCACCGAAATCCACGGGGCCGAGCGGCAGGCCGGGCGCGGCGCCGGCCGCCTGCCCCACCCGCTGGCGCACCGCCTCCACCAGACCGCGCGCCGCGGCGGGGTCGAGGTCGTCGCGGTCCTGGAGAACCTTCAGCAGATTGTCGGCGACGAAGCTGGCCAGACGCGCCACCGCACGGGCGGGCAGACGCGGACGGCGGACCAGCGGTGAATGCCAGGGCTCGTGCTGCGGCGCCTGGTCGAGGATGCGGTCGAGCGTCTCCTCCCGGATCTGGGCCGACGGGTTGCCGAGCAGCGCCGTCACCGCCGCCTCGTCATCCGACCGCGCGATGGCGTCGGCGACCGACGCCGTGACGTTCTGCCGGCTGGCGATGGCGGTCATCGCGCCACGCACCGGCCCCTTCATGATGATATCGGTCAGATCCTCTTCGGTGAGGATCGGCGAATGCTGCAGGACCGGGCCGCAGACCGACAGTTCCACGTCGCGGGCCAGCCGGTTGATCACGCCGTGCGGGGCGTTGGGCAGATCCTTCAGCGCTTCGGCCAGGATGCCGCGCACCTCCGTCGCCTGATCGCGGGCGAGCGTCTCCAGGCATTCCACGGTCAGCCGCTCGATCTGGATCGCCTGATCGGCCGACAGTTCGGGCAACAGGCGGGCGATCTTCCGCGCCACCGCCTGACGCACCATGACCTCGCGGTCCTTGGCCAGCAGCAGATCGGCCTGACGCGGGGTGCCGGCATTGGTGGCGATGGCGCGCCGCACCTCCGCCGCGGCGTCGGCGGCAAGGAAATACAAAAGCTCCGGGCGGGTCTTGGGATGCTCGGCGACCTTCCGGCGGACCGCCGGATCCTCGCTCTGCACCATCCGCTTTGCGGATTCGTAATCGGCGGGATCGAGCGTTTCGGGTCGCTGGGTGGCAGGCGGGGTCACGATGCGGGCTCCGCGGCGGAAAAGTCGGAAGATGACTCTACGGAAGCGGACGCCTGATAGGCGGGGGCCAGGGCGTAATGGCCCTTGCCGCTCTTCTTGGCGTCGTACATGGCGGCGTCGGCGCGGTCGGTCAACTCCCGCACCGTCTCGCCGCGGCCGGGGGCGTGGACGGCGATGCCGATCGACAGGCCCAACGGCTTCTCAGGACTGGCCGACAGGTGGGCAAGCTCGCGCATGCCCTTAAGCAGCCGTTCGGCGACGATGCGGGCCTTCGCCTCGTCGGTGCGGCCCAGCCACAGCACGAACTCGTCGCCGCCCAGCCGGCCCGGCAGGTCGCCCGGCCGCACCCCGGTGGTCAGCAGCGTGCCGATGGCCTTCAGCACCGTATCGCCCTGCTGGTGGCCGTGCAGGTCGTTGACCGCCTTGAAGTTGTCGAGGTCGACATAGAGCAGGGCCGACGGGCCGCTGTCCGGCCGCGAGATCGACTCCTCCAGCCGTTCGAAGAAGGTGCGGCGGTTGAACAGGCCGGTCAGCCCGTCGCGCTCCGACAGGCGGCGCAGCCGCTCCTGGTAGGCGAGATGGGCATGGGCGATGCCGATATGGTCGGCCACGCCCGACATCAGCTGCCGGTCGTCGTCGTCCCACGGCTCCGAATCGCCGGCGCGCCAGACCAGCAGCGCGCCGTTCACCGCCTGCCGGTATTCCGTCCGCTCGCCGATCAGTTGAATGTCGCCCAGCCGGTCGGCCACCAGCCCCTTGCCGTTGGCGATGCGGTCGAGCAATGCAGTGCCGACCTCCGGCAGTTCGGCCCCGAACTCCGCCACCAGCGACAGGGCGACGCGACCGCCCTCCCCGCTGCCCTCTTCCGCCCGGTAGATGCGGCAGCCGTCGGCGCTGAGCGCCCGCGCCGTCTCCGTCGCGGCCACGGCCAGCGCCTCCGCGGCGTCGAGACGGTCGCGCAGGGTGTGGACGATGTGGCCCAGCAGCCTTTCGCGGTTCCGGATGCGCGCGAGTTCGTTGGAACGCAGCACCTGCTCCGTCACGTCGCGGCAGACGCCGCGGGCGCCGATCCAGTCGCCCTGCGGCCCGAACAGCGGCAGGGCGGAGGCGACGATGCAGGCCGGCGTGCCGTCGGCGCCCTTCAGCCAAAGCTCGGTCTGATCGACCGGGCGGCGGCAGTCGAAGGGCATCGGCAGGTCTTCCGTCTCTTCCAGCGCGAGGCTGCGCGGATCGCGGCCGATCAGCGCGTCGGCCGGATATCCCAGGGCGCCCTTGTGGCTGACGAAGACGAAGGTGCCGTCGGGACCCGTCTCCCACGCGAAGTCGGAGGAGACCTCCACCAGATCCTTGTAGCGTCGGCGCGACTCGGTCAGCGTGTGGCGCAGCTGCCGTTCCAGCGTGTCGTCGCGTCCCAGCAGGAGGAAGCCGCCGTCCGGCAGCGGCACGCCGGCCCATTCGACGATCATGATCCCGCGCAGCGACTCCACCGGCACCGACCGCAGGCCCGGCGCCACGCTGGACGCAGAGAGCCAGCCGCGGAGATCGGGCAGCCAGCGCGGATCGCTGTCCATCATGTCCTCCGCCTCCGCATTGGCTTCGGCGACGGCCAGGGCGGAATCCAGCCGCAGGGCCGGGCCGGGATACAGCGCGACCAGCGTCACGGGGCCGGTCTGGCCGCCGGTGGCGGCGGAAGGGGCGGCGGAGGTACCGGTGGTCAGGAGCAGGTCCACGGCGATCCCAGATGGGCAATCCACGAAGCGGGCGGGGCGAAAAACCTTAGGCTGCAAACCGTTGCAGAGTCCGGTTCATGCTACCCCTTTAGGGGTTAATCTTCAATCAACCAACGAGGCGGAGGACTCCGCATTGCCTTGGCCCGCAAATAGGACAGGTGGCGGCTGCGACCTTGTGAAGCGGCTTGCGGCCGGCCGGCGTCGGCCCCATTCTTCGGGAATGACCGCCCCGACCTCTCCCGCCGCACCGGCGCCCGCCCCCATCACCAAGCTCCCCTCCGCGCTGCGGGACCGCGCGGTGTGGATCTTCGATCTCGACAACACGCTCTACCCGGCGTCCTGCAACCTGTTCGCCCAGGTCGACCTCCGCATCAACGAGTTCATCGCCGCGCATTTCAACATCGGCATGGACGAGGCCAGGGTGCGGCAGAAGCAGTTCTTCCGCGACTACGGCACCACGCTGCGCGGCCTGATGAGCGAGCATGACGTCGATCCGGTGGCCTACATGGATTATGTCCACGACATCGACGTCACCGGTGTCCAGCCCTCTGCCCAGCTCGCGGACGCGCTCGACCGGCTTCCCGGCCGCAAGATCATCTACACCAACGGCTCGGTCCGCCATGCGGAGAACGTCGCCGGCCGGCTCGGCATCATCGACAGGTTCGAGGCGGTGTTCGACATCACCGCGGCAGGCTATGTGCCGAAGCCCGACCCCCGCCCCTATGCCACCCTGGTGGAGCGCCACGGCGTCAACCCCGCCGACGCCTGCATGGTGGAGGACATCGCCCGCAACCTCGCCCCCGCGCACGCGCTGGGCATGACCACGGT
Source organism: Azospirillum sp. (assembly GCF_035628975.1). Classification (GTDB taxonomy): domain Bacteria; phylum Pseudomonadota; class Alphaproteobacteria; order Azospirillales; family Azospirillaceae; genus Azospirillum. Next base: position 74,020 of record NZ_DASPIS010000034.1, on the reverse strand, counting down.
CTGGGTCCGCGGCGAGCAGGAATACGAGAAGGCCGGCGTCGGCGCCGGGGTCCACATCGACCACACCGTGGACGACCTGCCGTCCTGGCTGGCCGCGGTGGCGGGCCCCTAAGGACTCTGTCGCAAACAGGCTATTGTCGGCCGCGGGTATGGTTGACAGCGGGCGCGATGCGGCTCCATGGTGCCGTCCCTTGGACAATCGACAGCAGAACGACCGCGCCATGAGCCACGCCAGCCTGCAGGCCACCATCGACGCCGCCTGGGAAAACCGGGCCGATCTCACCACCGCCACCACCGGTTCCGTCCGCGACGCCGTGAACGCGGCGCTCGACGCGCTGGATGCCGGCGACCTGCGCGTCGCGGAGAAGACCGCTGACGGCTGGAAGGTCAACCAGTGGCTGAAGAAGGCGGTGCTGCTGTCCTTCCGCCTGAACGCCAACGAGATGATCCCCGGCGGCCCCGGCGGTTCTTCCTGGTACGACAAGGTGCCGCCGAAGTTCGAGAACTGGAGCGAAGGCCAGTTCCAGAACGCCGGCTTCCGCGCCCTGCCCGGCGCCATCGCCCGCAAGTCGTCCTATGTCGCCCCCGGCGTCATTCTGATGCCCAGCTTCGTCAATGTCGGCGCCTACGTCGACAGCGGCACCATGGTCGACACCTGGGTCACCGTCGGCTCCTGCGCCCAGATCGGCAAGAACGTCCACCTGTCGGGCGGCGTCGGCATCGGCGGCGTGCTGGAACCCTTGCAGGCCGACCCGGTCATCATTGAAGACAACTGCTTCATCGGCGCGCGTTCGGAGATCGTCGAGGGCGTGATCGTCGAGGAAGGCGCGGTCATCTCCATGGGCTGCTACATCGGCGCCTCGACCAAGATCATCGACCGCCACACCGGCGAGGTCTTCATGGGCCGCGTCCCGGCCTATTCGGTCGTCGTCCCCGGCTCGCTGCCCGGCAAGCCGCTGCCGGACGGTACGCCCGGCCCGAGCCTGTACTGCTGCGTCATCATCAAGCGCGTCGACGAGAAGACCCGGTCGAAGACGGCCATCAACGACCTGCTGCGGGATTGATCTGGCAGCCGTTCCACCGTCACCCCCGCGAAGGCGGGGGTCCAGGCTTCGCATACAGCACTCCGGCCCCTGCACCTGGATCCCCGCCTTCGCGGGGATGACGACCGGCGGAGGCCGGGCCGGTTGGAAAAGAGCCTCATGACCATCGACCCCGTTGCCCTCGCCCAGGATCTCATCCGCTGCCCCAGCGTCACGCCGCGCGACGACGGCGCGCTGGGCGTGCTGGAGGCGGCGCTGGCGCCGATGGGCTTCACCTGCCACCGCCTGCGCTTCCAGCAGGAGGGGACCGAGCCGGTGGAGAATCTCTACGCCCGGCTCGGCACCGAAGGCCTCAACTTCTGTTTTGCCGGCCACACCGACGTGGTCCCGCCGGGGGACAAGGGCTGGACGGTCGATCCCTTCGCCGGCGAGGTGATGGGCGGACGCCTGTTCGGCCGCGGTGCGGTCGACATGAAGGGCGCCATCGCCGCCTTCGTCGCCGCCGTGTCCCGCCGGCTGCAGGACGGCCCGCCCGCCGGCTCCATCAGCCTGCTGATCACCGGCGACGAGGAAGGGGTGGCGATCAACGGCACCCGCAAGGTGCTGGACTGGATGGCCGAGCGCGGCGAGCGCATCGACGCCTGCGTGGTGGGGGAGCCGACCAACCCCAAGGCGCTGGGCGACATGATCAAGATCGGCCGGCGCGGCAGCCTGACCGGCTTCCTGACCGTGTTCGGCGCGCAGGGCCACGTCGCCTATCCGCATCTGGCGGACAACCCGCTGCCGCGGCTGGTCCGCATGCTGGCCGCCATCACCGAACACCCGATGGACGAGGGGACGGCGCATTTCCAGCCCTCCACCCTGGCGCTGACCACCATCGACGTCGACAACGCGGCGACCAACGTCATCCCGGCGCAGGGAAAGGCGACCTTCAACATCCGCTTCAACGACGCCCACACCCCGGCCGGCATCGAGGCGTGGCTGCGCCGCACCTTCGACGCCATCGGCGGTGCCTATGAGCTGGAGGTCTACTGCTCCGGCGACAGCTTCGTCACCCCGCCCGGCCCGCTGACCGAGCTGGTGGCCGAGGCGGTGGAGGGCGTGACCGGGCGCCGTCCGGAATACTCGACCACCGGCGGCACGTCGGACGCACGCTTCATCAAGAATGTCTGCCCGGTGGTGGAGTTCGGGCTGGTCGGCCAGACCATGCACAAGGTCGACGAATATTGTCCGGTGGAGGATCTCCGCCGGCTGACGGACATCTACGAGGCCATCCTGAAGGGCGTGTTCACGCGCCTTGCCGGGTGAGTCTTCCAACCGGGACGCCATGATGCCGCTGACCACCCCCGCCATCCTGTCCGCGCTGACCGGCGCCTGGCGGCTGGCCCGCTTCGACCGGACGGGGATGGAGTTCTTCGACCGCACGCCCGAGGGAGCGCTGAATTCCTTCTACGCGGCGCTGGTGGTGCTGCCCGCCTATGCGCTGCTGCTGGCGATCCGGCTGTGGGATCAGATTGACGGCACGCCGGTGCTGCAACTGGTGACGGTGGAGGGCATCGCCTACGTCGTCAGCTGGACGGCCTTCCCGCTCGCCCTGTTCCGCATTTCGGCGCTGATGGGCAAGGAGCAGCTCTATCCCGGCGCGTTGACAGCCTACAACTGGTCGGCCGTGGTTCAGATGGCGATTTACCTGCCGGCTATCGTCCTGTCGGCCAGCGGCCTGCTGCCGTCCGGGATGTCCGAAGCGCTGGTCTTCGGCGTGATGATGGCGATGCTGACCTACCAGTGGTTCGTCCTGCGCACCGCCCTGTCTCTGTCGGGGTTGGCCGCGGCGGCGCTGGTGATGCTGGATTTGTTCCTGTCGGCGGCGATCAGCGATCTGGCGGACGGGATGCTGTGAGGCTCTGCTGATTTGCCATCGGTCTTGCCCCCTCCCCATCCCTCCCCCTCTCCCGCGAAGCGGGGGAGGGTCAGGGAGGGGGCAATAGAACTTACGGAATCCAACGCCCCCACACCCCCCATCACCCCTGCGTGGCAACGCCCGCGTCGGCGAAGGTCGCCATGCCGGAGTGGCAGGCGACGGCGGACCTCACGATGTTGATCGCCAGCGCCGCACCGGAGCCCTCTCCGAGGCGCATGCCGAGATCGAGCAGCGGCTCCTTGCCGATGGCCTGCATCAGACGGGTGTGGCCCGGCTCGACCGAGCGGTGGGAAACCATGCAGTGGTCGAGCGCGCGGCGGTCGGCCTTGTAGAGCACGGCGGCGGCGGCGGTGCAGGCGAAGCCGTCGAGCAGCACCGGCACGCGGGCGACGCGGGCGGCCAGGATGGCGCCGGCGATGGCGGCGAACTCGTAGCCGCCCAGGCAGCGCAACGCCTCGAACGGGTCGTCCTTGGCCTGCGGGTTGGCGGCGACGCCGGCCTCCACCGCGGCGATCTTGCGGGCAAGGCCGGCGTCGTCGATGCCGGTGCCGCGGCCGGTCCAGTCGGCCGCCTCGCCGCCGAACATGGCGAGGCACATCGCCGCCGCCGAGGTCGAGTTGGCGATCCCCATCTCGCCCAGCGCCAGCAGCTGGACGCCCATCTCCACCGCCATCATGCCGTAGGCCATGGTGCGGCAGCATTCCTCCTCACCCATGGCCGGGCCCTGGGTGAAGTCGGCGGTCGGGTTCTCCAGGTCCAGTTCGTAGACGCGCAGGTCGGCGTCGGCCACCTCGCAGAGCTGGTTGACCGCGGCGCCGCCATTCTGGAAGTTGGCGACCATCTGCACCGTCACCTCGGCCGGGAAGGCCGAGACGCCGCGGGCGGCCACGCCATGGTTGCCGGCGAAGACGGCGACGCGCGGGCGGCGAACCTCGGCCGGGTGCTGGCCCTGCCAGGTCGCCATCCACTGCGCAATCTCCTCCAGCCGGCCGAGCGAGCCCGCCGGCTTGGTCAGCTGCCGTTCGCGCTGGAGGGCCGCGGTGCCGGCCTCCAGGTCGGGGCCGGGCAGGTTGCGCACGAGCGCGCGGATTTCCTCGAAGGTGACGGCGGGCTGCTGGTTGCTCATGATCGGTCCTGAGGGGTGAGCGCCAAAAAACGGCGCGACCTTGCACCCATCCGTCCCTCAAGTCAAAGCGCCAGCGTAGGGCATTTTGCCCCGCTCCGCTTGCTGCCGCCCCGCTCAAGCCGCCTTGGTCACGGCATCCTTGCCGGCGGCGCCCGCGGTTGCGGCGGCGACCGGCGTCGACGATTCGGACCCGACGATCCGGCCAAGCCCCAGCCCGAAGCCCATGGCGACGCCGTTGCCGGCGGTCTGGTCGGTCCGCACCGGCTCCTCGCGCATGCGGCGGTTCTCCTTGTCGCGCAGGCGGGCCGGGCGGCCGCTGATGCTGTCGACCTCGTCCGGCGTCTCCAGCGCGTTCAGCGCCAGCACCTGGTAGATCGACAGCGGCGTGCCGTTCAGCGACTTGGCCGGGGCCATCGGCACCTGGGTGGTGAAGCCGTCCGGCATGTCCTGCTTGCGCACGGCGTCGGTCGCCGCCTGGGCCGGGGCGAAGTTGGCCAGCGGGTTCTCCGAGAACTTGGTGGCGAAGCGGTCGTAGATCTCCTTCAGCGACTTCGCCTTGCCGGTGGCCTTGTCGTAGAAGACGTTCTTGTTGGCCGCCGCCGCGTCGGGGAAGACGTCGCGGGCGGTGCGGCCGGGATTCTCCTGCATCGCGTTCAGGAACTTCGACGCGCCGCCGGCTCCCAGGAAATGCGCCATGTACAGCTCGGTCGAGCCGATCTTGCCGTCCACCGTCTCCTCCAGATACTCCTTGTTGCCGCGGGTGTATTCCGCCGCCATCAGGGCCGAGGCGGTGGGATCCTTGCGCAGTTCCAGGATCTCCCTCTTCATCTCCGGATCGGCGACATAGGGACGACCGTCGCCGCGGGTCTGGATGGCGCTGGCGTATTTGCCGTAGCCGTGGTCGGCGCCATGCTCCTTCATCGTCTGCAACCATGTGCTGTCGATGAACTGGTAGAGCCCCGTCGCCGAGGAGGAGGAGGACTTAATGTCCGTGCGATAGCCGCTCTCCACGGCAGCTTTTTCCATGAGGTAGGAAAAATCGACCCCTGTCCGGGCGCTGGCATTGCGAACGGCGGCCTCCACATTGGCCGGGCCGCGGGATGCGCGGGCCTGCTGGGCGGCGGTGTCGCTGGGATTGCCGAGGGCGGAAGCGTAGGTCATGGGTCGATCCCCGTGTGAAGGCCCCGGTGGGAGGCGGACACTCCCATGCAGACATCGTGCCAGCCGGGCGGGGACTTGATGCGGCGGCGCGGCGGGCCTAGCCTCAAGGTCCCCTCTCCCCCTGGGGAGAGGGAGATTCAGCGCGGCATCCCGCCCTCTCGCCAAGCGCCATTCGATGCTGTATGTTAACGTATAGGTAAACAAAACAATCCGCCCCCTACAAATCCGCCCTGGGAGAATTGCCCCGCCATGACCTACACCGCTCCGGTCGACGATCTGCGCTTCGTCCTGAACGAGGTGGTGGGCCTCGACGCCATCGCCGCCCTGCCCCATTGCGACAGCGCCGCCCCCGATCTGGTCGATGCCATCCTGGAGGAAGCCGGCAAATTCGCCTCCGGCGTGCTCGCCCCGCTGAACCGGGTGGGCGACAAGGAAGGCGCGAAGCTGGAGAACGGCGTCGTCCGCACCGCCACCGGCTGGAAGGAGGCCTACGGCCAGTTCACCGAGGCCGGCTGGAACAGCCTGCCCTTCGAGCCGGAATACGGCGGTCAGGGCTTGCCCTGGACCGTCGCCTTCGCGGTGAACGAGATGTGGCAGGCCGCCAACCTGTCCTTCGGCCTGTGCCCGCTGCTGACCCAGGGCGCGGTGGATCTGCTGACCGAGCATGCGAGCGACGAGCAGAAGGCGGTCTATCTGTCCCGGATGATCTCCGGCGAATGGACCGGGACGATGAACCTGACCGAACCGCAGGCGGGCAGCGACCTCGCCGCGGTGCGGACCAAGGCGGTGCGGGCCGACGACGGCAGCTATCGCATCACCGGCCAGAAGATCTTCATCACCTATGGCGAGCATGACCTGACGGAGAACATCGTCCATCTGGTGCTGGCCCGCCTGCCCGACGCCCCGGCCGGCATCAAGGGCATCAGCCTGTTCATCGTGCCGAAGTTCCTGCCCAATCCCGACGGTACCCCCGGCCAGCGCAACGACCTGCGCTGCGCCAGCCTGGAGCACAAGCTGGGCATCATGGCCAGCCCGACCGCGGTGATGGCCTATGGCGACGACGGCGGGGCCATCGGCTACCTCGTCGGCGAGGAGAACCGCGGCATCGAATACATGTTCACGATGATGAACAACGCCCGGCTCGGCGTCGGCATCCAGGGCGTGGCGATCGCCGAGCGCGCTTACCAGCAGGCCCGCGACTATGCCAAGGGCCGCGTCCAGAGCAAGGATCTGGCCGATCCCAAGGGCTCCGGCGTCGCCATCATCAAGCATCCGGACGTGCGCCGCATGCTGCTGGACATGCGCGCCAAGACCGAGGCCGCCCGTGCGCTGGCGCTCTATGCCGGCACGCAGCTGGACATCTCCCGCCACCACGAGGATCCGGTGGTGCGCGCCGCGGCCACGGCGCGGGTCGACGTGCTGACCCCCATCGTCAAGGCATGGTCCACCGACATCGGCTGCGAGGTGGCGTCCACCGGCGTGCAGATCCATGGCGGCATGGGCTTCATCGAGGAGACGGGTGCGGCCCAGCATTACCGCGACGCCCGCATCACCCCGATCTATGAGGGCACCAACGGCATCCACGGCAACGACCTGACCTTCCGCAAGACCGGCCGCGACAAGGGCGTGGCGGCGAGAGCCTTCGTCGCCGACATGCGGGCGACGGTGGAGGAGTTGGGTGCGGCCCCCGGCGACGACCTCGCGGTGATCCGGACCGAGCTGTCGGCCGGGCTGGACGCGCTGGACAAGGCCATCGACTGGATGGTGGCGACCCAGGTGGAGGGCGACATGCAGGGTGCGGCCGCCGGCGCTGTGGCGTATCTGAAGCTGTGGGGGACGGTGGCCGGCGGCTGGATGCTCGCCCGCTCGGCGATGAAGGCGATGGAGGGCATGCGCCAGCCCGGCGCCAACGCCTCCTTCCTGGAGACCAAGCTGATCGTCGCGCGCTTCTACGCAGAGCAGGTTCTGGCGACCGCCCCCGCCCTGCTGCCGACCATCGCCAGCGCCCGCAACACGGTGATGGCGCTGAGCGAGGAACAGTTCTGAGGTTGGCGCCCCTGTTTCGCGGGGGTGGATGGAACGTTTGAAACACCGTGAAACGGTTTTCCGGGCCCTGTTCAACTGTTCAACGCCGCCATCGTCATGCGGCGTGGAGCGGTGAACGGGGTGGGAAACCGGGCAACGGGGGGCATGGGGACTCCGCACGGGCATAGGCTGTCATTCCTATAACGAGCGGGTGTCGCGGGCAACGGTCAGCGGGAAAAACGGGCGCTATCCCCCCTCTCCCCCCCGGGGAGAGGGTCGGGGTGAGGGGGATGCATTGCGTGCCCTTCCGAGAATCCTCGCTGTGCGTCCCCCTCACCCTAACCCTCTCCCCGCTTTCGGCGGACCGAAGGTCCGCCTGTCGCGTCAGCGCAAACGAAGTTTGCGCGTGAGCGGGGGGAGAGGGGATTCGTGCCACCCCCAAGATGCTCCTCACCAATAACGCATCGCATCCGCGTACAGACCGCGCAGGTCATCTTCCGACACCGGGCGCGGAGCGATGGTCAGCAGGCGTTGCTGGGCGGCGGCTCCCTTGACCAGACCGGGGATGTCGGCCTCGCCATAGCCCAGCGCCGACAGCCCGTTCGGCAGGCCGGTGGCGCGCATCATCGAGATCAGCCGCGTCGCCAGCAACTCGCCGCCATCCTCCGGCACAGCGCCGCGCGTGTCGGCGCCCAGCGCCTCGGCGGCGCGCAGATGGGCATCCGGCGCGGCGGGGCCGGTGAAGCGGAAGGCGGCGGGGGCGTTCAGCACCACCGAGATGCCGTGCGGCACCATCGGGTCGACCGTCTCGTAGCCGGTGGCGGTGAAGCTGTGGTTCATCCCGGCCACCGAATAGGACATGGCGTGCGGGATGTGGACACCGGCATTGCCGAAGGCCAGACCGGCCAGCGTCGCCGCGAACATCAGCGCGTCGCGGGCCTCGGCGCAGTCGGGGTCGTTGACCGCCCGTTCCAGCCATTGCCCGCCCAGCCGGATCGCCTGCAGGCTGCCGATGTCGGACCACGGGTTGGCGCCCTGGTAGGGCGGACGGGCCATCGGCGATTCGGGACGCGGGCGGGAGCGGAAGGGACGCGCGGTGTGGCTCTCGATGGCGTGGGTCAGCACGTCGAAGCCGGTGGCGGCGATGGCGCCGGGCGGCAGGCTGTCGATGGTGCGGGGATCGACGACGGCGAGGCTCGGCCGCAGGAAGCGGGACGAGATGCCGGTCTTCACCTGCTTTTCCACATGGTCGAAGATGGCGACGCCGGTGGTCTCGCTGCCGGTGCCGCAGGTGGTCGGACAAGCGATGTGCGGCTTGACCGGGCCTGGGACCGGGATGCCCTCCCCCAGCGGCTTGTTGACGTAGGCGAGGAAGTCGGCCGGATACGTCGCGTAGAGGTTCGCCGCCTTCGCGGTGTCGATCACCGAGCCGCCGCCGATGGAGACATAGCCGTCGAATCCGCCGTCCCGCACGAAATCGGCGGCGTCGAGGAACGACGCGCTGGTCGGCTCCACCCGGCAACGGTCATAGACCACCGGGTCCATGCCCGCCCGCTTCAGCGACTCCAGCGCCATGGCGAAGGGCGCCGTCGCCGCAACGCGCGGGTCGGTGAACAGTGCCACCCGCGTCATACCCAGCGACAGCGCATCGCCGCCCAGCTCGGCCATCATGCCGGGGCCGAACTTCATCCGCGCCGCCTCGACGGTGAAGCCCTCCTCGCCGTCGGGCAGGATGGGATAGGCGTTGCCGTGCGTGTCGCTTGCCATGAGCGCTGCTCCTCCGGTGGCGGGGGCCGGGTTTCGTCCCGGCCCATCCTTCACCGTATGGGAGCGTTCCCTACGCGGCGTGTCAATGCGTCCGTTGGTCCACCATATTGTCAGTGGGCAGATCATCCGCGGGAGAATGCGGCGGCTCCGGCTTCGGTTCGGGCGGGGTGCCGGCGGCGGGCGGGCGCAGCAGCCGCTGGTACAGCCAGCCGATGCCAACCAGCGAAATGCCGAGGCCGAGGAAGGAGGCGACGCGGTACATCCCCTCCAGATCCGACATATCGCTGAGGAACACCTTGGCGACCACCGCCAGCACCAGCACCAGACCGACATGGCGCATCCAGCCCCAGCCGAAGCGGATCCCCGCCACCAGCATCGCCACCGCGAACAGCAGGAAACCGACGGAATAGCTGTACCATTCGGCGTCCGACATCTCGTAGCCGTTCAGCACCGGCCCCTGGAAGGCGCGGCGGATCTCCAGCGCGAGGTTGGTGGCAATCAGCAGCATCGGCAGGACCGGCGCGGCGCTCCGCAGGCTGCGCGACGGCGGCGGGTCGTACCACAGATAGAGCAGCAGCAGGACGGCCGGCGCGCCATAGGCCAGGAGCAGCCGGTTGACCACCGGCCAGTTGCCGACCCATTCGAAGTTCCACAGCGGGTTCAGCGCCAGCAGATGCAGGAAGAAGGCGGTCGCGGCGGCCAGCAGGACCAGCAGGCGCCGGCCCCACACCGCCACCGGCCGCGCGCTCCAGCGCCGGTCCGCCGCCAGCAGCAGGGCAAGCCCCAGCCAGGACAGGGTGTGCAGCGCCACCTCCGTCAGGCCGGACGGCTCCGCCTCCAGGCTGCCGGCCATCCAGCGATGGATGCCCAGCGACAGCATCAGGGTGGTGAAGATCAGGGCGCCGGCCTCCAGCACCATCACCACCAGATCGTCACCGCTTCCAATGTTTCCCTGGCCATCCGGCGCCGTCCGCATCAGCCGCGCCGCCACCAGGAAGCCCAGCGCCGGCAGGCCATAGCCGTAGGCGATCCAGGCATAGCCTTCGTAATCCAGCACATAGGGGTTGATCGCCAGCCGGACCAGAACGGCGACCGCCACCAGCAGGGCCACCCCGCGCAGTTCGCGCAGGGTCATCCGACGCTCCAGCCAAGCCAGCACCGGCACCTGCATCGCCAGCGCCACGGTCAGCCACGCCTCCTGCAGGGTCATGGTGGCGCCGAGCGCGATGGCGCCGCTCGCCCCGGCGGCGAAGGCGGCAAGGCCCAGCGCCGCACCCGGCCGGTGGCGATGGCGGGCCAGCGGCGTGGTGCCGGCCACCAGCAGGGCCGCCAGCCCCAGCGCCGCGGCCGGCCAGCCGATGGCGGTTTCCGGCGGCGTCACCTGGGCATAGGCCAGCGTCAGCAGGGCAAGCGGCACCAGGGCCGACAGGGATGCCCACAGCGCCGCCCGCCGGGCTCCCCACAGCGCGGCGAAACCGCCGATGCCGAACAGCGCCGCGAAGCCGCCCGCCACCCACAGGAAGCGCGCCACCTCAGCCGGGTAGCCGACCGGATCGGCGACGATCAGCGGCTGTCCCTCCGCAGTCAGCGGCGGCGGGCTGGACGGGACATAGGGCAGGCTCCAGGGCGCCAGCGACAGCAGCACGGTCAGCGCCGCGATCCAGGCGACCCCGGCGATCCGCTCGGTCCGCCGGCCGGCGGCCATGGCAAGAAGCGCGAACAGGGTGAGGACGGTCAGCGACACCGCGTCATGCCCGTCGCTCCAGGTGACGGCGGCGACCAGCAGGCCGAACACCCGCATCGCCATCATCGCCAGCCGGTCGGCGGGATGGCGCTGCTTGCGCCGGATCCAGTCGGGCAGCGCCCTGCGCCAGCCTGTGGCGGGCGCCGGCTCCGCCAGCCGGTCCTCCGCGGTACCCGCAACCACGCCCAGCACGGCCGGAACCAGGAACAGGGCGGAGGTCAGCAGCAGGTAGAGGCCGGTCGGCAGCGCGTCGCCGCTGCGCCACGGGTCGATCATCCACACCAGCGGCCAGAGCGCCGCACCGGCCAGCGCCCCCCAGCCGAGCCAGCGCCAGCGGCGATACAGCACCACCGCCATGCCGGCCCCGTTCAACGCCAGCAGATAGGCGAACAGGCCCCAGGCGTCCGGATTGTCGGACGGTATCAGAAGCGGCGTGACATAGCCGGCCAGCAGCCCCAATGCGGCGATGAACGGCCCCTGCAGCAGCGACAGCCCGATGCCGACGATCGACAGCGCCGCCAGCAGCGCGAAGGCGACCAGCGGGGCGAACAGGTCGAACAGGGCGAAGCCGCCATAGACGCTGGCGAAGGCGGTGAACAGGCCGGCGGCGGTCAGGGCCGGCGGCACGTAATCGGGCCGGAGCGCCGCGACGGCGCGCTGGGCCGGCCGTCGGCGCAGCCATTCTCCCCCCACCATCAGCCCGAAGCCGGCGAGCAGCCCAAGCGCCACCCGCACGCCGGGCCCGAGCCAGCCATGCTCCACCGACAGCTTGATGAAGAAGGCCGCCGCCAGCGCCATGGTGCCGCCGCCGAGCCAGATCAGCCAGCGCGAGGCAAGCGATTCCTCCAACTCGCGCCAGCCCGCCCGCGGCGGCGTGGGGGATGGTGTTGCGGCGGGTTCCGGTGCCGCAGGCTGCACGGCCTCTTCGGGCACGGGAGCCGCTTCGGCGGCAAGGACCGGTTCGGGGAGCTGCTCCGGCGGTGGTTCCTCCATCGCCGCAGCCTCAGCCTCGGCGGAGGGGGATGCCTGCAGAGGGGCGGCGCCGGCCAATGCCTTGTCCAACCGGCCGCGCAACGTGGCGATTTCCGCCTCCTGCGCCTTCAGCCGCCGGTCCAGCCGGTGGGTGAGGAAGCCGAAGATCAGCAGTAGGACGACGAACTCCATAACCACACCACCTGCACGCCGTTGCCCCTCCTATCGGGGGCATTTCGCGGCAGGATAGCCTTGCAACAATGCACTGTCTCGGTCGTGCTGGGGGGTCGTCCGATAGAGAATTGCGCCTATGACCGGACCCGCAGCCGCTCCATCGTCGCCAAGGCGTCGTCCACGGCATGGAAATCGGCGGTGTTGTCGAAGACGCACCAGACCGGCCGCAGCGCCGCCTCTTGCCGGAGCCGCTCGGCCAGCGCGTCCAGCACTGCCGGCCCGTAGGCGGAGCGGTAGATCACCGGCGACCCGTGCAGCCGCCAATAGCGCACCCCGTCCCAGCCGCCCGGCTCTCCGGCCCCCGGAACCGGGGCGGGATCGGCGGCGACACGGGCGACGCGGTGGGCGATCAGCAGGGACTGAGCTTCATCGGTGAACCAGGAGGCATGGCGCGGCTCGCACACCACGTCGCCGTCGAAGCGGGCGCGCAGCAGCGCGAAGAAGTCCTCCGCGACCGCACGGTCGAAGCGCAGGCTGGGCGGCAGCTGGACCAGCAGCGGGCCGAAGCGGTCGCCCAGCATCCCGGCCTCCGCCAGGAAGCGCTCCAGCGCGGCGTCGGCGCCCACCAGCCGGGCCTCATGGCTGATCGCCTTGGGCAGCTTCACCGCGAAGCGGAAACCGGGCGGGGTGGAGGCGGCCCAGCGCGCCCAGGTTTCCGGCTTGTGCGGACGGTAAAAGCTGCTGTTCACCTCGGTCATCGCCATGACGCGGGCGGTGCGCTCCAGATGGGTGCCGTCGGCTGGGAATGCCGGGGCGGACAGCTTGGGAATGCTCCAGCCGGCGGTGCCGATCCGGATCGGATGAGCCGTGGCCAAGGCGGGATCCTCTCTGCTGCGCCGGGTTGCCGTTGGACTTGCCGTCCAGGCAACGCCCGTCACGCAGAGCTGTTCCCCAACCGTGGAATTCCGAGGATCAGGGACCGCGCAGGCTCCGCCAGGCGCAGACGGCGGCGTAATAGATCGAGGTCGCCAGCCACAAGCCGAACAGCCAGCCCGGACGCGCCGGCTCCAGCACCACCAGCGCGATGCAGCAGAGCAGCCACACCGTGGTCACCGCGATGTTCAGCGGCATCAGCGCCTTGACCCGGAAGGGGTGGAGGAACTTGACCGTGGTGAAGGTGAGCAGCCCCAGCGCCACCACCACCGCCGCATTGAACCAGGGATTGAGGTCGAGCAGCCAGAGGTAGAGGGCGACGACGTTCCAGATCGCCGGGAAGCCGACGAAATAATTGTCGCCGCTCTTCATCCCGACATTGGCGAAGCAATAGAGCGCCGTCAGCAGGATCCAGGCGGCGAGAGCGATGCTGACCAGCCCCTCCGGCAGCAGGCCGAAGCGGTGCATGAACACCGCCGGCACCACGACATAGGTCAGGTAGTCGATGACGAGGTCCAGCGCCGACCCGTCGATGCCCGGCAGCACCTGCTTGACCGAGACGCGGCGGGCCAGCGTGCCGTCCACGCCGTCGACGACCAGCGCGATGCCCAGCCACATCAGGCACAGCTTCGCATCGCCCGCCGCCGCCGCCAACAGGCCGAGCAGCCCCAGCACGGCGCCGCTGGCCGTGAAGATGTGAACGCCCCAGGCCGACAGGCGATGGGTGATTCCATAGCCGGCGCTCATGCCGATGTTTTCCGTGGGTGGCGAGGAGGACGGTGGCAAGGACAAGGCGATGACCTGAACGGAATGGGGCTGGGACGGAAGGCGGTGAAGCGGGCGGATCTTCTGACACAGATGAACGCAGATAAACACAGAATTGTGGGGGTATGAAACCCCCGCTCCGCCCACGCCGCCGCGCGTCGCCGCCCCGCGTCCCTTCCCCTCCTTATCCCACGGCAGGTGTCAGGCCGCCCGCGCGCCGCCCTGCCGGAAAGCCGCCTTGCCGGCCAGCGCCTCCGGCATCGGGCCGCCGGTCGCCCAGTCCAGCAACTCCACCGTGTGGACCACCGGCAGGCCGGTGCCCGACGCGATCTGGGTGATGCAGCCGAGGTTGCCGGCCGCCACCGCCTGGGGAGCCGTGCTTTCGATGGCCGCGACCTTGCGGTCGCGCAGTTCCCCCGCCAGTTCCGGCTGCAGCATGTTGTAGGTGCCGGCCGACCCGCAGCAGAGATGGGCGTCGGGGATCTCCTTCACCAGGAATCCGGCGGCGCGCAGCAGGGCGCGCGGCGGCTCCTTGATGCGCTGGCCGTGCTGCATGGAGCAGGCGGAGTGGTAGGCGACCGCCTGCCCCGTCTCCACCACCGGGCGGGCCAGCCCGATCTCGTCCATCAGTTCGGTGACGTCCTTGGCGAGATCCGCCACCCGCGCCGCCTTGACGGCGTAGGCGGAGTCCTCGCGGAACATGTGGCCGTAATCCTTCACGCTGGTGCCGCAGCCGGACGCGTTGATAACGATGGCATCCAGCCCCTCGCCCTCGATCTCCCTGGCCCAGGCGTCGATGGTCTTCTTCGCGGCGGCGTGGGCGAGGTCCTCCTTGCCCATGTGGTGCGTCAGGGCGCCGCAGCAGTCGGCGCCCTTGGACACCACCACCTCGACTCCATGGCGGGTCAGCAGGCGGATGGTCGCCTCGTTGATCTGCGGGGCCAGCACCTGCTGGGCGCAGCCGATCAGCAGGGCGACGCGCTTCTTCCGCGGTCCCTCGGCCGGATGCACGCCGGGCCGGTCGCTGTAGCTCGGCGCCGGGACGCTGGACGGGGTCAGCGCCAGCATGGCGGACAGACGCTTGGGCAGCATGGCGCGGAAGGGCCGCCCCACAGACGCTCCCAGCAGGGCCAGCCGGAACAGCCGCGGGTTGGGCAGAACCCGCGCGATCAGGTCGCGCATCGCCCAGTCGGCCGGCGGACGGGTGTGCGTCGCCTCGATATGGGCGCGGGCGTGATCGACCAGATGCATGTAATGGACGCCCGACGGGCAGGTCGTCATGCAGGACAGGCAGGACAGGCAGCGGTCGATGTGCTTGACCGTGGTGTCGGGCGGCGGACCGCCCTTCTCCAGCATGTCCTTGATCTGGTAGATGCGGCCGCGCGGGCTGTCCAGCTCGTCACCCAGGATGGTGTAGGTCGGACAGGTCGCGGTGCAGAAGCCGCAATGCACGCATTTGCGCAGGATCTGCTCCGAGTCGCGGATCGCGGCATCGGCCAGCTGGGCCAGCGAGAAGTTCGTTTGCATCGAGATCGGTCTTCCCGTTACAGCCCCGCATACATGCGGCCGGGGTTGAGGATGCCCTTGGGGTCGAAGCTTTCCTTGACCCGGCGGCTGAGCGCCATCAGCGGCTCGGGCAAGGGCTGGAACACGTCCGTCGCCGCGCGCACCGCCTCCGGCGCCCGCACCAGCATCGCGTGGCCACCGGCGGAGAGAGCGCCGCGGATGGTTGCGCCCGAGTCGGGCGGCGCCGCCAGCCAGACCAGCCCGCCGCCCCAGTCGTAGACGACCTCGACGTCGAGCTTGCGGCTGATGGTCTCGACGGTGGTGGGGCCGGCGGAGGGGGGGACGGAGAGTTTCCAGAGGTGGGGGGTGTGCGCGACTTGGGCAGTGCTCATGCCCCCTCCCCGACCCTCCCCCGCTCGCGCGGTGGAGGGAGATTGGGGCGTCGTCTGCAAGGCCCCCTCTCCCGCCGAAGGCGGGGGAGGGTTAGGGTGGGGGCAATCAGCGACTACCTCCCCCAAGCCCGCCCCATCCCGCACCTCGCGCCAGAGCGCCAGCGACTCCTCGCGGCCCAGCACCGCGTCGGCCCGCAACTCCTCGCGCAGCATGGTCACGCGCGCGGCGACCGAGGGGCCGAAGCCCTCCAGCCGCACCAGCGTCACCGCCCCGCCCGCTTCCGCCACGTCGGCCACCCCCGACCGCGACGCGGTCGCCGCCGGCAGATGGGCGGCGCCCGACACTTCGTAGGGACTGCGCAGCGCCCGGTCGAGCATCGCCACCGCAGCCGCGTCGTCCAGCCCGAACAGCAGCAGCGTCGCGGTATCCTCCGGCGCCGGCAGCACCTTCACGGTGATCTCGGTCAGCGCGGTCAGCGTGCCGAAGGAGCCCGCCATCAGCTTCGGGACGTCATAGCCGGTGACGTTCTTCACCACCTTGCCGCCGCCCTTGTAGGCCTCCGCCCGGCCGCTGACCCCGGCGATGCCCAGCGTATGGTCGCGGGCGGAACCGGCGGAGATGCGCCGCGGCCCGGCCAGCCCGCTGGCGACCAACCCGCCGAGAGTCCCCCCTTCGGGAGGCTCGAATGCCAGATGCTGCCCGCGTTCGGCCAGCATGCTGCGGATCAGGTCCATCGGCGTGCCGGCCAGCGCGGTCAGCACCAGCTCCTCCGGCTCATAGGCGATGACGCCCGACAGGCCGAACAGGTCGAGCGCGTGGCCGGCCTGCACCGGGCGGCCCAGCCCGCGGCGGCTGCCGCTGCCCAGGATCTCCAGCGGTTCGCCGGCCGACAGCGCCCAGCGCACCGCGTCGGTCACCTGCGCGGCGGTCTCCGGCTTCAATGTGGTGATGGTCATGGCGAGCGGCGGCCCTTCAGAAGCGCGGGATGTCGGAGAAGCGCAGTTCCCCCTGGTGGACATGCAGCCGGCCAAGCTCGGCACAGCGGTGCAGCGTGGGGAAGACCTTGCCGGGATTCAGCAGCCCGTCGGGATCGAAGGCGCATTTCAGCCGCTGCTGCTGCTGGAGATCGGCCTCGTCGAACTGGTCGGTCATCAGGTCGCGCTTCTCCACGCCCACCCCATGCTCGCCGGTCAGCACGCCGCCGACCTCGACGCACAGGCGCAGGATGTCGTTGCCGAACTCCTCCGCCGCCTCCAACTCGCCCGGCTTGTTGGCGTCGTAGAGGATCAGCGGGTGCAGGTTGCCGTCGCCGGCATGGAAGACGTTGGCGACGCGCAGGCCGCAGCGGTCCGACATCTCCTGCATCCGCTGCAGCACCAGCGGCAGCGCCTTGCGCGGGATGGTGCCGTCCATGCAGTAGTAATCGGGACTGATCCGCCCCACCGCCGGGAAGGCTGCCTTGCGCCCGGCCCAGAAGGCCAGCCGCTCCTCCTCGCTGGTGGACACACGGGCATAGCAGGCGCCCTTGTCCCGCGCGATGGCCTCCACCCGGTCGATCAGGTGGTCGACCTCCGCCGCCGGACCGTCCAGCTCGACGATCAGCAGCGCCTCGACGTCCAGCGGATAGCCGGCATGGACGAAGGCCTCCGCCGCGTGGATGGCGGGGCGGTCCATCATCTCCATGCCGCCGGGGATGATGCCGGCGGCAATGATCGCCGCCACGCAGTCGCCGCCCTGCTCGCTGCTGGGGAATCCCAGCAGCACCGCGCGGGCGGTCGCCGGCTTCTTCAGGATGCGCACGGTGACCTCGGTCACCACGCCCAGCAGCCCTTCCGACCCGGTGACGATGCCCATCAGGTCGTAGCCGCCGGCGTCCAGATGCTTGCCGCCCAGCCGGATGACGGTGCCGTCCATCAGCACCATCTCCAGCCCCAGCACGTTGTTGGTGGTCAGCCCATATTTCAGGCAGTGCACGCCGCCGGAATTCTCGGCGATGTTGCCGCCGATGGTACAGGCGATCTGGCTGGACGGATCGGGGGCGTAATAGAAGCCCTCATGCGCCACCGCGTTGGAGATGCCGAGGTTGGTCACTCCCGGCTGCACGGTGACGCAGCGGTTGGCATAGTCGATGTCGAGGATGCGCTTGAACTTGCCCATGCCCAGCAGCACGCCGTCGGCCAGCGGCAGCGCTCCGCCCGACAGCGAGGTGCCGGCCCCGCGCGGCACCACCTTCACCCCCATCGCCTTGCAGGCCTTCAGGACCTGGGACACCTGCTCCACCGTGCTGGGCAGGACGGCGACCATCGGGAGCTGGCGGTAGGCGGTCAGCCCGTCGCATTCATAGGCGCGCAGTTCGTTCTCGTCGACGATCACGCCTTCGCCGGGAACGATGGCGCGCAGCGCCTCCACGATCTCCCGGCGGCGGGCGATCACCCCGCTGTCCGGCACCGGCATCTTCATGGCGGGCGGTCCTTTTCCCGTTGCGGCGAACTCGTCCGCCACACGTACCATCCGCCGGGATCCTAATACAAGACGATGCGGCAATCGGAAGCCGGGACCTCAAAACGCAAGAGCCGCACCCGAAGGCGCGGCTCTTGCGTAAACACCCGATGACGGAGAGGCTGGGCGCGATGCCCGGCCTCGCAGTCGATCGATCCTTGCGGATCGATCAGCCCTGGCGGGCCTTGAAACGGGGGTTCTGCTTGTTGATGACGTAGACGCGGCCCTTGCGGCGGATCACGCGGCAGGCCTTATGGCGCGTCTTCATCGACTTCAGGGAGTTGACGATTTTCATGATGCTGTTCCTGAACGCTCGGCGGCTCGATTGAAGGCGCGCACCATAGTGCGGTGCCCACCAACTGTCAACGCCCGGGAATGCCCCGAAACACCGGCCGCCGCCGCCCGTCTTTCGCGCCGCGCCCGCATGGACGGAACGACAGGTGCGGGAGGCGGAAAACGCGGTACATATTATGGAGACACGGCACCACGCTGTGTTCTCCAATAAAGAGAAACCGCGCGGGCCATCCGGTAAATGGCGCGGAAGATATACAACTTCGCGTTAGACGGCGCTGATGGGCGGCGAGCGTAAGACGACTGTCAGCACATGATTCTCGACTTGCCCTGCGCAAGCCAACCCGAACAAAAGCCACCACACTCCCGAACCAATACACAGTATTTATTTGCCAACCCTCATCACATTCACCAATCCTTCGCAATATTCTGCGGTGTATTGACGCGACGACGCGAAATCGTATGCTGCGGAGTTGAAGGCCTGTTCTTGCTGATGTAGGAACATCCTCAGATATTCAGCGGCATCTGGACCGCCGCCGCGCACGATTACAGCCGATCCCGCCGGGATGGTGCCGATTCGTGCCGGAACGGACCGGACTCCGCCCCGTTCCGCGCAGGGCTTGCCGACTCCGGCCCACCCTGTGCAGCGCATCATCAAAGGGGGGATCATGAAGTTCTGGAAGTCTCTGACTCTGGCGGCTGCGGCCGGTGCGATGTTCATGTCGGCCACGAACGCCAAGGCGGCCTATCCGGAGAAGCCGATCACGATGATCGTGGCCTTCGGCGCCGGCGGCGGCACCGATCTGCTGATTCGCGCCCTGGCGCCCTTCCTTGAGAAGCAGCTGGGCGACGGCGCCCGGGTCGAGGTGGTGAACAAGCCCGGTGCCGGCGGCGAGATCGGCTTCGCCGCCATCGCCGACGCCGCCCCCGACGGCTACACCATCGGCGCCATCAACTCGCCCAACGTCAACGCCATCCCGATCGAACGCCAGGCCCGCTACTCGCTGGACCGGCTCGACCCGCTCTACAATCTGGTCGACGATCCCAGCTCCTTCGCCGTCCACAACGAAGGGCAGTTCAAGACGCTGGCCGACGTGGTGACCTTCGCCAAGGCCAACCCGAACGGCGTCACCGTCGGCACCACCGGCATCGGTTCCGACGACCATCTGGCGATGCTGGTGTTCCAGCGCCAGGCCGGCGTGACCTTCACCCATGTGCCCTTCCAGGGCTCCGCCGCCAACGAAGCGGCGCTGGCCAACAAGAAGATCATGCTGAGCGCCGTGAACATCGGCGAGGCGATGCAGTACAAGCAGAAGGACCCGATCGCCGTCCTGGGCGTGATGGCCGAGAAGAAGGTGGAACAGGCTCCCGACATCGCCACCTTCAAGGACCAGGGCTTCGCCGCGCTGATGTCCTCGCTGCGCGGCATCGCGTCTCCGAAGGGTTTGCCGCCGGATGTCCGCACCAAGCTGGTCGACGCGCTGGACAAGGCCGCCAACGATCCGGGCTTCCAGGCCAAGGCGAAGGAGCTGTACCAGCCGGTCCGCCTGCTGCCGCCGGAGAAGTATGCCGCCGAACTGGCCGACTCGACCAAGGAACTGCGCGAGCTGTGGGCCACGAACCCCTGGCTGAAGTAAGACCTGCGCAAGGTTGATGCGAAATGAAAGGGCGCCGGCCAATCGCCGGCGCCCTTTTTCATTCCAGCGTCAAAGCTTGCGTTTCTCGGCCGGCAAGCCCGCCTTCGCGGGAATGACGGCCGAGACTCGTTCAAGGAAATCTCAGTTCCTTACTTCAGCCAGGGGGTTTCCTTCCACATGGCACGGAAGGTCGCCTCCTGGGTCTTCAGCTCCGCCGCATACTGGTCGGGGGGCAGCAGGCGCAGCGGCTGATAGGCCTTGCGGGCGATCTCCTGGAATTCCGGATGCAGGACGGCCTTGCCGATGGCATCCACCAGCTTGGCACGGATGTCCGGCGGCAGCCCGACCGGCGCGGCCAGACCGCGCAACGACGCCATCTTCACGTCGAACCCTTGGTCCTTGAAGGACGGCACGTCCGTGGCCTGGGCCGACCTCTCCTCGGTCATCACGCCCAGGATGCGGATGGGATCGCCTTCGCGCGCCCGCGCCGATTCGCCGATGTTCATCGAGGTCACCTGGATGTGCCGGCCCAGAAGCGCGCGGTGGGCGTCGGCACTGCCCGGGAAGGGCACATGGGTCAGCTTGGTCTGGGTCAGTCGCTGGAACATCAGCATCGCCAGATGGTCGTCCGATCCGATGCCGGTGGTGCCGACCGTCACGCTGTTGGGGTTGGCCTTGGCGAAGGCGGCGACATCGGCCAGCGTCTGGTAGGGGCTGTCCTTGTGGACGACGAAGGAGCCGGGATCGTCGACCAGATTGTAGAGCGGGTCGAGCCGGTCCAGCGAAAAACGGGCCTGGCGTTCGATCGGGATCGTCACGACGTTGGGCGAGTTGATCAGCCCGATGGTGTAGCCGTCGGGGGCGGCGTCGGCGATGGCGGCGAAGCCGATTTCGCCGCCGGCACCGGGACGGTTCATCACGATGACGCGGGTGCTGCCGCCCAGTTCCTTCTCTATGAAGGGGGCGAGCGAGCGGACGATGAAGTCGGATCCGCCACCGGCCGCATAGCCGACGATCAAGGTGATCGGCTTCTCCGGATAGGCCGCCCAGGCCGCGCCCGCCCCTGCCAGCCCGAAGGCCGCAGCCAGCGCGGAGGCGGCGATCCCGGCAGCACCGGCCAGCCGGGCGGCACGTCGCCGCAGGCCGCGCGAAAGGGCACCGAACCGTCCGGTTCCGACCGGATCGGCGGCCGTTCCTGTCGATCCACCCCGCACGGCGGGACGCGCGTTCGTATCCATACATCGACTCCTTCGGTTCGCATCCGCTGAACAGCCGGGGCCAACCCGGGATCGCCGCGCAGTCGGATGCGGCATCTTTCAATTGCTTTTTATCGATCGCCAGACGCCAAGCCGGCGTCTTTCTTGCGGCACGCCCATCGTAGAGGCGATTTTCCGCCGATCAACCACCGTTTGGATATTTTCAGCTACCTCTAAATATTCTATTACTTGTTCATCTATCACGTTTCACCCGTTCCAGGGCGCATCCGGCACCAAACAGTCCGTTTGCCGCTCATTCCCGAAAGGCTGTTCCCGGCATGACCGTTCACAAGGATTTCGTCCGCCCCGACGCCGCGACGGTGGAGGCTCTGCGCGCCCAATCCCCCGCCACCCTGCACGAGGCGATGGGCAAGAAGGGCGCCATGGGCCACCCGATCAAGCCGCTGTTCCCCGGCATGCGGCTGTGCGGGCCGGCGCTGACCGTGTCCTGCGGGCCGACCGACAACCTGATGATCCACATCGCGGTGGCGCTGGCGAAGCCGGGCGACATCCTGGTCGTCGACTTCAAGGGCATGACCGACGCCGGCCCCTGGGGCGACGTGCTGACCGCGTCGGCAATCGCCCGCGGCCTGGGCGGGCTGGTCATCGACGGCTGCGTGCGCGACGCGGTCGCCATCCGCGACATGGGCTTCCCGGTCTTCTGCCGCGGCACCAACATGAAGGGCACCAACAAGACCGACGCCAAGGGCGACATCAACACGACGATCGTCTGCGGCGGCGTGATGGTGTCGGCCGGCGACATCGTGGTCGCCGACGACGACGGCGTGGTGGTGGTGCCCCAGGCGCTGGCCGCCGACACGCTGGAAAAGGCCGCCGCCCGCGAGGCCGCGGAAGAGGCCTACCGCCACAAGCTGGAAGCCGGCGAGACGACCATCGAGCTGCTGAACCTGAAGCCCTATCTCGACGCCGCCGGCATCACGCTCTGACCCTCCCTCTTGATCGAGCCTTCCGCCATGCCCGACATCATCATTTCCGAATTCATGCAGCCGAGCGCCGTCGATGACCTGCGCCGCGACTTCGACGTCCATTACGACGAGACGCTCTACAAGCGCCTGGACGAGCTGTATGCGATGGGCAGCACCGCCCGCGCCATCTGCATCCGCAACGAGACGGAGATCCGCGGCGCCTTCTTCGACGCCTTCCCCAACCTGAAGGCGGTCGGCCGGCTGGGCGTCGGGTTGGACAACATCGACGTGCCGGCCTGCCGGGAGCGCGGCATCGCCGTCCTGCCCGCCACCGGCGCCAACGAGGTGTCGGTGGCGGAGCTGGCCATCGCCGGCCTGATGATGCTGGTGCGCGGCACAACTTATTTCGCCACGCCCGACGTGGTCGCCGGCAAATGGCCGCGCGGCCGGCTGATCGGGCGCGAGGTGTCGGGCAAGACGCTGGGCATCGTCGGCTTCGGCCGCATCGGCCGCCATGTCGCCCGCCGCGCCCAGGGGCTGGACATGACGGTGATCGCCGCCGACCCGCATGTGCCGGCCGACGATCCGGTCTGGGCCCGCATGGGCGTGGAGAAGGTATCGTTCGACCGCATCTGGGACACCGCCGACGCGCTGTCGCTCCACCTGCCCTACACGCCGGAGACCCACAATCTGGTCAACGCCGAGGTGATCGCCCGGCTGAAGCCCGGCACCATCCTGGTCAACGTCGCCCGCGGCGGCATCGTCGACGAGGCGGCGCTGGCCGCGGCGCTGACCAGCGGCCATCTCGGCGGCGCCCTGCTGGACGTCTTCGCGACGGAACCGCTGCCGGCCGACAACCCGTTCCAGGGCGTGCCGAACCTGATCCTGACCCCGCACATCGGCGCCACCACCGACGAGGCGCGCGTCCGCACCGGCCATATGATCGCCGACAATGTCCGCGCCGTGCTGACCGGCACCATCCCGGACACCGCGATCGTCTGAGAACCGTCGCCGGACCGGACTCCGACTTCCTGAAGCGCGAGCACACCCCCTGTGCGCTCGCGCATTCAGACGCTATAGTCGGTGCCATACATAGGGATGGCGCTGATCGATGGCAGGACGCAAAACGACTGGACGCGGCAGGAAAGCCGAAGGCGTGGGGAGCGGAGCGGAAATGGACGATGCCGGCCTGACCGCCGGTCTCCTGCCGTTTCCGGAAATTCTGGCCTCAATCGCCGATGCCACGCTCGCGGGTAGCGCTTCGTTGCCGGTTCTGGACGATGGGCAGGCCGATGAGCCGGCCGACGGCGATCCCCATTATCTGGACCACCGCAACCGCCTGCGCCGCCGCCTCCTCGATCGCGGACCCGACGCGCTGGAGGATTACGAGCTGCTGGAGATGGTGCTGTTCGCCGTCAGCCCGCGGCGCGACGTGAAGCCGCTCGCCAAAATGCTGATTCGGACCTTCGGCGACCTGTGGGGCGTGGTCAACGCGCCGCCGGAGCGGTTGCGCGGGCTGAAGGCGGAGGGCGTGTCGCTCGGCACCGACAACGCCGTCGCCGCCGTCCGCATCGTCGGAGCCGCCGCCCTGCGCGCCCTGCAGCAGCGGGTGATCGACCGGCCGGTGCTGGCCTCCTGGCAGGCGCTGATCGACTATTGCTCCGCCGCCATGGCGCATGAGCCGACGGAACAGTTCCGCCTGCTGTTCCTCGACCGCAAGAACACGCTGATCGCCGACGAGGTGCAGCAGCGCGGCACCGTCGACCACACCCCCGTCTACCCGCGCGAGGTGGTGAAGCGGGCGCTGGAGCTGTCGGCCAGTGCGGTGATCCTGGTCCACAACCACCCCTCCGGCGATCCCACCCCCAGCCGGGCCGACATCGAGATGACCAAGGAGATTGTCGAGCCTAATGCGTTGAGTTCTTTGTTTTTTCTCAAGAGGCCCTGCGAGGACTTTGACAGTGCCAGAACAGGGAGAAAAGTGAGACACCGCAAGGGTTCTGGCTTGCCCACGCGGGGCTCCGGCGGTACGGTCTTTGTCAAACTTTTGTCAAAGTCCGTACTGGGCCAACCCCATGTCCGAAAAGCGATTTTTCCGGGAACAGGTGCAGGTCAATCGGTACCTGACGCTTTATCTTCCGCCGTCCAGTAGTCGCTGGCAGTACGTGATCCAAATACCGGGTCACCCGCGGGTCCGAAAGACCACGGGGGAGCGTAGCCTGGACGCGGCCAAGCGGGTGGCCGAAGCGGCCCTCTTGACCGTTCAGGGGCGGCTGCACCAAAACCTTCCGGTCAGCAGCCCGACCCTTTTGCAGGTTCTGCCGAAATACCTGGAGGACCTCCAGGCTCGAAAGACCAGAGGCGAGATCTCCGGCGATACGGCAGAAAACTACGCCCTGGTGGTCCAACGCGATTTCGTAGGGTGGGCCGCTGACCGAGCCATCGACCAGTTCACCGACGCTGACATGGTTCGGTTTCGGGACTGGCGACAGAACCGGAAACTTCGCAAAACCCTCAGGCCGGCCAGCATGAACATCATGTTGACCGCGGTGAATGACCTGTTCCGCTTCGCGGTTCGATCTGGCTGGGTCACCCCGCGGGCCAAGCCGAAGCAGGCGTATCTACCATTGGATCGGCACAAGACCGAGCGTTCCGATTTCACATGGCGTGAATATGTCCGGCTCCGCCGGATGTCCCGTGAGCGGGTATTCGAGGTTTGTCCTGCCCCCAACGCGGATATGGCCCGTTATCTGGAGCACCGACAAAAAGCACGGGGAGAGGGCCAGAGTGGTCCCAGGAACAAAGGCAACTCTCGGCACTATCGCGAACGCAGAATACTGGACTTCGTCATCAAAATCATGGCCTGCACCGGTATGCGGACGGCCGAGGTCATGAACGTCCGATGGGTCGATTTGGATTTCATCCGAGAGGCTCACTCTCGCGTACAGGGCCTCAGGGTTCGGACCGCCGAATTGTTCATCAAGGGCAACGATGTCAAACCGGGCCGAACGATCATGCTTAAGCCCTACGTGGCCCATTGGTTTCGGCAACTCCACGCCCTAGCCACGCCGAAAACCGACCAGGATCCAATCATGCCTTACCGAGATTTGGAGGGCAGTTTCACCCGCCTGCTTCAGGCTGCCGGGCTAAAGGTGGACAGGGCCGGCAACCGACGCATCCTCTATTCACTACGCCATTCGTTCGCCATCTGGGCCGCCCTGCACCGCCAGCACGTCCCTACCCTCCTGGTCGCCAAGCAAATGGGTCATACGCTCAGCGTCCACGCTGAGACCTACGCTCGTGTTCTGTCCCGTGACGCGTCAAAGGCATTCGCCCTGGGGTGACCAAAACGAGAGGGCCGGGGAGTCCCCCGGCCCTTCTGGTCTCAAGATTTGCTGTTGAACTTCCCCGCCGGCAGGCACCCTCGCCGCTTCATGGCCCAGGCCCACGTGGCGGCCCGGTCAAACTCTTCGAGGTTTAGGGCGTCAGCCAAGAGCTTCGGCCCCTCTGCCCGCAATGCGTCGTCGGTCATGCTGTTTGCCGCCTCGGTGGCGTCGGCGTCGATGGCCCAACCCTCCGGCAGGCTGAACCCCGAGCCATCCGTCCGATCCACGATGATGTCCGCCATGTGATGCCCTCCTGTTGATGGCTTCACTTTAGCACAAATGCTCGCTGACGCAATCTTCGGTTCTACAGAAAATAGATGTGTGACCGTATCGTTCGATTAGTAGGTATCGCCCGGCATACGCCCATATGTTAATCGCTGATTAACGATTCCAACCCAACCCTACGGTATCTTGTCCAGGAAGGCGTCAAATGGCCAGTTTCGAACCGAGCGTCACGGTTGCGGTCGGCACCTTCACGGCGATCATCCACGATCATGGAGATCACTATCTCCTGCAAGGCCTCAGCAGGACCCTGGCTGTATCATGAGACCACCCTGACCAGCCTCGCCGCCTGCGTTGAACGGTTCTCTCGGCCGTCCTCCCCTGGTCACGACGCCAATCAAGCTGGCTAAGTTGGTGTCCGCCGCCATGATAGCGTTGTGGTGGGCGTAGTCCGGAATGCTAGCCTCCAGTATCAGGAGCGACATCACCGCAGGGCTGATGTCGCTCCTGGCCGACGCCGTCGATCTCGCTAGTGGCTCATTTTGCTTTGCCGTGCACGCCATGGCGTTGAGAAGTAGGCGGTACCGGTGAGAGGTTCGATGGCGATGTTCGTCGGGTGGGCAACACCTCTAATCAACCCGGCCAGGCCAAGCCACTCAGGCCACCACCTTCGCCTCCCGCAATGCCCGGAAGACGCTGGACCGGCTGATCCCGAGCCTGGCGGCGATTTCGGCGGGTGTGACGCCGGCATGCCGGAGTTCGAGGACCTCGGGGAATCGCCGCCGGGCCGGAGGCGAGGGCTCCCCGCTACCTCTCGCCAAATCTCCTGCTTGATTGCGGTGAGCAGGCGGTCCTGGTCGGAGGCGACCGCCATGTGATCGGGGCATACGCACGCCTCAACACCACAGGCCATCTTGATCTGCGGACGTGCAACCATGTCGGAGGACGGCCGGCTACCGTGCATCAGCGGAAGGCAGTCGAGTTGACAGCTTGCGAATCTGTGGTGGACTGGGGCGGTACACGGATCGCACGCCGACGAGGTTGGCGGCTCGGGACATCTCTGTGGGGCTGACGCGTGGTAGCAGGCTTGTCTCTGAAGACGTTCTTGGTGTGGTATGAGGCGAACCAGCACCATTTTGCCATCCCGCTCCGTCGGATTGGCGACAGGGAATGGGAGTTCGCCCCGACTAATTGGGTGCTCGTCACCTTGGTCAGGGACAGCCTTGTCGTGACGGCGAGACACCTGACTGATCCCGACGACAGATGGGATGAGATCGCGGAGTTCGATGCCATCCCGCTGAAAACCGATACCGGTTGGATCTGCCGCTTGTGCCGCGACCTACCGGCTCCGGGCAGCGGACCACCTTTGATCTATCAGAGCCGCGAGGCCCTACTGATCGCCCACGCTTACAAGCCGTTTCTCCAATGGGTGAACAGCAAGCTGGCCCAGGCTGAGGCTCTGGGGTTGTACGGGGTTGGCGACGGTTTTACCTGGGCAAAGCTGCTGATGGATCAGCCAGATCCCGAAGCCAAGCACCTTAAGCTTCGGATTCCCCTGAAACGGGATGGCTTACCAGCGGACACTCCGCCGGATGACGGACGATGATCTGCTCAGATGGCTCCGCGGCCAGGAGGTCAGGATGGACGAGCACGATGTCGTGAAGCTGGTTTGCCAGATTGAGCACGAAGCCGGCGTACTCGTACCCGCTGGCACCCATGGTACCATCGTGAACCGCTACCCTGCCGAGGGTAAAGCGGTCGGCTACCTACTGGAACTCCGCGGCCATGATCCGGTCGCCTTGCTGGACGTGGCCCCGACAGACGTCGAGTTGGTCCAGTCCTTCCGAGATCTCATGCCGGTGCAACGGGAGATCATCCGAGCCGCCTTGGAGCCGCCGACCGCGATCATGACCTTAACCGACGACACCACGGATGAGGAGTTCGAGGTGTTCCTGCGGGACCGCACGTCACCGAGACTCCAGCCTTGGCTACCCTATCTGCACCGCCGCAATGCTGAGCGGCGGAAGAAGTGATCATCCAGGAGGATATCTGGGGCTTGGTGCCGAATCCCAAAGCCGCCCAATCAGGGGTCCCGTTGGCTTGCGAGATCACCGCATGCTCTAGGTGTCAGTCGCCATCTCTGCCACGGCCTCGTCGTAGTGCTCAACGAACCGGACCGTTTCCTCCCGCGAGGCGAACGTCAGGTAGGTGGCTGCCTCGAAGATGTACTGACCGTATAGCTCCAGCCCAACGATCAACCTGATCAACTCCGACCGGGTCGCCGAAGTAAGCTTCACGTATTGGAAACGGAACTGCCGCCGATCACCGGCCGGGGCCACAACCCGAACCCAGAAACGGTCCAGGGCGGCGGTGTACCAGTCCGCATACGGCTGAGTAGGGCTGAGGTCGATGAACTCGTCGCGGTCCATGAGGACAGCGATGTGCCCCTCCCGGTCGACGCTCAGGACCTCCCCATCGCGAGTGATCCAGTAGCCGTGTTCGGCGGTGACAGAAGAGGCTGGGTGCAAGTCGTCGAGGCCGAGATAACTACATGCCGCCTCAATGCTATCGAATTCAACCAAATGCCCTCTTGCGGCCCGGAGCACCGAGGAAACCACCGCAGGGTCGTAATCTATATCCTCAGCAGCGGGAGCCGCTTCGTCACACTGAGCGGTAGTTTGAGGGATTGCGGACTGAGAGCAACTGGGGTCTGACACAATCGCACTCCTTATCTCCAGGATCTTCAAACTATGAAGCCGGCAAAGGTGAGGCTTATCCAAGTACAGGATCCAGTTAAGCCTGTTTACTACCACAGGCTCTGCCCGGCATAGAAAGCATGGGGCGGTCCTTCTACCTTCACGCGATATCCCCATTCTCTGCCGGCGGTGTCTATCACCCCAATATCAATATACCTGAACCGCTTGCCCTCGCTGAAGTAATGCACTGGCTCCATATCGTATTCGTCATCAACATGGCTCGGTGTGTAACTAGAAACCTTGAACCACTCATCGCCGTGCTCATTAAAGAGACGTTCGGCATATATTGATGCTGCTTCCCTAGCACCAATTTTGCTAATAGAGAATTCTTCTCCAAACTCGACTGCAACCGCATTATCCTTGGATTCATAGGCGATCGCCCAGCACCTATAGAGTCTTTCTGGCACCCGTGCACCTCCAACGAATTCGCTCTATCCCCCATAGTATGGCCAAGCTACCGCATCGACACCACACTTCACGGCCAACCTTCATGGTAGGATAGCAATGAGCCTGCGAAACGTGTTGGACGTTTGAGCGGGGGACGGCCATCGGCCGGGCATCTGGCGTCGTGGGCTGCCCGCCTTGAGACTGGGCAGAAAGGTGGCCGCCTCGGTGATCGCGGCCAGCACTTCGCACCTGCCCGTGACCTACGCACCCGCAGCCTTCGTTAGCCGGCTGCAAGTGGGAGCGAGGCGTAGGTGATTTTGCCGCCCAAGACCACCGGAAGCAAGTAGGCCACGTCGCGTCACTCATTCTCAGGCGGGCTGATCCGGTCGGCCTCCCGCCGCAGCCAGTCGGCCAATTCCTCCGGAGTCCACCCGCCCCATTGCGTCGCCCACCAAGAGGCATGTTCAAGCTGAGCTTCCGCGAACCGGCTGACATCCTTTCCGTCCAGCCCCCAGGACATGCCAAGCTTCAGCGTGTCGATGGTCCCTCTGTCGATGACGTTGAACCACGTCCGTTCGTGCATTATGACCGGCGGAGCGTCAACCGAACTCCCCGACGGTTCCTCGTCGTCCTCATCACCGATGTACTCCAGTTCGTCGGCAGTCTGAGTGTTTTCGCCGTGGCTGCTGAACTCAACGCCACGGACCAGAGAGAAAAATTGATCGATCTCAGACGGGAGCGTAAACCAGATGGTCGTGTCCACGTCGTGGCATGAGTGGCAATCGGAGAGCACAAGGTAGTCGAGGCAGCCGCTCCACTCGTTATTCACGATAGCAGCTACTATAGCCAGGAAATCCTGTTGCTTCACGCGGAAGCGGATGGCTTCTTCATTATGGCTGCCGGTTTTGTTCGCGACAACGTTCGGCGGCAACTCAATACGGTCTTGCATCGCCTTCTCCACTCCACTCTGTACAGCGTCTCATGGATTTCGGAGTCGTCAAGTCGGCGAGAGCATCCAATCTTCCAGCCTTTCGCACCGGTACGTCGAACAGGTGGCCGGTTGACAACTCCCAGACTCGTGATAGCCCTGTAGAATAGCCGAGGTGGGGGCGAAATGATCTACGACTTGGTCGACCCTCTGCACGTGACGCGAATTTGCCAACGGACGACTGGTCTCCCCGTGGACGTCTGGGCTAGAACGCACGACGGCAAATCGCAGGCTGCGTCGTTGGTCGTCACGCCCTGGTTTCACCTGAACAGCGACTTCGCTCTCGTCGGCCTCGATCCCGTCGAGGTGCTGGATGGTCCGATGTTCCTCGACCCCGGTGTGCTCGGCAGGCTGAGAGAATGGATCGAACAGCACCGCCCCGCCCTACTGGCTTACTGGGCAGGCGAGATCTACGATGGCGAACTCCTGGATGCGGTCGGGTGGACCTGCGACGGCTCAGACCAGGACGAGGCCGATGAGATCGTGACGGAGCACGACTGGGGCGTCCTCCGGCCGTACAACACCGGGCTGCCGATGTCGGTGTGGATCGACCAGAGGATAGCCCCCGAAGAACTGCCGATGATCCTGGTTGCCCACACCCACAGCCCTGACGCCAACATCGTGGATACGACCAAGGTGCTAATCAACCCGGCGGCCCAGACCACTGAGGGCAGCTTGGAGCCGCAGGACCACGAGTTCGTCGCCGCGTGGATCACGCTGAATGCCAAGATCCTGGTCGCTCTCTGGAACCACCGAATTTCGGCCTTCGATCTGCCGTACCTCCTGCAGAAGCTGGAGGGAACTGGGTACCCGGTGATCGACTACCCGGTCTGCACGCCCATCGAAGCGTGCGTCGCAAGCATGGGCTGGCCCATGACACCGCATATTCGTGAAGTGTGCGACGGTTTGGCCCCCTATTCCCATTTTATCACTGTGGATAATAATCGCTTATGGGAGTTGCAGGATGACATTGAGGTATTCTGCGGACGGCTCGGTCAACTTGATCAAGAATGGTCAATGGGCCATGTCTGGATTCATGATGACGAGTTGGCTCTGATCTACTGCGTATTTGCTTTCGTCAACCACGCTCAGCAAGAGGCAGTGGTGAAACACTTCCAATGTGTGGCCCATCACCTCATCGCGTGGCCACTGATGGAAGGCCATCAATTCACTCGGAATGCGGAGTGAAGGAAGGCAATAATGAGCCTATGAACTCAATTTAATTACAGTAATCCAAAGGGGCGAGATTTAATCCGCCCCTCCGGAGAAGAGGGTATTAGTTATTACAACTGAATTACTGTGTTGCCGTTATCATCAACAACTCGGATTATGTGATTTGGATTGCTTTTCTTTACAGACTGGGCATTTGCGATGGCGGATTGCTGGCTTGCAATATTGCTAACATGAGTGGCCCAGTTTTGGCCTGTGAGCCGCTGTACCGTGTACCTAGCCATGGCGAGACCTCCAAACTTTGTCTGTGGAAGTAGTATTCCCGTAGGAGGTTAACCTATCGTTGATGCCTGGCACCGCATGTGAGCATGTCGTACCACATCCGCATTCTAAGCTGCAGGATGAGGAGGCGGCCTCTACCGCCCCAGCGGCTGTTTCTAGAAGCACATCAACATCCTCACAGCGGATAGGTCTCGAATGCCAGATCAACATCAAGGATACCCTGCACCGCGGCCTGGAAGGCCTGCGGCTGAGCCCGAGCCAATGCGGCAACCTCATCCCAAATATCGCTCACGATCTCCGGGATGGGCGGCAGCCAGACGTTGTCGCACTTGGTGACCACAATCGGCATTGAGTGCTGCCGGTGCACAAGTTCTCCACCGCGGAAAAAGTTTCCGTCACGGATGAAGAACCGTGATCCTTCTGGTAGCCTTTCCGCTGAAAGCTGAAGAAACGCCCGTAGTCGGATGTCCCGCGTCATCGTCCATCCGGCCGACATCATCTGCCGATCGAATTCCTCTCCTTCTGCGAGGGCTTCTTTCATCACCTTAAAAAGGTCGAGATCTCCACTCATCTTTTCTCTTCTGCCGGATGCTATCTTGAATGGCTGTGGGCGGCACACCTGAATAGTCTCGTCAGCAATGTCGCTGACCAATCGCACACACCATCTACTCCCATGCAATGCTCCAAAGCGGATTTCTTCACCTGCTGAGTAACCCGGAGCCGACTGGCCTCACAACGAGCCGGAACGGCTCATCTAGGGAACTGCGAGAGCAAGATATTTCGACTTCATTGCACTCCAGGCCAGCCCCTCCGCTAACCACTTGAAATGTATTCAAAT
This sequence comes from Azospirillum sp., assembly GCF_035628975.1. Classification (GTDB taxonomy): domain Bacteria; phylum Pseudomonadota; class Alphaproteobacteria; order Azospirillales; family Azospirillaceae; genus Azospirillum. Next base: position 41,852 of record NZ_DASPIS010000034.1, on the reverse strand, counting down.
CAACAATCTCGACAGCCAGATCGGGATCACGCGACAATGCAGCCCACAGTGATTGAGTGCCGGAGTAGGAGTGCCGCCCGATCATGATCGGCCCCACTATCGAACAAAGCCACTTGTGCATAATGGCACCGGTTGCGGTGGCCCATGCAGAATCCACCGTTAGCATCCGCGTTATCACATGGAGTTGCTGGTATCCGAGTCTCTTGCCGATTCGGTCTAACGGCTTGATCTCGATCCAAAAGAAGCGGCGGAATCGATCGTCATCTTGACGCTTTCCAGCCAAGTACGCAGGCACTCGATTATGTTGAGCAATCGTGAACTCGAAGCCGCTAACTTCCACATCCGCGACTTCGGTCCAATCCCGCTTGTGAATAAATGCTGAGGTTATACCGATCTGATCCATACCCGCGTCTTCCAGATCAGCCCGAAAGCTCTAGGAGCACTCTGTAGCAACAATCTTATGTCGCTGCATATCCTTCATTCGCATGTGGCCTGTGTCCAGGGCTGTTCGTGCAGTCGCCCCCATAATTTCGCGACGTTGATTGAAGCGGCAAGCTATCCTCCTCAATACAGCCGCAAGATCAGGGAAGCGTAACGGTGCTGGCCAACATTTAGTGTTCGACGGGATGGCGATGACAAGATCGGTATCGTCGGCGAGCGTCCTTCACCAACCTCCCCACTCGTGTGCCAAGGTCAATGCGGAGGTGAACGCCTCGTTGATGCCGCGGATGAACATCGTTGGTGTTGTCCCGCCATCCGACCTCACACCTCCCTCCGTTCCCCGGAATCTCATACTGCCGAAGATCATGCGGCCAGCAGATTGTCGTCCGGCTTGCGAGAGCCTGCCACCGCGGGCTGCAACGACGCGGTGTCGGCGGTGGCATCCAGCGGCAAACCGACATCAAGAGCGATCCGCTGGCCGTTAGCCTCGACCTCGAAGCAGGTGCCGCCGAACTGTTTGGCCCTGCGACGGATGAAGGTCCTCATCGCGGGTCCGCTGTGACGCTGTTCATCAGATAGCGGAACGTTCCATTGGTGCCGGGCACCGCCGCGTAATCACGCTGAGCCGCGACGTTGGAGCCTTTCAGCACAACCGCGTGCTCGCGGTTCCGCTTGATTCCCGCCGCCGTCCACTCGCCCCATGCCAAGGAGCCGGACAGCCGCCGCCCCTCCGGAAGACGAAATGCGGCATCAATGGTCCCAGTACCAGAATCGCCCAACCAGCACTGCCGAGTGTTCGTCAGCAGCACGGCGTGCCCGTCGATGGGGCCTTGGCCCGGAAAGGCTTCCACGGCACGTTCGAGCCGTTTGAAGTCAGCGATGCAGTCGTAGCGGTATTGGACGTGACCGAGCCTTCCTATTGTTTATCCGAGAGCACGGTTGTCGGTCCCAAACGGGTGGTCAGGGCAGCTTCGGCCAGGTCCTGACATACGAAGCACAATGCAGAAATAACAATGTCACTGATGTTCGAGATTTCCGCACTTAACGGTTGCTTAAGCGTGCAGTTTGCACAGTCAGAGGGAACCGTCGCTCAAGGGGCAATGCCATGCAACGTTTGTATTCTCTTGCCTATGTGTTAATCGCCCTTACCAGCATGACCACAATAATCGGCAACTCGGCTATCGCGGCGACACCGTCTCAGAAGCAAGCTGCCGGCCGAGCGTTTGCCGCAGCGGGCCGAGGCTGTTCTGCCGTTCCGTCGGACATGGTCCTGATCGATATGTCCGGCCGCCGCGAAGTATATCAGACGATTGTGAACGGAACCGGAAAGACAAAGACCTGCATCGCCGTGTGCGAGAGCAATTCCTGTACGGTTCAGTAACACTCAAATCGGATGAATAACATCATGCGTATATCCGCAGCAGCAATTCTTGTCTCTATCGTGCTCTCTGGGGAGGCCTACGCCGCCCTCGCTGAGGGCGAGGCAGCTTTAAACCAGAAGGACTTCGTAACAGCATTCACATTGCTGAAGCCTGATGCAGAAGCAGGCAATGCCCAAGCCCAGACCTACCTTGGACGGATGTATCGCAAAGGGCAAGGCGTTGCCAAGGATCCCTCAGTGGCGGTGACTTGGTTCCAAAAGGCAGCAACCCAAGGCGAATGGGAAGCGAGCAATACTCTTGGTACGATGTACCGTCTGGGTGAGGGGGTGCCCCAGGACTTCCAAAAGGCAATACAGTGGTACTTGGAGGCCGCCAAGCTCGGGGTAGAAAATGCCATGTACCGAGTAGCCCTAATGTACCAAGCTGGTCAAGGGGTGCAGGCAAATCCCGTAGAAGCATACAAGTGGGCATATATATCGGCGAGACACGGCAGTCAACCTGAGCCTATTCGCTTGCGGGATAAGCTGGCAAAGCAACTGAACGTCTCCCAGGTTCAACGAGCACAAAAGGACGGAGACGAGTTTCTTAACATAATGTCTGCTGCTTTGGTAGCAAAGCAAGCCAGCAACTTGCAAGCAAGCAACTCTGCTGCCACTACCGGCAAGCAGGGAAATGATAGCTCTATTCAGTCCAAAGCGGCCGGAGTTGATTGTATCACCGGAAAATCTGCCCTAGAAGCATTCATTTGTTTGGCTCCTGAACTGCGGGAGGCTGATCAACAGATGCGTCAGCTATTCGAAGATGCATCGGGAGTCTTTGAAAACGCGGCACGTGAAAGGCTTATAAATTCACAACAAGCATGGAGAGCTATTCGAGACAACTCGTGCAGCGTGACGCAAGCTGATATAGTCTCCACTCATCTTTCCAGCAAAAAGATCGACTGCTTATCTGGAATTTACGCTAGGCGTACAGAGCAACTGGTTGCGATCCTTGAAAGTGCAACTATTCCGGATGATGCCCAAGAATCCAAAAGGGATGAGAGTCATCCCTTATCAAATAGCCAACCTAAGATAAACTCACCTGCTTTTCTATCACAATCCCCGCCCCTCAACACTGCTTCGCCAAGGAATGAAATTCCTAGCCCTAGCACTAAGGATCCACTTGTTGAAAGGGTTCAGGCCCAGACACAAGGGCAGCACGCTGTGCCTTCGGCTGAAATCGTTGACAAGAAGTCAGATCAAGCAAAAGCTCTCTACAACAAGATTAAAGGGTCTTGGGGCGGAGATTCTGGATGCTCTGCCTACTTCAGAATCTTTTTGTCAGATGATTATTTTGGTGCTCGCTACGAATTGATGGGAGCAAGGACTTACTGGCGGCCTAAATCCATTTCTCGCATTGATTTGATTGATGAAAAAACCATAAATATTGTATGGGGAAATGGAAACTACCAGCAATTTGAGTATATTATTAAAGATCATATTAGGGCAAAAGAAACGTTGGAAAATGGAAAGTTCTCTAACTCATCAGTCTTCTACATGCGTTGCGAGACCGACCAGAAATTTATTGAATCTGAACTGAATGCATCGATTGAAAGCACCAAGAAAATTCAATGATCTGCAAACACCTCTGAGAGCTTGTTTGAGAATGCAGTAAATCTACAACATGTAGGGGAGTTTATGCCGGTTTACCCATCACATACTGTGCCTCCGACCAATTCTTAAACAGGCTTTCAGAGCATCTGACACGCGGTAGGGGTTGTTTCATCTGGTGACAATTCCGATAATTCCGATGGTTTCCGCCAAGCCTATATGAAGCGGGTGTAGAGCGGAGCCGCTTGTCAGATGCTGAACTCACCTCACGTACTCGTCGCCGAGGACGAGGATCTCGTGGCCACGGCTTTAGCTGAAGCTCTGGAGTCTAACGGGTTCCGAGATGCCATCGCTCATGATGGGGCTGAGGCCCTCCGGCCCACGCTGTCGATCCGGCCGACATCCTGGTGACAGACATGAGAATGCCCCGACTGGGCGGTCCGGAGTTGATCCGGACCATTCGGGTAACTGACCCGGAGTTGCCCGTGGTCGTGACAACCGGCTACAGCGAGGCCATTCCGCATCAGGAGCCGGGGCTTTTGACTGTCATCATGAAGCCGTACAAGTTGGCTCAGGTTACCATGGGCGTCGGGGAGTTGCTGAGCCGTTCTTGACGGTTCGAACCCCGTCGTCGATTGCCATCTTCTACCCGTACCGGGAAGCGGAATTATTGGACCTGTCCGAAGGCATTCCCTACGACCATCCAATGCATCAAGGTGATCAAGAATGTGGCGAAGCGGCTGCCATCACCGATGGCATCATGTGCAGGCTGCCGGCTCGCTCGAAACGAGGACAAGTTGACGACGTTTGATCAGACCTGGATCGCCACCCTCCGGGCGATCTTATTGGGAACGCTTCCCATGTGATCTCCATTCCGCCGACCAGAGGCTCGGATGGACGACAGGCACGTGTCGGCTCGCCTCAGGGATGCCACCTGACGGACGACTAGCCAATGGATACGCCTCTGCACCGAGCCGGCGAACAATTCAGTGGATTAAACAGGCTCCCCCCGCTTGACAACTCACAAATCCATGAGACCTTCGAAAAAACAAGATCAAGACGTTCGTCTTGACTTCGAAAGCGGGACGGAGAGTCATATGCAGTGCGTTGGCTACATTCGAGTTTCGACGAGTAAACAAGGTCGGTCGGGTCTTGGGCTTGATGCACAGCAAGAGGCGATCACTCGATTTTCCGTAGTCAACGGACTTGTCGTCACCAAATTCTATCGTGATGTCCAGTCGGGTGTCGAAGACGACCGTTCCGGCCTGAACGCAGCCATTGCTCAGGCCCAACGAGAGAAGTGTCCGCTGGTGGTCGCCAAGCTCGACCGCCTTGGCCGCGACGTGCACTTCATCTCCGGTCTGATGCGGCACCGGGTCCAATTCGTCGTCGCCGAACTTGGCCTGGATGTCGATTCATTCACGCTCCACCTGTGGGCGGCTTTAGCGGAAAAGGAACGCCGGATGATTGCCGACCGGACCCGTCAGGCTCTGCTGGCGAAACGTGACCGCGGGGAACCGCTGGGGAGCCCAAACATCCACGAGGTCGCCAAGGCTGGTGTGGCCCGCCTGAAAGCCCAAGCTGATGAACACGCCTTCAGGACCATGCCGATCATCGCCGAAATTCGGCGGGCCGGTGTCACGACCTTGAGCGGCATCGCCGCCGCCCTGAACGCCCGTGGTGTCCGGTCCGCCCGCGGCGGCCAGTGGCATCCGAGCACCGTCCGCGATTGCATTCATAGGAGTGGGAAGTATTCAGAAGGCGACGGATGCCATAGTTGTTAATCTTTCCGAATGGGCAGAGTATCTCCTATAAGCAGGCTCTGCCCTCATAGCTCAATTTTCTTTTTCAAGCCGGAAGAAGGACGGCGATTTCGTCCCATGCATTCATGATCTCAGATTTAGTTCGATATGCACCATATTTCCTATTATCGCTTTCACGCAGCTTCGTAAAGCTATCAGCAACATACTCCATTTCATCACGAGAGAGACCGAAGACATTTCGAGCAACAAGAGCTTCAAGCTCCGCCTGGGTTCTGAACCGCTGCCCCTCGTCCTCACACGGAATGACCTTATCAAGGTTTCCAATCTGGCTTGAGACCAGCGTCAAGAAGTCTGACATCTCATCACCGCAGCAAGCAAGCTTGGCTACACGACGGCATATTTCTAGAGTGACTCCATCTTCCTTTTCCAAAATCGGGAAAGGAATTCCGTCCAGTATTGTGTACGACAGATGAAGTTTGATGTGCTTCCTGCACATAAAGTCCACCGGCATGCTATTCATTATGCTAAGGAGGACCAGATAGTACCACTCACTCCCTGCATCAAAGCATATTGTTGGTACGCTGTGTCCACAGACCACACCCGGTGGTATAAGCGTGGCTACTACAGACCGCTCAATATAGGGAGTGGTTACGTCGCAGAATCCGACTCTATAAGCCCCGACTCTGTCGATAACCTTGGCCGGAAGAGACGCCTCATTGATGTACCATTGCGGAGCCACCCTCTTTTCAGTGCTTCCAAATCGCAGCGGCTCCCAGATCGCAGCCCGTCCCCGGCCTGAGACGTACCTTCGTGCTCTATGGTCGTACTGATCCACCATACGCCCCTCATACAGAGGGACAGCAGAAGTGTCTTCAGAGAAGAGCCCGCGGTCGTTGCCCATGTCAATTTCCCGCATGTACACACGTCTTAGACCGACAGAATTCGTCTCCGAAAATCTGTTGAATTTGAATAGTTTCGAAAAAATGCTCGCCTCAGCCTGGGACGGGAAAGGAACAATTGCTACAGTTTCCTTGGAGAACTCCCTTAGAAGAGATACGCTGATGTTTATATTTTTGGTGTCGTCGAGATCATCTTCCGTGTACACGGAGAATGTTGCCGGGAAAGACTCCGTGCTCCCCCCCTTCTTTGCTGCATAGATGCAGAACCGGGTTTCAGGATGCACAGCCTTCCACCAGTGGCGTCCTTTGTTCTCAAACTGGTAAAAACGGTACACTGTTGATTTAGCAAAGAACTCCTTACGAATTTGCGATGAATTCGCTCCATTGTAAAACCCTTCCGGCAGCACCTGTGAGAAGTATCCTCCATTCTTGGTGGCGTCAAAAGATAGCTCCGCGAACATCCGGAAAAGGTTAAAGTCACCTTTTCCGAGGTTACCCCCAGCAAACATTTTGAATCTTCCACTACTCCTCATGAATCTAACGCTTGAATAAAGAGAAATACAATTTTCGCTCCAATTACGGGCGAGTACTGGATTTTGCAGTAGGCCATCAATTGCAGATTCCTGCTGCGTCGGAGTCATAAAACGGATTTGGGGCAGATACGGTGCAAAGAATTCCTTCGCATCAGGGCTTAGCGTTTCCCAAGGCGGGTTTCCTATCACCACATCGAACCCTCCAGCCTGCGATACTGCCGGGAAAGCAAGATGCCAGTGAAAAAAACGCTGAGTTTCTGCGATCTTCTCTACCCATTCCACCACGCCTGGGCGAGCAGGAAGCCCTAACCGCACCCGATTTATGTCCTCAGTTACCGGTATATTGGAAAGCGTATCTGCATTCTTGGGGCCATAAAAAGCTGCTACATACATATTACAGGCAAGTTCATCCTTCTTTCTTTCAGGATTTCTCAGGGCTGCATTCCAGAGGGATTTTTTTACAGCCACATCATCTAACGTCTCCTCCGGCATGCTCTCTATCTCTGAGCTTGCGGCTTGGCCGTTCGTGCTGCTTAGGTCAAAGAAGCTACCTTGGACCCCTTGCATTGACCGATTTGAGACGCGATTTTTTTGACGCAGAATTCTACATGTAGCTGCGTCGTCGTGTACTTGTTCCTTGTACGCCTCATCAGGCAGCCCAGCTATCAAAAGGTTGTCACCATACAACCCGACAAGAGAGTCTCCGCATTGGATATGTGAATCCAGAAAGCTTAGCGGCTTACCGGGTTCAATAGTCTCAATCCACAACGCAGTTCTGCATAGCTCAACAGCAAGCGGGTTCCGATCTACGCCATAGATGCAGTGTTGGATGACGCTACGCAGTGCGTGTTGCCGTTCGAGTTCATCCGGTGCATCTGATCCGGATTTAAGGCGAGCGATTTCTATCGCTATACGGCGAGCAGCCGCAAGTAGGAAGTGTCCACTTCCGCAAGATGGATCAATCACGCTAATGCTGAGCAAAGCCCCGATAGGATCAGTCGGGTTTTGATCTATCTTCTGACGAATTGCTGGCTTAAGTGCATCGTCTATTAGTACGCTCACGAGACTCGGTGGCGTATAGTAAGATCCCGTAGTCTTGCGTTCTGCTCCTCTGCTTGCTCCGCCAGCATCAAAGCCTGTAAAGCTAAACCGCCAGGGTGCAGCCTCCACGTCAACCACCGGATGAAGTTCGAGTAAGCTCTCATAAACAGAACCTAACTCTTCCGTACCCATGTCACGATAGTTGATCCGTGCCAGCGTTCCACCGGACTGAAAAAAGCTCAGAGAGTGGATAGAGCGAAGCAAAGGTGCATTGGCTATTTTAGCTGCATTTATTGTCTTGCACTCGTCAGATGCAAAAAGACCGCCAAGCCCCGGTAAACCGATAGGATTTTTCTGCCCAGCAAGACTGTGGAATACGACTTGCAGACCTTCCCACAGATCACAGTGGCCGTCATAACTCCGCCGGTGCAAGGCTCGTTCCCGTAGCCGTTCAATTGAGTATCCCTGTTCGTAGATGTTCCGGCTGCGATCCGATGTCTCTGGAGTGAGCAAGAGCCCTCGATCCTCGGCTGTTGATAGAAAGAGAAGCCGGTAGACGATTCGCAGCAACTCTTGGAAATACGCATTAGGCGACAGCAAGCCATCTGCTAGAGCGGCACGAAGGTTTTCGCTACCAGGGTTCTGTATAAATCCATTCCCTAGTTGCAGCAGTGCTTCAGTTACGCCCTCCCGGAGATTTTCTCGAGCCCGCTCCCCGATCTCTTGGGCTACATCTCGCCACTGCTCCAAAATGGCAGCTGAGATTTTCCCGTTACGCGGCACAACACGACTGAAGTGGAACGTTAGCCACATTGCTGCGAAGTCAGAATACAGCCCTTCCTCGAATAACCTTTCTAGATCAACCTCGATAAAGGCCGGGCGGGTTAGGCTCGGATTGTCGCGAAGCAGCCGAATGCGGTTTCCGTTGGCTACAAGCCCCCAAAGAGCATCAGCGTCCGCATTCAGGTATTCCTGCACGAGTCCGTGGGGTGAACGACGACGGCCTTCGTAGCCAAAAGCCGTACTTCCCTTGTCAAGATCATAATCGAAAGTCGTGAGCAGCACCGGGATCGTGCTAGTTCCTGCCCAGTAGTTGATGGGGAATGATCGCTCCCCGATGCTCGCTGGAGTCGCCGGCTGGAGATCCCGATAACCCAGCACATCGATCAGCAGGCGGTTCAGCCAGCCGCTGACTCCAGCCAGAGCTTCCTTGACATCTTGCCGTTGCCTCTTCTCCCGATAGTCCTGCCACTCAGCGAGGGCGATTCGCCATGCCCGGCCAATCTCATCCTTCAGTTTGAGTCCTTTCGCGAGACCATAATCGGCCTCCGTCTGCTTTGGGACGCCCAAGGCAGCAACTTTCTGAAGGAACTCAGATGGGAGAATTCCACCCTCAAACCTGATGGCGACGAAACCATGATCTTGCTTCGAGTGACGCATGGGAAATGACCTGTCCGTCAAAGGGAGACAGAGGGCAAGAGGACGTACACGCCGATCACATCGACCGGCAGGCAGGCCGCGACGGAGTACCGGATGCCCTTGGCATCGCTGGCCTGCCGAACCCGCTTATGATCTTCCAGAAGTTCAGTAGCCCGCCGGTTTGCCACATCGGCGAAGAGGTCCTGGAGGACTGGAAGCCGTCCGAGGGCTGCCTCAACCTGCTGACGACGCATCGCCGGGTCCATGTTCTTGGCGGGCTCCGCTGCCATCAGTGTGAGGGCTTCGTCATTGGTCAGGAGGTTCGGGCTGCCTGTGCCTCGGCTGGCAACGACGACGCATTCCTCGGACAGCAGGACGCTGCTGGGCACGAAGCGGGTATCCTCCCTGACCTCGACCGTCAACTGACTTCGGAGCCGGAGCAGATAGGCCGAGGTCTTGACCGACACAGTCTTTGTGAAGATTGCCCCTGATCGAGCCGCCAGATCACTGTTCTCACCAGCCAGGGCCACCTCGACGATGTGGTCGGCCAGGGTGGAAACCATGGCGTGACTGCGGTGGATGAATTCGACACCCGCTGCAGGTGGGTTCCGGAAAGAAACTTTTAGTCCCTTGGTAATGCCGACAGCTTTCAGTCGTTCTTTGAGCCCGATGGGCAGGTGCTCCACCGGCAATCTATAAACGTTGCTCCCCTTTTCCAGGGGAGCACCAAGACGCTCGACGGCTGTCTGGACGAAGCGTTCGACATCGTCCTCTCCACCCAGAACGGCCACGGCTTTCTGCCACTCAGGGAGAACCTCTTCCGGCCTCAGCCGCCGCTGGGCGAAGATGGTCTGGCTCTGCTTGGCTTTCTCGCGGGCCGACTCCCAGGCGGTTTCGACCTCGGCCTCCTGGGTTGCGAACAGATCCAACTGCTGCTTGGGAGCGGCGATGCTGCCGCCCTTGAGAAGCACGGCCTCCATGATGGCCTGCATGATCTTGTTGGTGTCGGCCGGCAAAGGCACTAGGACACCCAACTGCTTTCTGATCTGCTCCGCTTTCCGGAGGATCACTCGCAGGACTGCCCCATCCACAGGGTTGTTTTCCCCATAGAGCATGAGAGCCCGGACGACCTCAGACCGCTGGCCAAACCGATCCACCCGGCCTTCTCGTTGTTCGTGTCGGGTCGGATTCCACGAAAGATCATAATGGATGACCGCATCGAAGAGGCCCTGGAGGTTGATGCCTTCAGAGAGACAGTCGGTGGCAACGAGCAGGCGACGATCGAAGTCCATAAGGCTCCCGACCTTCTCCTCTCGCTCCTCCGACGCCAATTCGCCGGTGACCGCGATCACCTCAACGCCTTTGCGGCCCAACATCTCCGCGAGGTGCTCGGCCACATAGTGGGCGGTGGCGATATAGCGGCAGAAAACCACCGGGTTGTGCCCGGCATCGACGAGCTTCAGCAGTTCCTCTAAGAGCTTGCCAAGCTTGGGGTCGTTCTTCGGTCCCTTGAGTGCATCGGCTCGTTCAATCAGGCCCTTGAGGATTTTGGCGTCCGCCCCGTCGGCATCGTCCACGGTACCTGCCGGCACGGCTTCGTCCAAGTTTAGCAGGTCGTCGCTTTCACCATCAAGGACGGTTTCAGCAGCCTGCCGATCGACCCCAGCCGCCTGGTCGCTTTCCGTCACGCCCTCAACGGCCTTGAGTCTCGTCCGCAGGGCGATGCTGGCCGCCGCCGGGCTCGAACTCAAGCACCTCAAGAGAGCCAAGGCGGCCCACCAGTTCATTCGCTGTTGGAGCAGGCCTTTCTCCTCGGCCCGCTCGACCATCTGGCGGGCGTAGGTCAACACCTCGTCGAACAACTTGCCCCAGGCTCCGTCCAGGAGGTACGTCGCTTCGGCAGTTTTACGGTCGGGGAAGATCGTCGCGTCCTTCCACTCTGCGATATCGGGTCGCCGCCGTTGGACCATGTACAGGGCAAGCTCCTGACGGAGCTTTTCCCGCTGCTTGTCCGGGAGGTCGAGGAGGGAGCGGAAGTCGAGACGGAGAAGGCCAAGGAGGTTATGGAACGCCTCATCGTCACCGCTGTGCGGTGTTGCGGTGAGCATAACCATGTGGCGGTTAGGGTTCTCAGCGAGCCCCTTGAGCAGCATGAACCGCTGATGCTTCGTCCCGGTGCCAGCCTGGACGCAGGTGTGGGCCTCTTCAACGATCACGAACTCTGGGCAGGCCCGGAGGAATTCATCGCGACGTCGGTCGGACTTGATGTAATCCAGCGACACCACGGTGAACGGGTAGACATCGAAGATCGACTTGCCGACGGGAAGCCCACGTTCCAGCCGACCGGCTGTACCGGTCCGAACAACCTCAGTCTGGATGTTGAACTTGGTCGCCAGTTCCTGCTGCCACTGCTCGCACAGATGGGGTGGGCAGATCACCGTGAACCGCTGGATTTCACCGCGGTCGAGAAGCTCACGGGCAATCAGTGAAGCCTCGATGGTCTTGCCGATCCCTACGTCGTCCGCTACGAGGAGACGAACGATATCGAGTTTCAACGCCATCAGCAGCGGGACAAGCTGGTAGCCCCGCGGTTCGACCGAGATGTTGCCGAAAGACCGGAAAGGACCGGCTCCGGCTCGCAGCTTCAACCGTAGGGAGTCCCTCAGAAGGAGCCCTGCCGCCTGCGATCCGGCCATTTCTGGGTTCGGGGGGGGAAAGGTCGCCGGAACCGGTGGCGTGGCCTCCAGTGGCACATAGATCAGCGTACTGTCTTCGTCACTTCCTCCGAGGGGACGCAGATGAAGTAGATCAGCTTCGCTGTCGGGCAAGACCACCCATTCACGACCGCGGGCTTTGACGAGGCTGCCGGGCTGGAATGTCTCGACGAGTGTCATGATCATTGCCTGCGGTTCTTGGTGAAGTGCGGTTCGGTGCGAGCAGGATCGCTCGCGGTTAGGAAGACCGTTGGCTCGCCCGTATAGGTGATCAGTAACCTATCGCGGGCTCGGGTGCAGGCGACATACAGGAGGTGCTGCTCCTGCTCGACGATCGACTGCCGCTCCGCTTCATCCGCCGTGGTCTTCAGGGCCGCCGGGTGCGGCAGGGCACCGCTGTCGCAGCCCACGACTGCTACTGCCTTAAACTCGAGTCCCTTGGCTCGGTGCATGGTCCCGAGTGCCAACACACTGCCGCCTTCAGTGGCGTCATCGGTGAGTTCCCGCCACTCCACCCCGGCCGCCTTGGCGGCCCTTTCCGCTCGCTTGAGAAGGGTCTTTGATCGAGCGAACAAGGCTATCTCACCGGGCTGGACGCCCTCCTTTACAAGGCTCCGTAGCCAGTCGGCGATGACGGCAGATTCCTCTTCGGCGGTAGAGGCCCCTCTCACCGTGGGATGGGGGCCCTCGAAGACCGAAATGGTCTTTCGCTCCTCGGTCTCACCATCGGCATCGGTCAGCAGATCTGGAAGGATGGCCTCGGCGAATTGCCGGATCTGCTGGGATGTCCGGTAGTTCACCCGGAGACGGTGCGAACGACCCCGCACGTCGATCCCGAGTGATTTCCAAGATGCTCCTGGCTGGAAGATCCGCTGGCCGATGTCGCCAGCCAGGAAAAGGTCGTTCTCTCCGGGACGGGTGATCGCCCGGACGAAACGGAGTTCGGCCACGCCCATGTCCTGGGCTTCGTCCACGATGACATGGTCGAAGAGCCGCTCCGGGCGGCCCTCGGCGGCCCTGCCGACCTCCGCAAAAAGATCACCAAAGGTCACGTGCTTCCGGTCCCGAAGGCGATGTCGGACAAATTCGAAGATCCTCCAGACCCGCTGCTTCTGCTTGAGCCCAAGCTGGACGCCACGGCCAACCCGCGACACTGAACGGTAGGCGTCCCAATCTTGGATGCTCCAGGACTCGATGATCGCCGTCCATTCTGACGCCAGGAATGAGACCGAGAGGTCCATGCAGTCACAGAAACGTCGAGCTTCATCGATGGCGTTGGTGATGTAGGTGTCGGAGGCAATGTTGACGCCCTTCAGGCCTCTCAGCTTCAAGTACTGATCATAGGCGAGGCGATGCAGGTTGCTGACCTCGACGTTGCGAGGGACTTCAGGCCCAAGCAGCAAATGAAGCTTTTGGCCGATCTGCCTCGAAAGCGTTTTCGAGTACGAGGAGAGTAGAATTCTCGCCGCGGGATTCGCCTTCACGAGGTGGGTGACACGGTGCAAAGCCACCACGGTCTTGCCCGTGCCTGCCGACCCGCTGACGCGAGCGGGCCCGCCATAGCGTCGCTCGACGATCTTCTTCTGGTCAGGATGCAGGAAGACTAGCCATTTCTCCCATGGGAATTCCAGGGCTCGGCGTAGTTCTTCCTGATCGTTGAGGACTCGGAACCGCCGCTGGGCGTCGGGGTGCTGGAACGGATTAGAAGGAGTTTCGGTCGGCTCCTTGGTGGCCGCAGGAACTTCGCCCGCAGCCAGGGTGATGAGCCTCTCCATCGCCTCTTCGGGTAGCTTGTCGATCAGACCAATCAGACCCTCCTGGTCCACCGAACGGACAACATCGAGCCACTCCTGGGGCACACCGAAGTCGAGAAGCAGATCGTCAGACTGATCACTGAAAATCGCCTGGACCTTTGGTGCTGCTGGAGAAGCTGGCCAAATCGGTACTTGCTCCTCGACCTCGCGGAGGATGACGATCTGGGCCGCCCCTGTCCGGGGGTGAACAGCGATTTTCCGCCGCTCCGCCCAAGAATAGGCATCATCATGATGTCCGACGTAGCACAGGAGGAAGTTGTCATCATCCTTGTGAATAATGAGACGAAGGTCAGCGTCCACGCGGGCGGACCAGAAGCGGACGTCACGAGAACCATCGACGCGGTGGAACCGGAAGCCCGGAGCACGCGGATCAATCTGAAATTCGAATGCCGCCTGTTTCGCACGTTTTTGCTCGGGTGCCGCCAGCTTGGTCAGGCTCTCGGTGAAGGTGTTGGCAATCACAAAGTTCATGCCACGGTCCCCAGCCGTTCGAGCAGCCGACTGGCGACCTCCTTCGGGTTCTCATCCGGAGATACAGAGATGTAGTCAGCATCCGCAGCGACCTCCCAATCGCGGCGATCGATCAGAGCGATCGGCTCTGGACTATTCCAGAGCAATACCGCTTGAGCAGCCGATACCCGGCCGTCTTTCAAAAGTTCCACGTGGCAGTCGGATGCGACGGGCACTCCCGCTTCTCGTAAGCCCGCTGCTAACGGCTGCCATTTGGGGTCGAGCAACGTCAGAATTTCTTCCCAGAGGTCTGCTTTCGGCTGTTCTAGTTCCAAGGTTTGAGGTTTTCCGAACACCCAGGGAAATTCGGCCAACACGTCAGGCCAGGACTCCTGATCCTTGCCAAAGCGAATGACGGTAAACCCCGCGTCGTTCAGACGTGTGGTGATTTCCTCATCGATCTGCTTCTGACGCTCACCGTTGTGGTGCGGCCCGTCGATGTAGATCAGAGCTTGAGTAGTGGAATACGCGTAGTCCGGCTGGGTGCCGAAGTCCGCTAGAAGGGGCTGAGCACGATCCGGCATCGTGTACCCGTACTCTCGCATGTGGGTGAGCCACGCCTTTTCCAAAGTGCTGTTCGAGAGGCGATCCAGTTCTGCGAACTGTTGGGCCTCGGACCGACCATCTGATCCCTTACGCCCCACGGACCGAGCCAGCCGGCAGAGAAGCTCCAGGACCTTGCGGTTCCAGCGGTCGATGCTCCGGTGTTCGGGTTGATTGTAGTAGGACAGGAGGCACTTATAGCAGCCCGCTTCACATTCGTGATCACAATCCTCAAGATCGTCGGGGCCGGCCCATTTGCCGGACTTTGACTGAAAGTGGCAAAGCTCCAAGGCTCTGATCGCCACCCTTCCCATAGCGTCCACATCGGTGGCCAACCGGTTCAGAACGCCGGCCCCGCCTTCAGCGGCTTCATAGAAAAGGATAGCATTTCGCCTCTCACGATTTGGCAACGGCTCAGCAGCGACTTCGCTATCTTCAAGCTGGAAGACTGCCTGAATGCCCCGCTTCAGAGCGTACTGAAGCGTCGTCATCGCTGGGGCGTCTAGGTTAGTTTCTGGATGCAGGATCAAGATATTCTTATGATCTTCGACATAAGGAATGACCCGCTGGAGAGTCTTGGTGTCATCAACGATATCATCGTTGACATCATCCGGAGCCTGACCGTCACGCCCCCAGACTCCAGTAGTCACGTCAATATTAAAGCCGAAGATTGACTTCTCCCGCCGCCTCCGCCACCCGAGATTCACTCGCCACACTTTCGCCGCAGGTCCAAATTTTGCGGTCAGTAGGTGTTCGCCTCCTTCTGCGAACTCCGTCGTGATGACCCGGCGATGCCCGCCCTCCTCAGCGAACTGAAGAGTGGTGATCATCTCGTATCCCTGCCGCTGCCTTTCCTCCTCGTCGGAGGTGATGCGGGTTGCCCGGCGAGTGGAAACCTGCTCGATGCGATACAGCGACGAGAGGCTAATGCCGCCGCTCAGGAGGGCGTCGCAGTTCACGCAACGCTCATGGTCCCGCTCCTCGCCGAAGTGGCCGTAACCACAGTCCGGGCATAGCCTAGCCTTCATCACGGGCAATTCGGCGGATGTTGTGACGCTGTCCTCGTCCTTGACGCTCAAAATGGCCTTTCTGACCCGGTATTGGCTCCCTTCGTGGTAGATGATTGATTGAGGGCCAAACTCAGAGAGCCCCAGAAAACGAGGACGAGAGAGGAAGGAGTCCCGACCAACTTTTTCGCGTCGGGCCGGAATGAAAGCCAGAAGAGGAAGACGCGGAAAATTATAGCCCGGTAGAAATCCCTCGCTCGCCAAGTACCTGTAGGTGTAAAAGTCCGAATTCATCGTCGGCTTCGACTGAAGAAGAAGCTCCTGCTGAACTCGAGCCTCATCGTACCGTTGCTTGGCCTCTTTCCGTTCCTTCTCGGCCGCAGCCGCATTCATCAGAACCGAGTGAGCTCGCTGCATCTGCCGAGTGGTCGCCCGATACAGCGTCCGCCACCTCTCGAATGCCCGCTCGAACTGGCCGGCAGCCCCACGCATAATGTCGTCCAGCCACCGGTCCACGTACCAAGGGGCGGTATCGGGCGTCAGGTCGTCCTTTAGCATCGCCAAAATGGTAATGCCACGCTTCGCCGCCCGCTCCCGAACCTTATTGGCATCCAGGACGGCCATGATGTCGGCCCGCACATCAAGTGCGGTCCCCGTTTCAAGGTTAAGGACATCCTTAACGGAGTTCCCGAGCTTCTGACCACTCTCCGCGAGCCAAACGGCGTTCAGGTGGCTCCGGACAAGTTCCTCATTGGCGAGATCGAGGTTGGGCGGATTCACCGAACCCGCGACCATCCTGACAGGATCGCTGAAGAAATACTGGTCGTGAGGGCTACCCGCAGCACAGTAAGTGATAACCAGAGCCGGTTGGCCACTACGTCCGGCACGACCACTTCGCTGGGCGTAATTGGCCGGCGTCGGAGGCACATTCCGCATGTAGACGGTGTTGAGCGAGGCGATGTCGATGCCAAGCTCCATCGTCGGCGAGCAGAACAGCACCGGGAGCTTCGCTGCTCGGAACAGGTCTTCCCGCTGCTCCCGAATATCCGACTCGACCTGAGCGGTGTGCTCTCGAGCCTCCAGTTGATGGAGGAAGCGTTCGGACGCGACGAGGGAAGCTGCGACGTTGAGATACAGTGTCCGGAAGAACTCGTTGTCTGTACGGCCGGACACTTTACCCTCGGTCTTGACGGTCCATTCCAGCACATCGGCCACCACCCGGTACCCAGTGCCCCCGCCGACGACCTCGACTGGCTCGACGAGGCCATATGTGGTCATGACCGTCAGCAAGTCATCGACGATGCGGTTGTAGACCACCTCGTCGAATTTCTTCGGGTGGTGCACGCTCCCATGCTCTCCCCAGGTCCGCGGAGCCTTCAGAGTACGGCCGAAGCGTGACCGGTAGGAAATGTGCAGAGCCGGAATATCCAGACGGGCTGAGGCGAGCTTCGGGCGGGGCACCATTACCGCCCCGGAAAACAGCCGCTCATCCTCTTGGAAACCCCAAGGTTCCCTCAGACTGGAGAAGCTCCTGTTCCGGATCTGCTCTTGCTGGATGGCATCAAGATAGATCGTCTTGATGGCGAGGCCACGCCGCATTGTGTCCAGCAGGTCGTGCATGATCTGCCGACGAACCTCCGGTGAGGCATGGGCAAGCAGCGGATGGCGGCTCGTCCATTCAGCCTCGTCGGCACTGCACTCATCGAGCGACTGATAAGCGATTGCCAAAAGCCCCAACTGCTCCAAGTTTGGGTTTGTGACACGCCATCCACGTTGGAGGTCGAAATACAGCCGGTAGCCCAGGACATCCCGGAGGGATCGCTTGGTATTGTCGGCGGCAACTCCCTTGGCCTCGGGGTTCGCCGCATAGTCCTGCGGGGTCAGCCGCAGGTAGTCGAACACCCGCTGCGTCAGGATATCGTCGCGAATGACGCCACCGGGCTCATTCTGAATCGCTGCCAGCAGAGCACTGCGAAGCAGGAGGATCTGGATGAAATCGTTAAAGTGCCCAGCCTGAAGAGACGCGTCCTGCCGATTATCTGTAAAACCGAGCAGCTTCTTTGCCTTGACGTCGAGACCCGAAGCATCTTGCAGAAGATACTTGAGAGCGTTCAGCGTCAAAACAGTCGTTGCGGAACTCCGCCCTTCAGTGCTTAGTCCAGATAGCTTTGACAAATCACTTCGCTGTTGCCCCTCATAGCTTATGCGGCACGACAGGCAGAAGCGGAAATACCCCGGGATCAACCAGCCCTTCATGCCATCAGGGTCAAACTCTCCCCGAGAGTTGGTCACGATGGGCATTGGCCGGTACCGTCGATAGTTCGACCTCAGTTTGGCCGCCCCGTTGGTGAACTCGAGCCACTCCTCAGGGTAGCTACCTTCCAGATCCTCGGGATCGAAGCCATTCCTGGGATCGGGCATGAAGTACCCGAACCGCACATCTTCATCTTCGTTGCTTCGCTCACTGATTTGACGCGGTTCAATCGCAGTGATGGCCTTGCCATTCATCGCGGCCCACACCGGCATGTACTCCTGACCACATTCACGGCAGAAGCAGACATTGAAAAGGTGCTTGTCGCGTTCACCTGGCTGGAACTGCTGCCCATTGAGCGTCAAATACCGCTGACCTGGGGGTTCCAGTGTCGAAAAGACATTGCCGGCCCCAGAAATGAACTGATGAAGACGAAACGCAAAAAGGCTTTTCCCGCTACTGTCCTTGATCTCATATGCACGTAAAAGGAAATCCGAGAGGTACTGCTCACACACTGCAACGGATTGCCCACTATCCGCGGATAGCATTTCGACAGCTTGACGAAATGACTTCGGGGAATTGCGGACAAGCTTTCCGCCGGGACGGTTATCTTCCCAGCGTAGCCCGAGGTTCACCTCAACCCATGCGGCGACGGGGTGCTGCTGAAGCTGTTCGTACTTGGGTGAAACCGGAACACCTTGGGCAATAGCTGAAGCCAATGCCTCTTTATCGATCGGCGTCGCCTCGGGGGTGGTTCTCTGGAGGGTCTCGGTGACGACGTGTTCAGGTTTTACCAAAGCACCGAAGAGCCGGGAGGCGACCTCTGCGACGACTCGGCCACGGGCTGCTGCATCCCCCTCGCTGACCATGGTGGCCGAGGTGCCAATGCACAGCAGATTCGCGTTCAGACGCTCTCGTACTCGACGAACCAACAGGGCGACATCGGCCCCCTGCCGTCCACGGTAGGTGTGAAGCTCATCAAGGACAAGAAACTTTAGACCCGCAGCCGCTCCGATGACCGCCCGGTCGACATCGGACTGCCGTGTCAGGATAAGTTCGAGCATCACGTAGTTGGTCAAGAGAATATCGGGCGGATTAGCCGCCAGCGATTTCCGTTCTACGTCGCTTTCCTGACCAGTGTAGCGGGCGAAACGCACAGGTTCTCCGTCCTCTGGATATCCTTCCTTCAGGTACTTCCCAAGTTCTTCAAGCTGGCTGTTGCAGAGGGCGTTCATCGGATAGATCACGATGGCCGTGATCCCTCCTGCCGCGGTTCCATTCCGCTTGGCTCGCAGCACGTGGTCGATGATCGGGATGAAGTAGCTCAACGACTTGCCCGAGCCGGTACCCGTAGTCAGTACATAGCTCTCCGCTCGCTGAGCGATTCGGATCGCCTCCTCCTGGTGCCGATGGACTCGCATCGGCAACCCCATTGAACCTGACTCTTTGCCGATACGAAATATGTTACGGCATTCAGCATCAAGGAGGCCTTCATCAACAAAGTCGTCGATAACGCCTCCCGAAACAAAACTAGGGTTCAACTGGATCAGGGGGGCTGGCCAGAATCGCTCGCTGCGGTATTCATCATTAACGAAGGCTTTGATGTCGCCTGATTTTATCTTTGTAAAGCTTCGGGAAAATCGCTGATAGTCGTCAATTAGACGGGCTCGAAACTGGAAAACGTCCATAGCGGTCCCCCTTGAGGCCTGCTGCTACACGCGAGGCTTCTGCTTAGGGCAAAGGCTATCGCACAAATCACCAGGATTGCAACGGCTGGTCGCAAGCGTGTGGCAGATTTCGTACCGCCATGGGCCTATGGTGCCCTCACTCATGCTGGAGTATGTAGGGTTCAATGCAATCCGCTTCTTAGTCCCACTATGCGGAGCATGGATTGCCGATGCTGGATGTCATTCTGCTCGGGAAACTGTCCCCTAGAACCTACGCCATGGCTTCAAAAACCAGCCGAACCCATCCTCTCCGTATTGACCGCATCGGCCTTCCCGAAGGCGGCAGCATCGGATTGACCTTCTGTTCCGGTAAGAAGCAGGCTGACGCGTTCACGGGACGATGGGACCGGGACCTCCTGACCGACCTTCAGACCATTCGGGCCTGGAATGCTACCGCGGTGGTAACGCTCATCGAACCGCACGAGTTCACCACCATAGTGCTCAGACACAGACAGAAGATACATGCAGCCTGCCCTTAAAGTGTTGATTTACCTGGGCAGACGCTGAACCATCTGAATACGTCTGTGCACTAGCCGTACCGGATCCCACCTACTATCAGCTAGGCAACGCCCGACCATCTCCCGCTCACGACGCGGACCGCCAGGACCTTGACCAATTCGGCGGAAGTCATCGACGAACTGAGCGGCTGTGATTAGCGGCGTCACTTTCTGCATGAGGCACCCCTCACCCGAGTTCAACCTGCCATGGATCGCCAATGTGTCAAGTGGACGGCTACTGCAGGACGAAGAGTAAATACCTAACAACCAATACATTGTAACAGATCGCCAACAACTGAGGATATCAAGATGACCATCGCTGACGTCTGGGATCGCCATCCTAGAGATCGAAGCCGCCATCCTCACTGGTCCTTCTTGCTGCTCGACCAACTTGACTTCCGCCGACTGGAAGCGTTCGCAGAAGACAATCAGCAGGTCCTGGTCATTGATGTTGAGCGGGACGGCAGCGGTCATATGAGGGTCACAGTCGGTTGTTCCTCTCCAGAGGTCCAGGCCCGCTTGGAAGACGCGTGGGGCTGAGGTCAGCTTTAGTACCAGCCTCTGCAACCAACGTTGCCTTACGTGAGCGACCTGTAACTGGCCGGTGGGCCTGGAGTTGCCAGCGGGCAAGCTCACAGGTAGAGTACCGGCATGTACACTCGCCTCCAGCAGATCCGCGATCTCATCCGGGAATTTGACCGGACTCACCCCGCGGGACAGCCTACCGTCGTGGGTCGCGACCGTCTTCTGATGATGGCGGTGAGGCTTGCATTGACCCCGCCAACACCCACCGTGCACTGAGGCACATTCGTCCGCCCGCAGCGGCTCAGGGCTCATGTTCTGTGCCGCTACTCGTGGAGCTATTCGAAAGTGGCCCAGATTGTCGGCTGATCCTGTCGGGCCTTCCTGATATCCGGCATACTGCCGCTCAGGTCCAGCAGTGGGGGTTTGCATCAGGGCTCGGCTCGGCCGCCTTCTCCGCCTACGACTAGACCATGGTCGCCGTGCTGGACGTGCCTTCGAATTGCCTTACAGCCGGCCGCAAAGCGGCCGTCTGGCCGACTTCACTCAATCTCCCTGCCTCACTCGCTCTGCTCGCTCACCAGGGAGATCTCGTTCGTCGGCACTTCTGGAGTGGTTATCGGTCTCGCTGGTCTCAGCCTGACTCCAGATCAATTTCCAATCCTTGGTCCATGCCGGTGGTGCGGATAGACCAAGCCCTTACAGGGCTCGATCTATCCGAACTCACAATACAGTATGCCGTATGGAGCCTGGACCTTGCAGAGACGACCAAGTGTGACCTTGGACAGAGGCGGTTAGGCTGTACCTCATTTATGTCTTAGATTATTCCGCCAGAGGCGGACCAGCGGCAGGACGTGGTTCGCTGCAAGACTCATCACGTCCATCCAGGTTGCTGTCATCGCAGAGCCTGGATCGTTTGTTGGGTTTTGTTTATAGACGGACCGACCTCTCGGACTCGACCTACACGAGGTGA
Organism: Azospirillum sp.; assembly: GCF_035628975.1. Lineage (GTDB taxonomy): Bacteria > Pseudomonadota > Alphaproteobacteria > Azospirillales > Azospirillaceae > Azospirillum. The sequence goes on along the minus strand of NZ_DASPIS010000034.1, from coordinate 20,227 downwards.
ACCCTACTAAATCCCGTCTTCGGTGGAGCAACCCTGTTCCAGGAGGTCGGCGGGGTGTTTAGCCCCTTTCTCCTCTGTCTGGCCTTTCGCAGAAGTGCCGCGACTAATGCGGCACTTGCCCCTATGATTGGAATATTTAGCACATTCTGGCCAGATACCGTGCCATAACCCCAAAAGATCACAGGGGCACGGTGTTCGCTTTGGCAGCCCCTGCCTGGGCTACCATCAGCCTGCCCATCATGGCCTTGCCGATCGTGTTCGATGCCCCTTGAACATATGACCGTTCGAGATGGGGCTCCTGCTGGCCGCCACCGCGGTATATCGTCTATGGACACTGGCTCCTTACCCGACCAACCCTGGGTCATCTTCGCCCGTCGAGATCTCAGAGAGCGGGGCTACGAGGACGACATTGAGGCGGCTCTTCCAGCCCATACTACCCCGACACAGCCCCCGGGGGCAGCGACAGAGGATGATCAAGGAGTTGACGCGTGTCATGCTGACCCGAGACATCGAACATAAGGGCCGGGTCCTCACCGCCGGCACCATGGGCACCGTTGTGCGGCGTGTACCATCAGGGCGTGGCGTACGAGGTCGAGTTCGTCAATCCGCTCCACGCCCTGCTGACGGTCAGCTACGCACAAATCGTGATGCCGAAAGAGATGGACGCCCAACGGCCCGAGCCCGGCGGCTGGAACTCGGACTGATGATATCAAGCTTGAAGTTCCTCAAAGGCAACACCCGTCAGCAGTTACGGCAACGCCGCCTCAGGGTGTTTCTTCGACGTGTGCCCCGTCACCGGGATGGGACCGTCTACGCGGTGAGTCGGTTTATTGAGAGACTCCTCCCAAGGCGGGGCTGATGCACCCGTCCGCGTCCACTGTGAGCGGTTAATTGCTGCCGACACTTAGAGTACCGACATCACCATCATTCCAGATGCGGGGGCCAGGTCTTCATCGTTCACTCGCCCACTGGGCGACCAGCCTGCCGTAATAGTCCATGTATTTGCCCACCGAAACCAGGACCTCCTGACGAACTCGCCCTCGCTGGTCACGTCAACCGGAATGACCACAGCTTGGTGATCCGCAATTGCTCCTGGCCGTCGGCGACGACCAGCGGGGCGAACCCGTCGAACCGGAAGGCAGCACCCGGTCCAGCAGGGCGATTTCCCCGGTCCCCCGGCTGGAGAGACCCAGGCAGTTTCACCGCCGCTCGGCGTCGTCCATATCCATCAGGGGCTCAGCCGAGGATGTCCTTGAGATAGGGCGGATACGGCTGGTTCGCCAGCCGGCGGATGCCGGCGAACCGATCCTTCATCTCCAGCATGGCCCGCTCGGCGTCCCGCTTCTGGTCCAGAAGGGCCAGCTTTTCGTCGGACATCCTCCGCATCTGAGCGTAGAGGTCGTCCACCACGCCGTGGAACCCTTTGCCGAGCAGCCGGTCCTTCTGGTACGGCCAAAGCACGACGAGTTCTGCGGGGTCCAGGTTGTTCTCTTTGACAACTCTCGCGAATGCTAGGGCGGCGGCCTCCCGCTCCCCGGCGTTGTCGCTCAACAGGCGGGAGATGATCTTGCCCATCTGGGCGGCGAGGTTGCTCACCATGGGCTTGTGGTTGGCGGTGTCGGTCATGCGTCCCCCGCACCCTCTCCGTTTTCCCCGCACTGCCCCGCTTCGGTGGGGCCATGGACCTCTACGGTGGTCATCTCGCGGATCATACCAATGATCCGCTCAACGTCTTCCTTCTTCCAGAAGAACAACGTGAGGGAAGGGGCGGTGGCTTTCCCCAGCATGGTCCCGGCCAGCCACATCCCGCCGTAGATATACCGGATGTCCGAGGACCGGAGCCACTTCAGAAGGTCGTCCATGAAGGCGTTGTCCTCGCCCTCAAGAACGATTCGTTCCGTAGGGTACTCGGTGGTGTGCATCAGCAGGGTCTGCGGTGTACACATCCGTTCCCGCTCCAGGTGTTCGAAGTCGGTGGTGGCAACCACCGTCGCCCAGCCATCTTCGTAGTCCGGTAGGTTGCGGTCGTCTTCATCCGGGAGCGGATTGATCTCGCCCTCGTATGGCGTGTAGTTATCTGCCCACGCGGTCGGTCCGGTCGCCGCCTCCCACGCTTCGTGGTCCACCAGGACGAGCCAGAGGAAGACGGACTTGTCCGAGGTGGGGGAGAAGATCTGTTCCTCCGCCCGCTTCCCGAACGCCGCAATAGCGTGCTTGTACCCGCGGAACCAGTACCGCTCCATCAAGGCGTTGAAGTGGTGGTCTTGGACTTGCATCAGCCAGAGGGGGTAGAGCCAGCGGTCGTTGGTCATCCGCTGCCATTCGATTTTCATTGCGTGATCCCCGTGAAGTTGAGAGCGAACTTGACGGCATGGTGTCTTGGATGATCTGGGCGTCCTGCCCCTTTGCGACGCGATAGGCCAGCCGCCGCCTGAAATCGTCTAGCTTGGGCTTGAGAGCCCGCATGATCTCCGCCTCGCTGTAGGTGAGCGGGCAGCCGTCGATCCACGTTTGGGCTTCCCGGATGTCGGCCTGTGCCCTCACCCCGGCGTAGCCGTTGTCGAGCGACCACTTCAGCCGGCCTTGGCCTCACAGAGTTCGAGCGTCCAACGGAGGTGAATATCACTGTCGCGTTCCGGTGCGGGGAGGGGGCGGAGCTTCCGCCGGTGAAAAGGCTGGCGGGGTGGTAGCGGCATCGCAGGCTCCTGGGCGAGGAACTATCGGGAGGGGTTCCGGGGGGCATGAAGCCCCCCCTCCCCGCAGGGCGGTTCGGAGAAATTGTCACACGCCCCCGGTTCCTGCCCGTGCCCCCCTGTTCACCTTGCGGGTGATCCACGCCTTGAATCCGGCGACCGTTCGCTCCGGCAGCAGCCCATCGCGGACGTAGCCATCGAGTTCCAGCCGCCACGCATTGGCGTCAGCGGGCGTGAAGGTCTGGATGGATTTCATCTGGGCAACCCGCTGGGTAACCCGGATCATCCCGCTCTTGAAGCTCGAGGTGTTGTCCACTACCAGGACCGGCGGAACCGGCTCCTGAGACACCGCCTCGACCGCCTCGGTTTCCTGTTCCTTTTTCCGTCGCAGGGCGACCACCGCTTCGGCGATCTCCTGTGAGACGTAAGGGTCCTCGGCGTCGCGAGCCAACATCGCGGCCCGGTGCCGCACCACGTCCGCCGCGATGGTGCCCCAGTCGGCAGCGTTCAACATCGCCCAATACGGGTCCGCGTTGCCGTTCGTTGTCATGATGTTGGAGAGAACGATTAAGACCTGCAGCGTCGGGTGCTGCGTGATCTTGATCACCCACTCGAAGATGAAGTTGTTGAGGATCATGGCGTCCGGGGTGAGGGTCAGCAGACCGATCTGTCGCCCCACCGTGGTCAGCGACCGGGTGGCGGTCTGCTGACCATCGGAACGGCGGGTGCCCTCCTGGCCGATCACCCAGGTGAGGGGGCGGAAAGGGCGACCCGCCCTGGAGCCGAAACTGATCTTCGTGTCGAGCATCATGATGGTCTCGACCGCCTTGGGATCGCTTTCGTCGTGGAACATGAATTTCGCCGGTCGCCAGCGAGGGGGAGCAGACAGGTCGGCGACCCGCTGACTCAAATATTGGCTGACCTGATACCGCACGTCGTCGGGGATCTGGTCCTGGGCGTCGGAGTTCATGGTGGGCTTCTCCGTCCGGAGTGGGTGTGTGACGCCCCGACGATCCCGCTGAAACGAAGAATACGCAAAGAGAAAAACGTCATATGATGGCAATAATACGCCGTTACGGTCCGGATTTTATTTGAGACGTCAGGAAGTTACTTTGAGATCCCAATGAGTTTGATGAATGATACTTCGGCATTCCCCGTGATTTATCGTTCTGAGATTTCATGGCGTGCTGATCCGTGATGAATCAAGGAGTTACGAGAATGCAGGGGTACGGGAGTATCGGGCAGAGACCGGGCTAGGAGTACGGGCACGGCTGCAATGCTCCAGTCAAAAAGTACGCCGTCGGCTGAAGAATGGCCCGGCCGTACCGCCAGCCGGCCCTGGATTGTGGCGGCGGCGGTGAGCCCGTACTACTAGGGGCAACGCCGGTACTGCTCGTACATGTCCGGGGCTGGACTCTGAGGCAGCAGCACCGCAGTAGGTTGCTACGTTAGATGGTCCGGCGTAGCCAGGCAAACCCCGAAGGACGCTGCGGCGGATCGCCCACCGTCGCGACGGGACTGTGCCCATCCGGTTTGTCAGCCGACCCCTATTCAATCATATTCCGGTCATAGCGGATCACGGTGACGGCCGGAATGTTGCTGTATTTGCTCTTGACCTGCCCCCGGCCCACTCGACCCACGCCCGACCGAGCGGCAGCAGGGTCACGGCTTAAGCCTGCCGGGATTGCGTCCATTCTTTCGTAATGAACCCGAGGTTGGCCAACGACTTGGTGGCCGCTGCGACGAAGTGGCCTAGCCCGGTCGCCCTGGCGGCCTCGAACTACCAACGCGACCTTGACCATTGTCTGACCGGTCATAGGTCGTCAGGCTTGGTTTTCCGCTTGGCCGTTTGCCAGAACCCGGTGAGCGGAATTCCGACAAGTCTTCCTCGCTTATGCCGTTGGCCTGAGCCTGCTGCCACGCCTTGGCTTCCAGCAGTCGCTGGATCGAGGCAGCCTCGGCTTGCTCGGCCAAGTCCCAGTCGAAGTCGAGCCGGATTTCCTCTCCAAGCGTCTCGCCGATCTCCACCGCTTTCCTGCCCAACACCCACCACATCATCTGGTCCATGTCCAAATCGGTCAGGGCTGTCAAGATATGGTAGCCGTTGGCCGTCTGGCCCTGCCGGTGCCCCCGAGCCTCGGCCTGGAACAAATCGGCGGGAGTCCAAGACAATTCGGCAAAGAGGCAGGTATCCGCATAGGAGAGGTTGATAGACTCACTCGCGGCCATAATACCACCGAGAAAAACGTCGAGTTCTCCCGCTTGGAATGCTCGTTCGATTTCACCCCGATCTTCTGTTGATGTACCGCCGATGATGACACCGACTGTCATGTCCATTTGCTCTAGTTGCTGCCGCAGAGTTTCGATTACGTCGAGGTGGTGAGCGAACACGATGCAGGATCCGCGTTCCTCCACCACCTCCTGGACCAGTTCGGCCACGATGCCATCCACGACCTTGGCCATGCCGACCAGCTTCCTGGCCTTGGACCAAAGCGGCATGGCGGCCTTACTGGCCTGTTGGCGGCTGCCGCTTGTCATGAGTTCTCGGAAATACTTGTCCTGAGCCATGTCCATCGTCATGAGGTATTCATCGACGTAGAAACGAGCCTTTGGCCCCGGTTCGACATCGAACCTCTGGCGGATCTTCTTGGGGAGTTCAGGGTTCACTTCCGTCTTTGTCCGACGGATCATGTATTTTTCCAGCAGAGCTTTGGTCAGTTCCGCGTGGGAGACTCTGCCGGTGGCCAGCATGCTGCGATATTCGCGGACCGGAACCACGGCCTCCAGAAGGTCGAGCCCTTCCTCGGCTCGGTTGCGGATCGGCGTGCCGGTCAGCAGCACAGCCGCTCGGCCGGGGTCCTGGACCAGCAGGCGGACGGTTTTGGTCCGGGCGGCCTTGGGGTTCTTGATCCGGTGGGCCTCGTCCACGGCCAGGGCGTCAGAGTTCCAATCGAGCAAGGCTTGCCGCAGGACGCCAGTCACGCGAGCAGTTGCGTCCTTGAGCCGCTGGGAGTGGGTAAACCCGCTCACCGGGATGTCGAGGCGTCCCACCGCCTCTAGGGTAACGCCGTCCTCAGGGTCGAGCTTAACCGTCAGAGCCGCTATATCGGTCCGGAGCTTGGGGTCGGCCCACTGGACCGAGAGGGATTTCTCGGCACCCCCTGCGATGAAGGCCACCCGGACCTCGGCCAATTGTTCAGGAGAATACCCGGTGAGCGGGATCTTCTCGGCCCGAGGCGTCAGGATGTCGAAGGTCAGGATCACCCAGCCGCTGTCGGGCAGATCGGGCACCTCGGTCGATCCGTTGACAACCACGATTCGTTGAGCGTCGTGGTTCCACGCTTGGATCTCGCGGATCCAGACATTGACCGCGGCCTTAGGGCAGATCACCAGCCGCCGCTGGGCTGCCATGGCCCCGAATGCGGCGATCACCTGAGCCGTCTTGCCGGTGCCCATCTCGTCGGCAACTAGGCACCGACCGGCGTGGCCGAGGATGAACTCGACGCCAGCCCGCTGGTAGTCTCGGAGCCGGCGACCGTTCACCGGCTGGTCTCCGCCGGGAACCTGCGACCAATCAACCGCAACAGGCTGCCGGTCCTGCCAGCCGGTCTCGACGATTTCGAACCCGGCCTCGCCCACCCGATCGCGATACGTCGGCCATTGCTTGATGCTAACCTCCTGCCGTCCTTGGTCGTCCAGCAGGTCGAACGCCCGGCGGTCGTTGGCTGGGCCGGTCACGGTCACGAGCAGCCCCAGTTCGTCGCGTTCGGCGGTGAACGGGTCTTGGGACAGCCCAATAGGTTGGCCCTCGATGACCTGGACATCGTGGTCAGCCAGCCGCTCACGGATGATCGCCAGGGTTTCCGAGGTGATCGCCTCGCTGACGAGTCGCTCAGCGTTGTTCCTAGCCCAACCCCAGGCCCCAATGGTCGCCTGCCAATTGGAATTGGCGAAGGCTGCGAGCGTCGGGTGGTCCAGGATCTCTCGGATCGCCGCGAAGTCCACCTCCAGCGACCACCACCGCGGAACCTCGGTAAGCCGGTTGACCATCGGGCGGACCTCGATCACCATCCCGGCCCAGGACTCCCCGCCCGGCTTGTCGAGATCGACGATCTTTGCTCCGGCCTTGACGGCCTCGCCGCAAATCTTGTCGGCGTCTAGGGTCGAAACCGACCACCAACGGCCGTGCCAGTGCCGCTTATTAGACCGCATGGACGAAACGGCTTGGTACGGGTCGAAGGAGCCGAATTGGGCCTTGAACTCCCAAGCCAAGTTTGTGGTTCCGTCTGACAGGTCCCGCCGGCCGATGCAGCCCAGAAGCGGCTTTTCGCGGTATCGGCGGGTCAGGTTCCACCAGGAACTGCGAGTGTAGGACTGGCCGTCGGCGGGAACCACGAGGGATTCAGGAGCGACCCGGCGGGGGCGGCCACCCCGCCGCTGGAGGGCGATGGGCTCAGCGTCGAGCCGCAGGGCTTCCAATGCACGTTGGATCAGCCATTGTGAACGGGGCAGGTCGCCCCGCTGCTGGTCCATCACTAGGGCCAGCGGCGGCGGGACGATGGTCTTGACCTCAATCCATCCTTCGGTCTTCCGGTTCGCCCGCGTCTTCTGATCCTCGGCCTTTTTCCGCTCTTTCAGATCGTCCACGTCCACACTCGCCTCCAAAACCCGGTGGTCGGGTTTAGAGTAGGCCGGCGGCCATGGTCGGGCAAAATTTCAGAAGGCTTAATCAAAAAAGACACGACTAATCGCCCCACCCCGTAGGGGTAGGTCGCGTGGGCAGGCTTGCAGAGCCCGATGAGGAAGAGTTAGCGTCGTCGGTCAGCGATGGCCCGGTGGCCGTCGAAGGAGAGGCTTTATGTAAACGCAAGCGAGACCCCCCAGCCGGTTCCAGCCGGCCGGAGAGACCCAGATCGCGAAATAGCCGAATTGCTTGCAGGCTCACAGGCTATTTCGCTGCCGCACCGCAGTCAACTCTCCATTGGAGGGATGGCAACGGCGGGTCACGTCTCGCTCCAGATTGGAGCGAAGGATGTCTTTGTCTGTCCCCCGGCCACTTCCTGGCCGATTCGAACCGGCCGAACGGGGCCTCCGATTCGCCGAATGGCGGGCCAAGCTCTTGGCCGCCTTCCACGCCGAGTGCCTCGCCTCGCGGGAGCACGCCCGGTGGACCGGTGGGTCGAGCCGGAAGGTCGGGCCGCTCAGCAGGGCCGTGGCCGACACGTTCGAGGCTCTGGTCAACATCTTCACCGACCGGACGACCAAGCAATCCCGGCCCAGCCTCGACACATTGGCGGAGCGTGCGGGAGTCGGTTATTCCACAGCAAAGGCCGCGATCCCCGTTTTGATGAAGTTCGGCTGGGTCGTCCGGCAGGCTCGCTACCGTCGCATTCCCGTCCGGGGCAGCTACACGGTTGTGAAAACCTCCAACCTCTACACCATAACGATACCGAAGCGTTGGCACCGCTACTTCGACCGTAGGGCTAAACTTCGGCTAGGATCTTTGCAACGTTATTTGCATGGTAGAGCCCTCCAGTTGGCAGCCCACTGGTCGGCTGATTGGGTGGCAGCCATGGAGGATTTTGCTCGGCGGGCAGTCGGGCTGCCGAGCACCCAGGAGGCCGTCCAGGCCCCGGCTGAGCGGCCTGAGCCGCCTCAAGCACCCGTGACACCTCTCCCGGCTCCGCCGCACCTTCGAGGCCCCCTGCCCCGCTTGCCTGAGCTTCTGGTCAACCAGATCGACCCCGAGGGCAACCACCCGCTGATCCAGATGGTGGACACCCCCCAGGCCGTCATAGACCAGTGGCAGGCTGGCCTGGAGGCGTTGCGGCAGGCCGCGACCAAGTCCAATCGCCTGACCGCCCGGAATCACCTCCACGCGATCCTGGAGGCGGAGCGAACGCGGCGGGGTCTGCCCTCGATTTGAGACGCTAACGTCTTCACGATGTCCATGATCCAAGTGCGGGTACTCCCCGCCACCCCAGAGTACGTCCAGAGTTCGGAGCTAACGTACTCCTGGCAGGGGGGAGTTTCAACGGGTCCGAAAGAATTACTGGTACTCTTCCTAGTCTCAAAGCTGTCAAAGTTCTGTCAAACCGAGTTCCGCCACCACGGCTAAGGCATTGACAGCCCGGCATTCTTTCCCGGTGAACTCCATGAGATGACCAAGGAGATCGTGCGCGCCGCCAACGCCATCGGCCTGATCGTCCACGACCATCTGGTGATCGGCAAGGGCGGGCGCCACACCAGCTTCAAGGCCCAGCGCCTGCTGTGAGCGGGGTAAGGCCCCTGCTTTCCGTGCAGCCGGGCCATGCTCCGCCACTTTGCAATTGCGAATCGCTCTCCATTTTGTTGACGTGACGGTGCCCTGCTGAAAGACCCGCCCCCTTCATGTCCTCCTCGCCCCTCTCCCTGAAGCGCCGAAGCCTGCTGATCGGCTGCGGAGCGCTTGTCCTGATGTCGGACCGCGCCCTGGCCGCGCCCGCGGCACCCCGCCGCCTCAGCCTCAGGAACCAGCACACCGGCGAGACGTTCGAGGGGCCCTACCGCGACGCCTCCGGTCCGCTGCCCGACGCGATGGCCGACCTCTCCAAGCTGCTGCGCGACCATCGCGCCAACAAGGAGGGGCCGATCGACGTCGGCACGCTCGATTTCCTGGCCGACATCATGGAGGCGGTCGGGCAGACCAAGGCAACCATCCTGTCGGCCTTCCGCACGCCGGAAACCAACGCGATGCTGGCCGCGCGCAGCCTGGGCGTGGCGGAGCACAGCCAGCATCTGCTGGGCCGCGCGCTGGACATCACCCTCCCCTCGCGCCTGCCCGATGCGCACCGCAGCGCGCTGGACCTCAAGCGCGGCGGAGTCGGCTGGTATCCGCGCTCGCATTTCCTGCACATCGACACCGGGCCGCTGCGCAGTTGGGAGATGTTCGGGCAGAACCTGGACGGGCTGTTCGCCCCCGGAATCCGCGGCGCCCGCCCCCGCACCGTGTCCCAGCGCATGCAGCTTCACCGCGCGCTCGCCCGCCGCCAGCTGCTCGGCAGGCGCTGAGCGGGTGGCAGCATTGACCTGTCGGGGGTGGATCTTCCCGGCAACCCCGTGTAGGGAAGGCTCCATGACCGACCGCATCGCCCTCACCGCTCCGATGTATTATCCGCCGCTCACATAGCGCGGCGTCGATCGGTCATACCCGAAACCATGCCGTCGCAAGTCCGGCGGCCATGGTCTTCTCCCCGACAGAGACAGTCTCCGGACGGCAACGGTCCATCCGCAAGAGACCTGTCCCATGTCTTTTCCCATGACTTCCAAATCCAGCGCCGCCGATTTCCTCCGCATCCTGCGCGAGCGCGGCTTCCTCCATCAGTGCAGCGACCCGGCCGACGACCTGTCGGGCCTTGCCGGCGCGGCGCCGGGCGGCGCGCTGACCGCCTATGTCGGCTTCGACGCCACCGCGGCCAGCCTGCATGTCGGGCATCTGCTGTCGATCATGGCGTTGCGCTGGCTGCAGCGCACCGGCAACCGTCCCATCGTGCTGATCGGCGGCGGCACCACCAAGATCGGCGACCCCAGCTTCCGCGACACAACGCGGCCGATGCTGGACGATGCGCAGATCGCCGCCAATGCCGCCGGACTGCGCCGCGTCTTCGGCCAGTACATGAGCTTCGGGGACGGGCCGACCGACGCGGTGATGGTGGACAATGCCGATTGGCTGGACGGGCTGGACTACGTGCCCTTCCTGCGCGACGTGGGCCGCCATTTCACCATCAACCGCATGCTGAGCTTCGAGTCGGTGCGCCAGCGGATGGAGCGCGAGCAGCCGCTGACCTTCCTCGAGTTCAACTACATGATCCTCCAGGCCTATGATTTCCTGGAGCTGTCGCGGCGCCACGGCTGCCTGCTGCAGATGGGTGGATCGGACCAGTGGGGCAACATCGTCAACGGCATCGAGCTGGCCCGCCGGGTGGAGCGGCGCGAGCTGTTCGGCCTGACCACGCCGCTGCTGACCACCGCGTCGGGCACCAAGATGGGCAAGACCGCCGGCGGCGCGGTGTGGCTGAACGCCGATGCGCGCAGCCCCTTCGATTTCTGGCAGTTCTGGCGCAACACCGAGGATGCCGACGTCGGCCGTTTCCTGCGCCTGTTCACCGAGCTGCCGCTGGACGAGATCGCCCGGCTGGAGCGGCTGCAGGGGGCCGAGATCAACGAGGCGAAGATCGTCCTGGCGACCGAGGCCACCCGCCTGTGCCACGGGGCGGCGGAGGCCGAAAAGGCGGCTGCGGCGGCCGGCTCCCCCTTCGCGCCGGGCGGCGACGGCCTGCCGGAGATCACCCTGCAGCGTGAGGGGGCCGACGGCGTGCCGCTGGTCGATGCGCTGGTTGCAGCCGGCCTGTGCGCCTCGAAAGGCGCGGCGCGCCGCCTGATCCGCGAGGGCGGCGCCCGGCTGGACGGCGAACCGGTGACCGACGAGACGGCGGCGCTCACGGCCACCGCCGTTCTGTCGGCCGGCCGCAAGCGCCATGTCCGCGTGCTCCTGACCCCCTGACAGGGCCGGTGGCGTCAGCCCTCCAGCTGGCGCCACATCTCCAGGTCGCGCTCGGCGGTCCAGATGCGGGGGTCGGGATACTGCGTCGCCTCGTCATAGGCGCGGGTGACGTTGAAGGGCATGCAGTGGTCGAAGATCACCCAATGGCCGAACTTCGGCTTCAGCGCGGCGTAGGTGTCCTTGTAGATCGTCCGCAGGTCCTTGCCGGCGGCGACCCCCTGCTTCACCAGCTCGAACAACTCGCTGGTGAAGGCGCGGGTGCCGCGCAGCCCCTCCTCCACCTGTTCCGGCGTGGTCAGGGCGGCGCCGCGGCCGGGCACCAGCTTCTCCGGCTTCAGCGACGCGATGGCGTCGAGCGTCGCCGGCCAATTCGTGAAGTAGGCGTCTCCGCAGTAGGGAGTCGCGCCGTATTCGACGAGGTCGCCGGAGAACAGGATCTTCTGCTGCGGCAGCCACACCACCGTGTCGCCCTTGCTGTGGCCACGGCCGAGTTGCAGCAACTGCACCTCCAGCGAGCCCAGCCATATCGTCATCTTGCCGCGGAAGGTGATGGTCGGCCAGGTGAGGCCGGGGACCGATTCGACGGCGCGGAACAGACGGGGGAAGCGTCCGATCTCGCTCGCCATGTCGGCTTCGCCACGCTCGACGATCAGGTCGCGGGTGTCCTCGCTGGCGACGATCTGCTCCGGCGCATAGCCGGACGCGCCCAGCACGCGCACCGCATGGTAATGCGACAGCACGACATGGCGGATCGGCTTGTCGGTGACCTCGCGGATTCGGCGGATGACGTCCTGCGCCATCACCGGCGTCGCCTGGGTGTCGATCACCATCACCGCATCGTCGCCGATGACGATGCCGGTGTTGGGATCGCCCTCCGCCGTATAGGCATAGGCGTTGTCGGACAGCCGGTCGAAGCTGACCGCCTTTTCCTCCAGGTCGGCATGCGAGGCGAAGTTCTTGGACATCCCGTTTCTCCCCAGGCGCGGCCTCCATCGAAGCATCGTCCGATATGGCCGCCATTGATCGGTTGGCCCAACCATATCGTTTCACTTGAAACCATGCAACGCGTTTGCATCCCTCGGACGGGAAGGGCCTTCGCCGATTCGGTCGCGGGGGCATGGAACCGGCTCGGCGGCCCCATGCCGATCCGCTTCACCTATCTGAGGTACTGGTCGTCGGTGACCTTCTCCATCCACTCGACATTTTTGCCGCCGGCCATATTGGTGACGGCGATGTGGCTCATGCCGTTGCCAGCGGTGGCCCCGTGCCAGTGCTTCACCCCCGGCGGGGTCCAGATGACATCGCCCGGCCTGATCTCCCGCTTCGCACCGCCTTCCTCCTGCACCCAGCCGATCCCGGTGGTGACGATGAGGATCTGGCCGGCCGGATGGGTGTGCCAGGCGGAGCGTGCTCCCGGTTCGAAGGTGACGAGGCCACCCGATGACGATGTCTGATCGTTGGCCGGATACAGGGGATCCACGACGACGGACCCGGTGAAATACTGATCCGGCCCCTTGGCAGAGGGTCGCGAGCCGTTCGGCGAGATCACCATGCTCTCGGCGGAGGCCTGTGCCGCACCGGCGAGAGCAAGCGCGAGGGTGACGGCGACGAGCCGTTTCATGGTCATCCTTCCTGGGTTTGCGTGGTTCCGAAGCGGGTCTTCGGCGGCCGGCTGCGGACGCGGCTAGCCGCCGTACTGGTCGTCGGTGACCTTCTCCATCCAGTCGACGGCCTTGCCGTCGAGCTGCTCCTGGATGGCGATGTGCGTCATGGAGGTGGTGGGCGACGCGCCATGCCAGTGCTTCTCGCCGGGAGGGAACCAGATCACGTCGCCCGGACGGATCTCCTCGACCGGGCCTCCCTCCCGCTGCACCCTGCCGACGCCGGCCGTGACGATCAGGGTTTGCCCCAGAGGATGGGTATGCCAGGCCGTTCGGGCGCCGAGCTCGAACGTGACGCTGGCGGCCATTGCGCGTGCAGGGGCGTTCGCCTGGAAGAGCGGGTCGATGCGGACCGTGCCGGTGAACCACTCTTCCGGCCCCTTGGTGGACGGCTGCGAGCCAACGCGCGTGATGTGCATGGTTTCGATCCTCCGGTCGCGGCACCTGCCGGGCTGCTGTCAACGAGACTCTAGTCGGTGCAGGCGCCGGCGATTAGCCGCTGGATCGCGCATGGGTCTATCGATACCGCTCATGAATGATGTGCGGGAAGGCGATAACGTGACGACCGGGTTTCCGGTACAGTGCCGGAACTCGCCCGATCCCGTGGAAGGGCTTCATCGATGCCGCGCGAAAACGTCAACGATCTCATCGCCTTCCTGGCCGTCGCGCGGGAGCAGAGCTTCACCAAAGCCGCCGCCAAGCTCGGCGTCTCGCAGTCGGCACTCAGCCACACCGTTCGCCAACTCGAGGAGCGGCTCGGCATTCGGCTGCTGACCCGCACCACCCGCAGCGTCTCCCCGACGGACGCCGGCGAGCGCCTGTTGCTGACCATCGGCCCCCGGTTCGACGAGATCGAGGCCGAACTTGACGCCCTGAGCGAATTCCGGGACACGCCGGCCGGTTCCATCCGGATCACCGCCACCGATTACGCGATCGACGGCCTCCTCTGGCCGAAGCTGCAGCCTTTCCTGCGCGCGTACCCGGACATCAAGGTCGAACTCATCAACGACTACGGCCTGTCCGATATCGTTGCCGAGCGGTATGACGCCGGCGTGCGCCTCGGCGAGCAGGTGGCCAAGGACATGATCTCGGCGCGGATCGGGCCCGACATCCGCTTCGCGGTGGTTGGAGCGCCCTCCTATTTCGCCGGGCACCCGGTGCCGGGGACGCCGCAAGACCTGATCGGCCACACCTGCGTCACGTTGCGGCTTCCCACGCACGGGGGGATCTATGCGTGGGAATTCGAGAAGGACGGCCACGAACTGCGGGTGCGGGTGGACGGCCAACTCGTCTTCAACAGCATCTTTCACATCCTCAATGCGGCGGTGGCCGGCTTCGGGCTCGCCCACGTGCCTGAGGATCTGGCGAGGCCGCATCTCGAGGAAGGACGCCTCCAGCGCGTGCTGGAGGATTGGTGCCCCCTCTGGTCCGGATACCACCTCTACTACCCGAGCCGCCGGCAGTCCTCGCCGGCCTTCGCCCTGCTCGTCGACGCGCTGCGCTACCGGGGCACATGAGGAGCGGACGGGCGGCCTAGATCGGATCGCGTAAAATCGGAATCGATTTGGAGCGTGAATCCGATCGCCAAACATAAAGCTACAGTGTCGTGCGTTTCACATTAAACGCACGACACTGTAGGGATGCCGTCAACCGGGGCGCTTTTCGAATACCTCCTTGAAGACGGGCAGCGCCGAGAAGGCATTGGGCCAGCCGGCATGGAAGGCAAGATGGGTGAGCGCTTCCGAGGCCTGCTCACGCGTCAGGCCGTTGTCCATCGCCCGGTTGAGATGGTAGGGGATCTGCGCGACCTGCCCCGAGGCAATCAGGGCGCTGACGGTGACCAGGCTGCGGTCCCGCGGCGCCAAATCCGGGCGCAGCCAGAGGTCGCGGAACAGCACCTCCGTCGTGTATTGCACGACCCCCGGGGCCACCGCGCCGAAATTCTGCGCCACGCCCGCTGTGCGCCGTGCCTCGGCGGCTTCGTCGAGGGGAAGCGGTTCGGGCGAGGCCGGGGGAAGCTGGTCGGCCGCGATACGCCGCTGGGCGAAGACATCCTTCGTGACCGCCACCGCCGCCATGGCATTCGCCCATCCGGAGTAGAAGGCGAGATGGGTGATGATCTCGGACAGTTCGCCCGGCTTGACGCCGTGGTCGAGCGCCAAATTGACGTGGCGCGGCATCCCGATCTGCTGGTTGCGGGCAATGAGGGCCGCCACGGTGACGATGCTGCGGTCGCGCGGCGACAGGCCCGGGCGTTTCCACAGATCGCCGTCGACGGCGGCTTGCGCGTACTTCTCCAGCGCCGGCGAGACCGCCCGAAGATCCTCGGACGTCAGTGTGATCTTGCGGGTTCCGGAGTCCGACGCGGCCGCGCCCTGCTGGGCATGGGCTGTCGAGGAGGCGAGCAGAGCGAGGGATGCGACCGTCGCGGCAAAACGTTTCATCGGTATCTCCATTCGGCGAAATCCTGAGACCTCGATCGGCAAGATGGGCCGGCCCTTTCCCTCGTCCCGACCGTTGCGATCAGCTGGCCAGGGAGGCGTTGTCGATCACGAACCGGTACTTCACGTCGCCCTTGAGCATCCGCTCATAGGCTTCGTTGATCGTTTCGGCGCGGATCATCTCGATGTCGGCGACGATGCCGTGCTCCGCGCAGAAATCGAGCATCTCCTGCGTCTCGGCGATACCGCCGATCATCGAACCGGCAAGCGCGCGGCGCTTCATGATCAGGTCGAACACGTTGGGCGAAGGGTGCGGCGTGGCCGGCGCCCCCACCAGCGCCATCGTCCCGTCACGCTTCAACAGCACGAGGAACGCATCGAGGTCATGCGGGGCCGCGACGGTGTTCAGGATAAAGTCGAAGCTCTTGGCATGGGCGGCCATCTCGTCGGGATTGCGGGAGACCACGACCTCGTTCGCGCCGAGCGCCAGCGCCGCCTCGCGCTTGGATTCCGAGGTGGTGAACGCCACCACATGCGCGCCCATCGCATGGGCGAGCTTGATGTCCATATGGCCGAGACCGCCGATGCCGACCACGCCCACCTTCTTCCCCGGTCCGGCCTTCCAGTGTTTCAGCGGCGAGTAGGTGGTGATGCCCGCGCACAGCAGCGGCGCAACCGCGGCGAGTTGGCTCTCCGGGTGCCTGATCCGCAGCACATAACGCTCGTGCACCACGATGCGCTGCGAATAACCGCCAAGCGTATGGCCGGGCGCATCCGGCGTCGGGGAATTGTAGGTGCCGACCATGGCGTCGCAATAGTTCTCCAGCCCGTCCTCGCAGTCCGGGCAGTGCCTGCAACTGTCGACGATGCAGCCGATGCCGACGAGATCGCCCGCTTTGAAGCCCGACACATGCGCGCCGACCGCCGACACGCGTCCCACGATCTCGTGTCCGGGAACGCACGGCCACTGCGTGCCGGCCCATTCCGCGCGCGCCTGATGCAGGTCCGAATGGCAGATGCCGCAAAAGGCGATCTCGATCTGAACATCATGCGGACCGGGAACCCGGCGCGTGATCTCCAGCGGTTCGAGGGGCTTGTCGGCGGCATAGGTGCCATAGGCTTTGACGGCCATCGAAGTGCTCCTTGAGTCACATGTCATGTGTGAGGTGTTCCCGTCACGCCGGTTGAAGCCGGTCCGTGTCACGCCGGCTGAAGCCGGGCCGCGCGCGACGCCCCGAATGCCAGAAGGGCGGCCATCACGAGACAGACGGTGCTGATACCGAACGTGGCCTGATAACCGCTCAGGTCGAACAGCGTCCCCCCGACGGTCGCGCCCAGCGTGATCGCGAACTGAATGGTCGCGACCATCAGGCCGCCGCCGGCCTCTGCATCCGCCGGCAGGGTCCGCGACAGCCATGTTCCCCAGCCGACCGGCGCCGGCGTGCCGATCAGTCCCCACGCGCCCAGCAGCAGCACCGTCCCCGCGACCCAGCCGCCGAAGGCGATTAGCGCCACGGCGATGCCGGCCATCAGCAGCGGGATCACGATGAGGACGCCGTACAGGCTGCGGATCAGCACCGGTCCGATCAGCATCGTGCCGAGGAGACCGGTCACGCCGACCACCAGCAGGATGAGCGACAGCATGGAGACATCGACGCCCGTCACCGTTTCCAGGAACGGCCGCAGATAGGTGAACAGCGCGAACTGCCCCATGAACAGGAACAGGATCGCCGCCATGCCGAAGGCTACCTTCGGCCGGCCGAGGAGCCGGAACACATTCCCGGTGCCGGAGCGGCGTTCGCCGGGCATCGCCGGCAGGCTCATCAACTGCCAGGCCAGGGCGATAGCCGCGAGCGGCACCACACAGAAGAATGCGCCGCGCCATCCGACGAAAGCACCCAGGAAACTTCCCAGCGGAGCCGCGATGGTGGCCGCGAGCGCGTTGCCGCCGTTGAGGATGGCAAGAGCCCGCGGCACCGAGGACTCCGGCACCAGCCGCATCACGGTTGCCGTGGACATCGACCAGAAGCCGCCGATCGCCACGCCGAGCAGCGCCCGGCCGATCATCAGCGTCGTATAATCCGGTGCGAAGGCGACGACGGCCCCCGACAGCACCATCAATCCGGTCAAGGACGACAGCACCGCCTTGCGGTCGAGCCGCCCGGTCGCCGAGGCAATGAACAGACTGGTCAACACGGCGAAGATGCCGGACACCGAGATGGCCTGTCCGGCCTGGCCTTCGGTCAGGATCAGGTCCGTGGCGATCGGCGTCAGCAGACTGACCGGCATGAATTCGGACGCGATCAGCACGAAGACGCAGAGCGACATCGCGAAGACGGCGCCCCACGCCGCCGGCCGGACCGCGGTTGCGCCGCTTTGGGAAGTGACTTGAACCTGCATGCGATTGCCTGAGCGTGTGGAGGATGGGCGCCAACGGAGCGGCGGACCTCGCCTGCCGGGGGCTGGCCTCGCCCATCAGGGTTGGGTCCATCCGGTGGGGCATAGATGGTCGAGGGGCTCGTCAGCCATTAGCGGCTGATGACCGCATGCGGTTATGAGTTGCACTCATCAATCAGCCCGATTCCCCCGGCCCTGCGTGCCCGGAATTGATGAGCGGAATTCATAACGGCAAGCGAAACGCGCCGTCTAATGCACGCGCCCCATACCGCCTAGAGTTTTGCCGTGAAGAAACCGGGCCCGTGGGAAAGCCCAGGCGTGAGAGGAGCCACAGCAATGAACAGGCAAAATGGGGATCAACGCGCCGTGGACGCGCTCGCCGACATCGATGTCGACCGGCGCACGCTCCTGAAGATGACCGGTGCCGGTGCTGCCGCGCTCGGCATGATGTCGGTCCTCGACCTGCCGGCTGCGATGGCCCAGGACATGTCCAAAGGCGCGGCCAACTTCTACACCAGCGACAGGGTAAGCCTCCAGAAGGTCACCTTCAAGAACCAATACCAGATGACCGTCGCCGGGAATCTCTTCACCCCCAAAACCCTCGACCGCACGTCGAAGACCCCGGCGATCATCGTCGGCCACCCGATGGGCGCGGTGAAGGAGCAGAGCGCGAACCTGTACGCCACGAAGATGGCGGAGCAAGGATTCGTGACCATGTCCATCGATTTGCCGTTCTGGGGCGAGAGCGACGGCCAGCCTCGCAATCTGGTTTCGCCGGATATCTATGCCGAGGCATTCAGCGCCGCGGTCGATTTCCTGGGCACCCGGGAGTTCGTCGACAGGATACGGATCGGCGCGATCGGGGTCTGCGGCAGCGGGAGCTTCGTCATCAGCGCGGCCAAGATCGACCCGCGCCTGAGGGCCATCGCCACGGTCAGCATGTACGACATGGGCGCCGCCAACCGCGATGCGCTCCAGCATTCCCAGACGGTCGAGCAGCGCAAGCGGATCATTGCGGAGGCGGCCGAGCAGCGCTATGTGGAGTTCACCGGCGGAGAGACCAAATACACCAGCGGGACGGTGCATCAGCTGACGGCGGACACTCATCCCATTCAGCGCGAATTCTACGATTTCTATCGCATGCCGCGGGGCGAATACACGCCCAAGGGCGGATCGCCTCTCCTCACCACTCATCCAACGCTGTCCAGCAACGTCAAGTTCATGAACTTCTACCCGTTCAACGACATCGAGACGATCTCTCCCCGTCCGATGCTGTTCATCGCGGGCGACCAGGCTCACTCCAAGGAGTTCAGCGAAGACGCATATCGGCGCGCCGCGGAGCCGAAGGAGCTTGTCTGGGTGCCGGGAGCCGGCCATGTCGATCTCTACGACCGCGTGGACCTGATCCCGTTCGACAAGCTGGCCCGCTTCTTCAACCAGCACCTCACCGCGTAGGCGAGGTGACGCAGGACGCAAAGCTCAAGGAGAACGTCATGCGACGCTTATCGTCGATTGCCGCCGGTGTCGCACTTCTATGGACAGGGCATGCCATGGCGCAAGACCGCATCCTGATTTCCTCCGAATGGGGAAATGTCACGGCCGAATTGGTCGACAACGCCGCCACCCGTTCGCTGGTGCAGACGTTGCCGATCACAGTCGAGATGCATGACCACCTGCGTCAGGAAAAGACCGGCAACCTGCCGGCAGCTCTGCCGGAGGCCGCGCGGCAACGCGACTTTTCAAGCGGGACGCTCGGCCTGTGGGGGCCAGATCACTTCGTGATCTATTATCGAAGCGGACGCGTGCCTCAACCGGGGATCGTCATTCTCGGCACGGTGACCGGCGATGTGTCGATCTTCGACCGCCCCGGCCCGATTTCGGTCCAGGTCCAGCACGCACGGTAAGCAGCGGCGCGGATGCCGGCCGATTGCCTTCTGCATCGCTGCCTACATTCCGGAAGAGATAATCTTGCCGTATGTTGCCGATGGGCGGTCGGTGCGCGTCCTCCAGGACTGGTCGTCCTATTGGGACGGCTACCATCTCTGCTACCCAAGCCGCCGCCAATCTTCAGCGGCCTTCGTGGCCGTGGTCGAAGCGCTGCGTCATCGCGAATGACCCCGCCGCGTTCTCGACCTGCACGGCCCCCGTCGGGTCCCATCGGGATCCGGTGGATGCGCCCAACAACGAAAAGCCGCTGAAGCGCGATGCGCTTCAGCGGCTTTTCTTGATTTGGTTGCGGGGGCAGGATTTGAACCTGCGGCCTTCAGGTTATGAGCCTGACGAGCTACCGGGCTGCTCCACCCCGCGGATGTCTCGGTATGGGGTGATGGACTTCGTGACGATGCCAGCGTGTTTGCTTCGGTTTGACGTCTCTTGAGCCTGAGTGACCTGGCGGCGACCTACTCTCCCACGTCTTAAGACGCAGTACCATTGGCGCGGAGGCTTTTCACGGCCGAGTTCGGGATGGGATCGGGTGTTTGACACCTCGCCATG
>NZ_DASPIS010000033.1:0-9958 GCF_035628975.1 Azospirillum sp. | reverse complement strand
CACCCCGACCTGCTCCAGCCACTCGCGCACCGCCGTGGCGGCGAACTCCGGGCCATTGTCGGAGCGGAGGAAGTCCGGTGGGCCGCGCTCGACGAACAGCTCGGCCAGCCGATGCAGGACGTCATCGGACGTGAGCTGGCGGGCGACGTCGATGGCCAGGCACTCGCGGGTGAACTCGTCGATGATGGTCAGCATGCGAAAGCTCCGTCCGTCGTGCGTGCGGTCGGTGACGAAATCGTAGGCCCAGACGTGGTGCGGCCAGCTCGGGCGCAGACGCACGCACGAGCCGTCGTTCAGCCATAAACGGCCACGCTTGGGCTGCTTCTTGGGCACCTTCAGCCCCTCCCGGCGCCAGATCCGCTCGACCCGCTTGTGGTTCACCCGCCAGCCCTCCTGACGCAGCAAGGCGGTGATGCGCCGGTAGCCGTAACGGCCATACTGGCCGGCCAATCGCACGATGGCGCCGGTGAGCGCATCCTCGTCGGCCGGAAGCACACGAACATGACGCTGGGTCGAGCGTGCCTGGCCGAGCACCCGGCAGGCCCGACGTTCGGAAACGCCAAGGGCCTGCTGGACCTGCGCGACGCAGGCACGGCGCCGCTCGGGGCTCAGAAGTTTCCCCGCGCCGCCTCCTGCAGGATCAGCTTGTCCAGCGTGAGGTCGGCCACCGCCTTGCGCAGGCGCTGGTTCTCGCGCTCAAGGTCCTTGAGCCGCTTGGCCTGATCCAGCTTCAGGCCGCCGAACTCAGTGCGCCAGCGGTAGTAGGTCTGCTCCGAGATGGCGTGCTCGCGGCAGGTCTCCGCGACCGTGCGCCCCTGCGCCACCGCCACCTCAATGGCACGCAACATGCTGATGATCTGCTCAGGCGTGTGCCGCTTCCAACGGGCCATTCCTTGCTCCTCCTGATTTGCCCAGCCTTCACATAGGGGCTGGAGCGGGTTCAGGGGGGCAGGTCAATTGTCCCGGTGAAACGGTGAGGTCATGGACGCATTCAACTCGATGCCGTGACTGAAACCGGCGACATCGACCAGCGCCGGACGCTTTTCACCAAGAGGTGCTTTCCGGACCGCTATGGCTTCGGCGGTGACGGTTTCAGTCTCGCTCATCATCGTCTCAGCAGGCGGTTGACGGGCCAGTTATGCTGGAGGGTACCGCTCCGGTCAATGACTTCGGGAGCAGCCAAGGGGCCATCGGCCAATAGCTGCCGATCCCGAAGGACTTGAGGCTGATCGGCACCTGCGGCAGCGGGATGGCGAAGGGTCAGCTCGGCACGGAATACGCCCGCAAGGGTCAGAACCTCGCTCCGGCCCAGGAGATCCCCTCCGGACTAGCGCTTCAACATCATGTAAGCCCTGATTCGGTCCGATTCGCCGCCGCGCGCCATTGTACTTTCGCGACCGCGGCGGTTCTCCACAGGCCCGGCTTGTACCGTTGCGACCGCCCGCTTGTACTTTGGAGACCGCGAATCGCACCGACTCGGCTTATCCACTGTACGCTTGCGACCAAGCAACTAATAGGAATCCAACTAGATTCCCAAATAGGCTGGTCGCGAAAGTACAATTTGACTCGCCGCCCGCAGGGGAACGACAGTCCTGCAAAGGTTGGCCAGCGAGGGTTCCATGGCATCCGTTCATGATCTGATCGCCAGGGTCGGTGTCGAGCAAGCGCGAAAGCTGGTTCCCAGCGGCGAGCGCAAACTGATCGACACGGCTGCCCAGGCGATGGCGATCGAGAGCCGGGCCATGGGCATTACCTATGCTGGATTCTGCCTGACCGCCCTGCCCCACAACCCGCTGGCCGATGATGCAGTCTGGGAGCGCCAGGGACATAAGGTCAAGCTCGTGATCACGCCGGGCTATTTGCCGGACAGGACAGGAACCATGCAACTGCATGGCGTCCCCTACGGCAGCCGTGCCCGGCTGATCATGCTGTACCTGCAGACGCGAGCGATTCAGACAGGAAGCCCGGAGGTTGAACTCGGCGCCTCCATGAAGGACTGGCTGTCGCGAATGGGCGTGGGCGTCGGCGGCAAGCAGTACCGGGACGTCAAGGAACAGGCCAACAGGATCAGCGCCTGCAACCTGACCTTTGTTTGGGACAACGACCGCCGCGGCAAGGCTTTCGAGAAGGATGCCATAGTCAAGGGCGGCATTCAGCTCTACGAACATGACGACGAGAACCAGCTGCGTCTGTGGGTAGACACCGTTCGACTGAGCGACAGCTTCTTCCAAGCGCTCAAAGAGCATCCAGTACCGGTATGGGAGCCGGCCATGAAGCTGATCGCTGGAAAAAGCATGGCGATTGATGTGTATGTTTGGTTGGCCTACCGTTTGCATGTCCTCGAACTGAAGACCCCGGTCACCTGGGCGGCGCTGTTCGGCCAATTCGGCCACAGCTACCAGAATCTGAAACATTTCAAGCCGAGGTTCACCGAGGCTCTGAAGATGGCCCTTGCGGTCTATCCCGATGCCGAGGTCGATGTCAGTGAAGCCGGGGTCGTCCTCCACCCCTCCCCTCCCCCGATTCCAGAGCGCAAGATGGTCCGCTGAGGCCCTTGTACTTTCGCGACCACGGACCGCAGAGCGCCCTCCCCCGCCTCTCCCGCATTGTATTTTCGCGACCACCATTCCGGTAACAGGCGAATTGCCCTTTAGCCGAGCCTTCGCTAAAGTGGCCGCCGTCTGACAGCGAGGCAAAGGTCCGTTAACCGGTTAACGCTTTGCTCAGCGCGATCAACCGGAGATTCTGATGAAGCAACTCCTGGTGCTCGGCCCAAAGGGCGGTGCCGGCAAGACGACGACAGCCAGAAACATGGCCGTGGCTGCCGTATTGAGCGGCTTGCGAGTGGCCGTGCTCGACGCTGATCGTCAGCGGACCTTGAGCAAATGGCTGGAGCGGCGCCCCGACACCCTGCCCTTGATCCAGAGCTTTGAAGTGCCGATGCGCGACATCGACAGCGCGCCGGAGCCGATCGAGGATATCGACCTGCTGATTGTCGATACGCCGGCCTCGGTTGAGGATCACCCCGGCGCGCTGAAGTCGCTGATCGAGGCCGCCGACCTGATCCTGCTGCCCTCCGGTGTCCGGGGAGAAGAGATGGACTCCCTGAAGGATACGCTGAAAGCGGTCAGGCCGTTCGCCCGTCCGATGGTGGTCCTGCTGAACGGGGTGAAACCCAAGCAGGTCGAGACGAGCGCCGCCTATCGTGGCTTGGCCGTCGGAGTCACGGTAGCTCCTGCCCTCATACCGGATCTCGCCGAGGTGCATCGGACCTACGATGTCGGGATCGGTGTTGTGGAGCTGCGCGGCGCCAAGACGGCTGATATGTGGTGGGAAAACTGGCGGTTCATCGCCGATGTTCTGGGAGTGAAACAGTGAAGCTGGACGGAAAGGTCAAGCTGCCTCGCCCCGCCCCGGACCGATACGCCGGTCTGTTCGCCGACGATGGCACCGGTCGGCCGCAGGAGGTTATCACCTTCCATTCGCGAACACACACCGTCGAGCGGATCAAGGCTCTGTGGGAGCGAGCCAGGGACGACTTCCTGGCGATCGGCCGATGGTTGGTGGTCGCCAAGGAGCGCATGGAGCACGGTGAGTATGAGGCGATGGTGCGGGCCGAGCTGCCCTTTAGTCCATCAAGAGCCAGGCAGTTGCGCACTGTGGCCGAGTTCGTTGACAGCGGGCGCATTCCGCTCGAACGGTTGCCTCCAGCGGACTCCGTGATCTACGAGATCGCCACCCTGTCAGACGATGAGCTGGCCGCCGCCGAACCCGACATCCGCCCCTCCCTCACCCGCGTTGAGGCCAAGGCGTTCAAGAAGAAGCGCATCGATACCAGGGCGCCGGGCGCAACACCCGACAGAGCGGCCCTGGTAAGGCGTATCGAGCGCTTGAAGCAGGAGTTGGCGGAGGCTCAAGCCCAGCTGACCAAGATCGATCAGGGCAGCTGACCTCGCCCCGACTGAGTGAACCGCACCGGGTATCCTGGAGGCCCCACCTTCTGAAAGAGTGGGGTCATCATGATGAAACCTGCATCAGCCAAATTCGCCCCTGAAGTCCGCGAGCGCGCGGTTCGGATTGTGTTCGAACACGAAGGCGAGCATGCCTCGCAGTGGATATGTCGCTGTTCGATACACCGAGCGCCTGACCAATGCCGGTGTCGAGCCCTCCGTCGGTAGCGTCGGCGATTCCTACGACAACTCCTTGGTCGTAACCATCAACGGCCTCTACAAGACCGAGGTGATCCGCCGCCGTGGGCCATGGCGCACCCTGGAAGCCGTCGAGTTCGCAACCCTGGAATGGGTGGACTGGTTCAACCACCGACGCCTCCTCAAACCCATCGGCAACATTCCTCCTGCCGAGGCCGAAGCGCGCTACTATGCCCAAACCGAGGACGTCGCTATGGCGGCGTGACTCAGCACAAATGGCCTCCGCGAAACCCGGGGTGGTTCAGGGTGCCCCTCAGCGCTTGGGGATCCTGTGCTTTCCTTCTGGTGCGCTCGGCGGCTTGGCGCTTGTGCTGCAGGCGGGTGACGGCGCCCGCCGTGTAGCCGCGCCGCTGCACGCCCCAGGACGCCTCAAAGATCTCGATCGTCGGATCGACAAAGCCAAGGCCCTCGACCGGCTCGGCATCGAGGGTGGGGCGGCCATCAACCACCGCAAGCCCGTGGGCTTGGACACGGCTCAGCCAGGAGCGGGGCACGGAGATGGCAAAAATCGTAACTGTGGCGGGCCAGCCCTTGTAGGCCCAGCGATAGACTAACCCGGTCCTTGCTGCGATGGATGGCAAGGTCGACCGCTGCCGGGGGCGTCGCTCAGGACAATTTCCGTGCCGTGGCCGTGCGGGGAGATCCGCAGGCTGAGAAGGGGCCGCGTGGTTGATGGCGGTCCGGCGCTTGGGTCCAGGCGCTCGGCTTTGGCCTTGCTCAGGGCGAGTGTCAGCGCCGCGCTCGATGGCGCTCGGGATCGCGCCGCTTATGGAAGCGGTGAGCCGAAATTCTGGTGAACTTTAGAGGCTTCGAACGATCCTGTCGCAATAGTCGATGAATGCCCGGACCTTGGCCGGCGGATGCTGGCGCGAGGGATGGTAGACGAAAAGCGGGAAGCGTTCACCGTGCCAGTCGGGGAACAGATCGATCAGCGCGCCCGACGCCAGCCGCGCACCGACACCCCATCCGATCACCTGCGCGATGCCGGTGCCTGCCAGACACTCCTCCAGCAACGATTTGGGATCGGTGAAGGTCAGCGGTCCCGTCGTCGGCACCTCGATCGTTTCGGCGCCGCGGATGAACTCCCAACCGAAGGGACGCCCCGACGAGGGGTCGATGAACTGCAGGCAGCGATGCCCGGTGAGCTCCAATGGATGCGCGGGCCTACCGTAGCGGCCGAGATAGGCGGGTGACGCCACGGTGAGGATCGGCGCCTCGACGAGTTGGCGCGAAATCAAGGTCGCTCCGCGCGGTTGGCCGAACCGGATGGCGAGATCGATGCCGTCCGCCACCAGATCACCGAAATGGTCGCGCGTCACGAACTCGATGCTCAGCTCAGGGTGGCGATCGCAGAACGGGCCGAGTTGTCCGGCAAGCACCAGCGGCAGGAAGAAGGGGTCGATATCGACCCGCAAACGCCCCCGCACTGCCGAGGCGGCGCCGGAGACCGACACCGCGGCGGCCTCGATGGCGTCGAGATGCGGTTTCGCCTCCTCGTAGAAGCGCCGGCCCTCGTCGGTCAGCGTGACCGACCGTGTCGTGCGATCGAGCAGGCGAACGCCCAGCCGCGCTTCGAGCCGGGCGATCGACCGGCTGACCCCGGAGTCGGTGAGTCCGATCAGTTCAGCGGCTTTGACGAAGCTGCCCGCTTCGACCACGGCCGTCAGCACGCTGACCCCGGACAGGATCCGTCCATCGAAGGACATGCGATGTTCCATCCCATCCGTATCTGATTTTCTGTCAGGAATGATCTGACACAATCTCACTTAATTCAAGAGTGGTTCCGGGCGATATCGCTTGCGAGGCATCAGGGCCCCAAGCCACGAAAGGACCGGATCATGACGCAGAGCAATTCCCGCACGCTTTTCAAAGGCGGCACGATCATCACCATGGACAGGGCGACGGCCGCGCCGCCAGTGGGCGACGTGCTGGTCGAGGGAGACCGGATCGCCGCTATCGGTGTGAACCTGTCCGCTGCGGACGCGCAGGTCATCGACGCCGCCGGCAGCATCGTCATGCCCGGGCTGATCGACGCCCACCATCACATGTGGCTCGGCGTGATGCGGCGGATGATGCCGGATGTCGACGACCTCTTCGCCTATATCGACGTCGTCGCCGAGACGCTGGGCGCGCATTACCGCCCGCTCGACATGTATCTGAGCACCAGACTGACGGCGCTCGCCTGCCTCGACGCCGGCATCACCACGGTCATCGATGCCTGTCACAGCGCGCGTAGCCCGGAACACACCGATGCCGCCCTCGACGCGCTGGACGGCAGCGGCATCCGCGCCCTCCATATGGTCGGCGCCGCGATGGACAAAGGGGCGTCGGCCGCGCACATCCCGGCCGATCTGAAGCGTCTGGCCGACAATTGGAACCAGGGCGACGGGCTGGTGCGGGTGGGGCTGTTCGGCCAGTTCAACATCGACTGGTGGCGGGCCGCCCGCGCGCTCGACATGCGCATCCTCACCGAATTCATCGGCGATCTGGCGACGCTGGGACCGGCGTTCGACGAGCCGGGCCTGCTGGGCAGCCACAACATCTTCAATCACTGCACGCGCCTGCCGGAGGAAACCTGGAAGCGCCTCGCCGTCGCCGGCGTCAACGTGACGGTCAATCCGCGCTCCGACGCTCTCTTCGGCTTCGACGACGCGGGCTTCGCCTGGCAGCAGGCGGTCGATCATGGACTGGCGCCCGCGCTCGGCATCGATCTCGACACCGCCTTCGGCAGCGACCTGTTCGGCGAGATGCACGCGCTGTTCGGCCAGCAGCGCTCGGCCATGCGCTATCGCCGGTTCCGGGGCGAGGAAACCGTCCCCGCACCGATCTCCGTTGAGGCCGTGCTGGAGTCCGCCACCGTCAACGGCGCGCGTGCCGCCGGCCTCCAGGATCGGATCGGCAGACTGGTGGTCGGCCATCAGGCGGACATCGTGATGGTGCGCACCGACGACGTCGCCGTCTTCCCCGTCACCGACGCGATCGGGACCATCGTCCATGCGGTGGAGCGCTCCAACGTCGACACGGTCATGGTGGCGGGCGGCATCCGCAAGCGCGGTGGCACGCTCGTCGGCGTCGATCTGCCGAAGCTGCGGGCCGAGGTGAACGGCTCGCTCGGCCACCTGCTCCAGGCCAGCGGCTACCGGCCGGGGCGCTCCGGCATGGGCGCAAAGGCGGCCTGATCGAACGGGGGCGCCGCTTCCTTGTGGGCGGCGTCTCCTTAATCACATCTGTGAACCTTCACGGAGGATGGCATGTCGGCAACTGCCGTCAAGGATGCGGGCCGGCCCGATACCGCGCCGCAATTCCTTTCCCGTCCCGCGCCGGGCATCATCGCGTCCCTGTTCTGCGGCTATCTCGCCGTCGGGCTGCCGCTGCCGGTGCTCCCGCTCTTCATCCACGACAAGCTGGGCTTCAGCACCTTGATCGTCGGACTGGTGATCGGCATCCAGTTCCTGGCGACCGTGCTGACGCGCGGCTATGCCGGCCGTGTCACCGACCAGCATGGCGACAAACGCTCGGCGTTGCAGGGAGCCGCGATCAGCGCATTCGCCGGCCTGCTCTATCTTGTCGCAGCCCTGCCGGGGATTTCGCCGGGCATCGGTCTCGCGATCGTCGTGGTGGGCCGGCTGGCGGCCGGTCTCGGCGAAAGTCAGTTCGTCACCGGTTGCGTCTCCTGGTCGATCGCCTCGGTCGGACCGCAGCGGGCTGGCATGTCGATGTCCTGGACCGGCATCGCGATGTTCGCCGCGCTCGCCATCGGCTCGCCTGTCGGCATGCTGCTTTACCAGGGCTATGGTCTCGAGATGGCGATGGTCGCCTGCATCGTCGCACCGCTCGCCTCCATCGCCATCGCCTTGCGCCAAACTTCCTATGCCACGCCCGCCGGTCCCCGGCTGCCCTTCCACAAGGTGGTCGGCCAGATCTGGCGCGAAGGGGTCGGCCTGATGCTGCAGGGGGTCGGCCTCTCGGGGCTGACGGCCTTCGCCTCGCTCTATTTCGCGGCACGTCACTGGAACAGCGCAGGTCTGGTCATGACCGCCTTCGGCGTCGGTTTCATCGCGGTGCGCGTCGTTTTCGGCAGCCTGCCCGACCGGACGGGCGGCTATCGAGTCGCACTGTGGTCGCTCGTGATCGAGGCCGTCGGGCAGGTGATGATCTGGTCGGCGTCGACCGACGTCATGGCGCTCGCCGGCGCCCTGGTGACGGGCCTCGGTTGTGCCCTGGTCTTTCCGGCGCTCGGCGTGGAGGCGTTGAAGCGCGTGCCGCCCGCCAGTCGTGGCAGCGCCATGGGCGCCTTCGTCGCCTTCCTTGACATCGCCTATGGCGTTTCGGGTCCGGTGGCGGGCCTGATCGCTGACCAATTTCGCTTTGCCGCCGTTTACCTGTTCGGTGCGGCCTGCGCATTGGCCGGCGCCGCCCTGGCGGTCGCGGCGCGTGGCTCACGCTCCTGAACATTCCCCATCGGAAGGAATTCTCCATGTCCCGCATCTTCATTTCCGGCTCATCAACCGGGCTTGGCCTCATGGCTGCGGAATTGCTCACCAAAAAAAGGCCATCAGGTCGTCCTGCATGCCCGCAACGTTGACCGGGCCGCGGATGCCCGCAACGCCTTGCCACAAGCCGAAGCTGTCGTGGTCGGTGACGTTTCGACCATCGCCGGCACGAAGAAGGTCGGCGCACAGGTCAATGCGCTCGGCAGGTTCGACGCTGTCATCCACAATGCCGCCGTCGGCTATCGTGAGGCGCACCGCCTGACGGCCGACGGCCTGCCGCACGTCTTCGCGATCAACACGTTGTCGGCCTACATCCTGACGGCTCTGATCGACCGCCCGCAGCGGCTCGTCTATCTGTCGTCCGGCATGCATCACCATGTCGACGCCAATCTCGACGACATCCTGTGGAAGAAGCGCCGCTGGAACGGCTCGGAAGCTTACGCTGAGAGTAAGCTGCACGACGCGATGCTGGCCTTCGCCATCGCCCGCCGCTGGCCGGAGGTCTTCAGCAATTCCCTGGAGCCAGGCTGGGTCCCGACCAGGATGGGCGGCCCCGGTGCGCCTGATGACATGGATCAGGCGCATCTGACCCAGGCGTGGCTTGCCGCCGGCGACGATCCCAGGGCGGATGCGACGGGAGAGTATTTCTATCACAGGAAGCGCATGTCGCCGAACCCGCAGGCGCGGGATCCCGATCTTCAGGATCGGCTGACCGCCCTCTGCGCCGAAATCTCCGGTGTGGCGGTGCCCAAGGCATAAACAGAATCGTCGCCCGACACGAAGGGGCGCACCGACTGCAGCACCGGGGCGAGATGAGGGCGGGTGCGGTGATGATAGCTGCCGGGGACCGCCATCAGGTCGTAGGGTCGGGTGCGCATCCGGCTGGCACCAGCATGCGGCGCGGGCGGCCGAGGGCGCGTTCGGCGGCGAGCAGGGCAGGGAGAAGGGAAAGGGGGATCATCGCGGCTCCGGAAAAGCCATGCCAGGATAGCCGATTGCAGTGATTTTTGTTAACTGCATCGACATCGGACATCCAGAAAACCGCGCTTTGATAACGTCATGATAATGACAGTTATCAATGCGTTATTCAGCCGCTGGACTGGCAGGCGCCGCGCCGCTAGGATGGCGCCATGCCCACCCACCGCACGCCGACGGCCACAGAGGCCGCCATTCCCTTCGCGTTTGAGCCTGCCCTGTCAGTCGGTGACGTTGACCGCCTCCGCGCCGCCTTCGCCACGCGCGCCATGGCGGCGTCCA
>NZ_DASPIS010000032.1:0-101670 GCF_035628975.1 Azospirillum sp. | reverse complement strand
TTTTGATGGCCTTCTCCATCCGCCTTCACGTGGTACCCGCCGTCTCGGCCCTCGGTCTTCTGCTTTCCGCATGCCAGTCGGAGCGCCCGGCGACCGGCCCGAATCGCGCCGCATTGCCGACGATGGAACGCGTCGCGCTTGCGGCAAACTCGTGCTGGTTCAAATCCGGAGACGCAGCGTTCAAGCCATACCGGTTGGCGCCTGAGTTGAACTCCTTCTCCGGCCGCCCTCGCATCCTTGCAGTTCCGCGCAATAGTCCGGAATCGCGACCTGTCCTCGTCGTCCAGGCGGAAGGCAATCCTGCCCGTCTCGACGCTTTCGGACCGCTGATGGGTACTGCCGACGGCGAACGAATCAAGCGCGACGTTCTGCGCTGGGCCGGCGGTACAAGCAGCTGCTGAACCCTGCAAATCTCCTGCATTCGCGACCTGTTGCAGAGCTGCACCGAACCGCATGAATCTTTACGTTTTTTCGCCGCAATTCATAACAACCAATTAAGGTTGCTGGACGGCTATCGCCTCTCGCTGTACCACTTCCGCTTGGGAGAATGCGAGCGCCAACGCGTATCGTATTGACCGCGAGCCAGTGGTCCGCATGAAGGGCGATAGGAATGAACAAAGCACTGTTGGGTTGCGTCGTCGGGACCGTCTTGACGGCGTCCGCCATATCATCGGCGGCGCTGGCCCAGGAACGCCTCTTCGACGAAGTCCGCATTGGCGTCTCCGGATCAATCCATGACAAGAAGACGTTCGAACCAGGGCTTTTCCCTTCCGCCACAGTCTTTTTCGACCCGTTCGATCAACGACACGCCGAAAGCTTCCTTGATCATATGCTGCGTCCAAGGGTGCATGTCGGCGCGATCGTGTCGACCTCCGGCGGCGCCAATCAGGTTTTTGCGGGCTTTACCTGGACCGCCAATGTCACCGACAAACTCTTCATCGATCTCGGTTTCGGCGGCTCGCTTACCGATGCAAGCCTCGATAATCCCAACGATCGGCCGAATGTAGGTTGCCGTGCCCAGTTTCATGAATCAGCCGCCGTGGGTTACAACATAACGGAAAACTGGCGCGTTCTCGCCACGATCGAACATTCCTCCAATGCGGATATTTGCGACCAGAACGATGGCCTTTCCTACGCCGGCATAGCGGTCGGTTACAAGTTCTGACGGATCACACGTCCCGTTGAAGAATGAAGCGCCGCGTTGCGGCGCTTTTTTTGTCCCGGATATACTTAGCCTGTCACCTTGCAAGGCA
The DNA here is from genome assembly GCF_035628975.1 of Azospirillum sp. Classification (GTDB taxonomy): domain Bacteria; phylum Pseudomonadota; class Alphaproteobacteria; order Azospirillales; family Azospirillaceae; genus Azospirillum. The sequence goes on along the minus strand of NZ_DASPIS010000032.1, from coordinate 100,417 downwards.
GCATTTTCCTGTCGCACCTTTCGGCGACATAGGCTAAAGAGCGCCAAAGCTTGGCCCTGTCATCCAGAGTAGATCATGACCATTCCGAACAGCATCGCGATCACCCCTGAACTCGTCGCCTCCCATGGCCTCAAACCGGACGAGTACCAGCGTATTCTCGATCTGATCGGCCGCGAGCCGACCTTTACGGAACTCGGCATCTTCTCGGCCATGTGGAACGAGCATTGCTCCTACAAATCCTCGAAGAAGTGGCTGCGGACATTGCCGACCAAAGGCCGCCGCGTCATCCAAGGGCCGGGCGAAAATGCGGGCGTGGTGGATATCGATGACGGCGATTGTGTCGTCTTCAAGATGGAGAGCCATAACCACCCCTCCTATATCGAGCCCTATCAAGGCGCGGCAACCGGCGTCGGCGGCATTCTCCGCGACGTCTTCACCATGGGCGCGCGACCGGTTGCGGCCATGAATGCACTTCGATTCGGTGCACCGGATCATCCGAAGACCAAACACCTGGTCTCGGGCGTCGTCGCCGGCGTCGGAGGTTATGGCAATTCCTTCGGCGTGCCGACGGTGGGCGGCGAAGTGGAATTCGATCCGCGCTACAATGGCAACATCCTGGTCAACGCGTTCGCGGCCGGCCTCGCCCGCACCGATGCCATCTTTTATTCCAAAGCTGAAGGCGTCGGTCTGCCGGTGGTCTATCTCGGAGCAAAGACGGGGCGCGACGGGGTCGGTGGCGCGACGATGGCATCCGCCGAATTCGACGAGTCGATCGAAGAAAAACGCCCGACCGTGCAGGTCGGCGACCCCTTTACCGAAAAGTGCCTGCTGGAAGCCTGCCTCGAACTGATGGGAACCGGCGCAGTCATCGCCATTCAGGACATGGGAGCCGCGGGCCTTACCTGTTCCGCGGTCGAGATGGGTGCAAAGGGCGATCTCGGTATCGAACTGGACCTGGATAAGGTTCCGGTGCGCGAAGACCGCATGTCCGCCTATGAGATGATGCTCTCGGAGAGCCAAGAGCGCATGCTCATGGTGCTGAAGCCGGAGAAGGAAAAGGAAGCCGAGGCAATATTCCATAAGTGGGGCCTCGATTTCGCAATCGTCGGCAAGACGACGGACGACCTGCGCTTTCGCATCCTGCATCAGGGCGAGGAAGTGGCGAACCTGCCGATCAAGGAACTGGGAGACGAGGCGCCGGAATATGACCGCCCCTGGATCCAGTCGAACGGCCGCGCTCCCCTTCCCGCATCGCAAGTTGCCGCACCGGCAGACTACAATGACGCCTTGTTGAAGCTCGTCGGCTCGCCGAACCAGTCCAGCCGCCGCTGGGTGTGGGAACAGTATGACACGCTGATCCAGGGCAATTCGCTGCAGCGTCCCGGTGGCGATGCCGGCGTGGTACGCGTCGACAACCATCCGACGAAAGCCCTCGCCTTTTCCTCCGACGTCACGCCCCGCTATGTCGAGGCCGATCCCTTCGAAGGCGGCAAGCAAGCTGTCGCCGAATGCTGGAGAAATATCTGCGCGACCGGCGCGGAACCGCTCGCCGCCACCGATAATCTCAATTTCGGCAATCCGGAAAAGCCTGAGATCATGGGCCAGTTGGTCGGCGCCATCAAGGGTATAGGTGAGGCCTGCAAGGCGCTCGATTTCCCCATCGTGTCCGGCAACGTGTCGCTCTACAACGAGACGAACGGCATCGCGATCCTTCCGACTCCGACAATCGCTGGTGTCGGCCTGCTGCCCGACTGGCAGAAGATGGCGAAGATCGGCTCGGCCAGTGAAGGCGATCGGCTGATCATGATCGGGACCGACGGCAGCCACCTTGGCTCCTCGATCTACCTGCGCGATATCCTCGACACGATCGACGGTCCGCCGCCGGAAGTCGATCTCGCCGCCGAACGCCGCAATGGCGAATTTGTCCGGTCAATGATCCGCAACGGTCAGGTCACCGCCTGCCACGACATTTCCTCGGGCGGACTTGCCCTTGCTTTGGCAGAAATGGCGATGGCATCGGGTAAAGGCATGAAGGTCAGCCTCAAGGAACAGCGCGGACCGGCGCATGCTCTTCTCTTCGGTGAAGATCAGGCACGTTACGTGATCGCCGTGTCGGCTGACTTGGCCAACTTCGTGCAGGCGAGCGCAGAGAGCACAGGCGTACCATTCCGGCTGCTCGGAACCGTGACCGGCGAAAATCTGATTGTCGATGAGCTTCTCGATGTCTCAGTCACCGACCTTGTGAACGCCAACGAAAGCTGGTTTCCACAATTCATGGCCTGAACCAACTGAATTCCAGCGACAATTCTCCAGAGACAACAGCGAAATCCGCTGTTGTCTCTGATATTTATGGCTCCCCAGGGATTGATGGACTCGATCCTGCCGCGTAAAAATCCATGTTTACGAACTGGATATCACGCGAAAAATGCACACACGGATCCTGGCCTGGTTGCGGTCGTCAGGCCCCACCTGGCAATACAAGCGCATCTGGCTTGACGCGCTCATCGTTACACTTTGCCTGAACGCCCTCGCTTGGCTGATCTTCGCAAAGCTGGGAATGCCCACTTCCGTGATCTTCGCAGAGGACGGCCCGATCGAGGATCTGCAATCCTTGTCGCTGGCGATCACCGCATTGCTGGGGATCGTTGCAGCCACAAAGACACGCATATTGGCTCGCTTCGTCGCCACTGCTTTAACTTGTATTTCAGTCGTCTTCTTTGCTCGCGAGATGCCAATATGCCGTGGAAGTGTGACAGTTTATTGCGTCTCGAAGACGTGGCTGCCGATTATTATCGCAGCAGCTGTTCTGATCCTACTGATCGCGACGATCGTTTTCGAGTATCGTCACAGAGGTGGCATCTCCCGCGCCATTCATCCCCGCCTCTCATGGCCGTTGGGGTTCGCAGCCGTGGTACTCGGTCTCAGCCAGCTTGCCGAGCAACTGGACATCGTGGTCATGGAAGAAAGTCTCGAATCCTATGGCTTCATGATTCTCACTTTCAGTGCTGCCTGGATTTTCCGCTTTTCGAGAAGTCAGCAGGTCGAACCGCTTGGAAAACGCGCCAAGGCGAGCCTCACCCGGTTCAAGCACTCGCTCTCGAATCATTGAGCTTCAGAGGCATCTGAAATCTGAGGTTTTCCGCTATCCCGCTTTGACCGAAGAACGGGTTTGGGGCACTCTCTCCTAAAAAAGGTCCGCATGAGTCTGCGGAGGAGAAAAGGAATACATCATGGCAATGCGACCCGGTGAAATCGAAGATCTGATCAAGGCAGGCATTCCAGGTGCCAGGGTGACAATTCGGGACCTCGCCGGCGATGGCGATCACTACGCAGCCGAGGTGGTGGCGGAGCAGTTCCGCGGCAAAAGCCGCGTGCAACAGCATCAGATGGTCTACGAGGCGCTGAAGGGCAATATGGGCGGAGTTTTGCACGCTTTGGCTCTACAGACATCAGCTCCCGCAGATTGAGCTGACGATGCCCGACCTTATCAAGGAGATCATCACGGGCGTGGTGGAAAATGTCGTGAAGGAGCTTCTGAAGAAGTCCCACGGTCGCACAACCACCAAGCGGAAAAAACGACAGACGCGATCTGCTTCGACCGGCCGCTTCGTCAAGAAAACATCCCGCGCCACACGGCCGGCCCGGAAACAGGTTAGCCGCCGGCGCACCGCTGCAAGCCGCAGCAAGCAGCGCAGTCGCTAGATACGCCTCGCAGGCCATACCGAGGTTATTCCGCTGGAATTCCACCGGCCACATTGCTATTTAGGGAAGATAACGCAGCGCAGCGGTCCTTGAAACCGCATGTGAAAGGATATGACATGAGCGGAATTAACGAATTCATCGACAACGAAGTGAAGACGAACGACGTCGTTCTCTTCATGAAGGGCACGCCCCAGTTCCCGCAGTGTGGCTTCTCGGGCCAGGTCGTTCAGATTCTCGACTATCTGGGTCTGGACTATAAGGGTGTAAATGTGCTCGCCGACGCGGACATTCGCCAGGGCATCAAGGATTATTCCAACTGGCCCACCATTCCGCAGCTTTATGTCAAGGGCGAGTTCGTTGGCGGTTGCGATATCGTCCGCGAGATGTTCCAGTCGGGCGAGCTGCAGAGCCATCTCCAGGAGCAGGGAATCTCCGTTCGCGGCGCAGCATGAATGCGCCGGGCGACGCCCCAGATTTTTGAGAATGAATTTCAAGGCGCCGCTCCCACGGCGCCTTTCCCATTGTTTAGGAAAGTGCTGTGACAAATTTTTCACAAACGGCCGTTGATCGCTTGCGCGGCATGAGCCGGCCCGAGTTCATAGCAATGATGGCTATGCTGATGGCTCTCAACGCGCTTGCCATCGACATCATGCTTCCGGGACTTCAAGAGATTGGTGCCTCGCTCGGCGTCGAAAGCGAAAACCACCGGCAATATGTGGTTTCTTCCTATATTTTTGGACTCGGTGTCGCCCAGCTCCTGTATGGACCGCTCTCCGACCGCTTTGGCCGGCGCATACCCATGCTGTTCGGCATCGGAATCTATGTCGTCTGCTCGATCGGCATCATCGTCGTTCCCTCCTTCGCCACGATGCTTATCCTGCGCTTCATCCAGGGCGCTGGCGCCGCTGCTACGCGTGTCATCACCATCTCCATCGTCCGCGACGTTTATGGCGGTCGTGCGATGGCGGAAGTCATGTCGCTTATCATGATGGTGTTCATGATCGTACCGATCATCGCCCCCGGAACCGGACAGGTCATCATGTTCTTCGGCGAATGGCACCTGATCTTTGCGTTCATAGCGGTCATTTCGCTTGCCATGGGCTTCTGGATGTATGTCCGCCTGCCCGAGACTCTTGATTCCGCCGACGTCAGACCTTTTACGGCCTCCTCTATCCTCGATGCGTTCCGCATCGTGCTGACCAACCGGATTGCGCTCTGCTACACGATCGCCAGCACCTTCATCTTCGGGGCATTGTTCGGTTTCATCAATTCGGCGCAGCAGATCTATGTGGGAATCTATGAGCTCGGGATTTGGTTTCCGGTCGCCTTTGCGGCGGTTGCCGTCTTCATGTCCCTGTCTTCCTTCCTCAACGCTCGCTTCGTCGGTCGTTTCGGCATGCGGCGCCTCTCCCACGGCTCGCTTTTCGGCTTCATAACGATCACCTTCATATGGATGCTCGTGCAGATATTCGGCCCGCAGCCGATGCCGATCCTGCTGTTCCTCGTCTTCTTTTCTCTCGCGATGTTTCAATTCGGTTGGATCGGGTCCAACTTCAACTCGCTGGCCATGGAGCCGCTCGGACACGTCGCCGGCACGGCTTCTTCGGCGCTTGGCTTCATGAGTACGGTCGGCGGATCATTTATCGGCGTGGCCATTGGCCAGGCTTTCGACGGTACTGCGCTGCCACTGGTCGTCGGCTTCTTTTCCGTCTCTATTGTCGGATTGATCTTCGTGCTGATCGGCGAGAAGGGAAAACTCTTCCAGCCGCATAACCCACGGGTCTAGCGTTGGACCGTCGAAGGCCGGAATGATCGAGCCGTTTAGTGCCCGATGATCTCGTCGCGCAGCATCTGCCAGCTCTCCTTGTCGGTGGCGACGAGGAGGCCGCCATCGACGTGGTGCGGGCGATAGGCTGAGCCGTCGAAGCGGGCGATATAACCGCCCGCCTCGGCAGCGATCAGCGTACCGGCCAGATGATCCCAGGGCATCAGCTTATTGTAGAGTACGAACTGTACGTGGCCGCCCGCGAAGGTGCGATATTCGTGAGCCGAGCAGCGATAGTTTGCAAAGAATCGGACCTTGGCGAGATTGCCGAGGATGCGTTCGCGATCTTCCCCGAAGAAATAGCCGGGCGAAGCCATGCCGACCATCGCATCGATCGCACGGGATTTGGCAACGGAAAGTCGGATCGCCTCGCCATCCGGCCGGCGCAGAAAAGCACCGGCACCCTTTTCAGCCATGATCCAGTCGTCACCCATGGGATCATAGATGATGCCAGCAATCACTTCGCCCTTCCACACGACCGACGCCATCACGCCAAAGGCCGGAATGCCGGAGGCGAAGTTGAAAGTGCCGTCGACCGGATCGACGACCACCGCGAATTCCGCATCGGCGAGTTTGCCGAGCAAGGACGGATCGGCGGCAACCGATTCTTCCCCAACGAAAAGCGCACCGGGGGCGATCGCCTCCATCTCGCGCCGGATCAAGCGCTCTGCCGCTTCGTCCGCTTCCGTCACCAGATCGGTCGGCTCGCTCTTGGAGCGGACATCGTCATTTCCCAGCCTTCGGAAGCGCGGCAAAATCTCGGATTTGGCAGCAAGGCGCAAAAGGTCGGCAAGCTTGGTGACGTCTAGCGGAGGGGTCATTGAAAAGTCTCAGGTTCTTGTGGCTTGGAGGCCGGAAAAATCGAAAAGTTTCGGGTCGAGGAGGTGGGACGGATTGACATGGGCAAGAGCTCGCAGCATCGCGTCCTTGCGGCCCGGCATGCGAGCCTCGATATCCACAAGCATCGCCTTCATCGCATTGCGCTGAAGGCCGTCCTGCGATCCGCAAAGGTCGCATGGGATGATCGGAAACTGCATGGCGGAGGCAAATTTTGCCAGATCGTCCTCGGCGCAGTAAGCGAGTGGCCGCAAGACCATCAAATCCCCTTCATCATTCAGAAGCTTTGCCGGCATGCCAGCGAGCCTGCCGCCGTGGAAGAAGTTCATAAAGAAGGTTTCCAGAATGTCCTCGCGGTGATGCCCGAGAACGAGAGCATCACAGTCCTCCTCTCGCGCGATCCGGTAGAGGTTGCCGCGCCTGAGCCTCGAACAGAGCGAACAATAGGTCGCGCCCTCCGGCACCTTCTCCTTCACGATGGAATAGGTGTCGCGATACTCGATCCGGTGCTTCACGCCGATCGACGCAAGGTAATCCGGCAGCACATGTTTGGGAAAATTCGGCTGTCCCTGATCCAGGTTGCAGGCCATCAATTCGACCGGCAGAAGGCCGCGCCATTGAAGATCCAGCAGGATCGCCAGCAGGGAATAGGAATCCTTGCCCCCCGAAAGACCGACGAGCCAGCGCTTCTGGCCTTTCAGCATCTGGAAATCGTCAAACGCCTGGCGCACCTGACGGAGCAGGCGCTTGCGCAGCTTGTTGAACGAGACGGAACTTGGCGCGTCGCGAAACAGAGCGGGCAGCAGGCCGTCAATGGCCCCTTCAAGTTCGTCCTCAATCATGGCGTTCACGCCCATTGGTCTTCCCTTGAAGAGGGAAAGCGGGTTCAGCCCGCCTTCCCTGCAGATTGGTCAGGCGCCCAGCGCAGCCGCAACCGCCTCGAGCGCATCATTGGCCTTGGCGCCATCCGGACCGCCGGCCTGAGCCATGTCCGGTCGACCGCCGCCACCCTTGCCGCCGAGTGCTGCAGAGGCAATCCGCACCAGGTCGACCGCGCTGAAGCGGCCGGTAAGGTCAGGCGTTACCGCCACGACCGCACTCGCCTTGCCGTCTTCCGAGACGCCGACCAGAGTGACCACGCCGGAACCGAGGTTTGCCTTACCTTCGTCTGCCAGCCCTTTCAGGTCCTTGGCGTCGATGCCCGCCAATGCCTTACCCATGAATTTGATGCCTGCGATTTCGCGGACATCATCGGTCGAACCGCCCTGCCCGCCACCCATGGCGAGCCGGCGCTTCGCTTCCGCCAGTTCCCGCTCGAGCCTGCGCCGTTCGTCGACCAAGGCCTCGACTCGGGAAACGAGGTCGGCCGGCTGCACCTTCAGTGCACCGGCAAGCGTCTTCACCCGCTCATCCTGCTCGGCAAGATAGGCACGGGCCGCTTCGCCGGTGACGGCTTCAACACGGCGCACGCCAGCTGCCACAGCACTCTCCGAAAGGATACGCACGAGACCGATATCACCCGTTGCGTTGACATGCGTTCCGCCGCAGAGCTCGATGGAATAGGGCTTGCCGGCTTTCGGGCCCGCAATGGCCTTGCCCATCGAGACGACACGCACCTCATCGCCATACTTTTCGCCGAACAAGGCCATAGCGCCTTCCGCGATCGCGTCATCGACGCTCATCAGGCGGGTGGCGACCGGCGCATTCTGAAGGACGATGGCATTCGCCATGTCCTCAACCTTCTGCAATTCCTCGGCTGTCATCGGCTTCGGATGCGATACGTCGAAACGCAGACGTTCCGGCGCCACCAGCGACCCCTTCTGGGCGACGTGCGTGCCCAGCACCTCCCGCAGCGCTTCATGCAGGAGGTGGGTGGCGGAGTGGTTGGATCGGATACGCGACCGGCGGACATGATCGACCGTCAACGCGACCGCCTCGCCCACCTTCAGCATACCTGCAGCAACCGTCGCGGTATGGACAAAGAGACCCTCGCCCTTCTTTTGGGTATCCGTAACATTCAGCGTGGCATTGTCGGTGGAGATCACACCGGTATCGCCCGTCTGTCCGCCGGATTCGCCATAAAACGGCGTCTGGTTCACGACGACCTGAACTTGCTCTCCGGTAGCAGCGCTCTCAATCGTCTTGCCATCCCGCACGATCGCCTGCACCACGCCTTCAGCGGTCTCGGTATCGTAGCCGAGGAACTCGGTCGCGCCGAATTTCTCCTTGAGCTCAAACCAGATCGTCTCGGTTGCCTTGTCGCCTGAGCCGGCCCAATGGGAGCGGGCTTCGGCTTTCTGCCGCTCCATCGCATCGGTGAACCCGGAGATGTCCACGCCGATTTCGCGAGCACGCAACGCATCCTGCGTCAGATCAAGCGGGAAACCATAGGTGTCGTAGAGCTTGAAGGCAGTTTCTCCGTCCAACATGTCGCCCTTACCGAGCGTCGTTGTTGCATCGGAAAGGAGAGAAAGTCCGCGCTCGAGCGTCTTCCGGAAGCGGGTTTCCTCAAGCTTCAGCGTCTCGGCGATCAGCGCTTCGGCCCGGATCAGTTCCGGATAGGCGCGGCCCATTTGCTGCACCAGCGTCGGCAGGAGTTTAAAGAGCAGCGGGTCACGAGCGCCGAGAAGCTGCGCATGACGCATGGCGCGGCGCATGATGCGGCGGAGCACGTAACCACGACCTTCATTGGACGGCAGAACGCCGTCGGCAATCAGAAAGGCGGACGAACGCAGATGGTCGGCGATGACGCGGTGGCTGGCCCGGCGTTCACCTTCGGCCTTGACGCCGGTCGCCTCCTCCGAGGCTGAAATCAGCGCGCGGAAAAGGTCGATGTCATAGTTGTCGTGTTGCCCCTGCAGAAGAGCCGCAACCCGCTCCAGGCCCATGCCGGTGTCGATCGACGGACGCGGCAGATCGATCCGCTCCTCCTTCGTCACCTGCTCATACTGCATGAAGACGAGGTTCCAGATCTCGATGAACCGGTCGCCATCCTCCTCCGGCGAACCGGGAGGACCTCCCCAGATATGGTCGCCGTGATCGTAGAAGATCTCCGAGCACGGGCCGCAGGGGCCGGTGTCGCCCATGCGCCAGAAATTGTCGTCGGTCGGGATGCGGATGATGCGGTCATCCGACAGGCCGGCGACCTTGCGCCAGATGCCCGCGGCGTCCTCGTCGGAGGTGTGGACCGTCACCAGCAGCTTGTCGGCCGGCAGGCCGTATTCCTTGGTGATCAGGTTCCAGGCGAACGCGATGGCGTCGTCCTTGAAATAATCGCCGAAGGAGAAATTGCCCAGCATCTCGAAGAAGGTGTGATGCCGAGCGGTGTAGCCGACATTGTCCAGGTCGTTGTGCTTGCCGCCGGCGCGCACGCATTTCTGCGAGGTGACCGCGCGCTTGTAGGGCCGCGTCTCGGCACCGGTGAAGACGTTCTTGAACTGGACCATGCCGGCGTTGGTGAACATCAGCGTCGGGTCGTTGCGCGGCACGAGCGGCGACGAGTCGACGATCTGATGGCCCTGCTTGGCGAAGAAATCCAGGAACGTGCGACGGATGTCGTTGGCGGTCTGCATACGGTCAAGGCTCCGGGTGCGCGGCTAAGGCCTTCCATTGGCCGAACCGTGCTTTTAGCGCGAGAATGGCGGCATGTCCACGGCGGACGGATTATTACCCTGCGTCACGGCAGACAAGAGGCGGCGGGCTTACTCGGTCTCCGCCGCGGCGCGTGCCTTTTCGATGCGACGGCCGATGATGATGGCGATCTCGTACAGCCCGATCAGCGGAACCGCCAGGCTGACCTGGCTGATGACGTCCGGCGGGGTCAAGATCGCCGCCGCGACGAAGGCGCCGACGATGGCATAGCGCCGCTTGGAGGCCAGCGCGTCGGTGCTGACGATCCCGACGCGCACCAGCAGGGTCAGCAGCACCGGCAGCTGGAAGGCGATGCCGAATGCGAAGATCAGCGACATCACCAGATGCAGGTATTCGCCGACGCGCGCCTCGAACTCGATGGGCAGGGCGTTGGCGTCGCCACCGGGGTGGAACTCGAAGCCCAGGAAGAAGCGCCAGGCCATCGGGAAGATGAAGTAATAGACGATGCCGGCACCGGTCAGGAACATCACCGGAGTCGCGACCAGGAAGGGCAGGAACGCCTTGCGCTCGTGCTTGTACAGGCCCGGCGCCACGAACATCCAGATCTGGCTGGCGATGATCGGGAAGGAGATGAAGCAACCGGCCCAGAATGCCACCTTCACATAGGTGAAGAAGGCTTCCGTCAGGCCGGTGTAGATCATCCGCCGCCCCTGCCCCGCCAGCAGGTCGGCCAGCGGTTGGACCAGGAAATTGTAGATCCGGTCCGACACGGCGTAGCACAGCAGAAAGGCGATCAGGATGGCGCCGACCGACCACATCAGCCGGTTCCGCAGCTCGATCAGATGATCGATCAGCGGCATCTTGCTGTCTTCGAGTTCGTCCTGATGCGTTTCGCCGGTCATGGTCCGTCTTCGACCTTAGGTCTGCTTATCGGTGGACTGGGCGGAGGCCACTTCGGCCGGCTGTGCCGCCGGTTGGGTGGCCGGCGGCACAAGGGCCGGCTGGGGCGGCTGGGTGGTGATCGGCGACGGGGCGGCGGACGGCGGCGTGCTGTCTGTCACCACCGGGACCGGCGTCTGCGTCGGCACCGGCGCCTGGGGCAGGTCCGGTTCCGGGGTGCTGCCGGCATGGCCGTTCAGCCCCACGTCGAAGCCCTTGGGATCGAAGGCTTTCCCCACCTCCCCCTTCGGGTCGATGGTGTCCTCCATCATCTTTTTGATGTTCAGGTCGCGGGTCTTCAGGGCTTCCTTGCGAAGCTCGTCCAACTCGGTCTCCCGCATCATGTCGTCGATGTGGGTCTGGAATTCGCGCGCGACGCCTCTCGCCTTACGCACCCATTTGCCGAGCGTGAAGATCGCCTTGGGCAGATCCTTGGGCCCGATGACCACGAGGGCGATGACGGCGATCACCATCAGTTCGGACCAAGCGATGTCGAACATGTTCTTCCGGCTTCACGAATGCGGTGGGCAGGATGGCGCGCGAACGGAACCCACGAGGGTCCCCGCGCGCCCGCCGGTCAGCTGCGGACCGCCTCGTCCTTTTTGGCCGCGGTTTCGGCCGTGTTGGCCGGCTGGTTCGGGATGACCTTGGCATTGGCGCCGGGGGCATTGGCGCCGGACGCGGCGTCATCGCTGTCGTCCTGCAGGCCCGCCTTGAAGGACTTCACACCCTTGGCGAGATCGCCCATCACCTTCGGCAACTTTCCAGCGCCGAACAGGAGAAGAACGATCAGTAGAACGATGATCCAGTGCCAGATGCTGAAAGAACCCATGGCGCGCCTATCACGTTTGAACGGCCTTTGCGGCGGGCCGGCACTATGGCAGAAAGGCCATTGGGCCGCAACGTTCGCCCCACCATCCTTAACCGGTTGTCATTGAGGTTTCACGGGAATTCGCGCAGACCGGCCGGAAAATCACCGCCCGGCTCAGGACTCCTCGTCGCCGTCGTCGCCCGATGCGGCAAAGCCGCCGTCATCCCCGGCCGACCCAAGTCCCAGAAGCACCGGACGGCTGTCAAGCAGGCCGGCGGCGCGCAGGTCGTCGACGCTGGGCAGGTCGCGCAGGCTTTCCAAGCCGAAATGGTCGAGGAAATGGTCGGTGGTGATCCAGGTCAGCGGCCGGCCCGGCGTCTCCCGCCGCTTGCCCGGCCGGATCCAGCCATGCTCCATCAACAGGTCCAGCGTGCCCTTGCTGGTCGCCACGCCGCGAATGGATTCGATCTCGCCCCTGGTCACCGGCTGGTGATAGGCGATGATCGCCAGGGTTTCGATCGCCGCGCGCGACAGCTTGCGCGACACCTCCTCCTCCCGGCGCAACTCCGGCGCCAGATCGACCGCGGTGCGGAAGGCCCAGCCGCCGCCGGTGCGCACCAGATTGACGCCGCGCGGGGCGTAATGTGCGCGCAGTTCCTCCAGCAGCAGGCCGACCTCCGGCCCGACGCGGCCGGCCAGCGTCTCCTCGTCCAGCGGTTCCGCCGAGGCGAACAGCAGCGCTTCCAGCAGGCGCAGCCGGCCGATGCGGGCCTCCGCCTCCTGGGCGTCGGTGACTTCCTTGATCATGGTCCTCAAGAATCCGATGGGTCCGCGGGCGTGTCGCCGGCTTGGCGTCCGCGGACATAAAGCGGGGCGAAGGCACCCTCCTGGCGCAGTTCCACCCGGCCGGCCTTCGCCAGTTCCAGCGTCGCCGCGAAATGGGCGGCCAAGGCGGAGCGGGTCAGCAGCCCGCCGCCCTCCCCGCCCGGCAGGAAGCTGGCCAGCGTCGCCCAATCCGGCATGCGGCCCAGCAGAGTGGACAGGCGCTGCACCGCCTCCTCCATGGAATAGAGGCGGACCGGGGCGATGTGCAGGACGCCGGCCTCCTTGCGGGCACGTTGCCGGCCATAAGCACGCAGCAGGTCGAACAGGGTGACCTCATAGACCGACTTGCGCCGCAGGTCCAAATCCTCCGGCGCGCCACGGGGGTGGACGTCGATGCCCAGCCGCGGACGGGCGAACAGCTTGGCCGCAACGCCCTTCATCGCCTCCAGCCGCTGGAGTTGGAAGGCCAGTGCCGCGGCCATGTCCTCGCCGGACGGCTCCTCCCCCTCCGGTTCGGGCAGCAGCAGGCGCGACTTCAGGTAGGCCAACCACGCCGCCATCACCAGATAGTCGGCCGCCAGTTCCAGCCGCACCTTCCGCGCCTCCGCCACGAAGGCAAGGTACTGGTCGGCCAGTTCCAAGATGGAGATGCGCGTCAGATCGACCTTCTGGTCGCGCCCCAGCGCCAGCAGCATGTCGAGCGGTCCCTCGAAGCCATCCAGAACCAGCAACAGCTGTTCGGACGGCGACACCTCCGCCGCGGCGGGTGTGTCGACCGTGCGCTCGGCCAGCAGATCGGCCATTGCAAAACCTTCAGTCGTTGCCGGTCAGGATGCGGATAAAGTCGATCACCGCGTCCACCGGCGGCCCCAGGACCCAATGCATGACGCTCAGATCCATGCCGATCTGGCGCCCCAGCATCGGCAGCAGGAAAAAGGCCGCCATCAGGATCAGCAGCCCGAAGCGCTCCAACCGGGCCAGCGGCACGGCCAGCACGTCCGGCAGGATGCCGACCGCCACCCGCCCGCCGTCCAGCGGCGGCAGTGGGATCAGGTTGAAGACCATCAGGATGACGTTGACCAGCACCGACACCTCGGCGGCGGAGCGGATCCACAACTCGGGCAGGCTGTTTTCCGGGTTGACCAGCCGCCAGACCACCGCCGACGCCACCGCCAGCAGGAAGTTGGTGCCCGGACCGGCCAGCGCCACCCACACCATGTCGCGGCGCGGATGGTCCAGGCGGGCGAAATTGACCGGCACCGGCTTGGCCCAGCCGAAGACGAACCCGGTGGTGAAGTACATCAGCGCCGGCAGCAACACCGTGCCGAACGGATCGATGTGGCGGATCGGGTTGAAGGTGACCCGCCCCAGCCGATAGGCGGTGTCGTCGCCCAGCCTCCAGGCGACGAAACCGTGCGCCGCCTCGTGCAGGGTGATGGCGATGATGGCCGGCAGGGCCACGGCCGTCACCTGGAAGATCCATTCCTCCATCGTCCGCTCCCGTCCGTCAGGCCTGGGCCGTGCCGAGAAGCTCGGCCAGCCGGTTGGTCAATGCCGCGATGTCCGCGGGTTCCGGCGCATGGCGCATCGCCTCGGCCCGCGCCCAGCGCTCCGCCGCCGCACCGCTCAGCACCGGAACGGCGCCGAGCAGCGACCGCATCTCGTCCAGATCGCCGTTGCAGTGGAGCACGACATCCATGCCCGCCGCCAGCACCGCTTCGGCCCGCGTGCGCGGATCGCCCTGCAGCGCGTTCATCGACAGGTCGTCGCTGAACAACAGCCCGCCGAAACCGATGGACGGCCCCCGCACCACCTCGCGTACCACGATGGACGACGTGCTGGCCGGGGCGGTCGGGTCGATCGCCTTCAGCACCACATGCGCCACCATCGCCAGCGGCAGGTCGGCCAGCGCGCGGAAGGGGGCGAAATCTGTGGCCTCCAGCTCCGCGCGGTCCGCCTCCACCACCGGCAGCTCGGCATGGCTGTCGGCGAAGGCGCGGCCATGGCCGGGAATGTGCTTGACGACCGGCAGCACGCCGCCGGCCAGCAGCCCTTCGGCGGTGGCGCGGGCGAGCGCGATCACCACGGCGGGATCGCGCGAGAAGGCGCGGTCGCCGATGATGTCGTGCGCGCCCTCCACCGGAACGTCGCACACGGGCGCGCAGTCCACCGTAATGCCGACCTCCGCCAGCATATGGGCGAGCAGCCGGCCGTTGATCCAAGCGGCCTCTTGGGCCGCTTCGCGCCCGGCGTCGGCATCGCGCCCGGCCAGCGCGCCGAACACGCCCATCGGCGGGTGGGCCGGCCAATGCGGCGGGCGCATGCGCGCGACGCGGCCGCCCTCCTGATCGATTAGGACGGGGGCATCCGGCCGGCCGACGCTGGCGCGCAGGTCGTCCACCAGCCGGCGCATCTGGTCGCGGCTGTCGCAGTTGCGGCGGAACAGGATGAAGCCGAGCGGATCGGCATCGCGGAAGAAGGCGGCTTCGTCCGGCGTCACCTCCTGCCCGGCGCAGCCGAAAACGACTGCGCGCGGATGGGCAACCGGGGAGAAGCTCACCGAACTGCGGCCCATGGACTCAGGGCCCGAAAAACTAGGGACGGACAACCACACACCCCACACTTTGCGCGCGCAGCTGGGCGCAGACCGACTTTGCCCGCGCCTCGTCGGCGCCGGTGCCCTGCACCCGGTAGAACACGCCCTTGTCGCCGAGATCGACCTTGGCGACCTGCATCGACAGACCGCCCAGCGCATCCGGGTGACGGCCGGCGAGGCGGCGCCATTCGGCCGCGGCCTCGCCCTCGCTGCGCACCGAGGCGAGCTGGATGCGCCAGCTTCCGCTGCCGCCCGTCACGGCCGGGGTGGGAGCGGGGGCGGCCTTCGCCGGCTGGGGTGCCGCCTTGGCCGGGGCGGCGGGCAGCGATGCCGCCTCGAGCTTGGCGATCAGCTGGCCGACCGAGGGTGCCGCGTTCTGCGCCTGTTGCTGCTGTGCCTGGGGCGGCGGAGCGGCCGGCGGCTTGACTGCGGCGACCTGCTGCTGCGGAACCGCGGCGGGCTTGGCCGGAACGGCGGCAGGCTGCTGCGGCTTGCCCGCCGTATTGGGCGGCAGCTGGGTGGAAGGCGTTTGCGCCTGCGGAGTGCCGGCCGGCAGGGCGGGCAGCCCGGGTACCGGCTCGGGCGCCGCCAGCGGCGCGGCGGCGGCCACCGCGGCGGCGACGCTGTCGCGCGGCACCGTGGCTGTTGCCCCCGGCGGAAGCTGGGCGACCGACGGCACCGACGGCAGAGGCACCACCGCCGGCATCTGCGGCGTCACCACCGGACGCGGCAGAGGCACCTCCGGCGGCGGCAGCAGACGTTCGACCGTTTGGCCGCGTCCGCCGTCATGGTCACGCAGCCGTTCATAGGCCAGGATGTCCTGATGCGGCACCTCCAGCCCGCCCGGCTGGTCGGGGCGCGCCTTGACCGGACCCGGATCGGCGGTCAGCAGCGGCGGGCCGTCGCCCGACAGCCGCGACGGCCCGCGCAGGCCCACGACCGCCGCACCGGCGAACGCAACGACGCCGACCACGGCAAAGCCCAGCGCCAGCAGCCCGCGCTTGCTCGCGGCCTGTCGGGGCGGCATCCCATAGGGATTGGCCGCGTAGTTGACGTCGCCGTCGTACTTCATGAACGCAGTTCCTCCACCGGTTCGACACCCATCACCGTCAGGCCCGAGGCGATGACCGTCGCCACTGCCGCGATCAGCGCCAGACGGGCCGTCGTCAGCTCCGCATCGTCCTCGATCAGGAAGCGCAGCGAGGCGTCGTCGCGGCCCCGGTTCCACAGCGCGTGGAAATCGCTGGCGAGATCGTAGAGGAAGAAGGCGATGCGATGCGGCTCATGCGCTTCCGCCGCCGCCTCCACCACGCGCGGCCAGGTGGCCATGCGCTTGGCGAGCGCCATCTCCTCCTCGGCATCCAGGCGGGCGAGGTTCGCCGCCGCGGCCAGGGCGGCCGGCGTCTGGTCCAGGTTCGGCAGGGCCGTCGCGGCATGGCGCAGGACCGACCGGCAGCGGGCGTGGGCGTACTGCACGTAGAAGACCGGGTTGTCCTTCGACTGCTCCGTCACCTTGGCGAAGTCGAAGTCCAGCGTCTGGTCGTTGCGGCGGGTCAGCATGATGAAGCGGACCACGTCCTTGCCGACCTGATCGATCACGTCGCGCAGCGTCACGAAGGTGCCGGCCCGCTTGGACATCTTCACCGGCTGGCCGTTCTGCATCAGGTGGACCAACTGGCAGAGCTTCACGTCCAGCGAGGCCTTGCCTTCGGTCACCGCGGTGGTCGCCGACTGCATGCGCTTGACGTAGCCGCCATGGTCGGCGCCCCACACGTCGATCAGGCTGCCGAAGCCACGCTTATATTTATCAAAGTGATAGGCGATGTCGTTCGAGAAGTAGGTGAAGGAGCCATCCGACTTCTTCAGCGGCCGGTCGACGTCGTCGCCGAAATCGGTGGACTTGAACAGGGTCTGCGGACGCGGCTCCCAATCGTCGGGCTTCTTGCCCTTCGGCGGCTCCAGCACACCGGTGTAGATCAGGCCGCGTTCCTCCAGCGCCGTCAGCGCCTTGTCCACCGCACCGGCGGTCACCAGCGCGCGCTCGCTGCTGTAGACATCCATGGTGACGCCGAGAATGCCCAAATCCTCCTTGATCCAGCCCATGATCATGGCGATGGCGAAGTCGCGGCAGGCCGGCAGCCATTCGGATTCGTCGGTGCCGACCCAGCGGTTTCCGTCGCGCTCCGCCAGGGCCTGACCGACCTCCTTCAGGTACTCGCCGGGATAGAGGCCGGCCGGGATCTCGCCCACCTCCTCGCCCAGCGCCTCGCGGTAGCGGATGAAGGTGGACCGCCCCAGCACGTCGACCTGGGCGCCGGCATCGTTGATGTAATATTCGCGGCTGACGGCGTAGCCGGCCTTCTCCAGCAGCGAGGCCAGCGCGTCGCCGAACACCGCGCCGCGGCCGTGGGCGGCGTGCAGCGGGCCGGTCGGGTTGGCCGACACATACTCCACATTGACCGGAGTCTTGCCGCCCAGGTCGCTGTCGCCATAGGCGGTGCCGGCGTTCAGCACGTCGAGGATGCGGTCGCGCCAGACATCCGGCGTCAGGCGCAGGTTGACGAAACCCGGACCGGCGATCTCCACCGACGCCACGTCGGCGCGGCCCTTCAGCTTGGCGACCAGCAGCTCCGCCAGCGCGCGCGGCGCCATCTTCGCCGGCTTCGCCAGGATCATGGCGGCGTTGGTGGACAGGTCGCCATGCGAGGCCTCGCGCGGCGGCTCGACCGTCAGACGGCTGCCGTCCAGCCCGGCGGGGATGGCACCCTCCGCGGCCAGTTCTTCCAGCAGCTTGCGAATATCGGTCTCGAAGGCCTTGAAAATATTCATCGTCTCAGGTCGTCTTTTCAGGAGGTCACAGGAGCCTCGCGGCTCAGGTCTTCACGCGTCAGGTTTTTACATGCAGGTCGAACAGCCGGTCATGCTCGGCCAGCGCATAGCGGTCGGTCATGCCGGCGATGTAATCGGCCACATGGCGGGCGCGCACCGCAAGATCGGCGTCTCCGCCATGCTTGGCGATATCGCGCTGCCATTCGGTCGGCAATGTGTTCGGCTCGTCCATGAACAGCTGGAACAGGGCGCGCACCACGCGCTTGCACTTGCTCATCTCCCGGTTCACGCGGTAGTGCCGGTACATGCGCTGGCGCAGGAAGGCACGCAAGGGCCGCTGCGCCTCCAGCATCCCATCGGAAAAGCTGACCATCGCCAGCGGCAGGGCGCGCAGTTCGGCCGCAGAGCCCGGCTTGTGCTCCGCCAGCCGCCGCCGCGTCTCCGTCACCAGATCGACGACCATGGCGTTGATCATCCGCCGCACCGTCTCGTGGATCAGGCGCGAGCGTTCCAGCCCCGGATAGCGGTCGCACACCTCGCGGACGAGCGGGCCGACCAGCGGCAGCTCCGCCACCTCCTCGACCGTGAACAGCCCGGCGCGCAGACCGTCGTCGATGTCGTGGTTGTTGTAGGCGATGTCGTCGGCCAGCGCCGCCACCTGCGCCTCGGCCCCCGGATTGGTCTGCAGCTCCAGATCCCACTCGCCCCGGAATGCGGCGATGGTGGTGGGCAGGCGGAAACCCGGCAGCAGCGGCAGAAGCGGTCCATTGTGCTTGACCACCCCTTCCAACGCTTCCCAGGTCAGGTTCAGCCCGTCGAACTCGGCATAGCGCCGCTCCAGCCGCGTCAGGATGCGCAGGGTCTGGTCGTTGTGGGCGAAGCCGCCATAGGGCTCCATGCAGGCGTTCAGCGCGTCTTCCCCGGCATGGCCGAAGGGGGTGTGGCCAAGGTCATGGGCCAGCGCCACCGCCTCCGCCAGATCCTCGTTCAGGGACAGCGTGCGGCTGATGGAGCGCGCGATCTGCGCCACCTCCAGGCTGTGGGTCAGCCGGGTGCGGTAATAGTCGCCCTCGTGATAGACGAAGACCTGCGTCTTGTGCTTCAGCCGGCGGAAGGCCCCGGAATGCACGATGCGGTCGCGGTCGCGCTGGAAGCACGAGCGCGTCGGGCTTTCCGGCTCCGCCACCAGCCGCCCGCGCGTGTCCGCCGGGTTGCAGGCATAGGGAGCCAGCCGATCGTGAAAACAGTCCGCCGTCATGGGGCGGACACTACCGGCGGGGGGACGCGGGTGCAACGGCGAAGGCGTGCTATGCCCCAGCCCCAAGGCCAGGGTGCAAACGAGCGTGCCAGAAGCGCAACGGTTTGGCGCAACGGTGCCCATACTTTGACGAAGGCGTCGTTCCCCCTTACATTTGTGGCAACTCCCGCATCGCACCAAAGGGGCCACCCCATGCCCGATACCGCACTCCCCACCGAAGCCCGCGTCCTCGCCGTCAGCGAGAGTGCGGCCAAGCGCGTCGCCTTCCTGATCGAGCAGGAGGGCAATCCCAAGCTGATGCTGCGCCTGACCGTGTCCGGTGGCGGCTGCTCCGGCTTCCAATACGGCTTCACCTTCGACGAGACCGCGACCGACGAGGACCATGTCTTCGAGAAGGATGGCACCAGGGTGGTCACCGACGACGCCTCGCTTGACCTGCTGGCCGGCGCCACGCTGGATTACGTCGAGGACCTGATGGGCGCCGCCTTCCAGATCAAGAACCCGAACGCCAGCGCGTCCTGCGGCTGCGGCAACTCATTCGCGGTCTGATGCCCCGGCCTGAGGCCGCCATCTGAGGCCGCCGTCCGAGACCAGCGCACAAGAAGAAAAGGCAGGCCTGTTTCGTGAAGATCGCCACTTGGAACGTCAACTCGGCGAAGGCCCGCCTTCCGCTGATCACCGACTGGCTGCGCACGGCGTCCCCGGATGTCGTGCTCTTCCAGGAAATCAAATGCGAAACCGCCGCCTTCCCTGCCGCGGCGTTCGAGGAGCTCGGCTATCACGTCAATGCCGTCGGGCAGAAGGCCTACAACGGCGTAGCAATGCTGTCGAAGGCCCCGGCGGAGGATGTGCTTACCCGCCTGCCCGGCGAGCCGGAGGACGAGCAGGCGCGATATGTCGAGGCCACCGTGGCCGGCGTGCGCATCGCCTCGCTCTACCTGCCCAACGGCAACCCGGTGCCGGGGGAGAAGTTCGCCTACAAGCTCCGCTGGATGGACCGGCTGTACGACCATGCCCGGACCCTGCTGGCGCAGGAAATCCCGGTGGTGCTGGGCGGCGACTACAACATCATCCCCGAGGCGCGCGACGTGTTCTCGCCGCAGGCCTTCGCCGGCGACGCCCTGTTCCGCCCGGAATCGCGGGCCAAGTTCCGCGCCCTGCTGAATCTCGGCCTGACCGAGGCCTACCGCGCCCTGCATGACGACGACCACGCCTATACCTTCTGGGATTATCAGGCCGGCAGCTGGCCGCGCGACAACGGCCTGCGCATCGACCATTTCCTGCTGTCGCCGCAGGCCGCCGACCGTCTGGCCGGCTGCACCATCGACCGCGGACCGCGCGGCTTGGAAAAGGCGTCGGACCACACCCCGGTCATCCTGGAACTGCGCGACGTGTGACCACCGCCGTGGAATCGGCGTAACAACAGCATTTTGTTAAAACTCTCGCTTCTAAGATGACTGCGCGGCCGGCATGACAACTGGCCGCCACGGTCACAGTGGGAGCGAAGGGCGGCATGGCGTGGCGGCGCGACAACGGCCGGGAAGAAGTAAAGGGGCTGCTGGCGGCGCTTGAACGTCAGGCGACCGAGGCTTCGCGGCTTGCCGAACGGGCCCAGCGCGACATGGGCGACGACCGCTTCGCCTCCTTCCTCGACTTCCGCCGCAAGGTGGAGGAAATCCGCGCCCTATTCGCCCTGACCGAGGAACGCCTGCAGGGCGTCGACGAGTCGCGTCTGACCGACCTGCGCGCCGAGTTCGAGCGGATGGACCTTCTGTTGACCCGCATGCTGGTGCGGGCGATGCGCAACTATTTCTCCGGCATGCGCCAGGATCAGGTCCTGCCCATCGGCGCCCGCGAGCTGTTCGAACCGGAGCTGCGCAGCATCGACCAGACCCGCGCCCGCCTACTGAGTCCGCGCTATGCCGACCGCGTGGCCCCGGATGTGCTGGACGATCTGGACGCCACGGCGGAGCTGATCCGCAAGACCATCGCCCGCGCCCCCAGCCTGCCCGACTTCTCCGACAGCCCCAACCCACCCAAACCGACCCGCCGCCTGCGCACCCTGGGCCGCCCCATCCGCAACTGATGGCCCCGCAACCGACGGGCAAATCGCAGCATCTTGCGCGCGACACTTGACCCACCGCCACGCATTCGCTACTCCCGTGGGCCGAAGGATGGGTGGCCGAGTGGTTTAAGGCAGCGGTCTTGAAAACCGCCGTAGGTGTGAGCCTACCGTGGGTTCGAATCCCACCCCATCCGCCACCACCACGAAAAAGCAAAAAAGCGAATTTTCTCCGCACGGCGGCGTCAGCTGTGGTTCGCTATGGCCGCAGGACGAATTTGCCCGTCGACGGTGATCTTGCTCCCATCGCATTCACATTCGAGCGGCAGAAGAAGGGAGTAAAATCTTGACGTCAGACTCACTAAAGGAATATATGCTTATCCGGTAATCCTACCGGACGAGGCATCCATGCACCAACCCCCAGTGCGTAGCCGCCAAACCTCCAACCTCAATGACCGCGCCGGCAACGGCCTACCCAACAATCCGAAGGACATTTTCTGGGTGAAGGAGGCACTCCGCCGCCTTGGCCGCTACAATCACGGTAGCACACCCAATCCCTACATTGACCGCTCGTTGAACGAGGCGATCTTGAATTATCAGCGGGATCGCGGATTGCGTCGCGACGGCGTCTTAGTACCTGGCGGAGAGACCGAATGCGCGCTGTGCGTTGAACTTGCCCGCTTGTTTGGGAGGGCCCGGCGATGAGTTCCATCTATAATCTGTACGGTGTCTCCGACGACGAATTCAATCAGTCGTCCGAAGACAGCGCCAATGAGTTCATGGATATCGCGGAGGGGCTTTTTGATTTGTTCGAATATGACACCGCCGCCGACAGCCTGCGCCGCTATCGGTCGGGCGAAGGTGGAACGGAATCCTATACGGCGGAGGAGATGAGCAATCATCCAGCCTACGACGACGCCATCGACCACAACCGAACCATGTTTGAGAGCAACACTTTTACGGGCATGACCAAAAAGCCCGGTATTAGAGAAAAACTTCTCGGATTGCAGGACGGACAATCAGCATCGTTTCAAGACAACTGGGACAGGAATATCAACTCATTTAGCACGTATAATTTTAGCCGACCATCGACGTATTTTGCCTTTGGTCGCAGCGGCATTCGGTCAGATGGAGATTTCACGGCCACCCGAAACGGTGACTATCTGACTATTTCTGGAAACGTCCTAAATCGACTGGGCGATGAAAAGCACGACACCGAAGAGTTCGATTTTAATCCCGGCCAAATCGGCAGTCCCGAAGCGCGCGTGCTTGAGAGGGCGGGATTGGCAAAACCGTTTGCGATGGACTATCGGCGACGGCAGACTGTCGAAGCGCTAGCGCGGTACGAACCCGATGGGACGATAACGCTACTCAAAGCCTTATGGGGACTGCTCGAATGACGCGGTGGGGCGGCCGGCGGTGGCTGGTGGTCGTCGGATTTCCGGTCGCCCTTGTTCTAACGCTGATCTATGCGCCGATCGAGCGCTACCGGCCCTCTTGTGGAGGCTGGAAAGTCCGCCATTACTTCGATGGACCGATGCGGCAGGTATTCGTCGACAAAATGACGGAGGCAATGGCGGAGGATGGCTTCCCCCATATCCGTGTTGGGAATAGCGTCTTCATCAGATTTCATGATGTTGATGACTTTATCATCAACAATGACTGGAAAATTGCCGAGGCGATTGGTCTGGGTTACGGTCCAGGCGATAGCAGGTTTACTCCCCCACCCATCCTTACAGATATCATGGATAAGGCACGACAGGCAGTGGAAGGTGACCCGTCACTTTCTGAGACAAAAAGGAAAAGGGAGACGAATTTTCTTTTCAGAGATGACTGCGAACTGATTAGGGCTGCAGCCATCCGGATCGAGGACATGGCACCGGATGATCTGCTTCGCTATGTTCCCAAGTCACCACTCCCACCGCAATGCACGCCCTACAACATGCGGGGGTGGCGCAGGGAATGTGGCGCGGTGGTCCGCGGCGACACGGTCATTACGCCGGCGTCGCGTTGGCCGAACTGAAGATCGGAAAAAGCGTGGCGGATCGTTTGGATTCCATTTTCCTCAACTCTCACCCCAAACCGCATACCATCATATGACCCCCACCCTTTTGCGCCTCCCCGCTTGCTCTGGTAGCGTCCCGTTCGAGACAGGGGGAGGAGCGTATCGTGGGACTGATCAGCTTTCTGAAGAAGACCGCCGCCGGCCATACCGACCGCCAGAAGCAGGCGCGGTACGACCGGGCCAATGCGCGGGCCAACGACTACATGGAAGTGGCGCAATGGTATGCCGAGGAAGGCGACGGCAACCCGCGCATTCTCCAGAATTATCAGGAACTTGCCGCACTGCCCTTCCGTCAGGCGCATGCGGCGACGCTGGTCGGCTATCGCAACGACATCACCCGAAAGCTGGGCCATGCCGCCCACATCGGCACCCGGCAGAATCCGTGGATCGCGGCCTTCCTGCGGCCTGACGACGGCACCGTCTATTGCGCCTATGTGCTGCTGCGCGACGACAACCAGCAGTTCGCGGTGATGAAGCCCTACTGGTTCCTGGCCGGCAACGAGACCGTGGCCGGGTTCAAGCGGCCCGTCTTCGGCATCGTCTGATCCGCCGCGCAAGGAGCACACCCCCCATGCCGAACATCGCCGATCTGGTCGCGAATCCGGAAAGCTTCCTCAAGAACAACCTGATCTGGATCCAGTATCAATCCTACCAGCCCAACTACCGCGTCGGCGGCGTCAAGAGCTTCACGCTCGACAACGACGGCATGACCTGCACGCGCAAGGGCACCGGCGTCATTTCCCAGTTCAAGACCAAGAACGCCGCCGTCTGGTCGGTGCGATGCGACCAGGGCAACGACCCGGAAAGCTGGAAAGCCTACTGGCTGCCCTATGACCAGGATTTCAAGCATCTTGTCGTGCTGGAGGACGAGGCCGACGTGATGTTCACGCCGACGATGGACGGCTGCTCCTTCGGTTTCAGCGACCATGGCGGTGGCACCTTCTCCGCCTCGCACGGCAATCTGCAGACCGCCCAGGGACGCATCGACGAGGCAGGGCTGCGCCAGGGCATGCGCATGCACGCTACCACCCTGCACAAGTCGCAATACATGAACGTGCCGGGCACCGATGCGGTGAAGGTCACGCTGGTGGGCGTGCGCAACGGCAAGAAATGGCGCTTCTTCTATCAGCAATACATCGACCAGATGGGCGCCTTCTCCCTGCTGAAGGTGGCGCAGGTGAAGCGGTAGGGCCTTCCCCGCCGGGCATCCCCCCCGGCTCCACCCCCATTCCCACTCAAGACAGCCCGCCGCCGCCTTGCTACAGTCCTTGTCCCTCGGACCTGTCCCGAACGGCTTGTTCCGCAAGACAGACACAGACCAGAGACCCAAACCAGAGACAAGGCACATGGACAAAGGCACGCCGAAGGCCATCCGGCTTCAGGACTATCGCCCGCCGGCGCATCTGATCGACACGGTCGACCTGTTCGTCGACCTGGGCGAGGATGTCACCACCGTCCGCACGGTGCTGGCGATCCGCCGCAACCCCGACCGTCCGGAGGCGGCGAACGAGCCGCTGTCGCTCGACGGGCAGAGGCTGGACCTGGTGTCGGTGGCGCTGGACGGGCGGACGCTGGGGCCGGACGAGTTCACCGTCACCCCCGATCACCTGATCGTGCTGGAGGTGCCGGACAGCTACACGCTGGAGACCATCGTCCGCATCAAGCCGCAGGAGAACACCGCGCTGGAAGGGCTCTACAAGTCCTCCGGCAACTTCTGCACCCAGTGCGAGGCCGAAGGCTTCCGCAAGATCACCTATTTCATCGACCGGCCGGACGTGATGGCGCGCTACAGCACCACCATCACCGCGGACAAGGCGCGCTATCCGGTGCTGCTGTCCAACGGCAACCTCGCCGCGTCCGGTGACATGGAAGGCGGACGCCACTGGGCGCGCTGGGAGGATCCCTTCCCCAAGCCCTGCTACCTGTTCGCGCTGGTCGCCGGCAGCCTCGTCCATGGCGAGGACCGGTTCCGCACCGCGTCTGGCCGCGACGTGACGCTCCGCATCTATGTGGAGCCGGGAAACGAGGACAAGATCGACCACGCCATGCGCTCGCTGATCAAGTCGATGCGCTGGGATGAAGAGGTCTATGGTCTGGAATACGACCTGGACATCTTCAACATCGTCGCGGTCGGCGACTTCAACATGGGGGCGATGGAAAACAAGTCGCTCAACGTCTTCAACACCAAATACATTCTGGCGAAGCCGGAAACCGCGACTGACACCGATTTTCTCAACATCGAGGCGGTGGTCGCGCACGAGTATTTCCACAATTGGACCGGCAACCGCGTCACCTGCCGCGACTGGTTCCAGCTGTCGCTGAAGGAAGGGCTGACGGTTTTCCGCGACCAGGAATTCTCGTCCGACATGCACTCCCGCGCGGTGAAGCGGATCGCCGACGTCCAGGGACTGCGCACCGTGCAGTTCCAGGAGGATGCCGGCGCCATGGCCCATCCGGTGCGCCCGGACAGCTATGTCGAGATCAACAACTTCTACACCCCCACCGTCTACAACAAGGGTGCGGAAGTCATCCGCATGATCCACACCCTGCTGGGGCCGGAGAAGTACCGCAAGGGCACCGATCTCTATTTCCAGCGTCATGACGGGCAGGCGGTCACCTGCGACGATTTCGTCGCGGCCATGGCGGATGCCAGCGGCGTCGACCTGACGCAGTTCCAGCTGTGGTACCGGCAGGCCGGCACGCCGGAGCTGGACATCGCCGGCAGCCATGACGCGACGGCGAAGACCTTCACCCTGACGGTCAAGCAGACGGTCCCGCCGACGCCGGGCCAGCCGACCAAGCAGCCGATGCACATCCCGCTGGTGGTCGGCCTGCTCGGCCCCGACGGGCAGGACCTGCCGCTGCGTCTTGATGGTGAGGAGAGCGCAGACGGCACCAGCCGCATCCTGCATGTGACGGCGGAAAGCCAGAGCTTCACCTTCCGCGACATCCCGACCCGGCCGGTCCCGTCGCTGCTGCGCGGCTTCTCCGCCCCGGTCAAGTTGAAGACCGACCTGACCGATGCCGACCTCACCTTCCTGATGGCGCATGACAGCGACGCCTTCAACCGGTGGGAAGCCGGGCAGATCCTGGGCACCCGCATCCTGCTGAACCTCGTCGCTGATCGGCAGGCTGGCCGCGAATTGGTGCTGCCGGAGGGCTATGCCGACGCCTTCGCCCGGATCCTGGCCGATGCCGACCGCGACCCGGCCTTTGCCGCGCAGGCTCTGGTTCTGCCGACGGAGGCTTATCTGGGCACC
Source organism: Azospirillum sp. (assembly GCF_035628975.1). GTDB lineage: Bacteria > Pseudomonadota > Alphaproteobacteria > Azospirillales > Azospirillaceae > Azospirillum. The sequence goes on along the minus strand of NZ_DASPIS010000032.1, from coordinate 73,817 downwards.
CAGATGGCGGTGGTCGATCCCGACGCCATCCACACGGTGCGGGAGTTCGCGCGCAAGACGCTGGCCGGCCGCCTGCGGGCGCAGTTCCTCGACCTCTACCGCCGCAACAGCAGCCAGGAGCCCTTCTCCGTCGATGCCGACGCCATCGGCAAGCGGGCGCTGAAGAACCTCTGCCTCGCCTACCTGATGGCGCTGGAGGATCCGGAGGCGCTGGAACTGTGCCTGACCCAGTACCGCAGCGCCAAGGGCATGACCGACGAGATCGCGGCGCTGCAGTTCCTGTCCAACGCCACCTCGCCGGAAGGCGACAAGGCGCTGGCCGACTTCTACGAGCGCTGGAAGGGCGAGGCGCTGGTGGTCGACAAGTGGTTCGGCGTTCAGGCGATGTCGCACCGCGCCGACACTCTGGACCGGGTGACGGCCCTGCTCGGCCACCCGGCCTTCGAGATCCGGAACCCCAACAAGGTCTATGCCCTGATCGGCGGTTTCGCCAACGGCAACCCGGTCCGCTTCCACGACCGGAGTGGAGCCGGATACCGCTTCCTCGCCGATCAGGTGCTCCGCCTGGACCCGATGAATCCGCAAGTTGCGGCCCGCTTGATGGGTCCCTTCTCCCGCCTGCGGCGCTATGACGCGGCCCGTCAGGCCGTGATGAAGGCCGAACTGGAGCGGATCGTCGCCACTGCGGGGCTCTCGCCGGACGTCTACGAGGTGGCGAGCAAGAGTCTGGCCGCTGCCGGCTGAGACTCGGCACCAAAGGACCGGACGCATATACACAAAGGGCCGGAGGCTATGCCTCCGGCCCTTTTCGCCGTCCGCGGCTCCCGGCTAGGCCGGGATGCGTGGTCTTACTTCTGCTCGGCCAGGAAGGCGATCAGGTCGGCACGCTTGGCGTCGTCCTTCAGGCCGGCGAAGGCCATGGTGCCGCCCGGGACGATTTCCTTCGGGGCCTTGATGTAGGCGTCCAGGTTCTCAGCGGTCCAGGTCAGGCCGCCGGCGGCCTTTTCCTTCATCGGGCCCGAATACTTGAAGCCATCGACCGCAGCGGCCGGGCGGCCGACGACGCCGTGCAGCGACGGACCGACCTTGTTCTTGCCCTGCTCGGTGGTGTGGCAGGCCATGCAAACCTTGAAGACATCCTTGCCGGCGGCGGCATCGGCGGCCTGCGCGGCACCGGCACCCGTCACGATCGCGGCCAGGGTGGCTACGCCCATCAACAGCTTCTTCATACTTCGGCTTCCCTTCCGATGGATCGACCGGCCGACGGCGCCGACCGGAATCGCGCGGCAGCATACACAATCCAGGGGTACGTCAAACCCCTTTGATATGGCCGTACGACCAATGAACAATCTGTCACACTAGTGAATCAAAGCAAGCGACGCGAGCAGAACAACAACCAGCAGTAGCGCAGCCCACGGAACGTAGAAACCGCCGCTTCCGCCGCCGATCGCACCCCCGATCCGGCTGCCGAGCCCACTGCCCAGCCCACCGCCGAGCCCGGCCGGCAGAGGCAACGGGATCTCCGGCGGCGGTTCCGCCATGCGGGTGGCGGGCTTCGGTGCAGGGGTGGCGGCCGCGGCCGTCGTGGTGTCGGAGTAGACGGCCGGCCGGACGGCCGGTTTGGCGCCAACCGGTTCGGCTGCGACCGTGGGAGTCACCACCGGAGCCGCTTCGACATCGGAAGCCCCCGCATCCACCGCCACCTGATCGGGCGCCACCTGATCGGGCGCCACTTCGGCCGGCGCCGGTCCGACGATCTGGGTGAAGCGGGCGAAGAACTCCTCCGCCATCTTGCGGGCGGTGGCGTCGACCAGCCGCGATCCGATCTGCGCCAGCTTGCCGCCGACCTGGGCCTTGGCGGTGTAGGTCAGCAGGGTTGCCCCGCCATCGTCGGACAGCGCCACGGTGGCCCCGCCCTTGCCGAATCCGGCGGCTCCGCCCGATCCCTCGCCGGTGATGGTGTAGCCGTTGGGCGGGTCGAGGTCCGACAGCGTAACCTTGCCGGCGAATTTGGCGCTGACCGGGCCGACCTTGGCGACGACCTTGGCGGTCATCTCGGTATCGGATTGCCGGACCACCTCCTCGCAGCCGGGGATGCACTGGCGCAGGATGTCCGGATCGTTCAGCGCCGCCCACACCGCCTCGCGGCTGGCCTCGATCCGGTGGCTTCCGCTCATATCCATGGTTCGTGGTTCCTCCAACCCTATGCCAACCCTGATGCGGCCCTTTGCGGCCGTCGGTCCCCCGGCCGTGGCCGGAATTTCCGGGGCCGGGGTTCAGTTCGAGAATACGGGATCGGCCGGTGCCGTGACAGCCCCGACCGCCTCATCTCTAAGTCTTATGGGCGCGAGGCCCCGCCGCGACATGCCGTCAGCCGCGCGGCGCCATGCAGTTGCTGACGATCGGTGTGCAGGCCGACAGCGAGGCGCCCGCGGGGTAGCTGACCTGCTCCACCGTGCCGCGCGGGCCGACCACCACCGTCGCCTCGCATCCGGACGTGGTGCTGCCGCCGACCGGCACGCCGAAGCCGAGGCCGAGCCCCACCCCGCCGCTGCCGCCGAAGCTGCCGGCACCGATGCCGATGCTGCTGCCGGGGCTGTAGGCGGCCGTCGGGCGCGCCACATAGGTGTAGTATTCCCGGCCCGACGCCATCGCCTGACGGTCCGGCACCCCGGCACAGGCCAGCAGGTCGGCCTTCGGCATGCCGACCATGGCGGTCTGGGCGCGCCGCGCCACCTCGGGATCGGGGCCGGTGGCGCAGCCCGCAAGGATGGCGGCCGTGCCGCCGAGAAGGATCACCGCAGCGCCCATGCTCCGTACGCGGCCCATGTCTCGTCCTCCACCAGGATATCGTGTCATTTCCGGGTTCATCTCAACCGGTTGATATAATGCTGAAACCCCGCTGCCGCCCGTCCGTTCCCCGAAGGAGCGGACGCCCCCCGCATGACTGGCGACATGACGGGCGGGCGGAGATTTGCTAGGAGTTCCGCCACCCGCCCATCCCAGCACATCAGGACCGCCGACGCCATGGCCGAGCTTACGCCTACCCCCTCCTCTCCCGTCACCGTCCATCTGGCGCTGGGCGGCAACATGGGCGACCGCGCCGCCAACCTGGCCGAGGCGATCCGTCGGCTGGGCGAGGCGGTGGAGATCGACGCGCAGTCGGCGCTCTACGAGACGGCGCCGATGTACGTGACGGACCAGCCGGCCTTCCTCAACATGGCGGTGCGCGGCACCACGCATCTGGACCCTCAGGCGCTGCTGCGCTTCCTCAAGGAGATCGAATCGACGCTGGGCCGCGATCTGGGCGGGCTTCGCTTCGGCCCGCGTCCCATCGACATCGACATCCTGCTCTATGCCGACCGGGTGCTGGCGGAACCGGACCTGGAAATCCCCCACCCTCGCATGGCGGAGCGCGCGTTCGTTCTCTGCCCGCTGGCGGATATCGCCGCCGATGTCCTGCATCCGGTGCTGAACCGCCGCATCGGCGCGCTGCACGACGAGGTGCCGGGGCGGGAGACCGTGCTGCGGATCGCCAAAGGGCTCTGAGCGCCCACAACCGGCCCAGTGCGGTGGCAAGCGGCGGCGGCACCGCTTATAGTGCCGGCCTGAATGCAATGCCGGTGGCGGGCCGCCGGCCGGGAGAATGTGTTGTCGGACGATAGCGCAAAACGGGCCGTCATGGTCCAGCCGGGCGGCGCGCCGCTCACCTACACCATCCTGGTGCGCGGCTTCGCCGCGCCGGTCGCCATCGCCGGCCGCGCCGACCGGCCGCTGGTGTCCTTCGACCTGACGCTGACCGTCACCCATCCCGGCCCAGGCTTTCCCGACGACATCGCCGCCGTGATGTCTTACGAGGACATCGTCGAAGACTTGCGCCGTCTTTGTGCCGAATCCGATGTACCCGGTCCCGACTATCTGGCCGACCGCGCCGCGGAGCTTTGCCTGTCCCATGCGAAAGTCCGCCGGGTCCAGGCGGACGTTACGATTCCCGCACCCGACTCCGGCGGTCCCTCCTCCGGGGCCAGCCTGACGCGGGCCCGTCCGGGACAGGGGTGAACAGTAACGCCGATGGTCCACCGACCGGTAGCGGCGCCGGCCATTACTGGATCACGGAAAGATATAGCGCTTGTTGACAAAAGGACTGGTGACAATACCACTCCGGCTGCGGTATGGTCGCCATATTGTATTTTCAACGCACAATCCGGATCAAAGGGGCTATATCCCCGGCGGCCATCCGGATGCCGAAAGCCGAGACGAGCGCGCAGCAGGGATTAGGCCAATCGCCATTGCCGGCTTCGACCGTCCGCCGATCCCCCTTCCGGGACGGCCACGGTGATCGGAAGCCGGACCAAAAGGGAGGGACGCATGGACCGGAACACGACGCCGACCCTTTCCGAATTGCTCGCCGATCCGATCGTGATCGCCGTCATGGCGCGCGATGGGATCAGCCCCGACAGCATCCAGCAGCTGTTCGAACGCCTTCGCCGGAGCCGACGAGTACAGGAGCGACGGCTCGCCGCCTGACCCTGCCGCCTCCTGACTCAACCGCCTGACGATCACGCAGGCGAAGGCCAGGCAGGCGCAGGGCAAGCAGGCGAAGAGCAAGGCGGCCTTCCCGCCCGTCGGCCACCCCGTCGGATGGAACCGGTCACTGGCCGCCCGGCCAGAACATGTCGGCTGGATCCCTTTCCTAAAAACTCGGCCATCCGACAGCTCCTTCCCAAGCGGGGATCACCCGAAACGCAAAGCACCGCCGAACCGGCTTGATGTCCGGAACGGCGGTGTTTGCGCTTGTGCGTTCTGGATGGAAGGGGAGGGGAGCGGATCGGATCGCTTCCCTCAGCCCTTACTCGGCCGGATGGGCGGGCGGATGGGCCGCGCCATGCGCTACGCCCACCCCTTCCCCCTCATCCTGCATCGGCTTCTTGCGGGCAAGATAGCTGTAGACCGTCGGCACCACGAACAGGGTCAGCAGCGTCCCCAGGGTCATCCCGCCGACGATCACGGCACCGATCGCCTGCCGGCTTTCCGCACCGGCCCCCTCGGCGTAGGCCAGCGGCAGGGCCCCCAGCACCATGGCGCCGGTGGTCATCAGAATCGGACGCAGGCGCAGCACGGCCGCCTCCTCCACCGCCTTGCGGATGTCGGTGCCGGCGCGTTGGAGCTGGTTGGCGAACTCCACGATCAGGATGCCGTGCTTGGTGATCAGCCCGACCAGGGTGACGAGGCCGATCTGGCTGTAGACGTTCATCGTCCCGCCGCTCATCTGCAACGCCGCCAGCGCGCCGGTCATCGACAGCGGCACCGTCAGCATGATGACGAAGGGATCGATGAAGCTCTCGAACTGCGCGGCCAGCACCAGATAGATAAAGGCCAGCGCCAGCACGAAGACGAAATAGAGCCCGGTGGCGGATTCGCGGAACTCGCGGCTCTGCCCGGCATAGTCGGTCTGGGCGGTGGCCGGCAGCACCTTGTTCGCCGCCGCCTGCATGACCCCCAGGGCCTCGCCCAGCGAGGTTCCCGGCGCCAGCGTCGCGGTGATGGTGGCGGAGCGCAGCTTGTTGAAGTGGTTCAGCTCCTTCGGCGCGACCCGCTCCTCGACCTTGACCAAATTGGCGAGAGAGATCATCTGCCCCGCTCCGCCGGTGGCGCTGGTGCCGCCGCGCACATAGATGCCGGCGATGTCATCCGGGTTGCGGCGGTCGATGTTGGCGACCTGGACGATCACGTCATACTGCTTGCCGTCCTTCTTGAACCGCGTCACCTGTCGCCCACCCAGCAGGGTTTCCAGCGTCCGGCCGACGGTGTCGACGTCCACCCCCAGGTCGGCCGCCTTGTCGCGGTCCAGCGACACCTTCAATTCCGGCTTGTTCAGCTTCAGGTCGGTGTCGAGGTTGACCAGGCCGGGGAAGTTGCGGGCCTCCGCCATCATGGCGTTGACCATCGCCTGCAATTCCTCGAACGGCAGGGAGGTCTGGATGACGAAGTTCACCGGCTTTTCGGTCGGGCTCTGGCCCAGCGACGGCGGGTTGGTGACGAAGCCCATGATGCCGGGGATGCCGAACATCTTCGGGAACAGCTGTGCGGTGATCGCCTGCTGCTTCACGTCGCGCAGGTCCCAGTCGATCAGGCGGACGAAGGCGATGCCCTGGTTGACCACGGGGAAGCCGACGACGACGAAGAACTTCTCCAGCACCGGGATCTGACGGAACAGCGCCTCCATCTGCTGGGCATAGCCCATGGTGTAGTCCAGCGTGGAGCCTTCCGGCGCGATGGCGATGCCGACGATGGTGCCGCGGTCCTCCACCGGCGCCAGTTCCGACTTCAGCCCGGTGAACAGGCCATAGCTCGCCGCCGCGACGCCGAAGCCGATCAGCAGCACCAGCGGCCGCGCCCGCAGCGACAGCCGCAGCAGGCTGCGATAGCCGTTGGTCATCCCCTCCAGGAAACGCTCGATGGCGCGGTAGAGGATGCCGTGCTTGGTCTCGTGCTTCAGCAGCTTGGAGCACATCATCGGCGACAGCGTCAGCGCCACGAAGCCCGACACGATGACAGCGCCTGCCAGCGTCAGCGCGAACTCCGTGAACAGCCGTCCGGTGCGGCCGGTCATGAAGCCGATGGGGGCATAGACCGCCGCCAGCGTGATGGTCATGGCGATGACGGCGAAGCCGATCTCGCGCGATCCCTTCAGCGCCGCCTGGAAGGGGTGCATCCCCTCCTCCACATAGCGGAAGATGTTCTCCAGCATGACGATGGCGTCGTCGACCACGAGACCGATGGCCAGCACCATCGACAGAAGCGTCAGCGTGTTGATGGAGAAGCCGAAGGCGTACATCAGGGCGAAGCCGCCGATCAGCGACACCGGGATGGTCACCAGCGGGACCAGCGTCGCCCGCAGCGAGCGCAGGAAGAAGAAGATGACCAGAACGACCAGGATGATCGCTTCGAAGATGGTGTGGAACACCGCGTCGATCGACTTGGCGATGAAGACGGAGCTGTCGTAACCGACATCCACCCCCATGCCGTCGGGCACCGCCGCGCGGATCTTCGGCAGCGCGTCGTTGACCGCCTTCGACACGTCCAGCGGGTTGGCGGTGGATTGCTTCACCACGCCGATGGCGACGGCGCCGCGGCCGTTGAAGCGGGCGCTGACCCGCTCGTCCAGCGCGCCCAACTCCGCCCGGCCGACATCGCGCAAGCGGACCAGATAGCCGGAATCGTCGCGCAGGATGATGTTCTCGAACTCGGCCGGGCTGCGCAGGTCGGTCTCCGACACCACGGTGAACTCGCGCGCCACGCTTTCGACGCGCCCTGCCGGAATCTCGACATTCTGCTTGCGCAACGCGTTCTCGACATCCTGCGGCGTCACCCGGTAGGCGGCCATCCGCTGCGGGTCCAGCCACAGGCGCATGGCGAAGCGCCGTTCGCCGAAGATGCGGACCTGGGCGACGCCGGGCAGGTTCTGCAGCCGGTCCTTGACGTAGCGGTCGGCGAAATCCGTCACCTCCAGCGGCGAATGCCGGTCGGAGGAGAAGGCCAGATAGATGATCGGCTGTGCGTCGGCCTCCACCTTGGCGATCACCGGCTCGTCGATCTCCGACGGCAGCGCGGCGCGGACGCGGCCCACCCGGTCGCGCACGTCGCTGGCGGCGACGTCGACATTGCGGTCCAGCCGGAAGCGCAGGGTGATCTGCGACTTCTCCGCCCGGCTGATGGAGGACATCACGTCGATGCCCTCGATCCCGGCGAGGCTGTCCTCCAGCGTCTGGGTCACCTGGCTTTCGATGATCTGGGCCGAGGCGCCCTTGTAGGTCGTCTCCACCGTGACGACCGGCTCGTCGATCTTCGGATACTCGCGCACCGACAGGCGCTGGTACGACACGATGCCGATCAGCATCAGGGCGAGGCTCATCACCGTCGCCAGCACCGGCCGGCGGATCGAGATGTCTGAGAGGACCATCGCCTCAGCTCCCCGTCGACTTGTTGGCGGCCGGCTTGTTCGGCACCACGGCGACGGCCGCGCCGTCGCGGATCTTCAGCTGGCCGGCGGTCACCACCATGTCGCCGGGGGCGAGACCCTTGGAAATCTCCACCTCCGCATTGCGGCGCTCGCCCAGCACGACCCTGGTCTGCGCCACCTTGCCGTCCACCACCTTGAAGACGAACTGGTCCTTGCCGAAGGCGACGATGGCCTGTTCCGGCACCAGCACCGCGTCCGGCACCGTGGTCAGCGTCAGCGACACGCGGGCGAACAGGCCGGGACGCAGCGAGCCGTCGGGGTTCGGCACGCGGGCGCGGATCGCCAGCGCGCGGCCGTTCACGTCCACCAGCGGGTCGATGGCATAGACCGTGCCGTCGAAGCCGCGCCCGCCGAAGGCATCCACCGCCACCTTCACCGTCTGGCCGACCTTCACCGCCGGCAGGAACATCTCCGGCACGCGGAAGTCGAGCTTCAGCGTATCGATGTCCTCCAAGTTCACGATGTCCTTGCCGGCCTGGACGAAGTCGCCGACCGACACCTTGCGCAGGCCCAGAACCCCGTCGAAGGGCGCAGTGATCACCTGCTTGTCGAGCTGCGCCTTGGCCAGTTGCACCGCCGCCTCGTCGGCCAGCAGCTTGGCCGAGGCCTGTTCGCGGTTGCGCAGGGGGCCGGTGTTCTGGCGGACCAGCTGGTCGGCACGCGACAGTTCGGCGCGGGAGAAGGCGATGCTCGCCTGGGCCTGGGCCAAGGTGGCGCGGGCGATGGCGTCGTCCAGCCGGACCAGCACGCTGCCCTTGGCGACCCGCTGCCCCTCCTTGAAGGCGATCTCGCTGATGCGGCCGGCGATCTCCGGCCGGATCACCACCGATTCGTTGGACAGCAGCGATCCGACCGCGGTGACGGTCCGCTCCACCGTGCCGACGCGCACGGGCACGGCCTCCACCGGCATCGGCGGGGCGCCGCCCGGCGGCTTGGCACCCCCGGGCGCGCCGCCCGATGCGCCGCCGGCAGCCGGAGCACCGCCGGAAACAGCGCCGCTCAGCATCGCGGTCAGCCCGCCGACGCTGCCGCCCTGCTTCACGAAATACCAGTAGGCCCCACCGGCGAGAGCCGCCAGGACGAGGAGAGCAGCGATGCGAAGCGTGTGGCGCATGGGACCGGGACCCGGACGAGTTTCACCTTGCCGCAGCGCAACCGAGAAGCGCGCGAGGCAAACTGAACTATATCGTTCAGTTCACATCCGATGTCGAGAAGGTTCAACGATCCGAACCGTCCGCCGGACCGTTTATGGCCGCCACCTCCCGACGGCCGGCATTCTCAAGCTTGCCCGCCCGCATCGCGACCGTCCGTCCGCCGCACAGCGTCACCCACAGGTCGGCGGGATCGCCGGCCGCCACCGGCCCGCCATCGCCGATCCGGCGGACCTCGCCGCCCTCAAGGTCCAGTCCCGGCGCGCAGCAGGGCGACTCGCCGGCCGGAACCAGCGCCCGCACCCGTCCATCCTCGATCCTGATGTCGCGCAGGCCGTCATGAACCAACGCGTTCTTCAGCCAGAATTTGCCACTGGCGGGAATGCGGGCGAGGCAGCAGGTCGGGGCGCTCATGGGGTTTACCCCTTGTCCGGTCCGGCGGTGTGCGACGCATCAAGGCTGACACAAAATGGTAAAGCAAAACCAGCGGGAGCTTGGCGATTAAGGGTTTACCCCCTCCCCCAGCGCCAGGAACTCCTGGAAATTGGCGCAGCGTCCGGCCCTGAAGGCGGCCTCGTATGCGGCGTTGCGGGCGCGCTTGGCGGCGATGGCCTGCGTGAATCGATGGCGCAGCACCTCGTCCCGGATGCCCAACCCGTCGCCGGCCAGCCGGTCCAGCACATGGCGGTAGCAGCGCTCCGCCCGCTCCCCGCTGTCGGCGGAGAAGGTGATGGAGCCGGCGCGCTGGCGGTATTCGTAGAATGGCGTGGACACCAGCGGCACCGGACCGGCGGAGTCGAGCACCCGGACATTGAACACCACGTCGTCGCAGAAATTCACGTCCTCGTCCCAACCCGGCACCAGATCGCGCCGCACCACCGGGAACATCGGCACGGAGGTCGCCAGGAACCCTTGGCCGTCCAGCCGTGCCGGGGCTTGGCCCTCCTCGTACAGGCACAGCAGCGGCGACTCGTCCTCGTCGCGCACCACGGCGACATTGTCGAAGGCCGCCCCGTGGGCCAGCGCCAGCGGCGCCAGGGCGGACAGGCGTCCGGGGCGGAAGCGGTCGTCGGCATCCAGCGGCGCCACCAGCGCCAGCCGCGCCGCCGCCAGCCCGGCATTGCGGGCGGCGGGCGCCCCGGCGCCCACCCGGCCGGTAGCGGTGAAGACCAGCCGCGGGTTGTCGATCCCGGCGGCCTGCAGGGTCGGGCGGTAGTCGGTACCGTCGTCGCTGACGATCACCGCCTCCCAGGCTGTCCAATCCTGGTCCAGCAGGCTTTGCACCGCCCGGACGATGGTGTCGTGGGCGCGGTGGGCGGCGATGATCACCGAAACGCCCGTCACTGTATCGTCGGGCGTCTCGCCGGGAGTCTCGCCTGGCGCGCCCTGCCCCGTTCCATTCCCGTGCATTCCGCCGCCCCCACGCCTACTCGGGCGAGTAGTTTGGCTGCGGGCGGCGAACGGCGTCAATGGGGCAGAGCCGTGTCGTTCCCGTGGCCCGGCCAGGATTTCGAACCGCCTCTTACCTGCTCCACCGCTGCGTGGTAGGAATGGGCGTCGTGCCTGCGGCCTTGGAGGACACCCTCGTGTTCGGCGAGTTGAACAGTGGAACAGGGCCGGAAAACCGTTGCACGGTGTTTCAAACGTTCCAGCCGGCCGCGGCTCCGCCCATCGATTTTGCCCTGCCGGACGTTGAACATGAAGCCCGGACGGGCTATGTGGTGAAGCAGGCAAGGCGCATGCGGCAGCGGGACAGCAGTCGGGGCACCCCTCCGGCAGCGCATCCCGGTCCCGATACCCCGCTTCCGATACCAGGGAGAAGAACATCAATGGCGCAGGTCGGATACACCCGGTTCGACGACGAACCTGAAAAGGAACCGGACGAGAAGTCGAAGGAAAGCGCCCAGCCGCAGTTCGCCGCCGTGCAGCAGAGCCTGTTCAAGGCGCGCACGGTCCTGATCTTCGGTCAGATCGACATGAAGCTGGCGCAGGTCGTCTCGGCCCAGCTGCTGGCGCTCGCCCATGAGAACGACGACGACATCACCGTCGTGGTCAACTCGCCGGGCGGCCACGTCGAGGCGGGCGACACCATCCACGACATGATCCGCTTCATCAAGCCGCGGGTGAAGATGCTGGGCACGGGCTGGGTCGCCAGCGCCGGCTGCCACATCTATCTGGCGGCGAAGAAGGAAGACCGGTTCTGCCTGCCGAACACCCGCTTCCTGATCCACCAGCCCCTGGGCGGAACGGGCGGCCGGGCGACGGACATCGCCATCGAGGCGAAGGAAATCATCCGGATGCGCGAGCGTCTGAACAAGATCATCGCGCGCGAGACCGGGCAGCCGTTCGAAAAGGTCGCCAAGGACACGGATCGGAACTACTGGATGCAAGCCGACGAGGCCAAGGAATACGGCATCGTCAGCCACGTCATCGACACGATGGACGAGTTGAAGTAACCGTTCGTTCCGGCGGGCATTGAAAAGGGGCTTTCCTCCGGCTGGAGGAAAGCCCCTTTTTCTTTGTGAAACATGCCAGAATGAACAATTCATTCGGCCGTCATTCCCGCGAAGGCGGGAATCCAGCCGGTTCGACATCTGAGCCGCGGCGCTTTCTGGATCCCCGCCTTCGCGGGGATGACGCAGAGTTCTTGTGATTTCGGAGATTTACCAAGTCATGGGGATACCCCCTCAGACCGAAACGTCCAGCAGCGATCCTCGCTTGCGATACCCTTGCCCGTTCACCTGGGCGGTCAGGGCATTGGCGACGGTGTCCACCGACTGGTTGCCCTGGGTCGCGGTGCGGGTCTCGCGCGTCTGGTCGGCCTTGCCGGCCGCCTGGGGAGCGGCAATGGTCTGGGTACGGACCGGCGGCGCCGTCTGCTGCGCCGCCTGCACCGCCGGAGACATCGCGATCTGCACCGCGGGCGTCTGCGGGTTTGGCTTCAGCGTCTGGAAAGACGGTATGGCCGGGTTGAGTTGCATATAAGAAATATGCGCTCACCCCGCGCAGGATTCAAGAAGCCCAGCCGTAGCTTTCCCCGGCCTCAGGGCGTTTCGGGAACCGCCGCGGCTGACGATGATGGTGATGGCGATGCCGGAACCGCGGTCGCCTTCGCCGGCAGCCGCCGGGTCCGCCGCCGTTCCAGCACCAGCGCCAGCAGCAGCAGCAGGACGATGCCGCCCAGATTGACCGCCAGCACCATCGCCGCCCCCTTCCCCGCCATCAACAGCGCGGTTCCGGTGATGGACAGCACGACCCCGACACAGAAGACCGGCAGAGAGTGCCGCCCGCAGGCGGTCAGAAGCCGCGCGGGCGCCGAGCGCAGCCATGCCGCATCCCGCGGCACCAGCAGCGCCGCCGCACAGGCGAGCGCCAGGAAATGCAGGAGCCGCATCGGGCCCAGCGTGTCCTTGTCGGCCCAGGGGATCGTCTGCTCCGGCAGCCAGCCATGCAGCCCGGCCGGAACCAGCGCCCGGCCGAGGTCGGAGGCCGCCCCCTTCCACAACGCCATGCCGACCACCACCGCCAGCGCCGCCGTCAGCAGCCAGGGGGAGCGCGGAAGCGCGATCCGGCCGCTGCGCACCACCAGCGCCAGGCTGGTGCCCAGGAAGAACACGCACTGCCAGGCCAGCGGGCTGAAGTTCCAGCTCCCCTCCCACAGGTTGGGCGGCATCAGGCCGGGCGCCGCCTGGGCAAGCAGATAGAGCGCCACCGACCCCGCCACCGCTGCCATGCCGAAGCGGGCGTAGGACCACAGGAACAGCGGCGCCGCCGCCACCAGCAGGATGTAGAGCGCCAGGATGTCGAGGGCGAAGGGCAGATACATCAGCACCAGATGCCACGCCATCGCCATGGCCGGGCTGTCGAACAGCGGCGCGAAGCTTTGCAGCCGGTTGGAGGCTTCCATCGGCAGATCGCCGACATAGACCGCCAGCGCCACCACCAGCGCGCTGACCAGCATGGTGGCGATGTTGGCCGCCCACAGCTGGCGGCCGCGGCCGAGCGCCTTGCGCTGGCAGGCGGCGAACCCGCGCTCCGCCAGGACCGGGCCATAGGCCAGCGCGATGGCGTAGCCGGAAATGAAGACGAAGATCTCCGCCGAATCGGACGGACCGAACCGGCCGGGCGTCACCTTCGCCAGCGGGTTTCCGCCCACATGGTTGATGAAGATGATCAGAAGGGCCATGCCCTTGAACAGATCGAGCCGGACGTCGCGAGCCTGACGTTGCTGCATGCAGCGGTGCCTCTCCTGCTGTCGCGGGGCTTCCTGCCGGGAAATCGGTCGGGCAGGACTGGCCGCTCACCACCTTCGGCAAGGGCGCACGAATCGCGACGGTGCGGGACCACTGCCGGTCCGGCATCGCCGCGGGGGACGTAGCCCACCATGGCCATTTTCACCGGCCGGGTGTCCAACGCGATGGGGGGATCCTTCCATCGCAGCGCACGAGGGGAAAAGCATTACGCCCTTCTCATGAGAGCTGTGGCAACCAACCCGAAATCGGGCCGATCCGATTGGAGAGGAACCCGCCCATAGCCGCCTTGTTGGGAATGCGCGGGCAAATCCAACCAAAAAGCCGGGAACATCAGACCATGACCGCAGATCCGAACGATCCGCTGCCGCACCCCATGCCGATGTCAGACGTCAGGCGCAGCCCCGGCCGGAGCCTGCTGCTGGGCGGGTTCGGCCTGGGGTTCGCACTGGGCGGCTTCTTCGATGGCATCCTGCTGCACCAGATCCTGCAATGGCACCATCTGCTCTCCGGCCTCGCCGACCCGGCCTTCGCCGATATCGGGGTCCAGATCCTCGCGGATGGGCTGTTCCATGCGCTGATGTATGTGATCGCCGCGGTGGGGCTGTGGCTGCTGTGGCGCGGCCGCCGGGGGCTTGCCGAGGTGGGCGGGCGCCGGCTGATGGGCTGGGCACTGGTCGGTTTCGGGGTCTGGCACATGGTGGACGGGCTGATGTCGCACTGGCTTCTGGGGCTGCACCGCATCCGCATGGACGTGGACGACAAGCTGTTCTGGGACCTGCTGTGGTTCTTCGCCTTCGGCGTCGCCGCGGTGGCCGCCGGCTGGTGGCTGACGCGGTCCGAGGCCGGTCATCGCAGCGGCGGAGGCATGCGGCGCGCGGCCGCACCGCTTCTGCTGGCGCTGGCGGCCGGCATCGCCGGGGCGGTCGCCGCCCTGCCGCCGCCGGGGGGCACCGCCACGCTGGTGCTGTTCCGCCCCGGCACCGCACCGTCCGAGGCGCTCGCCGCCCTGGCCGCCGTGGATGGCCGCACGGTGTGGAGCGACCCCAGCGGGCGGCTGTGGGCCATCGACCTGCCGGAGGGCGGCAGCGCGCTCGGCCTTTACGGCAAGGGCGCGCTGCTGGTCAGCAACGGCGTGGTGCCCGCCGGGTGCCTGGACTGGTTCAGGCCGGCACCTCGCCCGTCCGGCTCGACCGCGCTTTGACCGGCTTCCTAGGGGTGGGCCGGGCGGCGGGCCGGATGGCAGGCCGCTGCGTCGCCTGGGCGGCCCGTCCGGCCAGCACCGCCTTGCGGACGGTCTGCATCGCCGCCGCCTCGATCTGGCCGATGCGCTGGCGCGACAGATTGAACCGCCGGCTGAGTTCGTCGGCGGTCACCGGTTCGTCCAGCAGGCGGCGCGCGATCAGGATCTGACGGTCGCGTTCGGTCAGCTTCTCCAGTCCCAGGGCGATCAGGCGCTTGTGCTGAAGACGCTCCTCCGTCTCCGCCAGCGCGGTTTCCTGGTCGGCCCGGTCGTCGGCCAGCAGGTCCTGCCACTCCATCTCGCCCTCATCGCCCACCGTGGCGTTCAGCGAGCGGTCGGCGGTGAGGCGGCGGTTCATCTCCACCACGTCACGTTCCGGAAGGTCCAACTCGGTGGCGATGGCCGCCGCCGCCTCTGGCGACAGGTCGCCGCTGTCCAGTTCCTTCAGCTTGGCCTTCAGGTGGCGCAGGCCGAAGAACAGGGTGCGGTGTGCAGTGGTGGAGCCGATCTTCACCAGCGACCAGTTCTGCAGGACATGGTCCTGAATCGCCGCGCGGATCCACCAGTGGGCATAGGTGGAGAAGCGGAAGCCCTTGTCGGGGTCGAACTTCCGCGCGGCACGCATCAGCCCGATGTTGCCCTCCGCCACCAGGTCCGCCAGCGGCAGCCCATAGCGCCGGAAGCGCTTGGCGACGCCGACGACCAGACGCAGGTGCCCGCCGATCAGCCGGTCCAGCGCCTCGGCATCGTCATGGTCGCGCCAGCGGCGGGCAAGTTCCCGCTCCTCCTCGGCAGTGAGGATGTCGTAGCGGCGCATGTCCTTCAGGAATAGGGTCAGCGGTTCGGCCGACGGGGTTTGGGGAAGCGGTTGGTTCCTGTTCGGCATGGAAAACTCCCTGCCCCGACCGCCCATCGCTCTGCAAGGCCGCCGCCCGCCCTCCCGGTCAGCCGCAGACCGGGCAGGGTTGGGGTCGGTCGGCGTCTGGCCCGGAGCCGGCCGCCGTCGCGCCGATGCGCGGGGAAGCGTCGCACAAAGGACGCCAATTTCAAGGATGTCGGGGACCACGCTGATGTGGGTTCTTATGCAGACGAATCAAGGCCCCAGCAGGCCTTCGACAGCCCTCTACCCCTCCGTTGCGGGCCGGACGCGGGCCTCGGCCGGGCGGCGCCGCAGCCGTTCGGTCAGGCGCTGGAAGGCGACGAACAGCACCGGCACGAAGATGATGCCGATTACCGTCGCCGCCACCATGCCGCCGAAGACGGTGGTGCCGATCGACCGCCGGCTGGCCGCTCCGGCGCCGGTGGCGACCAGCAGAGGCACCGTACCCAGGATGAAGGCCAGCGCCGTCATCAGAACGGCGCGGAAGCGCTGGCGGGCGCCGGCCACCGCGGCATCGACGATGGATCGGCCGTCCGCCCGCTGTTCCCGCGCGAACTCCACGATCAGGATGGCGTTCTTCGCCGCCAGACCGACCAGCAGAACCAGTCCGATCTGCGCATAGATGTCGTTCGGGATCCCGGCAACCCACAGCCCGACGCCGGCCCCCAGCACGGCGACCGCCACCGACAGCAGCACCGCCAGCGGCACCAGCCAGTCCTCGTACTGCGCCACGAGGAACAGGTAGCCGAACAGCAGGGCCAGCCCGAACACCATCAGGCCCTGGTTGCCGACCTGGCTCTCCTGATAGGACAGGCCGGTCCACTCGGTGGCATAGCCCTGCGGCAGGGTGTTCTTTGCCACTGCCTGCATCCCGGTCAGCGCCTGACCGGTGCTGATGGCGGCCGCCGGCTGCCCGTTGACCGAGGCGGACATGAACTGGTTGTAGCGGGTGATGCTGTCGGGCGCGAGCGTGGTGCGGACCGTGACGAGGCTGCGCAGCGGCACCATGTCGCCGGTCTGGCTGCGGACATAGAGCTGGTCGATCTCCTTCACCTGATCGCGATAGCCGGCGGCGTCCTGCACCTTCACCTGAAAGACACGGCCATATAGGTTGAAATCATTGACGTAGCTGGCGCCGAGATGGGCCTGCAACGTGGTGAAGATGTCGGCCGGCGACACCCCGAGCAGCGAGGCGCGGGTGCGGTCCACGTCCAGGTACAGGTGTGGCACCTCCGCGCTGTAGGTGCTGAACACCGCCTGCAGGTTCGCGTCCTGATTGGCGGCGACCAGCAGGCCGCGCAGCACGGCACCCAACTCCTGCGGGGTCTGGCCGCCGGTGGCGAGCACGCGCAGATCGAACCCGCCGGTGGCCCCCAGCCCGGGAATGGAAGGTGGGTTGAAGGCGGTCACCGTCGCCTGCGGCATCGCGCCGAAGCGCGGGCGCAGACTGCCGAGGATGGCGTCAACGGTCTGATCGCTCCCCCGCTCCGCCCAGGGCTTCAGCGACACGATCACGAGACCGACGTTGGATCCCTGGCCGCTGAGGATGCTGAAGCCCGAGATGGCGATGACGTCGGCGACCCCCGGTTCCTGCTTGATGGTTTCGCTGACGCGGTCCATCACGGTCTGGGTCCGGGTGACCGACGCGGCGCTGGGAAGCTGGACGTTCACGAAGAAATAGCCCTGGTCTTCCGCCGGCAGGAAGGCGGTGGGCAATGCCCGCAGCAGGGCGAAGGCGCCGGCGGTGATCGCCACGAACAGCAGCAGCCCGACGATCAGCCGCCGCCCCAGCCCATGGACCAGCCGGCCATAGCCGTCGCGCACCCGGTCCAGCCCACGGTTGAAGGCCGCCAGCGGCCGCCAGGGTGCCGTCGGCGGACGCAGCAGCAGGCCGCACAGCGCCGGGCTGAGCGTCAGCGAATTGATGCCGGAAATGATGAAGGACGCCGCGATGGTGACGGCGAACTGGCGGTAGAGCTGCCCGGTGATGCCCGGCAGGAAGGCCACCGGCACGAACACCGCCGCCAGCACCAGGGTGGAGGCGACGATGGCGCCGCTGACCTGCCCCATCGCCCTGGCCGACGCCTCCCTTGCGGAAAGCTCGGGATGCTCCTCCATCACGCGGCGGACATTCTCCACCACCACGATGGCGTCGTCGACGACGAGGCCGATGGCGAGGATCAGCGCGAACAGCGTGATGGTGTTGGCGCTGTAGCCCAGAACCAGCAGCACGGCGAAGACGCCGATGATCGACACCGGGATCGCCAGCGTCGGGATCAGCGTCGCCCGCCAGTCCTGCAGGAAGACGTAGATGACCACCACCACCAGCAGGAAGGTGATGCCGAGCGTCAGCACGATCTCTTCGATGGTCGCGGTGACGAAATTGGTGGTGTTGAAGACGACCGCGTATTCCAGCCCCTCGGGGAAGCGCTGCGACAGGCGCTGCAGTTCCGCCTGGACGGAGTTGGCGACATCCAAGGCGTTGGCGCCCGGCGACTGGTAGACGACCAGCGTCGCCGCCGGCGCGCCGTTCAGCTTGGACGAGGAGGTGTAGGACTGCGCCCCCAATTCCACCCGCGCCACGTCGCCGACGCGGACGATGCCGCCATTCTCGTTGCTGCGGATGATGATGTTGGCGAATTCCTGCGGATCGTTAAGGCGACCGCGGGCGATGATGGTCAACTGCTGCTGCTGGTCGCCGCCGATGGGCGGCGCGCCGATCTGGCCGGCGGGCGCCTGGACATTCTGCTTCTGGATGGCGCCGACCACGTCCGTCGCGGTGATGCCCAGCGCCGTCATGCGGTCCGGGTTCATCCAGATGCGCATGCTGTAGTCCAGCGCGCCCAGCACCTGCGCCTCGCCGACACCGGGAACGCGGGCGATGGAATCGCGCAGGTTCAGACTGGCATAGTTGGAGATGAAGATCGGATCGAATTTCCCGCCGGGGGAATGGACGTTCACCGCCATCAGCATGTTGGACGACTGCCGGCGCACGGTGACGCCCTGGCGCGTCACTTCCGATGGCAAGCTCGCGGTCGCGAGCGACATGCGGTTCTGCACGTTCACCGCGGCGATGTCGGGATCGGTGCCGGGGGCGAAGGTGATGGTCAGCGAATAGCTGCCGGTGTCGGTGCTGGTGGAGGACATGTAGAGCATGCCCTCCACGCCGTTCACCTGCGATTCGATGGGGGCGGCGACGCTGTCGGCCACCACCTGGGCATTGGCGCCGGGATATGTCGCCGAGACCTGGACGGTGGGCGGGGTGATCGACGGATATTGCGCGACCGGGATGGCGGTCAGCGCCAGGAATCCGGCGATCAGGGTGACGACAGCGATGACGATCGCCAGATTCGGGCGGCGGATGAAGAGCGCGGAGAACATCGCCTCACTCCTTCGCCGCACCCGAGCCGGCACCGTTCGCCGGAGCGGCACCGCTGCTGCCGGCCGAACCCGCGGGAGACGGGGAAGCACCCGCCTGCGCGTGGTCGGCCATCTGCTCCGCCGGGGTGGGCTGCACGACCATGCCCGGACGGACCTTCTGCACGCCGCCGACCACCACGGTTTCGCCGGCGGTCAGGCCCTTTTCCACCACCAGCGACTGGTCGACCTGCGCCCCGGTCTGCACCGGGCGGCGCTGCACCCTGTTCTGGTCGTCGAGCACCAGGACGTAGCTGCCCTGCTGGTCCTGCTGGATGGAGGCGACGGGCACCACCGGGCGCTGCTCCGGCTGGTCGCGGCGGAGTTGCACGGTCACATACTGGCCGGGCAGCAGAAGGCGCTGCGGGTTGGCGAAGGTGGCGCGGATGCTGACGGTGCCGGTCTGCGGATCGACGCGGTTGTTGGCGAACTCGATCTGGCCCTGTTCGGCATAGTCGCTGCCGTCGGGCAGGACCAGAGTCGGCACGTATTTCTCCGCCGCCGCCTGGGCCGGCTGGCGCACGTCGAACCGGCGCTGGAAGGCCAGCATGTCGCGGTCGGCGACCGAGAAGACGACGCGGATGGGATCGAGCTGCACCACCGTCGCCAGCACGCCGGTGGACGGGTTGACGAGGTTGCCCTGGGTCACCGCCGTGGCGCCGATGCGGCCGTCCACCGGACTGGCGATGCGGGTGTAGCCGAGATTGATCTCCGCCGTGCGGACCTGCGCCTGGTTCATCATCACGTCCGCCTGGGCGGCGTCGCGGTCGGCCAGCGCCTGATCCAGCTGCGCCTGCGAGACGTTGCCGCGCTGCCGCAGTTCGTCGGCGCGGGCATAGGCCCGCTCCGCCTCGCGCAGCTTGGCCTCTGCACTGGCGAGCTGCGCCTTGGCGCTGTCGAGCGCCGCCTGATAGGGCGCCGGCTCGATCACATAGAGCAGGTCGCCCTCATGGACGTCCTGCCCCTCCTGGAAGGCGACCTGCTCCACGGTGCCTTCGATCCGCGGCCTTGCATCGAAGGAGCGGATCGCCTCGATCCGGCCGATGAACTCCGTCGCCGGGGCCACGTCGCGGTTCTGCACCGGAACGGTTGTCACCGCAGGCGGCGGAGCAGTCTGGCCGGCGCCCGGCTGCCCCTGCCCCATGGCGGTTCCGGAGACGGACAGCCCCGCCAGCACGACCGCGCAGAGGGTGGGAAGGACGCGGGCGCGGCAGGGATGGGCGGCGGGCATCACGGTCTCCGGCAACAGTTCCGACTGGCCCATAACCGGCTGGATGTCCGATCGGCCATGCGCGGAACAACACCCCAGCCGGCGTTCTGCTCCCTCCCCTTACGGTCAATCGGGCTGAAACGTCGCCTTACCGGGAACATCCCGCGGCCCCGGTCATTGGACAGGGCGGAGAGATCCCGGATTCCGCGAGGCCACGCCATGCCGACAGACGCCCTTCCCTTCGTCCCCTACTGCGGCGTCCCGCCGGTGCCGGGTGACTTGCCGACGGCCTGGAACACCGATCCATGGCTGTTGGCCGTCTTCGTCCTGGCGGCGGCCGGGCTGGCGACGGTTACGCGCCGGATGCAGGCGGCAGGCGGCGCTTCCGGGCACCGGCCCTGGTGCCTCGCCGCCGGCTGGCTGGTGCTGGGCATCGCCTTCGTCTCTCCCCTGTGCAATCTCACCTCCGCCCTATTCTCCGCCCGCGTCGCCCAGCATCTGCTGACCGTGCAGGTCGCGGCCCCGCTGTTCGTGCTCGGCTGGCCGGCCGGGGCGGTGCGCTGGCCGGACTGGCTCCGGACCGTGGTCAGGCCGCTGGAACGGCCGGAGCTGGCCTGGGGCTTGTTCGGCATCACGCTGTGGGTCTGGCATCTGCCGGGGCCCTACATGGCGGCGCTGGCGAACGACGCGGTGCTGTGGCTGATGCACGGCACCCTGCTCGCCGGAGCGGTGGCGGCGTGGCGGAGCGTGCTGGCGCCGACCGGAAACGCCATGCGCCTGCGCGGGCTGCTGGCGGCCTTCGGCACCTCGGTCCATCTGGCGATGCTGGCCGGCCTGCTGATCTTCGCCGGGACGCCGCTGTTCCCCTACCACCTGACCACCACCGCCGCCTGGGGCCTGTCGCCGCTGGCCGACCAGCAGCTCGGCGGGCTGATCATGGGGGTGGTCGGGTCGCTGGCCTATGTGGCGCTGGTGCTGGCCGGTGCGGCGCGCTGGCTGCGGCAGAGCGCCGATGATCGGATTTGGGACGATCGGATCAAAGACGGCCGGCTCTCCGGCGGAAAGGCCGGGTGAGGGCATGCGGCGCACCCTGACGACCCTCGCCCTGGCGGCGGTGGCAGCCGGCATCGGCGGGCTGCTGTTCGCGTGGTCCGGCCTCTACAGCGTCGCGGCGACCAAGGAGCACTGGACGCCCGTCGAGATGTTCTTCGAGATGGCGATGCGCAGTTCGGTCGAGACGCATGCCGCCTTCGTCGAAGAGCCGCCCGACCTGAACGACCCGGCGCTGATCCGCCGCGGCGCCGGCCATTACGAGGACGGCTGCGCCCCCTGCCACGGCGCGCCCGACGCGCCGCGCAACCCGATCTCCCGCCACATGATGCCGGAGCCGCCCTATCTGCCGAACCAGGTGGCGGACTGGAAGCCGCGGGAGCTGTACTGGATCACCCTGAACGGCATCAAATACGCCGGCATGCCGGCTTGGCCGGCGCAGCAGCGCAAGGACGAGCCCTGGGCGGTTACCGCCTTTCTCCTGCGGCTAAAAGGGATGAGCGCGGAAGAATATCGCGGCCTCGCTTTCGGCGGCACCCAGCCGGATGGGCGTGCCCGCGTGGCCGATCTGACCGGCCCCGTCAGCGGCCCGGAAACCGGCCGGCTGGGCGAGACGCTGCAGGACTGCGCCCGCTGCCACGGGCGCGACGGCAATGGCGGGGCCGACGGCGCCTTCCCGCGGCTCGCCGGGCAGTCGGCGGACTACCTGTTCGAGACACTGCGCGCCTACGCCCAGGGCAACCGCTTCAGCGGCATCATGCAGCCCGTCGCCGCCGGCCTGGACGAGGAGGCCATCCGCGCACTGGCCGACCATTACGCCGCCCAAAAGCCTGCAATGCCAAGCTTTGCAGCCGCGGTTCCCGATCCGAAGCTGCTGGAGCTGGGCCGCCGGATCGCGGAGTCCGGCGATCCGGGACGGGGCGTCGCCGCCTGCTCCGGCTGTCACGAAGGGGCGGGCGACAGCCGCCATGCCCGCGACCCGCGCTATCCCACGCTGGACGGCCTGCATGCCTCCTACATCGCCGGCCAGCTGCGGCTGTGGCGCGACGAGGCGCGCGGCAACACGGCGCTGTCCCGCATCATGGAGGCCGCCGTCCGCCGCATGACCGACGAACAGATCGACGCCGTCGCCGAGTATTACTCCCGCCGCGCTCACGGTGACGCCATGGTGAACGGGGATGACGGAAAATCCTGAGACGACGCCAGGGAACAAGAAGGCCCGCTGTTGATTGTTCATCACATGACCCAGCTGTCGCTTGCCGTGCGGCAGGACAGTACAGGCCGCACCGGGCGGCGGGTCGCCAACATCGAAGCGTAATCGAGAAGGATGGCAACCATGCGTGGGATTTCGAAGATCGTCATGACCGCCACGGCAGCCGGCGCCCTGTTCGCGCTCAGCGCCTGCGGCAGCACGGAGACCTCGCGGACGGCGACCGGCGCGGGCAGCGGTGCCGTGGCCGGTGCCGTCGTCGGTGGCCCGGTCGGTGCGGTGGTCGGTGGCGTCGGCGGCGCCGTTGCCGGCAACAGCATGGACGAAAGCCTGAGCAAGAAGACCGACCGCGTGACCGACCGTGCGACCAAGGAGGTCCGGGAAGAGACGTCGGGCAGCGGCTCCGACCGTTCGTCGACCCGCCGCTCCGGCAGCATGGCCTCCAGCAACCTCAGCAGCGAACAGGTGCGCGAAATCCAGCAGGCGCTGAACGACCGCACCGATGGCCGCGACGTCGCCGTCGACGGCGTCTGGGGCGCGAACACCCGCCGCGCCCTGATGCAGTTCCAGCGCGAGAACGGCCTGCGCGCCACCGGCCGCGCCGACGAGCAGACCATGGCCGCGCTGAACCTGAGCGGCAGCACCAGCAACACCGGCACGGCCGGCGGCACGGGCACGACCGGCAACACGGGCACCGGCACGACGGGGACCACGGGTACGACGGGCACCACCGGCACCGTGCCGAGCGACACCCCGCAGAACCAGAGCACCCCGCAGGGCTCCATGGGCCAGACCGGCACCCAGCAGTAACTCCAGCAGCCAGGGTCTTCTGAAACCGCAACGCCGGTTTCGAGACATCCGCGGCGGCCCCTCCGGCCGCCGCCGGTGCCTCGAAGCCGGCGAAGCCATTTTTCAGGGTTTCGGCATCACCCGCAGGCCGGCACCAGCAGGGCCGGCAGTCCGACCCACAGGATGGCGACCAGTGCCGAGCCCGCCCCGGTAACCACGAACCAGCGGGCGAAGCGGCGCGGATCGGCGGAGGCGACATGCCCGGCCGGACCGCTTCCGCGCAGCGCCATCACCAGCAGGATCGCGACCCAGGCCATCGCGAGGACCGTCGCGGCGATGACCAGTGCCGCCGACATCGGATAGCCGAACAGCATCGCCCCGTCCGGTGCCCGCGCGCAGACCGCACCGTTGATGGCATAGACCAGGCCGAAATGCCCGGCCCAGATCAGGAAGGGCGCCAGCATCGCGCCGAAGGTAACGGGAAAGCTGCGGCCCGACATGATGCCCCCTTTCAAATCGCCAGACGTGGGAACAGGTGGAGAAGCAGCAGGGCGATCGTCCCCTGCGCCGCGCTGTACCAGCCCATCAGCAGGGTGTTGTCGAAGGTCACCCGCCGCTCGGCATGCAGAAGCCCGGCGGCCGATCGGGCCAGCGTATAGCCCAGCATCAGCGTCATCACCGCCACATGGAAGGCCTGCCACGCCACCAGCATGTAGGTGATGGCGCCATAGGCGCTGGCCGCGCCGACGAGGCCGGTCCCGATCTGGGCATTGGCGTCCAGCAGGATGCCGCCGACCATCGCCGACCAGGCGACGATCAGGCCGATGCGGACGCGGCCGTGCCGGTTGCGGTCGACGGACTTGCGCGCCCATCCGATGGCCAGTGCCGACAGCCCCCACAGCGCCAGCCCGCCCGCCAGCCAGGGTAGTCCCGGCAACCCGTCTCCACCCGCGGGCCAGACGTCCGGGCTGACCGTCCACAGGAACAGATAGGTGAAGATCAGGCAGGCGAAGGCGGTGCCGTCCACCAGCAGCAGGACGACCACGCCCCACCAGGAATGGTTCTTCGGCCCCTGGATGTAGACCGGCACGCGCCAGCCGCCGCCGACATCCTGCGGCGGGTGGTCGGCGCCGGTGTCGAGGCCCCAGACCCACCAGAACACCATGGCGATGGCCAGCACCGCCGGGACCAGCGAGGGATAATACCACTGCACGGTCAGGCACAGGAAATGCGCCGCGGTGAACAGCCCGGCCAGGAACGGCCCCCAATGCGGACCCGGCAGCGGCATCAGATATTGCGGCTTGGCCTCGATCGGACTGGTGACGATGGTCTCGCGCCGGCCGGTCGGGGCGCCGGGCAGGAAATGGGCGCCCTCGCGCACCTCGCGCGGCAGGTCGGGCTTGTCCCACAGGGGATAGAGGCTGGTGACGTGCGGGATGCTGCGGGTGGCGTAAAGCTCATTCGGCAGCCATTCCAGCGTCCCGGAATTCCACGGGTTGTCGGATGCCTTTTCCCCGCCCCCGAAGGCGCTGCGCGCCATGTCGATCAGCACCAGCAGCACGCCCAAGGCCAGCACGAAGGAACCCACCGTGGAGATCATGTTCAGCAGGTTCCAGCCGAGATCGCCGGGATAGGTGTAGACCCGCCGCGGCATGCCCAGCAGGCCGCTGATGTGCATGGGGAAGAAGGCGACGTTGAAACCGATGAACATCAGCCAGAAGGCCCAGCGCCCCAGCCGCTCCGACAGCAGCCGGCCGTTCAGCGTCGGCCACCAGTGGTAAAGCCCGGCGAAGACCGGGAACACCATGCCGCCGATCAGCACGTAATGCAGGTGCGCGACGATGAAGTAGCTGTCATGGGCCTGCCAGTCGAAGGGCACCACCGCCACCATTACGCCGGTCAGCCCGCCCAGCACGAAGATGAACAGGAAGCCGAACAGGAAATGGGTGGCGACCGTCCACTGCACCCGCCCCGCCCCCAGCGTGGCGATCCAGGCGAACACCTGTATGCCGCTTGGCACCGCCACCGCCATGCTGGCGGCGGAAAAGAAGCTGAGCGACAGCGACGGGATGCCGGTGGCGAACATGTGGTGGACCCACAGGCCGAAGCTGAAGAACCCGGTGCCGACCAGCGCCAGCACCACCCAGTCATGCCCCACCAGCGGCCGGCGGGCCAGCGTCGGCACCATCATCGACACCAGACCGGCCGCCGGCAGGAAGATGATGTAGACCTCCGGATGGCCGAAGAACCAGAACAGATGCTGCCAAAGCAGCGGGTCGCCGCCCCGCTCCGCGATGAAGAACGGCCAGTGGAAGGCGCGCTCGATCTCCAGCAGGGCGGTGGCGACGATGACGGCGGGAAAGGCGAAGATGATCATCCCCGCCATCACCAGCATCGACCAGGCATAGATCGGCAGCTTGTCCAGCGTCATGCCGGGCGGACGGGTGCGCAGGATGCCGACCACGATCTCGATGGCGCCGGCGATGGCCGAGATTTCGATGAAACCGATGCCGAGCAGCCAGAAATCGGCGTTGATGCCGGGCGAATGCTCGTAGCTGGTCAGCGGCGGATACATGAACCAGCCGCCGTCGGGAGCCGCGTCGAAGATCAGCGAGCAGAAGAAGGAGATGCCGCCGAAGAAATAGGCCCAGAAGGCGAAGGCGGACAGCCGGGGAAAGGGCAGGTCGCGCGCCGCCAGCATGGACGGCAGCAGGAAGACGCCGATGGCCTCGACGATCGGCACGGCGAACAGGAACATCATTCCGGTGCCGTGGACCGTGAAGAACTGGTTGTAGGTGCCATGGTCGAGCAGGTCGTTTCCAGGCATCGCCAGCTGCAGCCGCATCACCAGCGCCAGCACCCCGGAGATCAGGAAGAACAGCAGCGCCGTACCGATGTACCAGACGCCGACCTTGGTGTTGTTCACCGCGGTGACGCGCGCGATCCCCTGCGGCAGACGCCAGAGGCGGCGCAGCTCCTCCTCCTCCCCCGGCGGTCGGGGCATGGGGCTGGGTGTGGGCCGGCCGCCGGTGAACTCGTCGCGGGGCTCGTCGGTGCGCAGCGTCATTTCAGGCTCTCCAGCCAGGCGGCCATGGCATGCAGGGTCTCGCCGTCGGTCACGTCGAAGGACGGCATGCGGTTCTCGGGCTTGATGTGCTGGGCGCCCTGGATCCAGGCGGCGATGGTCTCCACCCGCGTCGGCAGCGTCCCGGCGGCGAGCGAGGCGCGCGCGCCGATGCGGCTGAGGTCCGGCCCGACCAGCCCGTCCGCCTCCGTGCCGCGCACCGCATGGCAGGATTGGCAACCGAGCGCGAAGAAGGCATCGCGGCCGCGCACCAGCTCCGGCGTCGGCGGTTCCGGCACCGGGCGGCGCTGTGCCGCCATCCAGGCGTCGAACTCGTCCGGAGGCAGGACACGGACGTCGAAGGCCATCAGGGCATGCTGCGCCCCGCAATATTCGGCGCATTGGCCGCGGTAGAGCCCTGGCCGCTGCGCCACCACCGGCAGGCGGTTCACATGGCCGGGGATCATGTCGATCTTGCCGGCGAGGCTGGGCACCCAGAAGCTGTGGATGACGTCGGCGCTGGCGACCCGCAGCTCCACCGGCCGGCCGGCCGGCAGCACGATCTCGTTGGCGGCGCGCAGTGGCTCCTGCCCCGGCACGAGGTAGCGGACGTCCCACCACCACATCAGCCCGGTGACCTCCACCACGAAGGCGGGTTCCGGCGCCAGCGTCGCCAGTCGGCGGGCCAGGGCGAATTCATGCAGCTGGAGTGCGGTCAGCGTGACGACCGGGAACAGGATGCCGCCGCCGATCACCCAGGCCTTGCGGCCGGGAAACCGCTCCGGCCGGACGAAGGCGGCATAGAGCGCCAGCGCCATCACCGCCAGGAAGATCGCGGCGCCGCCGATGAACAGGATCCAGCTGGTGACCAGGATCTCCTGCGCGCTGACGCCGGCCGCATCCAGCGCCGACTGCCTCCCCTCGCACCCGGCAAGCGCCAGAACCACCGCCGGCAAGCCCGGCCGCAGAGGATTTCGCGCTGTTCGCCGGCTCGGCCCGTCCATGCCACCTCCTCCCGTCAACGGGGGAGGCTCATCGCCCCTCGCCCCATTTCCCACCCCGATTTCCCCACCCCCAGGTTCCCACCCCCAGGTTCCCACCAGGGTCAACACAGCAGAGGCTCGGCGGTTTCCTCGGCACCTCATCTTCCTTTGGGCGGCGCGGAAACCTGTGCGTGGCCGTAAGCGTTGACCCTGGAATGCGGGCCGCGACGACCGTGCGGCGGGGTTGGGGAGACGATGCATGACAGCCGATGCCGGCCGGCCGGACGCCGCCACACCGGAAAGGCCCACTTACGAGGACAACCGCTCCTTCCTGGTCGGGCTGGCGCGCGCGTTCGCCGGGGCGCTGATCTTCTCGCTGCCGATGCTGATGACGATGGAGATGTGGTGGATCGGCTTCACCATGACGCCCTGGCGGCTGGTGCTGCTTCTGGTCCTGCTGATCCCGCTGCTGATCGGCCTGTCGGTGGTCAGCGGCTTCAAGACCAACGCCAGCCTGCGCGACGACATCGCCGATGCCTTCGTCGCCATCGCGGTGGCGGTGACGATGTCGGCTGTCATCCTCGGCATTTTCAAGGTCCTGACCTTCGACATGCCCGCGCGCGAGCTGATCGGCAAGATCGCGCTGCAGAGCTTCCCCGCCGCCATCGGCGCCATGCTGGCCCGCGACCAGCTGGGCGAGAAGACGGCCGAGAGCACGCAACGCCAGGATTCCATGACATACGGGCAGGAACTGTTCCTGATGGGCGTCGGCGCGCTCTTCCTCGGCCTCAACGTCGCCCCGACGGAGGAGATGGTCCTGCTGTCCTACATGATGGACCCGTGGCGGGAGATCGCGCTTCTGCTGCTGTCGCTCGTCCTGATGCACGCCTTCGTCTATGCGGTGGAGCTGCCCGGCGGGTCGAAGCCGCCCGGCGGCGTGGGGTTCTGGAGTTTGTTCCTGCGCTTCACCGTCGTCGGCTACGTCATCGTGCTGTCGATCTGCCTCTACCTGCTGTGGACCTTCGGCCGGACCGACGGCACGGGACTGGCCGAGATCATCAGCGCCACCGTCGTCCTGGGCTTCCCCTGCGCCATCGGCGCGGCGTCCGCCCGGCTGATCCTGTGACCGGAAGGAAGGGCACCACCATGACCCCGCAAGTCGGACCGGCACCCCTGCGCAAGGACGCCGTGACGGAGCAGACCCGGCCTTCACCGCAAAAGGCGGACCGGGACAAGAACAGTACCGAGGCGGAGCGTGCAGCGCCGACCTCCCCCCTGGAATGGGTGGCGGCGGGAATCGGCGCCCTGCTGATCGCCGCCATGATCGCCTACATGGTGCAGTACGGCCTTCGGGAGGAAGGTGAAGTGCCCGGCCGGATCGACATCACCGTGGTGGAGACCCAGGCCGGCGGCCATGGCCACACCGTCCGTTTCCAGATCCGCAACCGCACCACCGCCACCGCCGCCACCCTGCGTGTGCGTGGCGAGCTGCGGTCCGGCGACCGCGTGGTCGAAGCGGTGGAGGCCGAGTTCGACTATCTCCCGCCCTACTCCGAACGCTTCGGCGGCCTGATCTTCCAGCAGGACCCAGCCCGTTTCGATCTGCGCATCATCCCCACCAGCTACAGCGAACCGTAGCGGTCCCTGCCGGTCCCATCGGTCCAGCCATGTCCGTCCGAATGATCGACAGCGGCGCGCGTCGTGGTTAAATAGCGCCTATTCAACCAACGGCACCACCCATGCCCGGGAGCGGTGCCGACGCAGGGCGGGACAGGACGGCCATGGACAAGCTTCACGCGATGCGCGTCTTCGTTCGGGTTGTGGAGGCCAACAGCTTCACCAAGGCGGCCGACACGCTGGGCCTGCCGCGCGCCTCCGTCACCACCACCATCCAGAACCTGGAGGCGTCGCTGGGCGTCCGGCTTCTGCAGCGGACGACGCGCAAGCTGAACCTGACGCTGGACGGCGCCGCCTATCTGGAGGGCGCCACCCGCATTCTGCAGGAGTTGGAGGAGGTCGAATCCTCCTTCACCAGCGCGCGCAAGACGCCGCGCGGCCGGCTGCGCGTGGACATGCCGGGCTCCATCGGCCGGCTGGTCATCATCCCGGCGATCCACGAGTTCCACAGCGCCTATCCCGACATCGAACTGATGCTGGGCCTCAGCGACCGGCCCATCGACCTGATCCAGGAGGGAGTGGACTGCGTCCTGCGCGTCGGCGAGCTTCAGGATTCCAGCCTGATCGCCCGGCGGGTCGGCGCCTTCCGCTCCGTGACCTGCGCCAGCCCGTCCTATCTCGCCGCCCATGGCACGCCGAAGACGCTGGACGAGCTGCAATGCCACGTCGCCGTCAAGTATTTCACCCGGACCGGCAAGGTCCACGAGCCCAGCTTCGAGCGCGACGGGGTGGAGCGCGAGGTGAAGATGTCCGGCACCGTCTCCGTCAACGACGCCGACGCCTACGTAACCTGCGGGGTGGAAGGGCTGGGCATCATCCAGCCCGCCCGCTTCATGGCCCTGCCCCACCTGCGCAGTGGCGCCCTGGTGGAAATCCTGCCGGATTGGCGCCCGGCCCTGATGCCGATCTCCGCCCTCTATCCGCAGAACCGCCACCTCTCGCCCAAAGTGCGGGTCTTCGTCGACTGGGTGGCGGAAATCTTCGAACGCTGCCCGCTGATGCAGGGGGAGGATGTGCCGATCGATGCCTGCCGCGGCGAGGCCCACCGGCCCAAGATGCCGGAGAAGGCGCAGAAACTGCCGGTCGCCGTCGATTCCATCGCCATGGACCAGGAGGGTGCCTGCCTCTGCGTCGTGTGAGCCGGGCGCGTCCCGATTTCTCATGTCACTTCTAACCCTTTCTCCCTTGCGCTAAGGTGCCCGCGCTTTTCTGGCGAGGGGGATGAGATGGACGTTGTCGGTGGCGCGCCGTCGGATGCGCGGCATCTGGAAATCGACGAGCGTCTGAGGAGCGCGCCTCTTCTGAATGGCTTCTCGGACGAGAACATCCGGCAGCTGGCCGCCGTCGTGGACGGCCCCCGCAAGATCCCCCAGGGCCAGCTTCTGTTCGAAGAGGGCGATCCCGGCGACGCGCTCTTCTTCATTCTCTCCGGCAGCTTCGAGGTCCTGAAGCGCGAGGAGGGCAGCGACGTCCGCCATCGCCTCGCCCTGCTGACGGCGGGCCAGTCCATCGGCGAGGTGTCGCTGCTCGACAGCGGCCCGCGCTCCGGCGCCGTCCGCGCCGCCGAGGACAGCGAGGTCATCGCCGTCCCGCTCTCCCGCCTGCAGGAGCATCCCGACCGCCAACTCGGCGTGGATGGGCGTCTCAAGATCAATCTGGCCTATGAGCTGGCCGCGCGCCTGCGCCGCACCAACGAGGTGACGGTCCAGACCCTGCGCCGTCAGCTGAACGAGGCCGAGAACCGCGTGGAGATGAGCAAGTTCATCTTTCGCCTGCTGGTCGGCCTCTGCTTCTACATGTTCGCGTTGGGCGTCACCACGGCGCTCAGCAAGGTGGTTCCAGACACCTCCCTCATCAGCCTGCCCATTCTGACCGCCTTCGCCTTCGGCGTGTACCGCACCGTCAAGACCAGCCCCTGGCCGCCCAGCGCCTATGGCTTCACCCTGAAGAACTGGCGGCGCAACGCGCTGGAAGGCGTGGTGCTGTCCATCCCCATCGCCCTGCTGATCGTCACGCTCAAATGGATCGGCGTGACGATGATCCCGTCCCTGCAAGGGCAGCCGGTGTTCGACTTCGCGCGGTCCACCGGGCTGTCGCTGGGCGAAATCCTTCTCTACGGCAGCGCCTATTGCGCCTTCACGCCGATCCAGGAAACCATCGCCCGCGGCACCCAGGCATCCTTTCAGCTTTTCCTGACCAGCAAATACAAGACGGCGGAAGCCATCGTCCTGTCGAACATGCTGTTCAGCGCCACCCACCTGCATGTGTCGATCGGCCTTGCCCTGGCGGTGTTCCCCATCGGCCTCTATTGGGGCTGGATCTTCGCCCGCCAGGGATCGCTGGTCGGCAGCAGCGTGTCCCACGCCATCCTCGGCGTCTTCGGCCTGATGATCGTGGGCATCCCCATCTACTGAGTTCGAAACCAGCCGGCCAGGGCGGACAGCCACGGGTCGACCTCCTCCGCTCCCTCCCCCGCCGCGATGCTGCGGGCGAGACGGGCGAGCGGACGATCGCTTGGGATCGCGTTCAACACCGCCTGGAGCGTCGCCGCGCGGGGCAGGCTGAGTCCGCGCGTTGCCGCCATGGCCATCGCCGCCGCTTCGAAGTCCGGGCGCGGCTCGTTGGGACCCTCGCCGGCCAGCGATGGGCCAGTCCCGTTGATGGCGTCGAGGACGGCCCTCTTGCGCTCCGCCAGGGGCAGGCTCGCCAACTCCTCCGGCCACAGCGGGCGACCGATATGGATGTCCTGACGAGCGAAGCCCAGCGGGAACTCCAGCCGCTCCGGCGCGGGATCGACCGGCAGGGCGCCGGCGAAGCGGACCGGCACGATGGGAACCTCCAGCCTCGCCGCCAGATCCAGGAACACCCCGGACAGCCGGGACACCGGGGTCCGGCAGGACAGCGACCGCGTGCCCTCCGCATGCACCATGATCGACACGCCATCGCGCCTCACCGCGTCGCGCGCCTGTTCCATCAGCCCCAGCATGGCCGCCGGATCTTCGCGGTCGAACAGCAGCATCATCTGCGGCAGGCGAAGCCCAGAATCGCTGCCGGACAAGGCCAGCAGGCTGCCAAGCCACGTGTTGCGATGCTCCGCCTTGGCGACGGTCAGGATCGGCCTGCCGGTCAGGGCGGCGGCCGCCAGCGTGAAGGTCAGCGATTCCACCGCCACCTGATGGTTTCCGAGGAACAGCGCGCCGCGGTCGCGGATGCGGGCGAGCCCGTTCGGCTCCGCCACGCGCACCTGACCGACGAATTCGGCGGCCAGCGCCAGGAACAGGTCCTCCACCGGCCAGTCGCCGGTCCCCAGATGGGCGCGCCAGAAGGTCCGCAGCGGCAAGATGTCGGGAGCGGCGGGGAGCGTGCCCGTCACCACCCAGTCGGCACCGTCGCGCGTGACCGACAGCGGAACCGGGTTGAGCGGCGCGCCGGGGCAGCGGGCGACATCGCCCTCGACCGCCACCACCCCCGGATGGACGCCGAGCTGTGCCGCCGCATGCTCCTTCGCCGCGATGGAGTGGGCCATGTCGGAGGGGTTGCCCGACACGCCATAGAGGCTTTCCAGGGTTCCGGGCAGCCAGTTGCTCGCCGCGACCTCGCGGGCGCTGAGGCGGCTCGTACCGCTCTCCGCCCGCGACAGGCGCACGCCGGGCGCCGCCTTGCGGTCGCGCAGGAACGCCTGCCGCGCCAGGGCGGGAGCCTTGCCGAGCGCGCCCTTGGGGAACAGCACGTCGGCGAGGTCCATCTCGGCCCAGACCCTGCCCTCGGCAATCCACTGCAGGCGCGACCGGGCGCGCCCTTGGGCGTCCAGGGGAAGCGCACGCACCTCGATGCGGACCATGCCGTCGCAGGGCGTCGGGCCGAAAAGGCTCAGCCGCTCGATGGCGCTGGGATAGGCGAGCATCCCCCCCGCCTGTTCCCCCCACCAGAGTTCGGGGGCATGGCGGGGGGTGGCATGGAGACCGGCATCCAGCAGCGCAGGACCGATCAGCCCCGGCACCCGCGCAGCCTTGACCGCGTCCAGATCGGCGGACGCGCCGCCGGAGCCGGTGCGCAGCCCGCTCAGGATCTGGAAGGCCGGGCCGTGGAACAGCTCCGCGGCGGCATAGGGGCATGGCGACGGCCGGGCATCCTCCAGCGGATCGAACGGCCGCGGCGGCGCCGGCCACTCGTCCGCCCGGATCACCCGGCCGGTCGCCAGCATGTTGCCGCCATCCCGCAAGGTCACGCGGCCGTCAGGCTCCACCTCCGGAACCAGCGTGACCGGCACCGTCGCCCAGCGCTGAACCCGGACATCCTCAAGGGAGACGACGCATTCGCCCGAAACCGCCGCCGCCATGATGTCGGCAAGACAGGTCAGGGGAACCGCGGGGGCCGTATGGGTCGGGCGATGGTCGCCAAGCCAGGGGGCGTTGTCCAAATCCAGGCGGATGCCGCCATTGCCGCCACCGCCGGGCACCAGACGCGCCGCCAGCCCGTCAACCTCGTAGATGCGCAGATCGTCGGCCCACAGGCTGCCGCGGGCAACCGCCAGAATGCCGCGCTCGTCGCGCTCGATCCGCACAATCTCGATTTCCGTGGTGACGGTCCGGTTGGTGGGGACCACCTGACCGCGATACTTCCAGCGTAGCGTCTGGTCCAGAGCGGCCCCTTCGAAGCGCGGCGAGTCCAATTCGCTGTCCAGCCCCGCCAGGATCATGGCGCGCTCCAGCAATTGCAGCAGCGCCTCGACCCCCAGCGAACCGGGCTGAACCGGATCCTGGAAGAAATGGGCCTTGAAGTACCAGGATTCCGGATCGACCACCTGCCGGCCGCGCACCAGTCCCAGGCCGCTGGCGCCGCCCTCAGGCCACCAGCCGGTGACCTCGTCCACCATGCTCAGCATTCCGTCCGCCAGTTTCGCGCCGCGCGGCTCCACGACGGGCATGGCGGGCGGAATCCCCCGCGCATCATCGGCCGGCAAG
Organism: Azospirillum sp.; assembly: GCF_035628975.1. Classification (GTDB taxonomy): domain Bacteria; phylum Pseudomonadota; class Alphaproteobacteria; order Azospirillales; family Azospirillaceae; genus Azospirillum. The sequence continues at coordinate 39,906 of NZ_DASPIS010000032.1, read as the reverse complement.
GGCGGCAGGCCGTTCTGCTTCGCCAGCGCGGCGGACGCGAAGAAGCCGAAGGAGGTTTCCAGCTCCATCAGCGGCCGGTCGTCGACCCAGGCCCGGACCTTGAAGGCGATCAGGGTGATGCCGCCGGCGCGGGAGAAGCGGGTCAGCGTCGCCTCGGTACGGACGCGGGCGTCGGCGGGCGTCACTTCGGCCAGCACGCGGGCGGCGTCGCCGTCCAAGTTGCGGATCGCCAGATCCTCGGTGGAGGCGAGCGCGAAGCCCATGTAGGAGGCCAGCCAGCCGCAGGGCTGCAGCAGCACCTCCATCAGCACGCAGAAGGGCATCACCGGCGCCGCGTTCCGGGCGAAGTACCACGCCTCCGGTTTCACCTCGTAATCGACGAGGAGCGTGCCGCCCACGGTCGGCTCCCCGGCCGGGCAGTTCACCGAGACCACGCTGGACATGAAGTGATAGGGCAGCCCCGGCAGGCGCGGCACCCGCCCGGCATCGAAGCGGGCATACATGCTGCCGAAGGCCAGGGACGGTGCCCCCCAGGCGCAGGCCAGCAGCGCCTCGTAATCGCCGCGCACGTCGCCGCGGGTGCCGACGATGCGCGGCGCCTCCGCCAGCGCCGGCAGGGCATGACGCCCATGGCCGAGCGGCCAGTCGGGCACCATCCGCACGGCGAAGGCGCGGCAATGGAAGACCTTGAAGCCATCGGCGCTGCACAGCAGGGCGGCGCGGACGATGGGCGTCGGGCCGTCCTCGATCTCCTCGACGAAGACTTCGTAGACAAGATGATGGGCGGCGTCCGGGACCACCTGTCCGCGGCAGACGAAGCGGGCGGGCTCGTCCGGCACCGGCTCGAACCGCCAGGAATCGCGTCCGATGGTGAAGCCGCCGGCTGCCATGAAGGTTGCGACCGCCTGCACCGCCCCCTCGGCCATCAGCGTGCCGGGCATGCAGGGATCGTTCTTGAAGTGGCCGGCATAGAACCAGGCGTCGGCCGGGACATGGCTTTCCGCCCGCAGATACCCCCGTCCCCAGGGGCCGCCCTGCGGTTGGAAGGCGGTCACGCTGTCGATCAGGCGCATGCGCCCCTGCGGGATCGCCGGGGTGCGCTGGTGACTGCCGGCCAGTTCGAACCCCTCGCCGAAACAGGCGAAGGCCCGGCCGGCGGTCCAGAGGTCGAGCTGTTCGGCGGTGAAGGCGCGGTGGCGCGACGGACAGGGCAGCGGGTCCAGGCGCGCGCCGTCCCTGGGCCGGTCCTCCTCGGCGCTCCACAGCACGCCGCCGGAGTTGGCCAATTCCTGGTCGGTGAAGAATCCGGCCTGCCCGTTGCGGACCGACAGCACCAGCCGATCACCGATGCGGCAATCGTAATGGAAGAAGAACAGCCCGACCTCGCCCATGCGGGCATGGCCGTCGATGTGGATGTCGTAGCGCAGCGTGTCGCCCACCCGCGGCAGGCCACCCTCATGGTAGGTCATCTCGCAGCCCAGCAGGCGGTAGACGCGCTCGCCCCTGTTGCGGAAATCGGCGCCCAGCCAGGAGATCAGCAGCAGGTCGGCCTGTCCGGATTCGATGGCGAGCCCCACCGGCATGCGGTCGTTGTGCAGATACCAGCTGTCGGCCGTGACATCCGTCTCGGTGACGATGGAGCCAAGCCCCATGCTGCCGGGTTCGCCGGTGATGGAAATGACGCGGTCCACCAGCAGCAGCGGCGGCTCCGGCATACGGACCTGACGCGCGTAGCCGTCCTGCTGCGCGAAGAGCGGACCAAAGATGTCGGATACCTTGCCCGACGCCAGGATTTCCAGCTGGGCGCGGTCCCAGAGCGGACGGCCCGGGGGTGACGATGCCCTCTCCCCCCCGGGGAGAGGGTTAGGGTGAGGGGGAAGCGCGGCGGCCGTATCCCGAGAATCCACCCCATGCATCCCCCTCACCCCGACCCTCTCCCCGCTTTCAGCGGACCAAAGGTCCGCCTGTCGCGTCAGCGCAAACGAAGTTTGCGCGTGAGCGGGGGGGAGAGGGGGAGCGGGGGGGAGAGGGAGAGCGGTCACTGTCGCCACCCCGAAACCTTGCAGATAGCTCCGGTGCAGGTCCGACGCGGTTTTCAGATAGCCGGTGTGAAGCTCCGCCGTACGGGCGAGGATGCGGGCGATCGGGCTGTCGGACGGCGGAACCGGCGCCCGTGTGGAAACGCCGGGCGCGGCCGGACGATGCACATCGGCGATCACAGGCTCAGGCTCCGGCGCCTCGTCCAGCGGGCGGCGGGCGGCCAGATCGGGCGGCGGCAGGTCGGCGACCGGCGGCAGGGGCGGTGCGGGGGGCATCGGCTGTCCGAGAGCGACCGCGACGGGCGCGGCATGGGCGGCGAAGGTCAGGGGCTGGGCCGGCGGCGGGGCGGTCCGGCGCTCCAGGCGGCGGGCGACCTCGGCCATGGCGGGCTCCTGACCGGCGGCGAACAGCTCGGCCGCCACATGGGCCAGCTGTTCCAGCGGCGCACGGCCGGGATGGTCCAGGCTGACCGCCAGATGCTCGCGGTCGGCCAGCGTGGCGGCGATGGAGCGGGTCAGGGCATTGCGCGGACCATGCTCGACGAAGATCCGCACCCCATCGTCATGGGCGCGGCGGATCGTGCGGGGAAAGTCCACCTTTTCCATCGCCTGACGGGTCAGCGCCTCGGCGCACAGCTCCTCCGACGGCCGGTAGGCTTCGCCGAAGGCATTGGCATAGACGGCGATGCACTCGGGCGGTGTCGTCTCGCGGCTGTGAATCCGGCGCCAGACCGGGGCGCAGGGCGCCATCTCTGCGCAATGCACCACCATGTCCTGGCCGAGCGGCAAGGCGCGGTGCGCCCCGATGCGCGCGATCGCCTGACGGCAGGAATCGGCGTCGCCACCGATCACGCAGTCCTGCGGCGCATTGACGATGGTGATCGACACGCGGGGCAGGCCGGCCAGCGCCGCCTCCACCTCCTCGATCGGGGCCAGGAGGCGCCAGTTGCGCCAGTCGGCGGCATCCGCCTGCCCCCAGACTCGCGCGGCTGCAAGGCAGTCGCCGGTCAGATGGCGGCCATAGATGCCCGATGCGTCGATTTCCGCGAACATGGCGCCCATGTCCGACCAGATGCCCGCGGCGAACAGCGCGTTGGTCTCGCCGGAGGACAGGCCCATCACAGCCGCAGGCCGCAGGCCGAGCACGCTGCGGCTGACCTCCGCATGGGTCTGGCAGATCAGGGCGCAGGTCTGCAGCTGCGCCATCGCGTCGAGCGGTTCCGCCGATCCGTACAGCCGCTCCGCCGCATGGGCGAGGATAGGGAAGCGCGCGGTCACGCTCCGGCCGACATCGGGGATGGACAGGAAAAGCTCGCGCCCCATTCCCTCGTAAGCCGCCGCCGCCCCGGTGAAGACCAGGGCCAGCCGGCCGCCGAGCGGTCGCTCGCGGAACTGGATACCGTCGGCGGTGGCCTCGCGCCCCTCGGCAAGGGCCAGCGCGCGCGCCAGGGTGTCGGCCTCCTTGCCGGCCGGACAGGCGAAGGCCAGCCGCACCGGCCCCTGCCCGCCATCCTCGCCGCGCCGGATGCGCGCGCACAGCTCCGCCCGGCTGGCGGCGGCGAACCAATGCAGGCGCGTGTCCGGCGGCGGTACGGCCGGCTCCGAGACATCGCCGCTTTCGACCAGAAGCCCGTCGGTCGCCCCGCCCAGAGCCACGACGCTCACGCGGGCGCGCAGGCGACCGGCATCCAGCCAGGGTTGGGCAGCGCCGTCTCCGGGCTTCATGCGGCCACTGCAGGCGACCACGGCGGCGGCCACATGCAGCAGGCCGGACGCGGCATGGGCATGGCCGAAGCGGCTGGTGACGGGACTCGCCCCTTGCGGTCCGGCGATGGTGAACTCCGCTTCGGCGGAATCGGTGGCGGAGGACAGGTCGAGGATGGCGTGGATCGGTTCGCCGGCGGCCTCGGCGCACTCCACCCGGCGCAGCACCAGAACGACGGCGGCGTCACCGGGGGTAGCGAGGTCGGGGCGCAGGGCGGCGAGCGCGCTGCGGTGCACCGGCTCGCAGGACAGATCGACCGCGCCGACGACCGCCGCGTCCAGCTCGCCCGTCACCAGGGCGCGGGCGGCGATGCGCAACCCGGCAAGCCCCGACAACTCCTCCGCCGATACCGAATAGCTGGGGCCGCGCCAGTCGAACTGGGCGTTGAAGCGGTTGGCGACGATGTTGGGCATGGTGCCGATGACGCCGGCCGCGTTCAGCGGGGGACCGAGATCGACACTGGCATCCGGGCCGCACAGGTCGGCAAGCCGCACGCCCAGGCCGCGCCGCGCCACCTGGGCGTCGCAGCCCATGCCCATCAGCACGCCGGTGGTGGCTGCCGGCAAGGCCGGGGCGTCGGCGACGGCGCGGGCCACCGCCTTCATCGCCAGAAGCTGCTGCGGCAGGGCATGCTGCAGGTCGGCAGGCGGGACGCGGATAGTGGCGAGGTCCAGCGTGATGCTGTCCAGGACGCGCGGGCCGTCTCCCGAAGGAGGTGCGGCCAAGGCCGCGGCGAAGTCATCGGCGGCGGTGGCGACGGAAAGGCCGACGACCGCCACACGCAACGGCGGCGGGGGAGCGACAACCGGAACGGACACGGTGGCGGGGTGCCACTCCTCCAGCACCAGATGCGCGTTGTTGCCGCCGAAGCCGAAGGCGCTGATTCCGGCGCGGCGCGGCCCATCCACCTCCCACGGCTCCGCCCGGTCCAGCAGGCGGAAGGGCGAGGCGCCGATGCCGTCCAGCGGTGCGGCGTCGGCATGCAGGGTCGGCGGGCGGATGCCGGCCGCCATCGCCTGGATCACCTTGACCATGCCGGCCAGACCGGCGGCGGCGATCAGGTGGCCCAGGTTGGACTTCAGCGACCCGATCGGCACATCCCGCAAGCCGGCGAAGATGCGGCCCATGCTGGCGATCTCGGTGGCGTCGCCAAGCGCCGTTCCGGTGGCGTGGCATTCCACCAGCGATACCGCTTCCGGCGCGAAACCCGCCTGGGCATAGGCGTCGGCCATGGCGCGCTCCTGGCCTCCGGCGTCGGGAACAAGGAAGCCTCGGCTGCGCCCGTCGTTCGACAGGCCGATGCCGCGGATGACGCCGAGGATGCGGTCTCCGTCGCGCACCGCGTCGTCCATCCGCTTCAGCACCACACAGGCAGCCCCCTCGGCCGGGATCAGCCCATCGGCTTCGCGGTGGAACGGCCGGCTGCGGCCGGTGGGGCTGAGGGCGTTCAGCGCGGTGAAGCCCATATGAAGGAACAGGTCGTCGCCGCGGTTGACGCCCGCCGCGATCATCAGGTCGGCGGTCCCGTCATGCAGCTGGTCGCAGGCCAGCTTGACGGCATAGAGCGAGGAGGCACAGGCGGCATCCAGGCAGAAGGCCGGCCCCTGCAGGCCGAGGGCACGGGCGGCCAGCTGCGCCGGCAGGCCCGACGAGAAGCGGTTGGCGGGCTTCGGCCCCTCCCGGTCCAGCCAGACCGATTCGGCAAAGGCGCTGAGGCTGGCGGTGGGATAGGACAGGTTGCCGGCGATCAAACCGCAGCGCCCGCCCGGCGCGATGTTCAGCCCCGCCTCGCGCAGCGCCTCGCGCCCGCTATGGACCAGCCAGAGCACCAGCGGATCGAGCCCGGCCAGTTCCTCCGCCGGGCAGGCGAAGCCGTTGGGATCGAAGATGGCGTCGAAGCCCTGCACATAGCCGCCCTTGTCGGTCGCGGAACGCTCGGGCGCCTCGGGCGACAGCGCCTTTGCGGTATCGACGCGCCAGACGCCCGGCGGCACCGGGCGCAGCAGATCCCGCCCCTCGACGACGGCCTGCCAGAGCTCCGCCGGGCTGAGGGCGCCCGGCAGCACGCAGCCGTGGCCGATGACGGCGATGGGCGGGAACCGGCTCATGCCGCCCGTCCGATGGCGGTACCCGCGGCGGCCGAACGCCCGATGCAGGAGACGACCGCGTCGCCGGCCGGCGGCTGCGCCAGTTCGCGCAGCATGAAGTCGGCGCCGTCCGCCGGCGCGATCAGATCGACGGACATGCGGCGGAAATGCTGTTTCAACGCAGGTCCGACCATGCCGCCGTCCCACGGCCCCCAGGCGATGGCCTTGACCGTGCAGTCCGGCCGGCGTGCCGCCTCGGCCCGCGCCACGGCGTTCAGCACGCCGTTGGCCATGGCGTAGTCGCACTGCCCGGCATTGCCGTGCAGCGAGGCGATGGAAGAGAACAGGCAGATGACGCGCAACGGATCCTCGCGGGTGGCGGCCAGCAGATTGGCGATTCCCTCCACCTTGGTGCCGAAGACGGCGTCGAACTGGTCGCGCGTCTTGTCGCCGATGCGCTTGTCGGCCAGCACGCCGGCCCCATGCACGATGCCGGAAATCGGCCCGGCCTCGGCACGGACCGCCGCCAGCGCCTGCGCGACCGACGCCGCGTCGCGCACGTCGGCGCGGCAGTAGCGGACGCGGGCACCGGCCGCTTCCAACCGGCGCAACGTGGCGCGCGCCTCGTTGGCGGACAGGATGGCCTTGACCATCGCCTCGATCTCGCGCGGCTGCCTGCCGGCGCCGGGACCGGCGATCACCGCCCGGCGGACCGCGGTTTCGTCGGCATCCTCGGCGATGCCCGGCAGGACCGGCGCCGCGCCGGGATCGCTGCGGCCCAGGATGACCAGGGTCGGGCGGATGCGGCGGGACAGCTGCTCCAACGCGACGGCGGTCACGCCGCGGGCACCGCCGGAGACGACGATCACCGCGCCCTGCTCCAGCGGCAGCGGGCCGTCGGCCGCCTCTCCCTCGCGCAGGGTCCGCACCAGACGCTTGCCGTCTGCGGCAAGGCGGACCTCCGCATCGCCGTCGCCGGTGGCAATCTCCGCGGCGAGAGCACGGGCGAGGTCGGCGGCGGAGCGGCTTCCCGGCTCCAGTTCGATGGCCTTGACCCGCGCCGCCGGCCATTCATGCGCCGCGGTCAGGACGAGACCGCCAAGCCCCAGCCAAGCCTCACCACCCTTCTCGACAGTGACAAAGGCGCCGCCGGTCTTGCCGAAGCGGGCGTCGGCGGCCTTGGCGGCGGCAAGCGCGCGCCAGTGCAGATCGGCGGCCGAGGCGGCATCGGCCCCGTCGAGCCCGGCCAGGAACAGCACCGCGTCGTCCTGCCCGCCCGGCAGCTCGGCGATCCGGGCGGCGATGCCCTTGGCCGACAGCAGAGCCACCAGTTCGGCGGCGACACCGGACGAATCCGGCACGACGGCGATGCTGGTCAGGCCGCGCAACATGTCGGCACCGCCCGCTTTCCGCTCTTCCAAGACGGAGCAGGTGCGGATGGTGCCTGCCGATAACGCGGGCAGAGCCTGGGTCTGGGCCTGGGTCTGGATCTGGGCCGGCGTTTGCTGGGCAGCCGGGGCGTCGCCCTTGATGCGGTCGATCACCGCGCCGACGGTCTTGAGCGCGGTCAATTCGCGCATCTCGACCGAGGCCAGTTCCGGCAGGCGGTCGACCAGGGCCGAGAAGATCTCGACCTGCTTGATGGAATCGATGCCGAGACCAGCCTCAAGCTCCATCTCCGGGCTCAGCATCTCGACGGGATAGCCGGTCTTCTCCGCCACCAGCCCCATGAACAGCGCGCCGACATCGACGGACGGAGCCGTCGGCTTGGCCGCCGGAACCGCTGCCGCCACCACGGGCGCCGGGGCAGCCGTGGGGGCGGCGGCGCCGCCGCTGCGGCTGTCGGCCATGGCGAGGATCTGACCGATGGTCTTCAGCGCGTTCAGTTCGCGCATGTCGGCATTGCCCAGCGCCGGAATGCGGTCCTGCAAGGTCGAGAAAATCTCCACCTGCTTGATGGAGTCGATGCCGAGACCGGCTTCCAGTTCCATGTCCGCCGTCAGCATGTCCACCGGGTAGCCGGTCTTGTCGGCGATCACCGCCAGCACGATGTCCCGGGCGTTGACCTTGGGCGGAGCGGCAACGGGGGCGGCGGGTGCCGTCACCGGATGGGGCTTGGCCTGAACAGGTTCCACCCTGGCCGGAGCGACATGCTGCGGCGCTGCGGCAACGGACGTCTGGCTCTGCACCGGCATGACCGGCGCAGCCGGCGGCACCGGCGCCAAGGCCGGCATGGGAGCGGGGGCCGGCATGCTCGGCGCCATGGTCGGCGCCACCGGGACGGCGGGTGCTGCCGCCGGCCATGCCGGCACGCCGCTCAGGCTCTGGATCGCCTGACCGGCGACCGCCAGGAAAGCCTGATGGCTTTCGGCGATGGCGCGCTGGAAGGCGGCATGGGCGTCGGCGACATGGTGATAGATCGTCTCAACCGGCGCGGTCGCGACGGGGATGGGCGCCGGCTGCGGAGCGGGAGAGTTCGTGACCATGATCGGAGCTTCTTCAATGGACGGGGAGTAAACCGGGGCGGATTGAGCCGGTGCCAGGGGAGTCGGCGCGGGCGGCGCAATGGCGGGGCGGGGCGGATTGGGCTTCGGCAGCGCGGCAGCACCGCCCGGCGGCGGGTAGATCTTGCCGAAATTGGCGCCGCTGACGCGGACGGCGGCGGGCGATGCGGGCTTGGGCTTGCGCTCTTCGGCGAAGCCGGTCCACAGCGCTTGGAAATCGACGGGCACGCCATGGACCGCCAGCGCGCCCAAGCCGTCCAGCAGGGAGGCGACGCCGTGGGCCCCGCGCCGGTCCAGGGCAACCGCCAGATGCGGACGGCCACCCAGGCATTGCGCCACCAGACCGTTCAGCACCGAACCCGGCCCGACCTCCACGAAGGTCCGGACACCGTCGGCATAAAGCGCCTCGACCGTCTCGCGGAAGCGGACCGTGCCGGCGATCTGCCCGGCCAGCAGGTCGCGGACCTCGGCATCGGCGTAGGGTGCGGCGGTGAGGTTGGCGTAGACCGGGATCGCGAAGGACCCGAACGCCGTGCCGTCGAGGACGCTGCGGAAGGTTTCGGCGGCCTGCGCGACCACCGGCGAATGGAAGGCGCTGGCGACCTTCAGCCGGACCACCCGCAGCCCCTCGGCCTCCAGCCGGGTCGCGGCATTCTCTACAGCAGCGCGGGCGCCGGACAGGACCACCTGTTCCGGCCCGTTGTCGTTGGCCAGCACCACGTCCAGACCCTGCAGAAGCGGCTCCACCCGCTCGCGCCCGGCGGCCACCGCGATCATGGCGCCGTCGCTGCCGGATGCGGCCTCTTCCATGCAGCGGGCACGTTCGGCGGCCAGGGACAGCGCGGTGTCGCGGTCGAGGACACCGGCGGCACACAGCGCCGTGATCTCGCCGAAGGAGTGGCCGGCGACGGCATCGGCGCGGATTCCGGCACGCTCCAGCACCGCCAGCAGGGCGAGGCTCGCCGTGCCGATGCTGGGCTGGGCGTGGATCATGCGGGTGAGGACCGCTTCCTGCGCCTCCCCCTCCTCGCCGGTGAAGGCGGGCGGCGGGAAGACCACGCGATGCAGCGGCGACTGGCCCGGCACGGTCGGCAGAGCGGCTTGCCCGTCCCAGACCACGCGGGCCTCGTCGAAGGCCACGGCCAGATCGGCGCCCATGCTCACATACTGGCTGCCTTGGCCGGGGAACAGGAAGGCGGTTTTGCCGCCCCCACCCTTGCCCTTACCCTCGCCCACTGCCAGATGGATTCCGGGAGCGCTGAAGGCGCCCGTCTGCTTGAGCGCGGTCGCCAAGCGCGCCTCGAACTGCCGGGCATCGGCGGCGACGATGGCGAGGCGGTGGCGCGACCGCGGATCGAAGGCGATCTGGCTGTCGCGGGCGACCGCCTCCAGCCCATCCTTCTCCACGCGGGCACCAAGGGCACGCGCCGCCTCGGCCAGGGACCGCGCATCGGCGGCCCCCAGCAGCAGCAGCGCGCCGCCCGCCCACAGGCGGGACGCGGCTTGCGGTCCGGTATACTCCTCCAGCGCCACGTGATAGTTGCTGCCGCCGAAGCCGAAGGAACTGACGGAGGCGCGGCGGGGGCCGTCCGCCTTCACCCAGGGCCGGGCACGGGTGTTCAGGTAGAAGGGGCTGCTCTCCAGCTTCAGGCGGCTGTCGGGCCGGTCGACCTTGATGGTGGGCGGCAGGACCTTCTGATGCAACGACAGCGCCGCCTTCAGCAGCCCGGCGGAGCCGGCTGCGGCCTTGGTGTGGCCGATCTGCGACTTGATCGATCCGATGGCGCACCAGGCCCCGGCCTCCGCATCGGCTTCCCGGAACACCTGGGTCAGCGCGGTGAATTCGGCGAGGTCGCCGGCGCGGGTGCCGGTGCCGTGGGCCTCGACCAGTTCGACGCTGCGCGGGTCATGGCCGGCATCGGCATAGGCCCGGCGCAAGGCCACCGCCTGCCCCTCCGGCCGCGGGGCATAGACGCTGGTGGCGCGGCCGTCGGACGAGGACCCGATCCCCCGGATGACGGCATAGATGCGGTTGCCGTCGCGCTCGGCATCCTCCAGCCGGCGCAGGGCGAACAGGCCCAGCCCCTCGCCGACGATCGTGCCGTCCGACGCATCGGAGAAGGGACGGCAATCGCCGCTCTTGGACAGGGCCGGCGTCTTGCTGAAGCACATGTACATGAAGATGTCGTTCAGGGCATCGACACCGCCGCTGATGACCATGTCGGAATGGCCCAGCTCCAACTCGTTCATCGCCATCAGCAGAGCCGACAGCGAACTGGCGCAGGCGGCATCCACCACGCAGTTGGTGCCGCCCAGGTCGAGCCGGTTGGCGATGCGCCCCGCCACCACATTGCCCAGCACGCCGGGGAAGCTGCTTTCCTGCCATTCCACATACTGCGACGAGATGCGGTCGCAGATGGCCGTCACCTCGTCCTCCGGCAGGCCGGCCTCGCGGAGCGCCTTGACCCAGACCGGCCGCTGCAGCCGCGCCCCCATGGTCCCCACCAGTTCGGTGGCGGACGCCACGCCCAGCACGATGCTGGTCCGGCTGCGGTCGATGTCGCGGAACTGCGTGCGGCAGGCCTCGTCCAGCGTCTCCTTGGCGACGATCAGCGCCAACAGCTGCGCGGTGTCGGTGGCGCTCAGCGCCTGGGGCGGGATGCCGAACTCCAGCGGGTCCAGCGTGGCCGGGGGCAGGAAGGCGCCGCGGCGGCAATAGGTCTTGTCCCGCGCCGAGGGATCGGGGTCGTAGAAATCCTCAACCAGCCAATGGGTGGCGGGCACGTCGCCGATGCAATCCCGGCCGGCGAGGATGTCGCGCCAGAAGCCGTGCGTGGTGCCGGAACCCGGAAACATGGCGCCGATGCCGACGATCGCGATGGGGTGGCGGTTCTTCAAGGCGGTCTCGGATGTTCGGAGGGGGATTGGGGCGGAAGCGCGCTTGTCAGGCTGGATCAGGCGAGCCGGCGCGGCACCCAGGTGAAGGCCGCGGCCGGTACGGCCAAGCCCGCCGTGCGCATCTGCTGGGCGCGGGTCACCACGGCGGCCCCTTCCAGCAGGTTGCGGGCGATCTGTTCGACCGTGCGTTTGTCCGCCGCTTCCAGGAAGCTGCCCTTCACCCAGTCGTTGAAGGCGCCCATCGCCGGGCCGCACCAGACCTGGAAGTCATGGCGGCGCGCGCCGTCGTCCTGCGTCGGCCAGCGGGCGGCGTTGAACAGGTACCAGCGGAAGACCAGGGCCATGCGGTGGCGGGGATCGGCCTCGGCACGCGCCAGTTCCGCCGGGTCGCGGACGGCGAAATGCTCACGGGTCTGGCGCCAGATCTCCTCCAGCGGCGCCTGGAAGACATCCTTTTCGAGGGTCGCGCGCTCGGCGGCGGGAAGGTCGTCCAGGCCGGAATGGCGGCAGTACAGCTCGTACAGGCGTTGGGCGCGGAAGGGGAACATGGTGCCCCGCTTCATCACCTGGACCCTCACGCCCATCTCGAACATGTCGGCGGCGGGCGCCATCGTCACGTCGGTGCTGGACAGGTCGGCCAGCATGCGGCGGACCGACAGCGGCTGCCCAGCCTCCGCCGCCGACTGGTTCACCGATCCGACGACGACATAGGCCGCCCCCATGGCGAAGGCGCCGGCCAGCGCTGCGGGTGTCCCCAGCCCGCCGGCGGCACCGACGCGGATGTTGCGGTCATAGCCATGGGCGGCGACCATCTCGTCGCGCAGGCGCTGGATGATCGGAAACAGGACGGTCAGCGGACGATTGTCGGTGTGGCCGCCGGAATCCGCCTCCACCGTGATGTCCTCCGCCACCGGGATGGCGGCGGCAAGTTCGGCTTCTTCGGCGGTGAGGATGCCCTGCGCCACCAGATCGGCCAGCATGCGCTGCGGGGCCGGCGCCATGAACTGGCGGGCCACCTCGGCGCGCGACACTTTGGCGAAGATGTGGGTCAGACGGCGGACCGCACCGGTGGCCGGATCGCGGCGCAGCCCCTTGGCGGACAGTTCCACCACCGACGGGGTCAGCGCCATGAAGGCCGATGCCGAGACGCGCCGCACCCCCTGCTGCTGGAACAGGCGGCAGACCGCGGTTTCCAGGGCGGGATCGTTGGGACTGTGGATCAGGTTGGCGCCCCAGCCCGGCGCCTGCGGACAAAGCGCCGCGCGGATTTCGGCGATGCCCTCCTGCACCCGCTGCGGCGAAAGCCCGGCACTGCCGTAGAAGCCGAGCAGCCCGGCACGGGCGGCGGCGACCGCCATCGCCGGCGTGGCGATGCCCCGCGCCATCTCCCCCGCCACATAGGCAAAGCGGCAGCCGTGAGCTTCCTGGAAACTGCGATCACCCAGCCATTCGGGATAAAGCGGCGGCAGGGTCGCGACGGGCTCCAGCCGCTCCGCCGCGAAATCCGGCGGCCGGGTCGAAGCTCCCAGACGGCCTTCACGGTTCCTGACGATGTAAAGTGGCTCGCGAATTTTCTGGGCCATTTCCAGAATCAGAGACGGATCGAAGCCTGCCGTCGCCTGCATCAGCGGCGACATTGCCGTCTCCCGGTAATTCATGTCCACATCGACACCCGAATATTGCCTACAGCCATCCCCCGGGACGGGAGATCCGACAAGGGGGCCGACGACCACCGAAGGGAGCGCGGTCGAACGGCCGAGCCGGACTGTGCATGCGCAATTGGGCATTGCATCGCCGCATGCGCCGGTCCGGTGCGAGGGTCAGGCGCCCATGCGCGGGTCCACCTTGCCGAGGCTGGTTATCCGATCGATGAGAATGCGTACGGTTCGAGTCCCACACTGCCGGTGCCGGCAGTCCGCCCGTTTTGCAACAATGTCGTTCATGGTCGTTCTTGCACCCGACACGGCATTAGGGGCCCCTAATCGAAGGACTTCCGCACATTATTTTTATTACTTACCACTGTTGGAGAATGGCAAGCATGAATTCGATTTCATGAAGGATATTGTTTATTTCATCCTGGAAATATCTTTACCCGCCTTAAACGATTCTGCCGAAGCGCCACCGGGTCCGAAGAGGGATCGAAGCCTTGCGCCCCATCAGGTGCCGATCCGCAAAGGCTTGGATTGCAGCAGGTCACGACCATATGGCTGGGCATGGAGCCAACACCCCGATCCACGATCGACCGGCGGACCATCCTCGCCGCCGCCGCTGCCGCTTCCGTCGGCTCCCTGCTGCCGCGCTCCCTGTCCGCTGCGGTTGGCGGGCCTCCCGCTGCCGGCAAGTCCCCAAGTCCGACGCTGGATCCGGTGCTGCTGACCCGCGCGCTCGACCGGGCAGCGAGCCTTGATCAGCTCCACGCGCTGGTGATCGGACGGCACGGCACCGTGCTGGCCGCGGAGGCCTTCCGGGGGCCGCCGGTCGGGCGCGCCGTGAACGTCAAATCGGTGTCCAAGACGATCGTCGCCTCCCTGGCCGGCATCGCGCTCGACCGCAAGCTGCCGCTTGGCGTCGAAGCGACGCTGGGCGACGTGGCGCCGGGGCTGATCCCCAAGGGCGCGGATCCGCGGGTGGGCGGGATCACCATCGCGCAGCTTCTCACCATGCAAGCCGGGCTGGAGCCGACCTCCGGGCCGGGCTACGGCCGCTGGATCGAAAGCCGGAATTGGGTCGCCGATGCGCTCGGCCGCCCCTTCGTCGCCGGGCCGGGCGAGCGGATGATCTATTCGACCGGCAGCTATCACGTCCTGGGCGCGGTGCTGGCCCGCGTCTCCGGACGCAGCCTGCTGGCTCTGGCGCGGGAGTGGCTGGGCCGGCCGCTCGGCATTGAGCTGGCGGGCTGGACGCGCGATCCGCAGGGCTTCTATCTGGGCGGCAACAACATGGTGCTGTCGCCGCTGGACCTGTTCCGCTTCGGGGAAATGTGGAGCCGGGGCGGTGTCTGGGACGGACGTCCCGTGGTCAGCGCGGCCTGGGCGCAGGCATCCTGGGTGCCGCGGACCCGGTCGCCCTATTCCGGCGACGCCTACGGCTATGGCTGGTTCCTGGCGGAATCGAATGGCCATCGCATCGCCTATGCCCGCGGCTATGGCGGACAGATGCTGTATCTGGTGCCGTCGCTGGGGCTGACCGTCGTCGTCACCTCCGATCCCGCCCGGCCGGCCCGGTCGGACGGCTATGTCGGCGAATTGGGCGCCCTGCTGACCGGCCACATCATGCCCGCGGCGGAGCAAGCCTGACCTGCGCTGCCTTGCCCCTGGAAGAAGGACCGGCGACATGCGGACCGACGACCCATTCGACCTCCAGCGATTTCTGAGCGCACAGGAGCCTGTCTTCGCAACCGTGCTTGACGAGTTGCGGAATGGGCGCAAGCGCAGTCATTGGATGTGGTTCGTCTTCCCGCAGTTGCGCGGGCTCGGCCGCTCCGCCACCGCCGAGTTCTACGGCATCGCTTCCCTCGAGGAGGCGCAGGCATATCTGGCCCAGTCAACGCTTGGACCCCGGCTGGAACAGGCGACACGCGCGGTGCTGGGGGTGCAGGGACGAACGCTGCACGAGATCTTCGGCTCGCCCGACGACATGAAGTTCCGGTCCTCCATGACGCTCTTCGCGCTGGCCGCCGGACGGGCGGATTCGCCGTACCATGAGGCGCTGGACCGCTGGTGCGACGGCCGGATGGACGATGCGACCGTGACGCTGTTGGGAGCACTGGCGGCAGCGCCGCCCCCTCCCCCACGCAGGTGAGGGAAGGGACAGGAACCGTGCTTCAGGCCGCTTGCCCTCAAGCCGCCTGATTCATCTGCTGGACGCGCTGCGGGTCGAGCTTCAGCCGGGACGCGAGGTATTGCAGGTAGGAGCGCTCCGCTTCCGACTGCTCGTTCACCGCCATCCGCGAGGCCAGATAGACCTGCTCCGCCGTCTGCTGATCCCGCACCGACTGGAGCAGCGAGTCGAGCGGCTGGGGCCGGTCGAGTTCCTGTTCGACGATGCGCCGTTCCTCCGCTCCGGCCCCGGCCTCGTCCAGGGTGCCCAGGATGTGCCGGCGCTCGTCCGGCGTGATCTCCCCGTCGGCATTGGCCGCGGCGATCATCGCACGGATCAGCAGAAGCGCCTGCTGGTCCTCCATGGCGACGGCCGGATAGGCACCGTCGTCACGGTCTTCGGCCTGCGGCGCACTGCGGGTCTGGAACACCTGCGACAGGCGGTCGGACAGCGATCCACTCCCCTGGCCGCTGCCCTGTCCACTCGCCTGAGTGCTTCCGGAAGACCCCGTGGAACCGGCGGCACCGCCGCCGAACAGGCCGCCCAGGATACCGCCGGCATCGCCCCACGGGCTGCCTTCCGGCCGGGCGGCGGGTTGCGCGCCTTGGCCCGCAGCACCCGTCTGGTTCCGCTGGCGCTCCTGGAAGGCCTTGAAGGCGAGGTAGCCCAGCGCCCCCAGCCCGGCGACCGACCCGACGCCCATGCCGCGGTTCCCCGATGCGGCACCGAGGGCGCCACCCGGCGCACCGGCCCCGAAGCCGCTGTTGCCGAGCACCGACCCCATGGCGTTCATGCCGCCGTGGCTGCGGCCTCCCATCCCGGTCGCCAGCATGGTCCCGAGGATACGTTGCAGATCGGCCATTTCGCTCTCCCACTCGAATTCCGTCGATGGACCGTCAACAGCACAGGCGGCTTTCCGTTCGGGCGGCGGGCTGAAGTTGAAATACCAAAAATTCCGCACCACGAACTTTTCGCTCCGGCATGCGGCATTGCAGGGGACCGGATGCGACCATGGCTGTTACCCAGTCCGACCACAGGGAGACAGACATGGCCAAAGCCAACATCAACGACCGGTCGAGCATCGAACGCATCTACGACCGCCATACCTTCGAACAGGACGCGGCGTCGAACGCACGCAGCAAGGCCACAGTCGTCCACGGCGTGAAGATCCTCTCCGCCCCCGATGCCGACGGGCAGGTCGAGATCTCCCGCGCTTCGCACCATGTGGCGGAAGGGAACCCCGAAGGGGACACCATCTTCGTCCCCGCCTTCAGCCTTCACGACTCCACCGCCGCCGACGGCAACACCTATGCCGGCTCGGCCGCGCCGGTGGGGACCAGTCCGGGGGAAGCCGCCGACGAATACCGGAGCTTCATCGACGATGTCCTGGAAGCCGCCAGCAAGGGACACTTCAAATCCGACATCGGCCGCGGCGAGGAACGGCTGAAGGGCTTCCACGGCGGCTGACCGGCCGCCGAAGGAAGGCTTGGAGTGCGATCGGTTCAGACGGAATCGTCTGAAGCGTGAATCGCACGGAAAATCAAAAGCCTAGAGTCCATCAGATGCTTCAATAAGCATCTGATGGACTCTAGGTTTCCGGGACGGAGGGAGCGGCGGGGGCGTCCGCCTGCTCTTCCTCCAGGATGGTGGTGACGCGATAGAGGAAGACCGGGATCGAGAAGGGCTTGCGCAGGAAGGCTCGGTAGTCGTCGAACTCCCGCCTCACCGCCGCCTCCGGCACGGCGCTCATCATGATGATGGGGATGTTCTGCCAAGCGGCCTCGGCCCGCAAGGCGCGGGCAAGGCCGACGCCGTCCAGCAGCGGCATCATGTAATCCGTGACGACGAGATCCGGGACGGCCGGCGCCTCGGCCAGACGGCTCAGCGCCTGCTGGCCGTTGGCCGCCACCAGGACGTGATAGCCCTCCTCCTCCAGGATGGAGCCCAGCACGGTGGCGATTCCAAACTCGTCTTCGACCAGCAGGATGGTTTTCACGCATCCCCCCTACCGCGACGGACGTTTCGGCGACAATGTCCCTGGCGATCCGGGATTGTCGGGAGAGTGCGCATACCCCTTGAGCATCCCTTCATAACCGTTGAAGGGGCCAATGATTTCAATACCCTTGTCAGTGATGCGAAATTCCTGCAATGCAGGATCGAACCCGCTGTCGCGCAGCTTGGCGATGGTCAGCAGACGCCGGGTGCGGGCCTCCACCTCGACATAGCGCAGAACGATCATGTTCTCGACCAGCGAGGAGACGCCATAGACCGGCGCCTCGATCGGCGATCCGATCAAGTCGCGCGTCTCCCAGGTGAAGACGGCGGTAACCCCCAGCCCCCGCAACTCGTTCGACAGGGTCGAGAAGAAGCGGCTCATCCGCTCCGGATGGACGGAGGATTCCATGAAGCCGTCCAGCCCGTCCACGAACAGGCGCCGGACGCCCCGCCGCCGGATGGCGTCCAGCATGGTGTGCGCAAGCTCGTCCAGGACATTCTCGCCCTGCGCCTGCCAGATCATTTCCAGGGCGCCCTGCGCCTCCAGCCCTTCCAGATCCATGCCGAGCGTCGCCGCCTTGAACCGGAGGCGTGCCGGCGTTTCGTAGAAGCCGAAATGCAGGCCGGGTTCCGCCGCGCTGGACTGGGACAGGAAATGAAGGCCGATCGTCGTCTTGCCGATCCCCGTCGGCCCCATCAGGACGGTGGTCGTGCCCGCGAAGGTGCCGCCGCCGATGATCCGGTCCAACGCCTCCACGCCGGTGGTGATCCGTGCGCCCACCGGTTGCTCGGGCCGGGACGGCACCGCGAATTGTGCCTCGATGCGCGGGTAGACCACCAGCCCGTCACCGGTGATGCGGAAGGGGTGGCGGCCGCGAAGGGAACCGCTGCCGCGGAATTTGCGGACCTGAAGGCTGCGTTCGGTCCGCACCTCGTACACCCGGTCGTCCAGATCGATCAGTCCGTCGACCATGGTGTGCTCGGCGCGAACGGGTCCGGGGCTTCCGCTCGTCAGCAGCAGCACCGTGCACTCGTTCATCGCCGCGTACATCTGCACTTCGTGAACGAACTTCTTGAACTCGCGGTCGGACGTGGCCGTCTCCTCCGCCGCGACGAGACCGTCGAGGATCAGCAGGCTCGCGCGGTGCTTGCGGATCTCCCGTTGCAGCAGATCGCGCAGCCCCTTCAGCCCGTCATCCTCCAGCGTGTTGAAGGCGCTGATGTAGTAGAGACGGTCGGGGATGACCGTCTCGTCGAAGAAGCGCATCGGGCGCAGGTGCTGCAGCATCCGGCTGTGCGATTCCGCCAGAAGCGTGACATAGGCTGCACGGCCGCCGTCGGCGACATGGTTGAAGCACATCTGGTTGGCCAGGATGGTTTTCCCGGCGCCGGGCACACCCTGGATGATGTAGACGCCGCCTTTGAGAAAGCCGCCCTTCAGCACGGTGTCCAGCCCTGCGATTCCGCTCGGCACCCGTTCGAGTTCCAAGCCCTGCCGATCGTCCATCATGAGGTCCGCGGTTCTTTCGGTGTTGCGTCCAGTGGCAGCCGGACCGTGAAGGTGGAGCCCTCGCCCGGTGTGCTGTCGACGTCGATACTACCACCATGGGCCTGGAGCAACGACCGAACCAGCCACAGCCCGACGCCGAAGCCGGCCCGCTTCTGTCCGGAGACGACCTGTTCGAACTGCCCGAAGATGCGCTCCTGCGCCTCGATCGGGATGCCGGGCCCACGGTCACGCACGCTCAGGCGCACCTCGCCGTTGTCCTGCGCAAGGGTGACGTCGACCGGGCCGCCCGCCCCGTACTTGATCCCGTTGGACAGCAGGTTGCCGACAATCTGCTCCATCGCCAGCCGGTCCCACCATCCCTGCAGGCGGTCCGGCAGGGCAAGGCGGAGCATCGCCTTGGTATGGGCGGCTTCCGCGGCGTAGCCGTCGGCGGCCTGCCGGACCAGCGCGCTCAGATCGACCGGCTCGATGTGGAGGTCGATCTGGCCGGCATTGAGGCGCGACACGTCGAGCAGCGTCGTCGCACGCTCGACATAGCGCTGCAGTGCAAGCGTGGCGCGCTTCAGCGCCCGCACCAGTTCTTCGTTGCCGGTGGGCTTCGCCATCCGGTGCGCCGAATCCAACAGCAGGCTCAGCGCATACATCGGGTTGCGAAGTTCGTGAGCGGCAATGGCCAGGAAGGCGTCGCGTGCACGCACGGCCTCCTCCAATTCCTCGACGCGGGCCCTGAGCTGTTCCTCAGGCGTCATGGACAGCTGCAACCGAAGAAGGCAACCAATTCGTCACACCACGCTCCCTGACGATCATCCAACCATCGGCGAGCACGATAGCAGGTGACATGGCACGCGCGAGAAACCAAGCGACGTATGCCGGATGATCGACACACCACCAATGGCAACAGGCAATCATTCTCCCGCCGCCCCTAATCGCGCCCCCACAGCCCGCGTTCGCCCAGATCCTCGCCGCGCTGGCGCTCCAACGCCTGGGAATACCGGCGCAATGCGAAGGACTCCGTCACATAGCCGATGATGCGCCGGTCGGTGGGAGACGACAGCACCGGCAGCGCCTCCACCTCCGCGCTGCCGAAGCGGTTCAGCACGGTGCGGGCGTCGTCGCCGGGCATCAGAACGGCGTCCGCCTTGCTGGCGAGCGTGCCGACGCGGGTTTCGGTGGCCTCCGCATCCTGGTCGGGGTCATGGATCTGCGACATGTCGATCAGTCCGGCATATCTGCCGGATTCGTCGACCGCGAACACCGTCTTGGTGGAACCCAGCGGGTAAAGGCGGCGCAGCGCCTCCACCGACAGGGTGGCGGGCACCGTCTTGGCGTCGCGCCGCATCAGCCGGAAGGCCGTGAGTTCCGACAGCCAGCCGATGTCGTAGGCGCCGCGGATCGGCACACCGCGCAGGTGGAAGCGCCATGTTGCAAAGGAGTAGCCGAAAGCCTGCCGCACCACGGTGGTGGACAGCACCACCCCGATCAGCACGCCCGAGGCTGCCCATAAATCCTGCGTCGTCTCCAGCACCAGCAGCACCATGGTGACCGGCGCGCCGACGACGCCGGCGGCGACCGACCCCATCCCGACCAGCAGCAGAAGCCCGCCGTCGATGCCCAGCCCCGGCAGGAAACTTGCCGTGGCGATGCTCAACAGGCCGCCGAACAGCCCGCCGATGAACAGGGAGGCGCTGAACAGGCCGCCGCGGAACCCCGAGCCCAGCGACACGGCCGACGCCAGGATCTTCGCCACCAGCGTCAGGGCCAGCGCCAGCGCACCGCCCGCCAGTTCCGGCGGCACGGCGCCCGGACCGCTGCCCATCACCGCCGGCACCGCCAGCGCCAGCCCGCCGACCATCAGCCCGCCCACCGCCGGGCGCATCCAGCGCGGGACCGGCAGGCGCTTGAACCCGCGCTCCGCCACCGTCACCGCCTGCATGGCGAGGATGCTGAGCCAGCCGGCCAGGAAGCCGACCACGCCGCAGGCGGCGTAATCCCAGCCGGCGATCTCCACCGGCCGGCCGAGCGCCAGCGGCGCCTCACCGCCGGTCAGCAGGGCCGATGCCGCCACCCCCAGCGCCGCCGCTGCGCCGACCGGGGCCAGCACCGCCAACGTATAACCCCCCAGCACCAGTTCGAAGGCATAGAAGGCGCCGGCCAGCGGCGCGTGGTAGGCGGCGGCGATGGCCGCCGCCGCCCCGCAGCCGACCATCGTGCGCAGATCGGCGCGGCGCAGCCGCAGCCGCTGCCCGAGGGAGGAGGCGAGACCGGCGCCCGCCTGGGTATAGGCCGCCTCCATGCCCACCGACGCGCCCGAGGCATTGGACAGCGCGGTCGTCACCGTCAGGCGCAGGCTGTCGATCAACGACATCTTGCCGCCGTAGAGGGCGTTCGCCTCAACCGCGTCGACGATGTCGTTGGGCCGCCAGCGCCGCACCAGCGTGGACAGGATCCCCAGCAGCAGCCCGCCCGCCACCGGCACGCCCAGCGTCCGCAGCAGGTCGGGCACGCCCTGCCCCAGCTTCTCCCCCTCCGGCAGGTCGAAGGCCAGCGCCTGCAGAAGCAGCACCGCCTCGTGCAGCGCCCCGACCGCCAGCCCGACCGCCCCGCCGACCAGACCGGCCAGCACCACCACGGCCAGCGCACTGTTGCGCACGCTCCAACGGTCGGACACCGTGGTCGCGGCCGACGCGTCGAGCGCCGCGTAAGGGTCGCTGCCGGCGCGGGCGTTTTCGCCCACGCCGTCGATGGAAGCGGAATTGTCCGGCATGATCACGCTGACTGATGGCCCATCCGTCCTTGGACAATGGGCCGGACAGGCGTGTGTTCCGTCAGGACTTGCCCGGCTGCGGTTTCGCCTGCGGTTTCACCGTCGGCGGAACGGCCCCCGCCTGCGGTGCGGTGGGTGCAGCAGCGGAGGGAGCAGGCTCGGTTGCAGGAGGTGCTACCGGGGAGGCTGCCGGCGGAGCGGCGGGAGCGGCATCAGTCGGCGCTGTAGCCGGCGCTGCGGACGGAGTTGTGCCGGCACGGCGCAGAACATGGGTGAGGTTGTCGCGCACCTTGTCGGCCAACGCCACGTCCGGTTCGGCCGCCTCGTGGAAGATCACGGTGAACAGGCGGCGTTGCGACAGCAGGAAGTTCAGCGTGACGTGCAGCTTGCCCTGGGGCATGGCGCAATCGACCGAACCGGTGCGCAGCCAGACCGAACCGGCCTGTTCGGACGGGCTCAGGCTGACGGTCGGGGTGCCTTCGCACCGCTGCTTCATGGCGTCGGCGAAACCGTCCGACAGCTCGTCGATCCTGGCGTCCTCACCCACCGCACGCTCGCGAATGCCGCCGACGATGGGGCCGAAGCGCCAGGCGACGTCGGCCGGGCGGCGCTCCTGCGGGATCTTGTCCATCGGGACCAGTTCGGCGTCATGCACGCCTGCCGCGCTCAGCAGGCTGTCCAGCCCTTCCGGCAGGCGGTTCTTCTTCTCAGCCGGGCGGCCGGCGGCGACCTTGATCGGCGGAACGTTGCCTCCCTTGTCGACGCAGGTCTTCAGGTCGCCCAGCACCTTCTTGGTGCCGGACAGCTTGAAGGCGATGCGGTCCGTGGCCGACGATACCACCAGTTCGCTGCCGCCCATCAGGGCGTTGACCAGTTCCTCGTCCTTGCCGTTGGAGACCACCAGCATGTCCGGCTGCGAAGCGATGGCCACCCGTTCGCGCTTCAGCTTCTTGTCCACCTCGATGGTGACCGGCCATTCGCCGCCCTTGGGCAGGTCGGCGCCGGGGATGCCGATGCCGATGTTGGTCTCCCCCTTGGGGCTGCGGGCGAACATCAGCACATGGCCGGAGGTGAATTCCCCCTCCGCCACGCAATAGGCGAAGCTGCCGTCCTTCTTCTTGGCGGCGCCGCCGTCCCAGCTCTCGATCAGTTCGCCCGGCCCATCGGGCTTGGCCGGCGCCGCGGCACCCTGCTTCTCGGCCGGCTTATCGCCCGGCCCCTGGTTCGGCCCCTGGGCCGGCTTGGCATCCTGCGCCGGCGCACCCGGTACCACGACTTCGGCCTCCGGCACCGGCAGCCCGTAATAAACCGCGGGAGGAATGCTCGGCTCGACCGGCACCAGTTCGGCCATCGCCGGCGCCGACGCCACACCCAGCAGGAGAAGCGCGGACAGCGAAGCGGCGGAACGGGCGGTCATGACGAGGTAATCCATAGATGGTTGTGGCGGCGAAGCTATCCGCGCCCGCCCCCATCCGCAAGCCCAACCGCCCATCCTGTTGCAGGAGGCCGACACCTGTTGCACAGGACACGCAGCGGATTTGTGCTAAACGCCGAAGAAGGCCTCGCGCAGCACTTCTTCCGACAGAGACGCCACCGGCCCGTCGCCCACCACGCGGCCCAAACGCAGCAGGATGGCGCGCGGGGCGACCGTCAGGGCGCGCGCCGCACTCTGCTCCGCCAGCAACACGGCGGTGCCGGCGGAGGATATGCGGCCCACCGCGGCGAAGACCTCGTCGGCCAGCTTGGGCGACAGGCCGAGCGAGGGTTCGTCCAGCAGCAGCAGGCGCGGCCGGCCCATCAGCGCGCGGCCGAGGCTCAGCATCTGCTGCTGGCCGCCGGACAGGCGCCAGGCGCTTTCCCGGCTCTTGGTCGCGAGATCGGGAAACAGGGCGAAGACACGCTCGACGTCCTGGGCGCGGTCGCGGGCGGCGGGCAGGCCGGCGACCTCCAGATTGTCGCGCACGCTCATGCCGGGGAAGACCCGCCGCCCCTCCGGAACATAGCCAATGCCGCGCCGGACCCGCGCCTCCGTCGCCAGCGGCGCGAGATCGGCACCGTCGAAGCTCAACTCGCCCCGCGCCGGCACGAGGCCGAGCAGCGCCTTCAGCAGCGTCGATTTCCCTGCCCCGTTGGCTCCGAGCAGCGCCACCGTCTCGCCCGCCCCGACGCTAAGCGATACGCCGTCAAGCGCCGTCGCCCCACCATAGCCGGCGGTCAGGCCGCGGACGGACAGCAGCGCCCCATTATGACATCCACTCATCGGGCCTCCCCCGCCCGGCCGAGATAGGCCGCCGCCACCGTCGCATCCCGGCGCACCCCATCGGCCGGGCCGTCATAGATCACCCGCCCGCGGTCGAGGCACAACACCCGCCCGGCCAGCGGCAGCAGGAAACCCATGTCATGCTCCACCAGCAGGATCGCCATCCCCTCCCCCGCCAGGTCGCGCAGCAGCGCGGCCAGTTCCGCCTTCTCGCCGTCGGTCAGCCCGGCGGCGGGCTCGTCCAGCAACAGGACGGCCGGACGGCGGACTAGGGCGCGCGCCAGTTCCACCCGCCGCCGCAAAGCCGCCGGCAACCCGTCGCAGCCCTGCCCGGCAAGCCCGCCGACGCCCAGCCGGTCGAGCGCCCAGCGGGCATGCGCCTCCGCCTTTTCCGCGTCGGGATCGAAAGCCAGGCGGGCGGCAGCCACCGCCTCCAGCACGCCGGCCCCTTCCGGCAGGATCGCCGCCTGGAAGCTGCGGGCCAGCCCGGCACGGGCCAGACGGTCGGCGCGGGCGCCGGTCACGTCCCGGCCGCCGAGCCGCACCCGCCCAGCATCCGGGCGCTCCAGCCCCGACAGCAGGTTGATGACCGTGGTCTTGCCCGACCCATTGGGGCCGATCAGCCCGGTGATGCCGCCGGGCCGCAGGTCCAGCGATACGCCGTCCACCGCCCGCACGCCGCCGAAGGACTTGGCCAGCCCCTCCACCGTCAGCCCGTCCACGGAAACCGGCGGCGGTGGTTCGCGCGCCTCCGGCAGGGCACGGGCGGGGCGGCCGAACAGACGCCCGGCCGCGCGGTCGAGCAGCCCGGTCAGACCGTCGGGCGCCAGCAGAACGGTCAGCAGCAGGGCCATTCCGTAGACGACCAGATAGCCGCGCTCCAGGAAGCGGAACCATTCCGGCAGATGCAGCAGCAGCACCGCGCCCAGCACCGCACCGGCCATCCGCCCCCGCCCACCGACGATGGCGATGGTGAGGATGGAGACCATGACCGGGAACTCCAGCACCTCCGGCGAGACGACGCGCTGGGTGTGGACCGCCAGCGCTCCGGCCGCTCCGGCGAACAGGGCGCTGATGCCGAAGGCGGTCAGCCGCAGCCGCCCGACGTCGAGCCCCACCGTTCCCGCCGCCAGCGGATCGTCGCGCAGCATCGTCAACGACCGCCCGAGCCGCCCGCGCGCCAGCCACCACCCCACCAGCCCGCCCAGCGCCACCAGCCCCCAGACCAGCCCCGCCATCGGCAGGCCGCGCGGCACCGCCCAGCCGAACAGCACCACAGCCGGCACCCCGGCCAGCCCGTTGGAGCCGCCGGTCAGTTCGGGCAGGTTGACCGCCAGCAGATGCAGCACCTGCGCGATGCCCAGCGTCGCCAAAGCGAAATAGTGCGACTCCAGCCGCAGCACCGCCAGCCCGACTGGCAGGGCCAGCAGAAGCGGCACCAGCATCGACAGCGGGAAGGTCGCCTCGAAGCCAAGGCCGTAGCGGCTGCCGAGGATGCCCGTCACATAGGCGCCGACACCGAAGAAGGCGCCCTGCGCCAGCGACAGCGCACCGCCGAGGCCGAAAACGATCTGGAAGCCGAAAGTCGCCAGCGCATAGACGCCGGCAACGGTCAGGACGCGCAGGCCGTAGGGAGAGGCGAAGGCGAGCGCGTAGACGAGGAGGGCGAGGGCGCCGGCAAACAGCGCGACATTCTCCACCCCGACATAGCCCCTTCTCCCCCCCGCTCTCGCGCAAACGAAGTTTGCGCTGACGCGACAGGCGAACCATAGGTCCGCCGAAAGCGGGGAGAGGGTTGGGGTGAGGGGGACGCACGGCGAGGATCGTCCGGCAAGCGGAACCCCCTCACCCTGACCCTCTCCCCGGGGGGGAGAGGGGATATTTACCGGGGAGAGCGGATCAGCCACGGCGCCGCACCGCTTCGCCGAACAGGCCTTGCGGCCGCAGCACCAGGATCGCCAGCAGCGTCAGATACAGCGCTCCCAATGCCACCGGGTACGACAGCACCGACGACACCCCCACCTCGAACAGCGCGATCAGCAGCGCCCCCACCACGGCGCCCGGCACGGAGCCCCAGCCGCCGATGGTCACGGCGATGTAGGCCTTCAAAATCAGGTCCCCGCCCGTGGTCGGTGCGACGAAATAGCGGTTGGCGAGCAGCAGCCCCGCCGCCCCGGCGCAGGCGGCCCCGATGGCGAAGGTCACCAGGATCATCGCGGTGACCGGCACGCCGCAGGCCCGCGCCATCTTCGGGTCCTGCGCCGTGGCGCGCAGACGGCGGCCCAGCTGGGTGCGGGCGAACACCCATTGCTGCGCGCCGATCAGCAGCGCCGCCACCGCGACGATGGCGAGCGACTGCTCGGGAACCGCCAGCCCGCCGATGTAGAGCGTGTCATCGCCGAACAGCGGCGGCGCGGCGCGCGGCTCCGGCCCGAACAGGATGGCGGCGCCGTTCTGCAGGATGATGCCGATGGCGATGGTGCTGATGAAGACAGATACCGGCGGCCGGCGGCGCAGCGGCAGATAGGCCGCCAGCGCCAGCAGCAGCCCCAGCCCCGCCATCAGCGCCAACACCACCGGCAGCAGGGCGATGCCCGGCAGCGGGATCAGCGGCGCCAGCGCCACCGCCAGCAGCCCGCCGGCCATGACAAGATCGCCCTGGGCGAAATTCACCGCCGAGGTGGCGTTCAGCACCAGCACGAATCCCAGCGCCACCAGCGCATAAGCCGCCCCCAGCGCCACGCCGTTGACCAGCAGTTGAAGCGCCGCCATCCGCTCACTTCGCCGCAAGCGCGGGGTTGTCGTACCGCTTCACCAGCACCGGCACGCGGTTGGCCCCGTCATAGCAGACGATGACGGCGGAATGGGCCATGTTGCCCTTGCCGTCGGACTTGTAGGTCATGGCGAGACCCTTGAAGCTCTCCGACGACAGAGCCTTGCGGATGGCGTCGGGGCTGCGGGCGCCGGCCTTCACCGCCTCCAGCACCATGGTCATGCCGTCATACTGGCCGAGCGCGAAGGCGTCCGGCTCCTTGCCGAAGGCGGCGCGATAGGCCTCGGTGAAGGCCTTGACCTCCGGCGTGTCGCCGGAGATGGGCGAGGCCGCGGTCTCGGCACAAACGCCCTTCAACTCCGCCGGTTCCAGCAGGGCCGCCGTGCTCGGCTGATGCATGGCGGAGCCGGCGACGATGGGCACGGCCACCCCGCTGGACGCCGCCTGCCGCAACAGCAGCGCGGTCGGGCCGGAATGCAGGTGCAGGACCAGCACGTCGGGCTTCGCGGCCAGCGCCTTGGTCAGCACCGGCAGCAGGTCCTTGGCCGCCGGGTCCACCCCCTCCTCGAACACCGGGGTCACACCCAGCGCCTTGAAGGCGGCGTCGAGATGCGTCTTGCCGCTCTGCCCATAGGCGGTGGTCTGGTAGATGACGGCCGGCTGCCGCTTGCCCAACTCCTCCACCACATAGCGGGCATGGGCAGCCTTGGTCACGGCGTCGCCGGGGAAGAAGCGGAAGACCCAGGGGTTGCCTTGCTCGGTGATCGAGGCGGTGCCCGACACGGTGACCAGCGGCAGCTTCAACTCCTGCGCCAGCGGCAGCATCGCCAGCATCTGGGTGCCGAGCATGCTGGCGGCGACCGCCCCGACCATGCCGCTGCCGGCCGCCCGCTCCAGCGCCGTCACCGCCGCCTCGGGCGAGGTGCCGGTGTCGACGACCTCCGATGCGATGGCGACGCCGGCCGGGGTCTGCTTCAGCGCCAGCACCGCGCCGTTGCGCTGGCTGGTTCCCTCCAGCGACAGGAAGCCGGTCAGCGGCACCAGCACCGGAAAGGACAGCGTGTCGTCGGACCGCGCGGCGGACGACAGGCAGGAGGATGCGGCCAGCAGACCGATCAGAAGGGGAAGCACACGCCGCATGACCGAAAACTCCTCAACACGCGCCGGCGAGCGGAGCGACGCGGAGGGGACGGGGCATTTGCAGCAGTTCCGTCGGATTCCGGTCGGCTCCCTTCGCCGGCATGACCCGGATCAGGTTCGATGGGTGTTGTCTCAGCCCCCGCATCCGCCGATCTGACGAAGGCAGGGGCACCCCAGCCGTGAACAGGCGGCGAGAGTGTCGCCGCCGGGCCTGTCCTGTCAAGAACCCAGCCGGCGGCGCTCCGCCATGGTCTCACGATGCAGGATATAGAGCCCGCTGCCGATGATGACCATGGCGCCAAGCAGCACCGGCGCGGTCGGCAGGTCGCCGAACACCATCCAGCCGAACAGGCTGGCCCAGACCATGCCGGTATATTCGAAGGGCGCCACCACGGCCGGCGGCGCACGGCGGAAGGCCTGGGTCAGCAGCACCTGCGCCCCGGCGCCGATTGCACCGACCAGCGCCATCAGACCGAGCGCATAGGCGGTCGGCGCCGTCCAGACGGGAACCGTCAGCGCGCCGCTGACCACCGTCGTCGTCAGCAGCAGATAGAGCACGATCGACGCGCTGGTCTCCGTCCGCGACAGGCCGCGCACGGCGAGCGCCGCCAGCGCATAGAACAGGGCGGCGCACAGCCCGACCAGAACCGGCACCAGCGGCGCCCCTGCCGACGGCTGCGCCATCACCACCACGCCGCCGAATCCAACCACCACCGCAACCCAGCGGCGCCAGCCCACCGGCTCCCCCAGAAGCGGGGCGGACAGCGCGGTGATGAACAGCGGCCCGGCGAAGCTCAGCACATAGACGTCGGCCAGCGGCAGCTCGCGGAACGCATAGAAGAAGCATCCCATGGAGATCAGCCCGGCGAAGGCGCGCCAGACATGCCCCCAGGGCCGCCGCGTCCGCATCGCCGCAATCCCGCCGCCACGCCACAGCGTGTAGCCGCCCACAAGAAGGAAAGCGACCAGCGAGCGCACGAACATCAGCTGCGGCACCGGGTAGTCGGCGGTCAGGAACTTGATCAGCGTGTCCATCGCCGCGAACAGCAGGATCGCACCCAGAAAGCAGCCGACGGCATAGGGGACCGAATCGGCCTCGGCTGGCAGCAGGTCGGCGGTCTCGGCGTCGGTCATGGGATCGGTTCGGAACGGCAATGGCTGGGACTGCCCACATTATGGGCAAACGTCTCTGCGTCCCAATGCCGCAACCGCAGGTCTGGTAGGCGTGGGGTTTTGGCGGAGTTCAGGCGGCGGATGCCCCCTCCCCAACCCTCCCCCGCCTTTGGCGGGAGAGGGTGCCTTATACGAAGCGGCGGCAGTTCCCTCCACCGCCAACGGCGGGGGAGGGGTAGGGAGGGGGCACCGTCAGCCCACCCCTCACCGCGTCAGCACCATCACCAACCGCTCCACCGGAGTGTCCCCGACCAGATGCGACTCGACGATCTCGTCGATGTCCTCCGGCGTCTCCGGCCGGTACCAGATGCCGTTCGGATACACCACCATCAGCGGCCCGGCGGAACAGAAGCCGAGGCACCCGGTCATCGCCATGCCGACATCCGTCAGGCCCTTGCCCTGGATTTTCTGGTCCAGCCGCTGCCACAGCGGATGGGCGCCCTTGGCCGCACAGCTGCCGCGCGGATGGCCGGGCGGACGCTGCTGGGCGCAGCAGAAGACGTGATGGCGGAAGGTCTGCGGCAGGTCGAGCGGCATTGGGCATGCTCCATAACCATAATTTTCATATGGATAAGAAGCATGCCAGAATGCTGCGCTGCGGCAAGACTTTTGTGACGCTTCCAAGTCCTCGCACCCCTTGGCTTTTCCGCGTGACGAAATGCTTGGTCAGCGGCGGGGTTGCCGGTTAAGAATCCCCGGCAGGGGCAATCCAGGAGACGCCGGTGCTGCTGAGCGGGTCGGGGAAGGGTCAGCCGGGCGCCGTGCCGGGCTGGGTCGGGTATGCGCTGCTGCCGGTTCTCAACCTCGTCGCGGCCTTCGTGCTGTCGGGGCTGGTGATCCTGGTGATCGGCGAGAACCCGGTGGACGTGCTGTCGCTGCTGCTGACGGAGGCTCTGGGATATCCGGAAGCCATCGGCTACACCCTATATTACACCACCAGCTACATCTTCACCGGGCTGGCCGTTGCGATTGCCTTCCATTGCGGACTGTTCAACATCGGCGGCGAGGGGCAAGCCTATCTGGGCGGGCTCGGCGCCGGGCTGGTGGCGCTGGCGCTGACCGGCTGGCCCTGGCCGATGGTGGCGGTGCTGGCGATCCTGGCGTCGGCCCTGTTCGGCGCCGCCTGGGCCTTCATCCCGGCCTGGCTGCAGGCCAAGCGCGGCAGCCACATCGTCATCACGACGATCATGTTCAACTTCATCGCCGCCTCGATCATGACCTGGCTGCTGGTCGACGTGCTGATCCGCCCCGGCAGCCAGTCGCCCGAAACGCGCGAATTCGATCCCGGGGTCTGGCTGCCGTCGATGGACCGGGCGCTGGGCTGGCTCGGCATCGCCATCCCGGCCTCGCCGCTGAACCTGTCCTTCCTGTGGGCGCTGGCCTGCTGCGTTCTGTTCCACCTGTTCCTGCGCCGGACCCGCTGGGGCTACGAGCTGCGCACCGTCGGCCGCAATGAGCGGGCCGCGGTCTATGCCGGCATCTCTCCGGCCCGCAACATCATCATCGCCATGCTGATCTCCGGCGCGCTGGCCGGCTTCGTCGGCGTGAACGAGATCCTGGGCGTGCAGCACCGGGTGATCCTGAACTTCACCGGCGGCGTCGGCTTCGTCGGCATCGCCGTGGCGCTGATGGGGCGCAACCACCCGGTCGGGATCATTCTGGCAGCCTTGCTGTTCGGGGTTCTGGCGCAGGGCGGCGGCCAGCTGTCCTTCGAATACCCCACGATCAACCGCGAGCTGGTGATGGTCATCCAGGGTCTGGTCATCCTGTTCGCCGGCGCGATGGAAAACCTGTTCAAGCCGCAGGTGGAGGCGCTGTTCCGCCGCCGCGGTGCCGCCGCAGCCGCAGATATCGCCACTGGGGGGAGGAGCTGAGCGATGGAAGACGCGCTTCTTCTGGCGCTGCAGCTGCTGGGCGCCACCATCCGGGTGGCGACGCCGCTGGTGCTGGCCGCCTTCGCCGGGATGTATTGCGAGCGGGCCGGCGTGGTCGACATCGGGCTGGAAGGCAAGATGCTGGCCGGCGCCTTCTTCTCCGCCGCGGTCGCCGCGGCCACCCTCAACCCCTGGCTCGGGCTGCTGGCGGGCATCGCCGCGGGCGTGGCGCTGGCGATGGTCCATGGCTTCGCCTGCATCACCCACAACGGCAATCAGGTGGTGTCGGGCATGGCGATCAACATCCTGGTCGCCGGGCTGGCGCCGACGCTGGCCTATGCCTGGTTCCAGCAGGGCGGCCAGACCCCGCTGCTGCCTAACCAGGCGCGCATTCCCGCGGTGGAGTTGCCGGGGGCCGACGCGCTGGCCGGCGTGCCCGTTCTGGGGCCGATCTACCGCGAACTGTTCAACGGCAACAACATCCTGATCTGGGTGACGCTGGTCCTCGTGATCGCCACCCATTGGGTGCTCTACCGCTCCCGCTTCGGGCTGCGGCTGCGGGCGGTGGGCGAGAATCCGGCGGCGGTCGACACCGCCGGCCTGTCGGTGGCGAAGCTGCGCTATCAGGCGCTGATCGTCACCGGCGTGCTGACGGGGATGGCGGGCTCCTACCTGTCCACCGGCCATGGTGCCGGATTCGTCCGCGACATGACCGCCGGCAAGGGCTATCTGGCGCTGGCGGCGCTGATCTTCGGCAAATGGCGGCCGGGGCCGACGCTGTTCGCCTGCCTGCTGTTCGCCTTCACCGACGCGGTCCAGGTGCGCCTGCAGGGCGTCGTCCTTCCGGTGATCGGCGTCATTCCGGTGCAGTTCATCCAGATGCTGCCCTATGTGCTGACCGTGCTGCTGCTGGCCGGCTTCGTCGGCAAGGCCATCGCCCCGAAGGCGAGCGGCATCCCCTATGTCAAGGAGCGCTGAGGCCATGACCGACACGCCCGAGCTGGCACGCCTGATCGAAGCGGCCCGCGCCGCGCGCGAGAACGCCCACGCACCCTACTCCAAGTTCAAGGTGGGTGCGGCGATCCTCGGCGAATCGGGGCGCATCTTCGCCGGCTGCAATGTGGAGAACGCGGCCTATCCGCAGGGACAATGCGCGGAATCCAGCGCCATCGGCGCCATGGTCACGGCGGGCGACCGCCGCATCCGCGCCATCGTCGTGATGGGCGGCGAGGCGGGGGCGGAGGATATCTGCACCCCCTGCGGCGGCTGCCGCCAGCGCATCCGCGAATTCGCGACGCCGGAAACGCCGATCCACATTTGCGACCCGGCCGGCCTGCGGCGGAGCTTTCCGCTGGAGACCCTGTTGCCGGAATCCTTCGGCCCAACCAATTTAGCCTTCTGAGCGGAGTTTCCCGACATGACCGCAGCCCGCGCCGCCGCGGACATCCTTCACCGTGCCTTCGGCCATCGGCCGCGGGTCGGCATCGTGCTGGGCTCCGGCCTTGGCGGGATCGCCGACCGCATCGCCGATGGGGTCGCCATCCCCTATACCGACATCGCCGGCTTTCCCATTCCCAGCGTGTCGGGCCATGCCGGGCGGCTGGTGGTGGGGCAACTCGGCGGGGTCGAGGTCGCCTGCATGCAGGGCCGTGTCCACGCCTATGAAGGCAACGGCTTCGACGCGCTGAAGACCGCGGTGCGGGCGCTGAAGCTGGCCGGCTGCGACACGCTGGTTCTGACCGCCGCCGTCGGCTCCCTGCGGCTGGAGGTCGGGCCGGGCCGGCTGATGGCGATCAGCGACCACCTGAACCTGCTGGGCGCCAACCCGCTGACCGGTCCGAACGACGAGGCCTTCGGCGATCGTTTTCCCAGCATGACCGACGCCTGGAACCCGGAGCTTCGCAGCCTGCTGAAGGATGTCGCCGCCGGCCTCGCCATCGATCTGGCGGAAGGCGTTTATGCCGCCTATCCCGGTCCGTCCTTCGAGACGCCGGCCGAGGTGCGGATGATGAAGCTGCTGGGCGCCGACGCGGTCGGCATGTCCACCGTCCCGGAATGCATCATCGCGCGCCATTGCGGCCTGCGGGTCGTCGGCTGCGCCGTCGTCACCAATCTGGGCGTCGGGCTCGGCGACGGGCCGGTCGACCATCACCAGACCCTGACCGCCGCATCGGCGGCAGCCGCCGACCTGGAGCGCCTACTGGTCGGTTTCCTCGAACGCATGCACGAAAAGGACGGGTCCCGGTCATGAAACTGTCTGCCGACCTGCAAAGCGCGCTCGACGCCAGCGCCAACGCCCCGTCCGACGCCGATCTGGCGCGCCGGGCCGTGGGCATGCTCGACCTCACCAGCCTGAACGGCGACGACACCGACCGCGTGGTGGAGGCTCTCTGCGCCCGCGCCGTCACGCCCGTGGGACCGGTCGCCGCGGTCTGCGTCTGGGCGCGCTTCGTGCCCACCGCCCGCAAGGCGCTTGACGGCACGCTGGTGAAGGTCGCCACCGTGGTGAATTTCCCCACCGGCGAGGCCGACGCCTCCGCCGTCGCGGCGGAAACCCGGCGCGCCATCGCCGACGGGGCGGACGAGATCGACGTGGTGCTGCCTTATAAGGCCTTCATCGACGGCGCCCGCACCCAGCCGATGAACGTCGTGAAAGCCTGCCGCGAGGCCTGCGCCGACAAGGCTCTGATGAAGGTTATCCTGGAGTCGGGCGCCTTCCCCGACGCCGACCTGCTGGCCTGGGCGGCGCGCGACGCCATCGCCGCCGGTGCCGATTTCCTCAAGACCTCCACCGGCAAGACCCAGCCGGCCGCCACACTGCCGGCGGCGGCTGTGATGCTCGACAGCATCTATGAATCGGGCAAGACGGTCGGCTTCAAGGCCTCCGGCGGCATCCGCGACGCGGCGGAGGCGGCGCGCTATCTGGCGCTGGCCGATCACATCCTGGGCGAGGGATGGGCGACGCCGCAGACCTTCCGCTTCGGCGCCTCCAGCCTGCTCGACGCGCTGCTGGAGGCTGCCGGGCATGGGCAACGCGAGGGCGAGCGCGAAGCGGCCCCGGCGGGAGGGTACTGAGGCATGCTTCCGCAGGAGATCGTCCGCGCCAAGCGCGACGGCCAGCCGTTGGACGCCGCCACCATCCAGGACTTCGTCCGCGGCATCACCGACGGCCGCGTGTCGGAATCCCAGGCCGCGGCCTTTGCCATGGCCGTCTTCTTCCGCGGCATGAGCCTGGACGAGCGGGTGGCGCTGACCCGCGCCATGCGCGATTCGGGCACGGTGATGGAATGGCGGTCGCTGGGCCTGCCCGGCCCGGTGATCGACAAGCATTCCACCGGCGGCGTCGGGGACAAGGTCAGCCTGATCCTGGCGCCAATGCTGGCCGCTTGCGGCGGCTTCGTGCCGATGGTGTCGGGGCGCGGGCTGGGCCACACCGGCGGCACGCTCGACAAGTTCGAGAGCATCCCCGGGTATCGCGCCAAGCCCGACAACGAGTTGCTGCGCCGGGTGGTGAAGGAGGTCGGCTGCGCGGTGATTGGCGCCACCGACGACATCGCCCCGGCCGACAAGCGGCTCTACGCCATCCGCGACGTGACGGCGACCGTCGAATCGCTCGACCTCATCACCGCGTCGATCCTGTCGAAGAAGCTCGCCGCCGGGCTCGACGCGCTGGTGATGGACGTGAAGTTCGGCACCGGCGCCTTCATGCAGCGGTTCGAAGATGCCGAGGCGCTGGCGGATAGCATCGTCACCGTCTCCAAGGGCGCCGGCCTGCCGGCGGTCGCCCTGCTGACCGACATGAACGAGGTGCTGGGCCGCAGCGCCGGCAATGCGCTGGAGATGCGCGAATGCCTCGCCATCCTGCGCGGCGAGCCAGCCGAACCGCGGCTTTACGAGGTGACGGCGGCGCTGGCGGCGGAACTGCTGGCGCTCGCCGGGCTTGCCCCGGACGCCGCGGCCGGACGCGCCATGGCCGACCGCTCCATCGCCGGCGGCGAGGCGGCGGAGCGGTTCGCCCGCATGGTGGCGGCGCTCGGCGGACCGGCCGATTTGCTGGAGCAGCCGGACCGGCATCTGGAGCGCGCGCCCATCGTCCGCCCGGTCTCTGCCGAACGCAGCGGCTTCGTCGGCGCCATCGACACCCGCGGGGTCGGAATGGCGGTGGTGGCGCTGGGCGGCGGCCGAACCAAGACGACCGACGCCATCGACTTCGCCGTCGGTTTCGACGAGGTGGCCGGGCTTGGCGACGCGGTGGGTCCGGGCGAGCGCCCGCTGGCGATCCTGCACGCCCGCACGGAGGCGCAGGCCGACGAAGCCGAACGCCGCCTGCGCGCGTCGCTCACGGTGGCCGACACGGCGCCGGTACGCGGGCCGCTGATCGCGAAGCGTTTGGGGTGACGTGCGCCTTACTCCTTCTCCCCCCTGCTCACGCGCAAACTTCGTTTGCGCTGACGCGACAGGCGGACATTCGGTCCGCCGAAAGAGGGGAGAAGGTCGGGATGAGGGGGTTCGGCGCAGCCGAAGATAGCCACGAAGCGGATCCCCCTCACCCTGACCCTCTCCCCGGGGGGAGAGGGGATCCAGGGCGTGAGGCAGAACGTTACCGCCGGAACAGGAACTCGCGGCCGACTTTCACGCGGCGTTCGCCGTCATACTCGATGATGTCGGCGGTCGCGTAGGTCTCGGTCCAGCGTTCGGGCAGATAGCTGCCGGTGCCGATCACGTCCACCGGCGCGTTGGCCTCCGCCATCAGGCGGCACTTGGCCGGGCCGAAGCCGCTGCTGGCGACGATCTTCACCGCCGGGAATCCGGCCTCGTCCAGCCGTTCGCGCACGTAATGGATCGCCGCGGCAGACACGCCGGTGCCGATCAGGTAGCGCAGCTGGGTCTCGTCGCGATAGCCGCGGATAGCGTGCGGCGCATGACGCTCCAGCACGGCATAGGAGCCGGGGGGATCCAGCCCCTCGACGAAACGCCCGCCGGAGGTGTCGAGCCGCAGCGCCAGCTTGCCCTGGGCGGCCAGCTGCGGGAATCGGCGGCAGACCTCCAGCCCGTCGGTGATCTCGCGGCCGAAATAATCGACCAGCACGGTCAACGAGAGATCGGGGAAGGTCTCGTGGAACATCTCCGCCGCGCGCACGGTCGATCCGGCATAGCCGATCAGGGCATGCGGCATGGTGCCCATGCCCTTCTCCTGCCCGAAATAGGGGGCGGTGGCGTCGGTGGCGTTGCCGATGAAGCCCTTCGCGCCGACCTTGCGCTTGGCCCGGTCCGACCCGACGGAGGCGGCATAGGCCATCATCTCCGCCATCTCCGTTCCGGCGCAATGCCGGGCGTCCATGGCGAGGAAGGCGACCTTCGGCAGGTCGGCGCACATGGTGAAGGCGTTGTAGGCCGCGACGCTGGCGGGACCCAGCTTCTGCAGGATGATCGTCTCGCAATCGACCAGATGGTAGAAGGAGCCGGTGACGTACATGATCGGCTCGCCGGCGCCGACCCATTTGCCTTCGGGGTAGTTCAGCTCGATCTGGAACGTCGTATTGCGCTCGCGCCCCACCGCCTCCAGCCATTCCACCGCCAGACGCGGGGCGCAGACCACCGGGCGCCGCATGAAGATGGCGTAGGTGACGGTCTTGTCGCCGAACTTGCCCACCGCTTCCTTGGTGCGGCGGAAATAGGTGTCCGTCCAGTCGGGAACCTGGGCGGAGGACGGGTTGAGGGCGGTCGGCCCTTTGCCGGCCATCCCGCTTCCCGCTGCCCGGCCGCCAACTGATCGGTTGTCGGTGCTGCTCATACCGGTAACCCTCGCCTTCCGCCCCTGTCCGCGCCTGTGTCCGCGCATGGCTTTGCGATGCTTCGTTCTGGATGGCCCGGCCGCCGGACAGGGCAGCCGGCCGGTTGTGTTGGAATCCCAGCATTATACGCCCCGGGCAGGCGGGGGAAGAGGCTTCCGATCCTGCCAACCCGGAACGGATGGCAGCATTGCATTTTCCGGTGAGATTTCCGGTGCCGACATCTCCGGCAAACAGATCGAATGCTCGTAAAATCACCGCACAGAGGCTGCAGTCGTTGCCTTGCGTCACCTGTCGCATTCAGAGAAAAACCAGATCAAATACCGTTATTTGACCTACCACTTCCGCGCTTTTAAAGTCGTCGTACAGGCTTCGATCTCAACAGGGCGGCTGAACGGAATGGCGAAGATGACCGCGACCGCCGAATCGGCTCCGCCCGCCCTGCCCTCCTTCGAAGGGACGGGGAACCGGATCGTTCTGGCACTGATCGGGCTGATGCTCGCCTTCGCCGGCGCCGGGGTCGGCGGTGCCCTGCTGCTCCGCCCGGTCCCCGCCCAGGGCGCCTTCGCCGCTCCCCGGTTCGACGCGGCACCCGCCCCTGCGGTCTATGCCGCCTTGCCCACCCTGACCCTCACCCTGAACGACGGCCGCCGCCTGCAGGAATTGCGGCTGCGCGCGGTGCTGGAGTTCGATCCGGCGACGCCGCTGGAAACGGTCACCCCCCACCTGCCGCGCATCGCCGACGCCATCAGCCGGCGCCTGCTGGAGGTCGATCCGGCCGAACTGCGGGGGGCCGACGGGCCGGTCTATGTCAAGGACGCGCTACGCCACGTCGCCAACAAGACCATGCGGCCGCTTAAGCTTCGACAAGTGCTGATCCAGGATATGCTGCTGCGCTGACGGCGCGCTTCCCAACGCCCCTTGCCTCCCCATATCCTGCCCGACCACATCAGCAAGCCCGCGACCGTTCACGGGACTCGTTCGTGGGGTTCAAGGGTCAAGTTGCGGAAGGAGACGGCTGTGGCCGAGTACGATTTCGACCTGTTCACCATCGGGGCCGGGTCCGGGGGCGTCGCCGCAAGCCGGCGCGCCGCGTCCTACGGCGCGAAGGTCGCGATCTGCGAAGGCAGCCGCGTCGGCGGTACCTGCGTGATCCGCGGCTGCGTCCCGAAGAAGCTGCTGGTCTACGCCGCCCAGTTCCGCGACGGCTTCGAGGATTCCTGCGGCTATGGCTGGAGCTCCCACACGCCGGCCTTCGACTGGGAAACGCTGATCTCGCGCAAGGATCGCGAGATCGACCGGCTGAACGGCATCTACATCACCATGCTGAAGAATTCCGGCGTGACCCTGTATGAAGGGTTCGGCCGGATCGTCGATCCCCATACGGTGGAGGTCGACGGCAAGCGCTACACCGCCCGCAACATCCTGATCGCCACCGGCGGCTGGCCGTCGCTGCCGCCGATCGAGGGGATCGAGCATGCCGCGACCTCCAACGAGGCGCTTCACCTCGAAAAGCTCCCCCATTCCGTGCTGATCATCGGCGGCGGCTACATCGCCGTGGAATTCGCCAGCATCTTCCGCGGACTAGGCTCCGAAGTGACGCTGATGATCCGCGGCGACGATCTGCTGAACGGATTCGACGACGACATCCGCGTCGCCCTGGCGCAGGAGATGCGCAAGCGCGGCATCAACATCGTCTCGCGCTGCAAGCCGGTGAAGCTGGAAAAGGGTGCGGGCGGCTATACCCTGACCGACCATATGGGCCGCGAGCATTCGGCGGGCCTCGTGATGGCCGCCACCGGCCGACGCCCGAACACGAAGAATCTCGGCCTGGAAGAGGTCGGCATCACCCTGAACGAGGCCGGCGCGATCCCGGTCGACGAATGGTCGTGCACCGCCGTGGACAATATCTACGCCATCGGCGACGTCACCGACCGTATGGCGCTGACCCCCATCGCCATCGCCGAGGGACGTGCGCTGGCCGAGACGCTGTTCAACGACAATCCCATGCACATCGGCTACGACAACGTGCCGACCGCGGTGTTCTCGCTGCCGCCGCTCGGCACCGTCGGGCTGACGGAGATGCAGGCCCGCGCCAAATACGCGCAGGTCGACATCTACAAGGCCGGCTTCCGCCCGATGAAGCACACCCTGTCCGGCCGGGACGAACGGGTGCTGATGAAGCTGGTGGTCGACGGCGAGAGCCAGCGCGTGCTCGGCTGC
The DNA here is from genome assembly GCF_035628975.1 of Azospirillum sp. Classification (GTDB taxonomy): domain Bacteria; phylum Pseudomonadota; class Alphaproteobacteria; order Azospirillales; family Azospirillaceae; genus Azospirillum. The sequence continues at coordinate 1,290 of NZ_DASPIS010000032.1, read as the reverse complement.
CACATGATGGGCATGGATGCGCCGGAGATGATGCAGCCGCTGGCCATTGCGCTGAACTGCGGCGCCACCAAGCGCGACTTCGATCGCACCATCGCGCTTCACCCCTCCACCTCGGAGGAATTCGTGCTGATGCGCGAGAAGGCGGAGCCGGAAAAGAAGATCTGAACGGCCGGCCGCATCGCGCGCTTGCAGCCTGAAATACAGCAGGGCCATGGCCGGACTCCTCCGCCCGTGGCCCCGTTCGTTTCCGCAGCGCAAGGCCCCGAAAACCCTGGACCTCCCCCGATTGTAGTACCTACCATGGTGGTACGAACAATTTTCCAGGAAACGGCTCCAAACATGCGCGGAATTTTTGCAGCGGCTGCTTGCGTTGCGGCGTTCGCCTCGATCGGCACGGCCCATGCCCAGACCAAGATCGGCGTGTGGGACGTCAAGATCGACAAGGACTGCGCCATCAGCCAGGAATGGAAGACCGATTCCAAGGACACCGCCGCCATCGCCCTGGCTTATACCAACAAAGGCCAGGCAATGGTGCTGATCTTCAGCGACTCCAGCTGGAAGCTGAAGGAGAAGGAAGACCTCACCATCTCCCTCTCAGTCGACAAGAAGTGGAGCGACAAGGTCCCGGGCGCCGCCATCGACAAGACGACGGCTGTCGTCGGTATCCCGGCCACTTCCAAGGCGATCGATGCCCTGATGAACGGCCGCGAACTCTACATGGAGATCGACGGCAAGAGCGACGATTACGCCTATACCTATTACCTCGACGATACCCGCAAGGCGATTTCCGCGCTGGAAGCCTGCCGGGCCCAGGCACAGTAAGTCCGTAGCGACGATGGCCGATGGCGTCCACCCGGCAGAGCGCCGGCGTGGACGCCTCGCGCACCGATGGGGCAATCTGAACGGAAGGCAGTCATTACAGCCTCAGTTAGGATCCGTCCGTCATAGCACTCCAAAACAGGCATTTCTCCTGGAACGCTTCTAAAGATCCGCGGTTAAGGGCATGGAGCGATCCGGTCCGGTCCCGGTCGCGCCGATCCGCGGCCCCTGCAAAGCGGGCCAATTGATCCAGGAGGAGTCCCTCGCATGTTCATGCACAACAAAAAGCTCATGTACACGGTGCGCGTGTCGGAGCCGAATCCTGTGCTCGCCAGCCTGATGCTTGAGCAGTTCGGCGGCCCGCAGGGTGAACTCGCCGCGGCCATGCGCTACTTCACCCAGGGTCTCGCCGACGAGGATCCGGGCCGCAAGGACATGCTGATCGACATCGCGACCGAGGAATTGAGCCAC
>NZ_DASPIS010000031.1:0-66578 GCF_035628975.1 Azospirillum sp. | reverse complement strand
CCGCTTAGTAGCGGTAGTGGTCCGGCTTGTACGGGCCGGCGGTCGGCACGCTGATGTAGGCGGCCTGCTTGTCGGTCAGGGTGGTCAGCTTGGCGCCGATCTTCTCCAGATGCAGGCGGGCGACCTTCTCGTCCAGGTGCTTGGGCAGGACGTAGACCTTGTTCTCGTAGTTGGCGGCGTTGGTCCACAGCTCGATCTGGGCCAGCACCTGATTGGTGAAGCTGGCGCTCATCACGAAGCTGGGGTGGCCGGTGGCGCAGCCCAGATTGACCAGACGGCCCTGGGCCAGCACGATCAGGCGCTTGCCGTCGGGGAACACGACCTCGTCGACCTGCGGCTTCACCTCTTCCCAGACCAGATTGCGCAGGGCGTCGATCTGGATCTCGCTGTCGAAGTGGCCGATGTTGCAGACGATGGCGCGGTCCTTCATGGCCCGCATGTGGTCGATCGTGATGACGTCGACGTTGCCGGTCGCCGTGACGAAGATGTCGCCCTGCGGAGCGGCATCTTCCATCGTCACGACCTGATAGCCTTCCATGGCGGCCTGCAGGGCGTTGATCGGGTCGATCTCCGTCACCAGAACGCGGGCACCCTGCGAGCGCAGGCTGGCGGCCGAGCCCTTGCCCACGTCGCCATAGCCGGCGACCACGGCGACCTTGCCGGCGACCATGACGTCGGTGGCGCGCTTGATGCCGTCGACCAGCGACTCGCGGCAGCCGTAGAGGTTGTCGAACTTCGACTTGGTGACGCTGTCGTTCACGTTGATGGCCGGAACCTTCAGCGTGCCCTTCTTCATCATCTCATACAGGCGATGCACGCCGGTGGTGGTCTCTTCCGACAGGCCGCGGACGCCGTCCAGCATCTCCGGATACTTGTCGTGCATGATCTGGGTGACGTCGCCGCCATCGTCCAGGATCATGTTCGGGGTCCAGCCATCGGGGCCGCGCAGGGTCTGCTCGATGCACCACCAGAACTCCTCCTCCGTCTCGCCCTTCCAGGCGAAGACCGGGATGCCGGCGGCGGCGATGGCGGCGGCGGCCTGGTCCTGGGTGGAGAAGATGTTGCAGGACGACCAGCGCACGGTGGCGCCGAGCGCGGTCAGCGTCTCGATCAGCACGGCGGTCTGGATGGTCATGTGCAGGCAGCCGACGATGCGGGCGCCGGCCAGCGGCTTGGCGTCGCCGAACTCGGACCGCAGGGCCATCAGGCCCGGCATCTCGGTCTCGGCGATGGTGATCTCCTTGCGGCCCCAGCTCGCGAGGCTGATGTCCTTGACCTTGTAGTCCGTGAATTCGGCGGCCATGAGGGATGACTCCTGGTGGGCGGTGACGGTTCGGGCAGCGGAGATTCAGGCGCGCCGGATCCCCGGCCCTGCCGCTGTAATTGGCGAAGGGTGTATCAGCGGTTCCGGAACCATGCAAGCATAAAGATATCTTTATGTTTGCTGGGTATGTTCACCGAAGCAAGCACCGATAGCGTTTTGTTCGCTTTACGTTCTAATCGGCCGCGGCTAAGCTGCCGGCATGGATGAGATCAAGCGACCGCCGATCAAGGGCCGGGGTGCGGTGAGCAATGCCACCGGCCGCTTCGAGCGCGAGACCCGCGTCCTGACCGACGACGGCTGGACCGGCTACGCGTCGGGCGGGAACGAGGCGCTGCCCGATCCGGTGCGCACCACCGTCTCCCCGGCCTCGGCCAAGTCGATCATCGCCCGCAACCAGTCGCCCGACGTCGCCTTCGACCAGTCGGTGAACCCGTACCAGGGCTGTGAGCACGCCTGCATCTACTGCTTCGCCCGGCCGACCCATGCCTATCTGAACCTGTCGCCGGGGCTGGATTTCGAGACGAAGCTGTTCGCCAAGCGCAACGCGGCGGAGCTGCTGGCGAAGGAGCTGCGGGCGAAATCCTATGTGTGCCAACCGCTGGCCTTGGGCGCCAACACCGATGCCTACCAGCCGGTCGAGCGGACGGAGGGCATCACCCGGCGTGTGCTGGAGGTCTGCCGCGACTTCAACCAGCCGGTCAGCATCATCACCAAATCGGCGCTGGTCCTGCGCGACCTCGACATCCTGGTGCCGATGGCGGCGAGCGGATTGGCCTCGGTGGCGATCTCCGTCACCACGCTGGACCGCGACCTCGCCCGCGTGATGGAGCCGCGGGCCAGCACCCCGCCGCGCCGGCTGGAGGCCATCCGCACCCTGGCGGAAGCCGGTGTTCCGGTGGCGGTGCTCGCCAGCCCGATGATCCCGGCGCTGAACGACCACGAGTTGGAGGCGATCCTGGAAGCGGCGGCCGGCGCAGGGGCGAGTGCGGCCAGCTACATCCTGCTGCGTCTGCCGCTGGAGATCGCCGCCCTGTTCGAGGAGTGGTTGCGCACCCACGTCCCCAACCGCGCCGACCGCGTGCTGAGCCTGATGCGGCAGAGCCGCGACGGCGCGCTGTACCGCTCCGGCTTCGGCACGCGGATGAAGGGTACCGGTCCCTACGCCGAGCTCCTGCGCCACCGCTTCAAGCTGGCCTGCCGGAAGCATGGGCTGGGCGATCGGAACTGGAAGCTCGACTGCAGCCGCTTCCGGGTGCCGCCGGCCGCCGGGGACCAGCTGTCGTTGTTGTGACCGTCAGGAGCGGCGGGGCATCTTGCCCCAGGGCGACAGCGGGTCGGCCGATTTGGAAACGGCTGAATTGGAAACGGCGGACAGCGGAAGGCGGCCGGTCGCCAGCATCGCCATCACCAGCGCGGGATGGGCCGGGCCGGCGGTGTCGTGGCCGGCATGATCGGCCTGCCCGGTGCCGGCGTCGTCGTTGAGCGCCTCGTTGATGCGGGCGAAGGCTTCGATATCGTTGATGTGCAGCATGGTCCGTACCCCTCGGCTTCGACTTTTGTGCGTCGCAGCAAAAACGAAGGTAACAGCTCTGCCCTCGAATGATCTCATGTGCGGCGCTTTGACGCGGCCTTTTTAACGGGCCGGTTCGCGAACCGCCAGCATAAGCCCGAATCCGATCACGAAGAAAGCGAGAACCGTCGCCATGCCGACGCGCTGGCTGGCGAAGGCCTGGGTCGCCAGCCCGAACAGCAGCGGTCCGAAGAAGCCGGCGAAGCGTCCGGTCAGGCTGTAGAGCCCGAACATCTCGCCCGCCATGCCCGGCGGGGCCAGCCGCGCCATCATCGACCGCCCGGCCGCCTGGGCCGGTCCGAAGAACAGTCCCAGACCCAGCGCGAAGACCCAGAACCACAGCCGGTCCGTCGCCAGCAGCAGCGGCACGCTGCAGAACGACATGCCGGCCAGCGCGATCAGGATCACCCGCTTGGCCCCCGCCCGGTCGTCCATCCAGGCGAAGCCGATGGCTCCCGCCCCCGCCACCACGTTCAGCACGATGGCGAAGACCAGGATCTCCTCGAAACTCATGCCGAAGGTGCCGGCGGCGTAGATGCCACCGAAGGCGGTGATGGTGTTGATGCCGTCGCGATAGAAGGCGCTGGCGATCAGGAAGCGCATCACCTGGCGGTAGCGCCGGGCCTCGCGCAACGTGGCGACCAGCGTCGCCACCCCCTCCCGTGCCGCACGCAATAGGCCCTGCCCGGTGGAGGGTTCGTCCGGCACCCATAGGAAATAAGGCAGAGCGAAGACGCCGTACCACACCGCGGCCAACAGCGCTGTGGCGCGGATATTGGCCTGCTCACCCCAATCCGCCCATTGCAGTCCGAAGAGACCGAACAGCGGGGCCGGCGCCTGGACGAAGCCGACCAGCGCCAGGACGAGGCAGGTCAGCCCGCCGAAATAACCGATGCCCCAACCCCAGCCCGACACCCGGCCCAGCAGCCGCGGCGGCACCAGCCCCGGCAGGGTGGCGTTGTAGAAGACGTTCGCCAGTTCGAACGACACCGTGGCGATCACCACGCAGATGAGCGCGAAGGCGGCATCGGCCGGATCGGGCCTGACCCACCAGAGCGCCACGGTGAAGGCCACGGTCAGCCCTGTGAACAGCGCCATCCAGGGCTTGCGCCGCCCCGCCCGGTCGGCGATGGCGCCCAGGACCGGGCTGAGCAGCGCTATGGCGACGCCCGCCGCGGTCATGGCGGCACCCCAGCGCGCGGTTCCCTCCACCGGGTCGCCGACCACGCCGCGGGCGAAATAGACCGAGAAGACGAAGGTGGTGATGATGGTGTTGTAGGCGGAGTTCGCCCAGTCGTAGAGACACCAGGACGCGATGGCGCGTCTGGAGGGGGCGATCTCGCTCAAACGCCCTCACCCCCCATCAACCCGTCGATCCCGAAGGAGATCTGGTTGTTGTCGTAGCGGGCGACGATGCGCAGGCGGTCGCCGGCCGACAGGGCGATCGGCTTTTCCAGGAAGGTCATCGCCTGCTTCCAGTGGTTGGTGCGGGCGCGGCTTTCCGACTTGTAGACCACCTCGTCGTCCATGAAGAGGTCGAACCAGAAGGCGACGCCGTGACAGGTGCCGGCGGTGACGATGGTCACGTCGATCACCCGCTCGCCCTCCTCCGGCATGTTGCGGGTGAAGTCGAAATCCAGCGCGGTGAAGGGCTTGGACAGCGGCGTATGGGCGTCGGCGCCGAGGTCGATCTGCTGGTAGCCGGGGGAGCGGAAGACGTCGAAGCTGCCCATGTCGAAGCCGTCGATGGTCTCCACCGGGTTGATGCGGGCCAGTTCCGGCGTCTCCACCAGCACAGCGTAGACGGTGGAGGCGCGCGGGATGATGGCGCCGCCCGGCTTCACCAGATGGGTGCGGGCATGCTGCAGCACCGACAGCATGCGCGGGGCCAGCATGCCGATGTTGATCAGCTCCGACACGAAGACGTCGGCCTTCTCCGGCAGGTCGCCGCCCTCCCCCACCGTCAGCTGGGTGGACAGGCGCGGCACCACGTCGATGCGGTCGGCATAGCCGTTGCGCGCCACCGTTTCCTTGGCGACGCGGGCCAGGATCGGGTTGACCTCGCAGGTCACCACCTTCTTCGCGCCTGCGCGCGCCGCCATCATGGCGACGATGCCGGAGCCGGTGCCGATCTCCAGCACCAGCTGACCGGGCTTCACCGCCCGTTCCAGCGACTGCTTGTAGGCCTCGTTGCGCTCGAAATCGTTGATCATCGGCAGGTGCCAGCCGGGCACCGCGTTGGAATAGATCAGCCGGCGGGTGAACTTCACCATCGGGTGGTCGGGCGCCTGCTCGCGCGCCGCCTCGATCACCTCGATGGCTTCCGCCGCGCGGTCCAGGCTCTGCAGAACATGGGCGAGCCCGACCTGGGCCGGGACGAAGCGCGGGGCGGCGGCCAGCACGACGCGGAACTCCGCTTCCGCCTCCGCCAGCCGGCCGCGGGTGGAGAGCAGTTCGGCCAGGCTGTAGTGGACGTCGAGATAGTCGGGGGCCTGCTCCAGCGCGATGCGGAAATGCTGCTCCGCCTCCTCCAGCTCGCCCAGCTCGCGCAGGGTGGCGGCGAGGAAATGGTGCATCTCCGGCGACTCGGGCCGGAGGTCCAGCGCGGTGCGGAAGCAGTCCGCCGCCTCTTCCAGCCTCGTCTGCACCTTCAGGGCGTTGCCGAGATTGCCGTGCAGTTCCGGCAGGCGCGTGTTGATGGCGAGGCCGGCGCGGAAGGACTCCTCCGCCTCCGCCGCACGGCCCTGCTGGAAGAGCAGGCTGCCGCGGCTGTTGTGGAAGGACGGGTCGTTGCCGTTCTCCGCGATGGCCTGGGCGAACAGGGTCAGCGCATAGTCGGGATGGTCGGTGTGGGCGGCGACCAGCCCCAGCAGATGCAGCGCCTGGGCATTGTGCGGATCCGTCGCCAGGATCGCCCGGCAGACCTCCTCCGCCCCCGCCAGATCGTTGCTGCGGAAACGCTTGGCCGCTTCGATCAGGGTCGGGGCGGGGGTGTCGGTCATCGCTGCGGCTCCAGGGGACGGCGGAAACACGAAAAGATCGCCGCACCATACCGGGAATTGCCGCTCCGCTACAGCCTTTCGATCCGGGGCGTTGGACCCGGGATGCACACTCCCCCTACCCCTCGCCGGCATTCTCCCAGCCCCAGCGGTCCCAGGCGCCGTCGAGGAAGGCGGTCAGGCGCGGGCCGGCGGGGAGGCCGGAACAGGACAGCAGCGACGGGGCGACGCGGCCGGCGCCGCGGGTCCACCACAGGCTGGCATCCTCACCCAGAGGTCCGGACAGCCGGTTCAGCAGGGCGCGGGTGGCGGGGCTGACGCGCTCCGGCTCCGGACGGCCGAGGATGGCGAGGCGGGCCGGCAGCCCCTCCACGTCGGCACCGGCGCGGCAGGCGTCCGCCGCCAGCGCTTCGGCACGGGACAGCCACGCGGCACAGGCGGCGGGGGCGTCGGCGATATCGAAGCCGGCGGGCAGGCCGGCGGCGATGGTGAAAGGATAAGGGCGGCCGACCCGGTCGGCGCTGGGCATCCACACCCCCACCAGCGGGGCGGCGCCGCACAGGCCGGCGGATAGGGCGAAGCGCCAGACCGGACCTTGAGCGAACAGCGGGTCCCACTCGCCGCCCAGCCGCCGCCCGGCCTCGCCCAAGGCGGCCGACAGCCAGCGGTCCCAGGGGCCGAGAACCGCCGCCGGCAGGCCGTGGCCGACGAAATCGCCGCGCGCCGGAACCTTGCCGTGGAAGCCCATCACCGGATCGGCGCCGCGCGGCGTGCCGAACGATCCCATCATGGCGGCGCGGCCCGATCGTTTTGAGGCGTGGGCTGGACCATGGGCGGGGCTATCGGATGGGAAGCGGATTGGGCCAGCACCTCCTCGACACGGGCGACCAGCGCCTCGTCGGGCGGGACGGGGGCGAAGCCGACGGCGAACAGGGCGGCCAGATGGTCGCCCAGCGCGCGGCGGCGTGCCTCGTTGGCCGGGCCGGGCAGCGTGCGCTGCCAGTCCAGCGCCACCCATTCCGCCAGCGCGCCGGCATCCATCGGCTCCGCCCCGCCGACCATGCGGTAGATGCGCAGGGTCCGGCGCAGCTGGTCGGGCAAGGCCCAGTCGGCGCGCAGCCGCTCCTCCAGCCGCAGGGCGATGCGGGCGAGGAATTGGGTGCGCAGGGCGCGGCGGTAGACCTCCTGCGCCGGGCCGGCGATGCGCCCGCCCTGATACAGGCCGCCGGCCAGCGCGGGCTCGGCCCAGCCGTGCGCCGCGTCGAAGGCCAGCGGCAGGGCGCGCAGGGCGTCCAGCGCCGGCAGGATCGCCGCCGGGTCGGCGTCGTCGACGCGGATCAGGAAGCGCGGCGGCGTGTCGAGCGGGCGCAGCGCCGCCTCCACCGCCGCGGCCCCGGCATCGGCGCGCTCCAGCAGGGCGGCGTTGCCGCGGGCGCTGACCAGCCACCAGCCGCCGACCAGAAGGCCGAGCATCAGCGCGGCGGCGGCGGACAGCGCGCTCCGGCGGCGGCGGGCGCGCTCCACCGCCCGGTCGATCCGGGCGAGGTTGGCCTCGGGGAAGACCACGTCGGGCAGCAGGCGGTCGAGGAAATAGGTGGAGGCGCCGGCGGCCGGATCGGGCTCCAGCAGGGCGAGCGCGCCGCCGGTCTGGGTGGCGCTGGTCAGGTAGAGGCCGCGCAGACGGGGTGTCTCCTCCCCATGTTCGGAGCCGAAGACGGTGTCGACGATGTCGGCCAGCGCCGGTTCCAGCTCCGCCACGCGCAACGGCAGGGCAAAGGCGTCGCCGCGGCGGCGGAGGTCCGGTTCCTGGTGCAGCCGGTCGAGCAGCCGTTCGTCCAGCCGCCGCACCAGCCCGGCATAGAGATCGTGGAACACCGGCAACGGTCCGGCGGCTGATGCGGGGTCCGGCTCGTCCGCCGGCAGCGTCAGTCCCCAGACTTGGGAACGCGCCTCGCGGTCCAGCGGATCGAAGAAGGTGGTGAAGCCGTCCAGCAGGTCGGCCTTGGTCAGCAGCAGATAGACCGGCAGCCGCAAGCCCAGCTGCACGCGCAACTCGTTCAGGCGCTGGCGGATCAGGATGGCGTGGTTGCGCCGCTCCGCCTCGTCCCAGGCGGCGAGGTCCGGCAGGCTCAGCGTCAGCAGGACGCCGTTGGCGGGCTGGAGCGGCCGATGCTCCTTCAGCAGGTCGAGCAGGCCGGACCACACCCGCCCGTCCACCGCGCGCCGGCTGTCCTGGGTGGTGTAGCGGCCGGCGGTGTCGATCAGAACGGCGCGGTCGGTAAACCACCAGTCGCAGTTGCGTGTGCCGGCCAGCCCCGCCAGCGGCCCCGCCAGCGACGCCGCCACGCCATCGTCCGCCGCGGTGGCGCCCAGCCCGGCATTCGTCAGCGCCGTGGTCTTGCCCGAACCGGGAGCGCCGATCACCAGATACCAGGGCAGCTGGTAGAGATAGCGGCCGCCGCGCCGCTTGCGCAGCCGCGCCAGCACCGCGTCCATCCGCTTGCGGACCGTGGCGATCTCTTCCAGCGAGGCCTTCAACTCCGGGTCGCGGGTGGCGGCCAGCGCTTGCAGCAGGCGGGCGTTGGCGGCGCGCTCGCGGGCATCGATGCGGCGGTTGACCGCCACCCAGCCGGCCAGCGCCAGGACGAGCGGCAGCAGCCGGACGCTCCAGTCGGCCTGGACGGTCGGCAGCAGATGGGGAGCCAGCGCCGCGGCCAGCCGCGGCAGCAGCAGCCAGCCGGCCAGCCCCAGCGCCAGCACGCCGGTCAGCGACAGCGCCCAGCGGGTGCGGGCGGAGCGGTGCGGCGACGGAACGGCGGCTGGCTTGCGGCGGCGCTTGGGCGGTTTGGCGCCTGCCTTTGCGGGACGGGGATCGGCCATGGCGGGCGCCCTATTGCGGATAGAGGCGGATGTCGATCCGCCGGTTGGCGTCGCGACCGGCGGGCGTGTCGTTCAGGGCGACGGGCTCCTGGTCGCCATGGCCCTCGGCCGACAGGCGGGTGGGGGCGATGCTGCGCTCAAGCAGCTTGCGCACGGCGTCGGCGCGGGCCTCGGTCAGGGTCCGGGCGGTGGGCAGCCGGCCTGTGGCCGGGGTCTGGTCGTCGGTGTGGGCGACCACCAGGACGCTGCCGGGCTCCGCCGCCAGGGTCTGGCCCACCCGTTCCACGATGGCGCGGTGGCGGGCCTTCACCGCCTCGCTGCCGGTGGCGAACATCGCCGCCGCGGGGATGCGGATCACCAGGGCGCCGTCCTCCCCCGCCAGGACCTCGACGGCGCCGATGCGGATTTCCGGGGCGAGCTGGCCGGTGATGCGGGCGATCAGGGCGGGACCGGCGGTGGGCGGCGGCGGCGGAACCATCCGCGCGATCTCGATCGGGCGGTCGGGCAGCAATGCTTCGATGCGTGCCGCCACCGGCTCCGCCTGCCGGTCGAGGGCGCCGGCGAGATGGACATAGAGGCCGGACAGGCCCAGCGCCACCGCCGCCCACAGGATCCAGCCGGGCAAGGCAGCGCCCAGGGTGATGCCCAGTGGGCGGAACGGCTCCGCCACCCCGGCCCAGGCCGGCGACAGATCCGCCGCCACGTCGCCGCGGGCGCGGCGCAGGATGCGGTACAGCTCGTCGCGCAGGCGGGCGAGGTCATGGGCGCCGCCGGGCTTGTCGCGGAACCGCCCCTCGAAGCCCAGGGACAGGCAGGCGTAGAACAGCTCCAGCGCGTGGCGGTGACGGCGCGGGTCGCCCAGCATGCCGTCGAGCAGGTCGAAGAAGCGCACCCCGGCACCGGGCTCCGCGACCGAGGCTCCGCCATGGCCGGCGGCGCGGGCGACATCGTCCAGCGTGGCGGCCAGCGCGACACGGGCGGCGGCGATGTCGTCCGGGTCGAGGCCGGCGAGGGCGGCTTCGCGGTCGAACCGCTCCAGCGCCGCGGCGGCGGCAGAGCGCGGGGAGTCGGCAAGAGCACGGTCGCGCAAGCTCCCGGCCAGCGCCAGCACCGGGGCGGCGACGGTCAGCAGGGGGTTGAGGGAGTCGCGGGGACGGGGGCGCAGGGGCGGATTGGTGGCGTCTCGGATGGGCGGAGGCGCGGCCTCCACCAGCAATTCCGCTCCGCCCGCTCTTTCTTCCGCCTTCATGTCTCGTCCGCTGTGGGGGAAATTCGGGGGAGGTATAGCAGCGTCGGGGCGGTGGGGGGAACCTGGGGGTAGGGCGCCGGCTGCGGTTGCCCCCTCCCCATCCCTCCCCCCTCGGTCGGCCGAAGGCCGATCCGATCGCGGGAGAGGGTGCCTTGTGCGAAGCGGCGGCAGTCCCCTCCACCTCGAAGAGGGGGAGGGTTAGGGAGGGGGCAACCGCAGCCAGCTCCCCTACCGCACCCCGCTGTTGCTGTAGTCGTACTGCACCCGCGGCGCGGTGGCGGGGGTGCCGGCGATCTTTTCGATCAGGGAGCCGATGCCGCCCGACCTCGGCTCGGCGGAGGCGACCGGGACGCCGCCCTGCGGCACCGCACCGGGCGGCGGGCTCCAGGCGGGGGCGCCGTCCAGGCCGGGGAGCGGTCGGGCGGGCTTGCCGGCGTGGGCGTCCATCATGAAGTCGCGCCACAGCTTGGCCGGCAGGCTGCCGCCGGTGACCTTCTTCATCGCGTCGTTGTTGTCGTTGCCCAGCCACACCCCGGCGACCAGATCGGCGGTGAAGCCGACGAACCAGGCGTCGTGATAGTCCTGGGTGGTGCCGGACTTGGCCGCCGCCGGGCGGTTCAGCCGGGCGCTGCGGCCGGTGCCGTAATCCAGCACGCCGCCCATCATCTGGGTCAGCTGCACCGCATGGGCGGGATCGACCACCGCCCCGCCGCCGCCGCCCTGGCGCCGGTACAGCACGATGCCGTCGCGGCTCTTGATCTCGGTGATGGCGTAGGCCCAGACCGGGGCGCCGCGATTGGCGATGCCGGCATAGGCGCGCACCAGTTCCAGCGGCGTCACCTCGCTGGTGCCGAGCGCCAGCGACAGGTCGCGGGTCAGCGGCGAGGCGATGCCGAGGTTCGACGCGATGCGCCGCACCCGGTCGGTGCCGACCCGGTCGATCAGCCGCGCCGTCGCCGTGTTGGACGAATGGGCCAGCGCCGCGGCCAGCGTGACGGTGCCGCGATACTTGCCGTCATAGTTGCCGGGGCTCCAGGTGCCGAGCTGGACCGGCGCATCCTCGATCGCGCTGTCGGGCGACCAGCCGGCCTCCAGCGCCGCCAGATAGACGAAGGGCTTGAAGGCGGAGCCCGGCTGGCGCATCGCCTGGGTGGCGCGGTTGAATTCGCTGCTGTCGTAATCGCGGCCGCCGACCAGCGCGCGCACCGCGCCGTCGGGGCTCATGGCGACCAGCGCGCCCTGGCGGACATTGGCGGCGGCACCGGGGCCGGCGAGCAGGGCCTCCATCCGCTGTTCGGCGGCGCGCTGCATCTTCAGGTCCAGCGTGGTGCGAACGATCACGTCGCCATGGTCGGGACCGGCGAAGCCCGACACCAGATCGGTCACCCAGTCCGCGAAATAGCGGCCGTCGCCGCCCGGCTTTCGCTTGGGCGAGGGCTTGGCGGCGCGCGCCGCCTCATATTGCGCCTGGGTGAGGTAGCCGGCGTCCAGCATCGCCGCCATCACCACCCGCGCCCGTTCCGCCGACTCGTCGGGGTTGGAACTGGGGGCGTAGCGGGACGGCGCCTTAAGCAGGCCGGCCAGGACCGCCGATTCGCGAACGTCGACCTCGGTCGCCGGCTTGCCGAAATAGGTGCGGGCGGCGGCGTCCACCCCGAAGGTGCCGGCGCCGAGATAGACCCGATTCAGGTAGGCGGTGAGGATCTGGTCCTTGGTGAAGCGGCTCTCCAGCCACAGCGCCAGCATCGCCTCCTGGATCTTGCGCTTCAGCGACTTCTCCGGCGTCAGGAACAGGTTCTTGGCCAGCTGCTGGGTGATGGTCGACCCGCCCTGCACCGCCCGGCCGGAGCGCCAGTTGACGTAGACGGCACGCGCCAGACCCAGTGGGTCGATGCCGAAATGGCCGTAGAAGCGGCGGTCCTCGATCGCCAGCACGGCATCGACCAGATGCGGCGGCAAGTCGCGCACGCTGAGCGTCGTGCCGTGCAGGTCGCCGAAGCGGGCGAACTCCGTCCCGTCGGCGGCCAGCACGGTGATCGAAGCGCGGCGTTCGAACTGCGCCACCTTGGAGATGTCCGGCAGGTCGAGCGCGAACCAGGCCAGCACCATGCCGAGGGCGATGCCGCACCAGATGGCGGCGACCAGCCCCCCCTGCACAAGCCGCCTGCCCCACCCCCCGCCCTTGCGGGGAGGCTGCGGCGCCCGGCCGGGACGCCCGGCGGGCGGGGCCGGCGGCTGCGGCGGCTGTGCGCCGCCGGACCGGTGGGCGGACGGCTTGGACGAGCGGAGCTTAGACGAGCGGAGCTTGGGCGCGCTGAGCTTGGGCAAGGAGATCCTTGGCAAGGTGAAGGACGGCAGCGTGAAGGACGGCAGATTGAAGAGGGGCAGCCCGGACCGGCGGCGCGGCCGCTGGACCGGCTTGTAGGGCGTCGGCGGCGGGGCGGCCGAGGGCGGCGGCGCCTTGCGGCGCGGCTTTCCGCGGACGAGCGACGCCAGCGCGGCGGACGCGATGTTGCGGGCGATACCGCCAGCCGACAGCTTGTCGAGCGGCGACGGGTCGTCGCGGGTGCGGACAGGGCGGGGGCCGGCATAAAGCTGACCCGTCCGGTGCTGCTCCGTCATGTGGTCCGGTCGGTCGGCGGTCACGGCGTGCTCGCAAAGCCCAGTAAGGTCGGTGTCATGCCAAGGGGAACGTCCCCCGCAAAGGTCCTCATACGCCCACGCCCGCTTCGCCGAAAGACCGCTGGCGGGCGGGCGATTATTTGTCCCGCGACCGTGGCGAAAGAATGACGCTGTCCACAATTGCGGAGTAGCGCCCGGGAACGGCGGCTGAGACCGATATGACGGCTCTATGAAGTTTGTCGGGTGCCCGACTTCCGGCATGGACGGGGCGCTTTCGTCTCAGGCACACTTTGCGCCTTGAGCGGGGCCGCGCCGCCGGCCGAGACACCAACCCGTCTGAACGCCACCCCTTCAAACGCCACCCCTTCAAACGCCATGCAAGAGCCAGGGAGACCGGACGTCATGTCCAAGATCGAGAACACCCGGATCGATCACGCCAAGACCGAGTCCCAGCGGTCCAGCGCCGAGACGCAGCGCGCCGCCAAGAGCTTCACCCGCCGCCTGCTGCTGCAGAGCGCCGCGGCTGCGGCCGGCGTCGCCTCGGTCGGTCCCTTCGTGCTGCGCGAAGGACGTGCCGCGTCGGGATCGGTGAAGATCTTCTCCTGGGCCGGCTACATCAGCCCGGACATGCTGGCCGATTTCGAGAAGAAGACCGGCGTCAAGGCGACCCTGACCGAATACGGCACCAACGACGAGCTGCTGAACCAGTTGAAGGCCACCGGCGGCGCCGGCTTCGACATCATCCATCCCACCGTCGACCGCGTGCCGAACTATGTCGAGTTCGAGCTGGTGCAACCGCTCGACGAATCGAAGGTGAAGTGGGAGGGCTGCCTGAAGTCATCGGTCGAGGGTTCCGCCGGGATGGGCGGTGTCGTCGGGGCCAAGCGCTATTTCGCCCCGGCCGACTGGGGGACGGAGGCGCTGGCCTTCGACATGAAGAAGGCGCCGCTGGCCTACGGCACCGCCAGCTACGGCGACCTGTGGGCGCCGGCCAACGCCGGCAAGGTGACGGTGCGCGGCCATTCCTCGCTGATCGGCATCGCCCTGTGGCTGGAAAGCCAGGGCAAGCTGCCCCACCCCGTCCGCGACCAGTTCAAGGACGAGGCGAAGGCCCGCGCCAACTTCGACGCCATCCTGAAGGTGGCCGCCGCCAACAAGAAGTCGGTCGCCCAGTTCTGGACCAACGAGAACGAGGCCCAGGGCGCCTTCCGCACCAACGGCTGCGTCATCGGCCAGACCTGGGACAGCAGCGCGGTGGCGCTGCGCAAGGAAGGGCTGCCGATCCGCTTCGTGGCGCCGAAGGAGGGTGCGCTCGCCTGGATGGAGGGCTTCGCCATTCCGAAGAAGGCGGAGAACCTGGAGAACGCCTATGCCTGGATCAACTGGTTCTACACGCCCCAGGCCGGCGCGCTCTACACCAACCATTCCGGCATCGCCAGCACCTCGGTCGGCGCCGAGGCGCACCTGACCGACCTGAACAAGCAGTTCTTCGCCGACGCCTATCCGGGCGACGCGCTGCAGAAGCTGTGGTGGTGGCCGATCCAGGAGGCGTGGTACGTCTCCATCCGCAACGAGTACCAGGATCGCTTCCTGGCGGCATAACGTGCAGATCCCCTCTCCCCCCCGGGGAGAGGGTTAGGGTGAGGGGGACGCGCGGCAGGATTTCAACGAAGGTCCCGCGATGCTTCCCCCTCACCCCGACCCTCTCCCCGGGGGGGAGAGGGAGATAAGTCCGCATACAGCAGGGGCCATGAGCCAAGACGTCCAACTCGACCACGTCACCATGCGGTTCGGCGACACAGTCGCCGTCCGCGATGTGTCGCTGACCATCGGGGCCGGGGAGTTCTTCAGCTTCCTGGGGCCCTCCGGCTGCGGCAAGACCACCATCCTGCGCATGATCTCCGGCTTCATGGAGCCGACGGCGGGCGCCGTCCGCATCGGCGGCCGGGACATGAAGGGAATCGGGCCGAACAAGCGGCCGACCGCGCTGATCTTCCAGAACCTGGCCCTGTTCCCGCTGATGACGGTGGCCGACAACATCGGTTTCGGGCTGGAGGTGCGCGGCGTACCGACCGCCGACCGCAAGCGCCGAGTGCGGGAACTGCTGGAACTGGTGGCCCTGCCCGACACGGCGGACAAGCGGGTGACCGACCTGTCCGGCGGCCAGCGCCAGCGCATCGCCATCGCCCGCGCGCTGGCGGTGGAACCGGCGGTGCTGCTGCTGGACGAGCCTCTCTCCGCACTGGACCTCAAGCTGCGCCAGCACATGCGGGCGGAACTGCGTGACCTCCAGAAGCGCACCGGCGTCACCTTCATCTACATCACCCACGACCAGGGCGAGGCATTGACCATGTCCGACCGGATCGGCGTGATGTCGCGCGGCGTGCTGGAGCAGGTGGGCGACGGCAAGACCATCTACGACCATCCGCAGACCGCCTTCGTCGCATCCTTCGTCGGCGAGTCGAACCGCTTCTCCGGACAGGTCGCGGAGGCGGCAGAGGGCTGGGCGGTGCTGGACACCGCCTTCGGGCGTCTGCGCGGACGCAACCCGCGGGGACTGGCGGCGGGCGACCGCGCCACCCTGTTCGTCCGGCCGGAACGGCTGGCCCCGGAGCGTCTGGGGGCGGGCGAGAGCGACAACAGCCTGAGCGCCCGCGTCAGCCACAGCGACTTCGAGGGCGCCTTCGTCAACGCCTTCCTCGACGGCGGGCTGACCGTGCAGATGCCGCATCTGGGCCAGGAGCCGGCCTTCGTCCCCGGCGAGACGGTGCGGCTGGGCTTCCGGGCTACGGACGCGGTGGTGTTGCCGACGGGGTGAGATATGCCCTCTCCCATACCCCCCTCTCCCCCCCGGGGAGAGGGTCGGGGTGAGGGGGATGCACAGCGTGGCTCTGGTGGAAACCGGGGGGTACGCAATCCTTGAAGATCCTCGCCGCGCGCCCCCCTCACCCTAACCCTCTCCCCGGGGGGGAGAGGGGATATCTTCGCGGTTAAACAGCGCACAAACGAAAACGCCCCGGCCGATTGGCCGGGGCGTTTGGCATTCCTATAACCCGCAAGCCTTAGCTGGCCTGCTGGATCGCCGACAGCTGCCACTGACCGCCGCGCGGGCGGACGAAGGTCCACAGCTCCGTCGCTTCGGTCGGCTGCGAGGCATTGCCCTCCACCACGCGGCCGCTGGCGCGGTCGACAGTGGTGTCGATCAGCGAGAAGCGCATGGCGACGGTGGCGTATTCCTGCGCCCCTTCACGCCAGCCCTCGGCCAGATCGCCCTGCAGCAGGCGGACGTCGCTGACCTTGTTGACCACGCCCCGGTTGCGGTTCTCGGTCAGGTCGTCGGTGAAGTAGGCCAGCATCTCCGGCGTCGTGGCGGCGCGCAGGGCGTCCACATCCTCACGCCCGTAGGCGGTCTGGACGGTGACGAGCAGACGCTCGAACGACTCGAAGTCCGCGGGCTGGATGCCGATCTCGTCGGAAGCCTGACGGCGCTGGGCCGGGCCGGCATTGCCGCCGCCCATCGGGGTGCCACCGACCGGGTTGTAGCGGACGTCGGCCGCGTCGCGGTTCATCTGGCCGCCCTGCGGGCCGCCGGCATAGGCCGGGTTGCCGCCGCCCATCTGGTTGCCGAGCGGGCCGCCGGCCGGCGCGGTGTTCGCCGTTTGCGAGCGGCTGCGGAAGAAGCGGATGGCCAGACGGACCAGGAAGACGACCAGCAGGATCTGCAGGATGAAGCCCAGGATGCCGGCGAAGCTGCCGAGCCCCTCGAAGAAGCCGCCGCCGAACAGCATCGCGCCGATGCCGGCGCCGATCAGGCCGCCCATCAGGCCCGACATGAAGCCGCCGCCGAAGAAGCCGCGCGAGGGTGCCGCCGCCGGGGCGGTGGCCTGCGAGCCGGGGCGCTGCACGCCCGGAGCAGCCGCCGGGGCGGCGGAGCGCTCCATCGGCGAGACCGCGTTGGGCGCGGTGGAGGTGGCGGCCGGCGCCTCGGTCGTGCGGCTGCCGCGGCTGCCTGAGGAGCTGCTCTTGCCGGCGCGGGCGTCGGCGGTGCCGGCGGCCAGCGCCATCACCAGCGCAACCGCCACGGCGGTGGCGGCGCGGGCGCCGCGCATCTTGGTGGAGGTGGCGGAAAGGCTCGAAGGTCGGGTCTTCTCGCTCATGATCGTGCTCGCTTGTCGCATCTGGTCGGTTATCCAGCCTTCCCACATGGGGGTGGTGGCCGCCCCGTTTAAGAGGCGGTCTCACTTTTTTCCAGCAACAATCGGTGCCGCCGCTTAATCAGTCTCATTTTGCAGCGCACCATCCATCATCGGATCGCCCTTCAGGGCCTCGATCGCCCGCCGGTCGCGCTTGGTCGGGCGTCCGGCGCCGGGCTGCTGGAACGGCGCACGGTAGGGATCCTGCAGCCGCTCCTCCGGCACCGGCGGGGCGAGATCCTCGTACAGCGCCTGAGCCTCCGGCGCCGGTCCGCGGCGGCTGCCCAGCGCCACCACCTTGATGACGCGGATGTGCCGTCCCTGGGCGAAGGTCAGCACGTCGCCCGGCTTCACCGACGCATGCGCCTTGGTCACCACCGCCCCCGACAGCCGCACGCCCCCGTCGTTGCACAGCTTGGCGGCAAGGCTGCGCGTCTTGAAGAAGCGCGCGTACCAAAGCCACTTGTCGATCCGCAGCCGGCCGGGGGTGGAGTCGTCGGTGTCGGTCATCGTGCGCCCCCCGTCCAAGATCCCCTCTCCCCCCCGGGGAGAGGGTTAGGGTGAGGGGGACGCGTTGCAGAGATCTTCAAGAATCGCGCACCCCGGCCCTCCTGTGAAAATCCACGCTGTGCATCCCCCTCACCCCGACCCTCTCCCCGCTTTCGGCGGATCTTCGATCCGCCTGTCGCGTCAGCGCAAACGAAGTTTGCGCGTGAGCGGGGGGGAGAGGGGGAAAAGGCGCTGATCGATTGTGCGTTCATTCCACCCCCTTAGAAAACCGGTTCACATCCCCGACAGCTGCCGCAGCTTGGCAAACGGGTGGTCCTCGTTCGTCGGCTTTTCCCGCCGCTGCCGGTTCGCCTGCTGCTGGCGGGAGGGCCGCTTCCGCTTCCAGGTCACCGCCCCGTCCTCGGCCACCATCCGCACATAGCCGAGCCCGGTCAGCACCGCGCCCAGTTCCTCCGCCGACAGGCCGACGCGCTGGCCGAGCGCCACCTCGCGGATCGGGGTGTTCGACTTGGACGCCGTCAGCAGTTCCGTCTCCAGCCGGTCGAGCATGTCCACGCGCAACGCCCGGCCGCCGGCCAGCGGGTAGCCGATGGCTTCCCAGAAGGCGGGCGGCGCGCCGCCGTCCTTGACAGGCGGGGCTTCCACCGACACGCGGCCGGGCGGCGGGATCGGAACCGGCAAGGGATGGCCCTTCGACACCGCCCACAGCAGCCCGCGCAGGCTCACCGCTGCCGGCTTGGCGAGCGCCGTCAGATAGAGGTGGGACACGCCCAGCCGGACGCCCAGCTTGCCCAGCGCCTTGCGGTCCTCGCGCTCCAGCTGTTCGACCATGGCGGCGACGGGTGCGCGCGGCAGCACGCCCAGCCCTTCCACCAGCTGGAAAGCCACCCCGCGGCCCGGGCCGGACAGACCCTCCGCGACGGAGAGGGCGAACAGCGGTTTCAGCCGGGCGGCAATGTGGTCCTTCAGCCAGCGGTCCAGCCGGGCCCGCACGCGCTCGCGCTGGGCCTGGTCCAGCATGCCCTCGTCGAACGGCACCACCAGCGGCGCCAGCACCGACGGCCCGGCGGCCAGCCGCGCCACCGGCAGATCGTCGGCGCTCAGCACCCCGTCCGGCCCAAGGGTGAAAACGTCGTCGGGCTCGGCCTCGAAGGCGCGCAGGCGCTTGGCCAACTCGTCGCGCAGCGCCCGGCGGGCGGCGGTCAGCAGCGACTTCGCTTCGTCGGAGCGGTCGGGCGCGTCGGGGACGAAGCGGAAGCCCTCCAACCGCCCCACCACATGCCCCTCCACCACCACCTCGCCGTCGGCGCGCACGCCGCCCAGCAGCGAGCGGCCGTCCTTCAGCGTGCGAGCCAGCGTGGCGGAGCGGCGGTCGATAAAGCGCTGGGTCAGCCGTTCATGCAGGGCATCGGACAGCCGGTCCTCGATGGCGCGGGTGCGCTCCTGCCAGTGCAGCGGGTCCTTCAGCCATGTCGGCCGATTGGAGATGTAGGTCCAGGTGCGGATATGGGCGATGCGGGCGACCAGCGCGTCGATGTCGCCCTCGGTCCGGTCGAGCCGGGCGATCTGCTTCGCCACCCAATCGTCGTCCAGCCGGCGTAAGGGCGCGCGCAGGCTGCGAAAGATCTGGCCGAGCAGCTTGGTGTGGGCATCCGACAGCACCTTGCGGAAGTCGGGGACCTGACAGACCTCCCACAGCAGCTTCACGGCATCGCGACCGCGCGCGAGGTCCATGATGTCGGGATCGCGCACCAGCGCCTGCAGGGCCAGATGGTCGTCGGCCTCGCGCACGCGGGACAGTTCCTGGATCGGCGCCCGTTCCTCCAGCGATTTCAGCAGGAAGCCCGGCGTGTCGAAACGCAGGTCGCTGTTGCGCCAGGACAGCGCCTTGACCGTCTCGAACTCGTGGTTCTCGACGCGGGTGACCAGATCGGCGTCCAGCTCCCCCACCTCGTCGGTGGTGCCGAAGGTGCCGTCGCGCATGTGCCGCCCGGCACGGCCGGCGATCTGCGCCACCTCGGCGGGCCTGAGCCGGCGCGGGGCGAAGCCGTCGAACTTGACGATGCGGGCGAAGGCGACATGGTCGACGTCCATGTTCAGCCCCATGCCGATGGCGTCGGTCGCCACCAGATAATCGACCTCGCCCGCCTGATACAGCCCCACCTGCGCGTTGCGCGTGCGCGGGCTGAGCGCCCCCAGCACCACGGCGGTGCCGCCGCGCTGGCGCCGGATCATCTCGGCGATGGCATAGACGTCGGTGGCGGAAAAGGCGACGACGGCGGAGCGCGGCGGCAGGCGCGTCAGCTTCTTGTAGCCGGCATAGGTCAGCTGGGAGAAGCGCGGCCGGCTGATGAACTCCGCCTTCGGCACCAGCCGGCGGATCATCGGCTGCATCGAATCGGAGCCCAGCACCATCGTCTCGACCATGCCGCGGGCGTTCAGCAGCCGGTCGGTGAAGATGTGGCCGCGTTCCGGATCGGCGCAGAGCTGGATTTCGTCCACCGCCAGGAAATCGACGGCGCGGTCCAGCGGCATCGATTCGACGGTACAGACCCAATAGGACGGGTTGGGGGGCAGGATCTTCTCCTCCCCCGTCACCAGCGCGACCGCGTTCTTTCCCTTGATCGAGACGATGCGGTCGTAATTCTCCCGCGCCAGCAGGCGCAGGGGAAAGCCGATCATTCCGGACCGGTGACCGAGCATGCGCTCGATCGCCAGATAGGTCTTGCCGGTGTTGGTCGGCCCCAGCACGGCGACCACACGGCCCCCCCGCCCGAGACCGCCGCCCGCCGAAGCGTGAGAGGACGTCATGGTGTTAAGCTTTGGGGTGCGGAAGCCCGCAATGCAAGCGGCGGCTTGTCTTTATCGCCTTCTGCTATGCCGCAAGGAATCTCTATCTCCCCCAAACGACAAGGGCCGCCGAATGGGGGTTCGGCGGCCCTTAGTCTCACGGCGGCTGCGTTGGGGGGCTTGGGATCGCCGCCGGGAGCTTGTCCTTTCCTGTTACGTCAGTTCTTGGGCTGCTCCTGCGGAGCTTTTCCCGGACCGTTTCCGGGACCCATGCCGCCGGGACCCATGCCGTGGTGGCGCGGGCCGTCATGGTCGCCCCAGCCGCCATGATGGCCGCCCATGTGCTTGCCCATGTGACCGCCCATATGGCCGCCCGGGCCCTGGTTCAGCATGCGGTCGGCCTGCTTCTGCTGGTCGGGCGTCAGCTGGGCATAGAGGTCGGTCAGGGCCGGGCGGACGGTCTGGACCTGCTGCAGGTGGGCCTGCATCATCTGCTCGGCGCGTTCCAGGCGCTGCGGCAGGGCGGCGGGACGGGGGGCGTCCTTGAACTTCACGCACAGATCCTGCGTCGGCTTCAGGCTGGAGCGGGCGGCGTCGGCGAACTTGGTCCAGGCGGCGCGCTGCTGTTCGGTGATGTTCAGCTTCTTCTCCGCATAGGCCAGCTTGCCGGCCAGACGGGCCTCCTGGTCCTCGCACATGCGGGCGAAGTGGCGGTCGGGTCCACCGGCGCCGGGCCCCATGCCGGGGCTGGGACCACCCGGCTGCGGGCCACCCTGAGCGAAGACCGGAACGGCCACGCCGAGACCGGCGACCAGCAGGGCGGACGTCAGAAGGGCGCGTTTCATGGTGACAACTCCTCAGTGTTTGGACCGTGCATCACGGTGCTCTCTAAACCCCGGATGGAGGGGGCTTATTCCGTTGGGACGTTGCCGGCTGCATCGCCGCCGCTGTCCCGATGACCAGACAATGGGCGCCAAACGTTGCGGCCGAATGTCCGCAAACCCGCCATTTGGTAACAGAGTGTAACCGCCCGCCCTCCCGTAACCCGGCGTTACACATTTCCCCTTCACCCCCGACGCCCCTCGCCCGATCATGGGAGCCATGGACCGCACGCCCCACCTCCTCGTCGTCGACGACGACCGCGAAATCCGCTCTCTCGTCGCCCAGTTCCTGACCAAGCACGGCTTCCGGGTCACCGGGGTGCGGGACGGGGCGGAGATGATGCGCACGCTCGACGGCGCCCGCGTCGACCTGATCGTGCTGGACCTGATGCTGCCGGGGGAGGACGGTCTGTCGCTCTGCCGCCGCCTGCGCGCCGCGCCGCAGACGGCGCAGACCCCCGTCATCATGCTGACCGCCATGGGGGAGGAGACCGACCGCATCGTCGGGCTGGAGATGGGCGCCGACGATTATCTGGCGAAGCCGTTCAGCCCGCGCGAATTGCTGGCCCGCATCAAGGCGGTGCTGCGCCGCGTCTCCGCCCCGCCGGTGGCGGGCGCCCCGGCGGCGGCCGGCACGGTGTTGCGTTTCGAAGGCTGGTCGCTGGATCTCACCAAGCGGGAGCTGCGGTCGCCCGACGGCGTGCTGGTCCAGCTGTCGGCCGGCGAATACGACCTGCTGGTCGCCTTCGTCGAGCATCCGCAGCGGGTGCTGACCCGCGACCAGCTTCTGGATCTGGCGCGCGGCCGCTCGGCGGTTCCCTTCGACCGCTCCGTCGACGTGCAGGTCAGCCGCCTGCGCCGCAAGATCGAACCCGACCCGGCCGAACCGACCCTGATCAAGACGGTGCGCGGCGGCGGCTATCTCTTCACTCCGTCGGTGACCAGCGGCAGCGTGTCGTCATGACGGCCCGGCCGGACGACATTGCCGGAAAGCCCAAGGCGCCGCATCGCCCATCGGTCCGCCGACGCGCCTTCCGCCGCCTGGGCCTCCGCTTTCCCGACAGCCTCGCCGCGCGCATCGCGCTGACGGTGGTGCTGGCGCTGCTGCTGACCCAGGCGATCAGCGCGCTGGTCTATCTGACCGACCGCAGCGAGGGACCGCCGATCCATGGGCCGAACGTGCTGGTCCAGCGCATCACCGCCATCGTCCAGCTGGTGGAAAGCACCCCGCCGCCGGGCCGCGAGAGGGTGGTGCGCGCCATCGACGATCCGGTCCTGCGTGTGGAATGGCGCGCCGACCGCCCGCCCCCGCTGCCGGCGGAGAGCTATTCCAGCGGCCGGTTCGACGGGCTGAAGCGCCGGCTGCGCGAATCGCTGGACACGCCCGACCGCAACATCCTGGTCGAGGTCCAGCGCCCGCCCCGTGAAGGGGGCCGTGACGACGACCACCATCACCCGCCTTTCATGGGAGGCGACGACAACCGGCGCTGGGGTCCGCATGTCCGGCTGTCGGTGCGGCTCGGCGACGGGTCCTGGCTGAGCTTCACCGGCGGCGATCCGCTGGCCGGCCCCTTCGGCATCGTCCGCTTCCTGTTCTGGATGGGAGCGGTGGTGGCGGTGATCCTGCTGGTCTCGCTGCTGGCCGCCCGCCGGGTGACGGCACCGCTCGCCGGATTCGCCGCCGCCGCCGAACGGCTCAGCGTCGACGGCGAGGCCCAGCCCCTGCCCGAGGAAGGCCCGCGCGAGCTGCGCGCCGCCACCCGCGCCTTCAACCGGATGCAGGCGCGGCTCGCCCGCTTCGTCGCCGACCGCACCCAGATGCTGGCGGCGATCAGCCACGACCTGCGCACGCCGATCACCCGCCTGCGCCTGCGCGCCGAGCTGGTCGACGACCCGGAGATGCAGCGGCGGATGCTGGCCGACCTGGACGAGATGGAAGCGATGATCTCCGCCACGCTGGCCTTCGCCCGCGACGATGCCCAGCGCGAGCCGCGCGTCCGCTTCGACCTTGCCGACCTGCTGCAGAGCCTGTGCGACGACCGCGTCGATGCCGGCCACCGCGCCGTATATGAAGGTCCCGCCCATGTGGTGGCGGAAGGCCGCCCGGTGGCGTTGCGCCGAGCCTTCGCCAACCTGATGGACAACGCGATCAAGTACGGCGGCGGCTTCACCGTTCGGCTGGCGGAGGGGGCGGGCATGGACGGGCAGTCCGGCGGTTCGGCAGGCGGTCAGGGCCGCCAAGCCCTGATCCACATCGACGATGACGGTCCCGGCATCCCGGAGGCGGAGTTCGAGAAGGTCTTCGCCCCCTTCTATCGGCTGGAACGCTCGCGCTCGCGCGATACCGGCGGCGTCGGGCTGGGCCTGTCCACCGCCCGCAGCATCATCCGCGGCCATGGCGGCGACGTGACCCTGTCCAACCGCGACGGCGGCGGCGGGATTGGGGGTGGGAGCGGGGGCGGCGGGAGTTCGAGCGGCCTGCGCGCGACGGTGACCCTGCCGCTCTGAGCCCGGCCGCTCTGAACCCGGCCGCCTCACATCACGTAAAAGCGCGCCTTGACCGTCACCCCTTCCGCCCCGCGCAGGACGGTGCGGTTGCGGCCGCTGCGCTTGGCGAAGTAGAGCGCCTCGTCGGCCTGGGTCATCAGGTCGTTGACCGAGTCGGTGTCCTGAACCAGGCACATGCCGATGCTGACGGTGAAGGCGAAGCTGGCCCCGGTCCCGGTTTCCACCATGAGTTCGGCGGTGGAGCGGCGGATCGCCTCGACCCGCGCAAGCGCCGTCTCCAGGTCGCCGGCAGGCAGGCACAGGCAGAACTCCTCCCCGCCCAACCGACCGAGGAAGCCGCCGTCCGGTACCTGGGCGGCGCAATGGTCGGCGAAGCGCTTCAGCGCGAGGTCGCCGTTGGTGTGGCCGTGGGTGTCGTTGATCGTCTTGAAATGGTCGATGTCGAACATGGCGACCGCCAGCGCGGTCCCGTCCTCCTTCGCGGCGCGATAGGACTGCTCCAGCCGCTCCATGAAGTAGCGGCGGTTCAGGACACCGGTCAGGTAATCGGTGTGCAGCATCTCCACCATCACCCGGTGCATGCGGGTGATGCGCTCGCCGGCCCGCACGCGGGCACGCAGCATCGACAGGTCGATGGGTTTCGCCAGGAACTCGTCGGCGCCGGAATCGAAAGCCTCGATCCGCCGGGCGGTCTCGGTGTCGCCGGTCATCAGGATGGTGAAGGTGCGGTGCTGGTCGTCCTCGGCCCGGACGTGCCAGCACAGTTCCAGCCCCGTCATCACCGGCATTTCAAGGTCGGTGATCAGGATATGGATGTCGTGGCTGCGGTAGATCGACAGCGCCTGCGCCCCATCCTCGGCCAGCAGCACCCGGTAGCCGTTGCTTTCCAGATCCGCACGAATCTGTTCGCGGAAGTATTCGGAATCGTCAGCGACGAGAATATTTGTTTCCACCGCAACACCCATGCCGTCCGCAAAGAATCCGTGCGGGCGGACCTTAGCAAACTTCCCGACGCGATGGGATGGTGGCGTGGCGACACGCCGCGGTTGATCATCGGATCAAGCGATCTTCAGCTTTCGAGCATCCGGCGCAGCAGTTCCACGTCTTCGGCGAAGGACGGGTCGGTGGCGCGCAATTCGTCCACCTTCTTGACCGCGTGCATGACCGTGGTGTGGTCGCGGCCGCCGAACTTGCGGCCGATCTCCGGCAGGGAGCGGGCGGTCAGCTGCTTGGCCAGATACATGGCGATCTGGCGCGGGCGGGCCACCGCGCGGGCGCGGCGGGCGGAATGCATGTCGGCGACGCGGATGTTGTAATGCTCCGCCACCCGCTTCTGGATTTCGTCGATGGTGACGCGGCGGTCGTTGGCGCGCAGCAGGTCGTGCAGCACCTCCTGCGTCGTCTCCAGCGAGATGGAGCGGCCGACCAGCTCGGCATGGGCGACGATGCGGTTCAGCGCCCCTTCCAGTTCGCGCACATTGGACGTGATCTTGTGGGCCAGGAATTCCAGCACCTTCATCGGAATGCTGGCCTGGAGCGCGTCGGCCTTGGCCTGGAGGATGCCCAGCCGCAGTTCGTAGGTGGTCGGGTGGATGTCGGCGACCAGCCCCCAACCCAGGCGCGATCGCAGCCGCTCCTCCATGCCTTCCAGGTCGGACGGGCTCTTGTCGGCGGAGATGATGACCTGCCGGTTCTGGTCGACCAGCGCGTTGAAGGTGTGGAAGAACTCCTCCTGCGTGGAATCCTTGCCGCTGATGAACTGCACGTCGTCGATCATCAGCACGTCGACCGAGCGGAACTGCTGCTTGAAGGCCATCGTGTCCTTGAAGCGCAGCGCCCGGATGAACTGGTACATGAACTTCTCGGCCGACAGGTACAGCACCTTGCGGTTCGGGTCGTTCTTGCGGATCTGCCAGGCCAGCGCGTGCATCAGGTGGGTCTTGCCCAAGCCGACCCCGCCATAGAGGAACAGCGGGTTGAAGGTCACGGTGGTGGCGTCGGCGACGCGCCGGGCGGCGGCATGGGCCAGCTCGTTCGGCTTGCCGACGACGAAATTCTCGAAGGTGAAGCGGGGGTCGAGGGCGGCGGACAGGTCGGACCGGTCCTCCAGAATCGCCGGGATGGCGTTCGGCGACTCGTCCGACGCCCCGCCATAGGAAGCGGAGGTGTAGACCGTCGACGGCGCCGGTTCCGCGGAGAAGCCGAAATCGGACGGGCGCGGGGGCGGTGCCGGACGGGGCGCCGGGCGCGACTCGGCGGAACGGGACTCCGCGGCACGGGGTGCCGGAGCGGGGCGGTCGTCGTCGATGTCGTCATTGTCGGCGACCAGCGCCGCCGGCGGGTTGGTGGAGGCGACGATGACGTCGATCGACTGGACTTCCGGATTCTCGCCGGACCAGAGGGCGCGGATGCGGTCGGCATAGTGGGTCAGCACCCAATCGCGCATGAAGCGCGTGGGCACGACGATGCACACCTCGCCG
The DNA here is from genome assembly GCF_035628975.1 of Azospirillum sp. Classification (GTDB taxonomy): domain Bacteria; phylum Pseudomonadota; class Alphaproteobacteria; order Azospirillales; family Azospirillaceae; genus Azospirillum. Next base: position 40,572 of record NZ_DASPIS010000031.1, on the reverse strand, counting down.
CCGACAAGGCTGGCGACGGACAGCGGCTGAAGCCAGCTCCGGTAGGCGATCTCGCCGACCTCTTCCTTCAGGCGTCCGCGAATGCGCGCCCACTGCTGATCCAACGACACGCCGACCGACATGCTCCCTTACTCCCGCTCCTTCCCCCCGGCCAGCCCCCACCGCCGAGGCGGCGCGGGATCGACCCCGCGACCGGAACCGCCGTTCACCGGTGCCGAACACACCGATGGTGTGCCCGCGGACTGGTGCCCCGGCCGCCCGCCTGGTCCCGCCCGGACGCATCCAGGCAGGGTTGACCCCGAACGGAACATTATAACCAAAACGCACACGCATGAGTCGACGGGATTGTAAATCCCGCCCCAAGCGCGACAGCTTGTAAGTAAAAGAAGATCGTGCGATCGACCGGGACTCAACAAGCCCTGATCCGGCGTAAGACCTTCAGTATTTCACTTCTGTGTTCGGCCGGCCACAGAGTGTTGCATCACCCCATTTCGCCCCGCCGAATTGGAGCAAAAGTCTAACCATACCAACGAAATCTGGCAATGGGACAGATGGCGAACGGCCTAAAAAGATAAAAACCTTCGCTCTGACCACAAGGCCGATCCCGAATCTCATAAGCGCGCCTAACAACAATCTAAGACAATTGTCGAGTACTCATACATTTACTTTAAACGCAAAAAGCCGCGCCCCGAGTCACGGGCGCGGCTTTTTGAAACCAGCGGATGAAAGCTCTATCAGAGAGCCTTGATCGCAGCCGACAGACGCGACAGCTTGCGCGACACGGTGTTCTTGTGCAGCACGCCCTTCGAGACGCCACGCATCAGCTCCGGCTGAGCGGACTTGAACGCGTCGGCGGCGGCGGACTTGTCGCCGCTCTGGATCGCGCCCTCGACCTTCTTCACGAAGGAACGGATACGGCTGATGCGGGCACGGTTGACTTCCGTGCGACGCTCGGTCTGACGAATGCGCTTTTCAGCGGACTTATGATTGGCCATGGAAACCCTACTCCGAACGACACGGCTGTCGTGATGCGAGCGCGCCTTATACGCGGCAGCGCACCTCGAGTCAAGGCGTGGACGCCCGATGATTTTGACTAATCGTACGCGGACGACATCTTGATGGGATCTGGTCCATCCCCCGCAAGATGCAGGGGACGGCCCAGGCGGCAGAGTCAACGCAGGTGCAGCGACTCAGCGGTTCTTCCAGCCGGGCTGGCGCTTCTCGGCGAAGGCGGCCATGCCTTCCTTCTGGTCTTCGGTGGCGAAGGTCGAATGGAACAGGCGGCGCTCGAAACGAATGCCTTCGGCCAGCGTCGACTCATAGGCGACGTTGACCGCCTCCTTCGCCATGGCGATGACCGGCTGCGACAGCGAGGCGATCTTGGTGGCGACCTTCACCGCCTCCTCCACCAGCTCGGCGGCCGGGACGATGCGGGAGACGAGGCCGCAGCGCTCGGCCTCGGCGGCGTCGATCATGCGGCCGGTCAGGACCATTTCCATCGCCTTGGACTTGCCGACGAAGCGGGTCAGGCGCTGGGTGCCGCCGGCGCCGGGGATGGTGCCGATGGTGACCTCCGGCTGGCCGAACTTGGCGGTGTCGGCCGCCAGGATGAAGTCCGCCATCATCGCCAGCTCGCAGCCGCCGCCGAGAGCGAAGCCGGCCACCGCGGCGATGGTCGGCTTGCGGCACTTGGCCAGCCGCTCCCACTTCGCGGTGATGAAGTTGGAATTGTAGACATCCATATAAGAGAAGCCGGCCATCTCCTTGATGTCGGCGCCGGCGGCGAAGGCGCGCTCCGACCCGGTCACGACGATGGCGCCGATGGCTTGATCGGCCTCGAAATCGTCCAGGGCCTGACCCAGCTCGGTCACCAGTTGGTCGCACAGCGCGTTCAGCGCCTTCGGACGGTTGAGCGTGATCAGGCCGACCGGGCCGCGGGTCTCGACGAGGATGGTTTCATAGGACATGGCTGCAGCACTCTCCCGATGGGGCGAGCCCGGTTGCTTCCGGGACTCGTGGTTGTGTAGGGGCGTCTGTTGAGGACCCGCGCGAGTATGGCGGGTGTTCCCGCCGTCAGCGCGGCGTCAAAGTGAAGCGGACGGCGGTCGTGGCCTTCGGTTTGGCCTGTTGGGGGAATTCCAGCCGCAGTTCCTCGCCCTCGCGGACGAAGACGCGGTCGGACGCCCGGCGCCAGCCCAGCTGCGGCAGGGTCTGGTCGTAGAAGGCCAGCACCGCCTGGCGCGGCACCTCCCCCGACAGCACCGCCTGGATGATCCGTCCGCCCGGCTTGTCGAAGACCAGAGGCTCCGATTCGGCGGTCGCCAGCCCGGGCATCACCGGAACGTCGGTGAAGCCGGGGACGAACGGCCCGGAGTCGGCAGCGACCGGTTGGGCGGCGAATGCCGGAGGAATGGGAATAAGGAAGCTCCCCAGGCCCGCGACCGCGGGGCCGGCAAGGAGAAAAGCGGCGGACGCCGCCCGGAGCATGGCCGGTAGAGCCGTCATGCCCCAGCTATATCACCGTTGGCGCGCCGCACAAAAGAAAGTCGAGCGGCCTGACTGTACAATCCGCTGAACGCCCCCCGTCCGGGAGCGGTCGCAGTCGCAATCGGGGCAGCCCTCCCCCTCCCGATCGTAGACGGCGAACTGGTGCTGGAAATAGCCCAGTTCCCCCGACGCCTGCCTGTAGTCGCGCAAGGAGGAGCCGCCGGCGGCGATGGCGCGCTCCAGCACCTCGCGCACCGCGGTGGCGAGACGGTCGACCTCCTCGGGCTTGAGGCTGGCGGCGGTCCGGGTGGGCAGGATGCCGGACTGATACAGCGCCTCCGACACATAGATGTTGCCGAGGCCGGCGACGACGCTCTGGTCCAGCAGGGCGGCCTTGATCGGCGTCATCCTGCCGGCCAGACGGCGGGCGAGTTCGGGGCCGGAGAATTCATTGCCCAGCGGCTCCGGTCCCAGGTTGCGCAGCATCGGATGGTCGCCCAGCGCGTCCGCCACCGTCAGGTCCATCAGGCCGAAGCGGCGGGCGTCGTTGAAGGTGACGATCGTGCCGGCGTCGGTCTCGAACACCACATGGTCGTGCTTGTCGAAGGAATCGGGGCGTTCCGGCGCGATGATCATGCGGCCGGACATGCCGAGATGGGCGATCAGCACGCCGCCGTCATCCAGATGCATCAGGATGTATTTGGCCCGCCGCCGCACCGACTCGACGCGCCGGCCGGTCAGCCGCTCGCAGAAGCGCGGCGGAAAAGGGGTGCGCAGGTTCGGCCGCCGCTGCTCCACACGGACCAGCCGCCGGCCTTCGAGATGCGGGGCGAGGCCCCGGCACACCGTCTCGACTTCGGGAAGTTCAGGCATCGGCAGAGTGTGGGGTGGGTGGCGGATGGGTGCAAGGGCGGTTGTCGAAGCCCTCTCCCGCCCCGGGAGAGGGAGATCTCACCGGTATTCCTTGAAGCGCTCCGTCGCCTGGATCAGCGCGGCGCGGATGCCGGGTTCCATGGCGGAGTGGCCGGCGTCGGGAACGATGCGGTAGTCGGCTTCGGGCCAGGCGCGGTGCAGCGCGTCGGCGGAGATCACCGGGCAGACGATGTCGTAGCGACCCTGGACGATCACCCCCGGAAGATGGCGGATGCGCGATACGTCGCGCAGCAGCCTGTCCTCCGGCGTGAAGCGGTTGGAGCGGAAGTAATGCGCCTCGATCCGCGCCAGCCCCAGGGCGTGGCGGTCCTCGCCGCTGGCGGCGATCAGGTCCGGCGACGGCAACAGGGAAGAGCAGCTGCCTTCATAGATGCTCCACACCCGGGCCGCGGCCATGCGCACCATCGGGTCGGGCGAGTCGAGCCGCTTCCAATAGGCCTCCAGCAGGTCGCCGCGCTCGTCTTCCGGAATATGGCCGGCGAAGGCGGCCCAAGCCTCCGGAAAGAGGACGCGCATGGAATAGAGGAACCAGTCGATCTCGCTCTTCCGCATCAGGAAGATGCCGCGCAGGATCAGGCCCAGGCAGCGCTCCGGATGGGTTTCGGCATAGGCCAGCGCCAGCGTCGAGCCCCAGGAGCCGCCGAACAGGTGCCAGCGTTCGATCCCCAGGTGCCGGCGCAGCGTCTCGATGTCCTCGACCAGCCTCTCTGTGGTGTTCTCCCGCGTTTCGCCCAAGGGCGTGGAGCGGCCGGCCCCCCGCTGGTCCATCACGACGATGCGGTAATGGGCGGGATCGAAGAAGCGGCGGTGGGTGGGCGAGGCCCCGGCCCCCGGCCCGCCATGCAGGAACATCACCGGCACGCCGCGCGGATTGCCCGCCTGCTCCCAATAGACCGTATGGATCCCGTCGACGGCGAGCGTGCCGGTCTGGAACGGGTCGATGGGCGGATAGAAGTCGCTGCGGGGCATGGCCATGCATCCAGTGGTGCGGGCCACAAGTGTAAAGGAGCCACCGGGGCTCGCGCCAGAGCGACGAAGTCGTGAAACGACAAAGGCCGCCCGGAGGCGGCCTTGCATGTCGAAGTCATGGAGGAGGATGGCGCGCCCGAAGAGATTCGAACTCCTGACCCTCAGATTCGTAGTCTGATGCTCTATCCAGCTGAGCTACGGGCGCCTTATCCACCAAACGTCTCGCCGTCGAAGTGTCCCCCGGCGTCGAGGCGCGCAACCTACTCAAATCCGTCATCGAAGGCAAGAGCTTTTCACGAAGAAAAACGCGAAGCTTTCTTGCGGATTTCGACGGTGTCCCAGACGACAAAGGCCACCGCGGAGGTGGCCTGTATTGTCGAACGGGAAGGATGGCGCGCCCGAAGAGATTCGAACTCCTGACCCTCAGATTCGTAGTCTGATGCTCTATCCAGCTGAGCTACGGGCGCCTTATCCACCGTCTGTCCCGGCGTCGGCGGCAGGCCGTCGGCGTCGAGGCGCGCAACATACTCAAACACCCCCTGCCCCGCAAGCGCTTTTTTCACGAATTTTCGCCTGCCTTCCAACGTCCCTGCGACGCCCCTGCGACGGTCAGTCCACCGCGTACGAATCACCCCCGATTGCCGGGCGGCGGCGGCTGGGTTATACAGTCCACTTGCTGTTTTTGGAGAGTCAGTACCGTGGCCGAAGCCCCCTTCAACAAGCATTTCCCGGTGTCCTGGGAAGAGCTCCACCGCAACGCCAAGGCGCTGGCCTGGCGCCTGATCGACCGTGGCCCGTGGAAGGGCATCATCGCGATCACGCGCGGCGGCATGGTTCCTGCGGCGATCATCGCGCGCGAGCTCGAGATCCGCATGATCGACACCGTCTGCGTCTCCAGCTACGACCACCAGCAGCAGCGCAATGCGACGGTGCTGAAGGGTGTCGAGGGCGCCAATGCCGGCGACGGCGAGGGCTGGCTGATCATCGACGACCTGGTCGACACCGGCAAGACGGCGGAAGTCGTGCGCAAGATGCTGCCCAAGGCGCATTTCGCCACCGTCTACGCCAAGCCGGCCGGCCGGCCGCTGGTCGACACCTTCATCACCGAAGTCAGCCAGGACACCTGGATCCACTTCCCCTGGGACATCGAGCTGCAGTTCTCGCAGCCGATCGCCAAGCTGCGGAACAGCTGACGGCCAACCACCGGCACGGCTCCCCGCGGCATGCGGGGGCCATGCCGGTGCGCCGGTTCGCGCGTTCCGGCTCATTACATAAAAATTTACCGTTTGCGTCCTAAATGGCGCGCGGCGGAGCGTCTGCGCCCGCCATCGCCTTACCAACATCGCGTGGCGGCCCGCGCATGACCGACGATTCGACCGGCGATATACGCCCGGATGAACTGCACCAGGACGAGTTGCGGCAGAAGATCGACGCGCTGGTGGCACGGCTGCCGGCAAGCCTCGTCTACAGCCTGCTGAGCGAGATCGAGGGCATGGACAGCGAGCCGACCGACCGGGTCCAGCTCGTCCGCCAATATGTCATCGAGTATCTGAACCGCCAGCGCACCAACCGTGCCCGGCGCCTGTTCACCAACCTGTTCGAAGCCTTCCTGATCGACGACGACGTGCTGTACCACGCCGGCCTGTCCATCCCCGGCATGCTTCAGCGGGTCGATGTCGGCGCCCTGTGGGAGGCGCTGAGCCGCGACGCCTTCCCGCTGCTGGCGGTGGAGGCGCAGGAGACGCTGGACGAGATGGCGCGCGGCGACGTGATCGACCGCATCCTGCGCTCCCCCGTCGCCATGGTGATGAAGGAGCGGATGCGCGTCGCCGCGGTGAAGCATCTGGACGCCGTGCTGGCGAACAAGAAGGCAACGGACGAACTGCTGGGCGGCCTGTCGCGCAATCGGCCGCGCCGCACCCGGCTGATGTCGGGATTTCTGGAAAAGACGCCGGCCATCGACATCGGCACGCTGCGGCTGATGCATCTGGTTCTGGCCAATGCCGAAGGACCGGTGAAGCCGGTTGCCGACCGGCTGGAGGATTTTCCGGCCTCGTGCGGCGGCGAGGCGGAGGCGAACCGGCTGGCCGACCTGCTTCAGGACGCGACGGAGCAGCTGCGCGACCGCTGCGGCGACGATCTGGCCAACCTGCTGCCGCTGTCGGTCCTGACGGTGAAGCGCAATTATCCGGTCGCGGCGCTCTATATCCGGCAGAGCGGCGTCGATCCCGGCCGCGGCGATGCCTTGACCGCGGCGCTGACCGGCCATTTCGTCGGCGTCACCCGCGCGCTGACCGCGGCGCTGACCGTCATCCTCAAGCTGAACGACCGGGTTCCCGGCTCCGCCATCCGGCCCAGCGCCAAGGAAAAGGCGCGGCTGGAGGCACTGGTGCAGCGGCTCGATCAACTGGTCCATGCCGCCACCTCCGCCGGATTGATGGAGGACCGCCGCAGCGAGCCGGCCTTCCGCAACGCCTGGACCCAGGCGGCCAAGATCATCGGAGCGCGGGTGGCAGCGGTGGCGATGGAACGCTCCGCCCAGGCCGCCGCCGCCCGGCGCCAGCCGGTCATCGACCATGGCGACGTGGTGTGGCTCGACCGGCTGCTGTGGCGCTGGCAGGCGATGTCGCGCGACTTCGGGTTCGAGACCTACGATCTGGTGAAGTGGCGCGAAAACCTGCTGGAGGAGCTGCGCGCCAACGTCGAGAAGGCGATGAAGTTCGAGGATGCCGACCCGCTCGACGAACGGATGGAGCATCTTCTGCGCATCAACGCCATCGCCGGGGTGTTCGGCCAGCGCGTCAGCGCCTGGATCCCCACCTTCAGCCACAACATGACCCGCCTGCTGTCGCACCGGCTGGAGCGCGGCGGGGTGTTGGGCGCGGAAGAGCAGGCGATCATCGACGACCTCGTCGCCACGGCGCGCACCGAAGTCGGCAAGTCGCGCTACTGGAAGAGCAACGAGCTGATGGACCTGATCGAGCTGTCGGAACGGACGCGGCCGGTGGGGTGAGCGGGGTCAGTATTCCTTGCGACGTTAGACCCCCACCGACTACATCACTCCCGAAGACCGGTGCCGTGGGTCGAGCCAGTCGCGCAACCCATCCCCCAGCATCGTCAGCCCCATCACGCAGAGCGCGATCGCGACACCGGGGAACACCGCCTGCAGGGGTGCGGTGAACAGATAGGTCTGGGCGTCGCCCAGCATCTTGCCCCAACTGGGGCTGGGCGGCTGGATGCCGAGGCCGAGGTAGCTCAGCGCCGCCTCGTTGACGATGGCGACGGCGAACAGGACGGTGGCCTGGACCACGATGATGCCGGCGATGTTGGGCAGCACATGCACCAGCGTCACCGACAGCGGTCCCCGCCCCAGCGCCAGCGCCGCACCGACGAAGGGCCGCCGCCACGCCGCCAGCGCCGCACCGCGGGTGACGCGGGCCAGCACAGCGGCGTTGAACAGAGCCAGCGCCACCACCACGTTGATCGCCCCGGCACCCAGCGCCGCGGTCAGCAGGATCGCCGTCAGCACGGCCGGGAAGGCGAAGACCAGATCGCCCAGCCGCGCCACCACCTCGTCCCCCCAGCGCCCCAGCCCGGCAGCCAGCAGCCCGAGCGGCACCCCGCCCAGCAGCCCCAACCCGACCGCCGCCGCCCCCACCGCCAGCGAGTTGCGGGCGCCGACCATGATCATCGACAGCACGTCACGCCCGAAATGGTCTGTGCCCAGCCAGTGGGCGGCGCTGGGCGGCTTCAGCCGGGCGATCACGCGCACCTGCTCCGCCGGGTAGGGCGTCCACAGCAGCGACAGCAGCGCCATGGCGACCAGCAGCAGCGTCAGGACGGCGCCGAGATGGAGGGAGAGGGGAAGGCGCCTCATGCTGAGTGCCATCGGCGATGCCCCCTTGAACCTATCTGCCCCCTCCCCAACCCTCCCCCGCTTCGCGGGAGAGGGAGCTTAGCGCGAGAGCGGCGGAGTTCCCTCTCCCGCCAAAGGCGGGGGAGGGTTAGGGAGGGGGCAAAGATCCGCACCCCGACACCCCGCCTCACGACGACACCCCTTTCGGCCGCGGGTCGGCCAGCGCGCAGGCAATGTCCACCACCGCGCTCACCACCACCACGAACAGCGCCAGCAGCACGACCACGCCCTGCACGACGATCAGGTCGCGCTGGCCGATGGCCTGATAGAGCAGCCGGCCGAGCCCCGGCAGGGTGAAGACATTCTCCACCACCACCGCGCCAGCCACGAGGAAGGAGATCTGCAGCCCCAGCACCGTCGCCACCGGGATCAGGGCATTGGGCAGAGCATGGCGCAGCAGGACCGCCGTGCGGCCCACCCCCTTGGCGCGGGCGGTGCGAACATGGTCCTCGCCCAGCGTGTCGAGCACGGCGGTGCGGGTGACGCGGGCGAGGATGGCGGCCTCCGGCACCGCCAGCGCCAGGGCCGGCAGCACCAGCGCATGCAGCGCCGGACCGATGCCGCCGCCCCATCCCGGAAATCCGCCGGCCGGGAACCAGTGCAGGGTCAGCGAGAACAGCAGGATCAGCAGGATGGCGATCCAGAAGCTGGGCATCGACACGCCCAGCTGAGCGAAGCCCAGCACCGCCCAGTCCCCGCCCCTGCCCCGCCGCGCCGCGGCATAGAGGCCGAGCGGCAGGGCCAGCATCGTGCTGATCGCTAGCGACAGCAGGGCCAGCGGCAGGGTCACCGTCAGCCGTTCCGCCACCAGCTCCGTCACCGGACGGGCATAGGTCAGGCTGACGCCGAGGTCGCCGCGTGCCAAGTCGCCGGCCCAGTCGAGGTAGCGGGTAAGGATCGGCTGGTCGAGACCCATCTGGCTGCGCAAGGCGGCCAGCGTGTCGGGCTGGGCATTGACGCCCAGCATCAGCAGCGCCGGGTCGCCGGGAACCAGCTGCAGCACGGTGAAGACCACGACGGTGGCCAGCCAGACGGTGACGATCAGGCTGACCAGCCGTCGCAGCAGGAAAGCGAGCACGCGGGGTCTATCCTTACTTGCTCGACGCTATTTCCAGGCGGCGTTGGTGACGTCGTTGGCCTGGACCGGGCGGTTGACCCACATGCCGGTCAGGCCGGCCTTCTGCACCGTCACCGACGGCAGCATGAACAGGAAGCCGTTGACCGCATCCTCCGCCAGAATCTTCTGCTGCTCGCCATAGAGCGCGTTGCGCTTGGCCGGATCCTGGCTGCGGTTCAGCTCTTCGTTCACGGCGTTGAAGCGCTCGCTCTTGTAGTTGAAGTAATAGTCGGGCCGGGCGTAGATGTCGATGTCCAGCGGCTCGGTGTGGGCGATCATGGTCAGGTCGTAATCCTTGCCCTTGAACGTCTTTTCCAGCCAAGCCGCCCATTCCACCGGCTCGATCTTCGCGCGGATGCCGACTTCCGCCAGCATGGCGGCGACCAACTCGCCGCCGCGACGTGTATAGGGCGGCGGCGGCAGGCGCAGGGTGGTGTCGAAGCCGTTGGGATAGCCGGCTTCCGCCAGCAGCGCCTTCGCCTTGGCCGGGTCGTAGGGGTAGAGGCCGGTCAGGTCGACATAGCCCTCGCGGTGCGGCGGGAAATGGCTGCCGATGGCGGCGCCGTTGCCGTACAGCACGCCCTCGATCAGCGTCTTGCGGTCGATGGCGTGGGCCATGGCGCGGCGGACGCGGACATCGTCGAAGGGTTTGCGGGCGTTGTTGGTGGACAGGACCGTCTCACCCTCCGTCGAGCCGACCGTCACCGTGAATTTCGGATCGTTGCGGAACTCCGGCAGCGCTTCGTAGGTGCTGAACAGGGTGAAGGCGTCGATGTCGCCGGCCTTCAGCGCCGCCACCTGGGCGGCGGGGTCGCTGACGAAGCGGAAGGTCACGCGGTCGAGCTTGGGCTTCGCCCCGTCATAGTCGGGGTTGCGGACCAGCACGACCCGGTCGCCGGCGACCCAGCGGTCGAATTTGAAGGGACCGGTGCCGACGGGCTTCTGCTTGTTGGTCGGCGCCGATTCCGGAGCGACGATGGCGGCGTCGCCGCTGGCCATGTGGAACAGGAACAGGCCGTCGGGCCGCGACAGGGTGACGACCACCGTCTGCGGGTCCGGCGTTTCCACCTGGGCGATGGGGGAGAAATAGGCCTTCTGCGCGTTCACAGAATCCGCGGCGCGGGCGCGGTCCAGGGTGAACTTCACGTCGGCGGCGTCGGCGGCGGTGCCGTCATGGAACTTCGCATTCGGGCGCAGGGTGAAGCGGTAGGTCAGCCCGTCTTCCGAGACGGTCCAGCGCTCCGCCAGGCCGGGGACCAGCTTGCCCTCGCCATCGACGCGCAGCAGCGGTTCGAACAGGTTGGCGTAGGTGACCTCCTTGATGGCGCCCGCTGCACCGGCGGTCGGATCGAGGTGCGGCGGCTCCAGCGCCATGCCGACGACGAGGTCGGTGCGCGGCTGGGCCAGGGCCGTCTGGGATGCGGCGGCCAGCGCCAATCCGGCGATGGCGGCCAGGCTGAAGCGATGGGTGAAGCGCTGCTTGGCGGTCGACATGATGGCAAACTCCCCCGTCTCGTCGTTCCCGACGTTTTCGTTGCCGCGATGATGCGGTGCGGCGCGGGAGAGCGCAAGCGAAGCCCCACCCGCTTTCCGTTAGGCCCGCGGGTGGGGCGCCTGAGGATCAGGCCGCGCCGGGCACGCCCTTGGAGGTGGAGTATTCGAAATGCAGCGCCTCGCCCGGATAGACCAGCGGGCGGATGGAGTGGGCGGCCTGGGCCGCTTCGGCGAAGCCGCAGAGGATCAGCTTCAGCTTGCCGGGATAAGTCGCGATGTCGCCGATGGCGAAGACGCCCGGGACGTTGGTGGCGCAGCCGGGCTGGGCCACCGCGATGTGGCTGCGCTCCAGGTCCAGGCCCCAGTCGGCGATGGGGCCGAGATTCATCGACAGGCCGAAGAAGGCCAGCAGCGCGTCGGCCGGCAGCGCCTTTTCCTCGCCGTCCAGCGTGGCGACGCGCACGGCGGTCAGCTGGCCGTCCTCGCCGTCCAGGCCGGAGAGCTGGTAGGGCACCACCATCTCGATCCGCCCCTCGCGCACCAGCGCGTCCATGCGGGCGACGCTTTCCGGCGCGGCGCGGAATTTGGGGCGGCGGTGGACGACATAGACGCGCTCCGCCACGTCGGCCAGGGAAATGGCCCAGTCGACCGCGCTGTCGCCGCCGCCGGCGATCACCACCTTCTTGCCGGCGAAGTCCTGGCGGCGGCGCACCATGTAGAAGACCGACTTGCCCTCATAGGCCTCCAGCCCGTCGAGCGGCGGGCGGTTGGGGCCGAAGGCGCCGCTGCCGGCGGCGATGATCACCGCCTGGGCGTCGATCTTCGTGCCGATGCTGGTCTCCACCAGCCAGCGCCCGCTGTCCTGGCGGGTCAGCTTCTCCACCTGCTGGCCCAGGTGATAGGTGGGCGCGAAGGGGGCCGCCTGCTCCGCCAGCCGGTCGATCAGGTCGGCCGCCTCGATCGAGGGATGGGCCGGGATGTCGTAGATCGGCTTTTCCGGGTAGAGCGCCGTGCACTGGCCACCGACCATGTCCAACGCATCCACCACATGGCAGCGCATCTTCAGCATGCCGCATTCGAACACGGCGAACAGGCCGACGGGGCCGGCGCCGACGATGACGACATCGGTGGTGAGGACGTCGTGGCTGGATGCGGTCTGCGACATGAAAGCCAATTCCTTGAGACGGGGTGCCGGGTGGAGGATGATGCGGAAGGGTCGGCGAACGGTCCTTCCATTGTCCGCATTTCCCGGCCGGGTCAACCCCCCGCAAGGGGAAAGCGGTGCTGTGTCGCGTGTGAGTCAGGACGGTGGGGTGTCTGGACCCGAATACAATTTTGCATAAATTCGCTTAAATTTGTCGATTGCGTGCCGGAGAGTGCAAGGCGGACAGTGGAAGCACGCGACGGATGGCCAGGATTTCCATCCCGGAGGCCGGTCCGGATGCCAGTCGGGTGGAGGCCCGGAATGAAGGAACTTCGCTGTCTGGTCTTCACCGACCAAGAGGTGGTGCGGGCCGTGCTCGACCGGCGCCGCCGGGTGAAGGATCCGTTGCCGGTCGGCACCGTGTCCAAGGTCGCCTACCACCGCAACGAGGGGCCGGAACAGGAGGGCATCGAAACCCGCCTGACCATCACCGACGATGACGGCGCGGTGACCGAACTGGTGCTGGCCGACACCGAGGTGACGGCTGCGCTGGTCGGCTATTGCATGGGCCGGCGCATCCCCCTGCCGGTGGCGTCGGACAAGATGCTGCACCTGATCAACGGCGCGCTGACGCTGATGATCACCATGAACTTCAACAAGGCGCCGCGGCTGGTGGTGGCCGGTGCGGCGGAAGGTGCGGGATCGGGTGCGGGGGACCGGCTGTCGCCGAAGCGCCGGGTCGGCCGCTGACCCACCCTTCTTTACGGCTTGCGGGCGGGCGGCGGCTTCGCACAGTATCCGCGCCATGTCGGACATCTCCCCCTACACCGTCACCGTACCGCTGCCGGACGAGGCCGCCACCGCGGCGCTGGGCCGCCGGCTGGGCGTCCTCCTGCGGCCGGGCGACCTCGTGGCGCTGCGCGGCGATCTCGGCGCCGGCAAGTCGGCGCTGTCGCGGGCACTGATCCGCAGCGTCACCCATGAGGACGCCGAGGTGCCGTCCCCCACCTTCACCCTGGTGCAGACCTACGACACCGCCATCGGGCCGGTCTGGCATTTCGACCTCTACCGTTTGTCAGGGCCGGACGAGGTGTATGAACTGGGCTGGGACGACGCGCGGGCCGAGGCGGTGGCGCTGGTGGAATGGCCGGACCGGCTGGGTCCGCTGCTGCCGCCCGACCGGGTGGAGGTGAAGATGGAACATGACGGGCCGGACGCCCGCCGCGCCACGCTGACCGGCCATGGCACGCTGGCGGCGCGGGTGGCCGCCGGCGACTGGACGCTGTGATGGGTGACGTGTCTTCTGCACGAGAAGCGGAGATCGCCGCCTTCCTGGTTGCCAACGGCCTGTCCGTTGCCGTGCGGGAACCGTTGGCCGGCGATGCCTCCGCCCGCCGCTACGAACGCCTTCGCAAGGCCGATGGCGAAACCCTGATCCTGGTGGACACCCCCGCCCCGGCAGAGGATCTCGTCCCCTTCATCGCCATCGGCGCCGAACTGGCGGCCATCGACCTGTCGGTTCCCGTCGTGATCGCATCGGATGTGGAACGAGGGTTGGCGATCCAGGAAGATTTCGGAAGCGAAACTTTCTCGCGCCTGCTGGCCGATGGTGCCGATCCGCAACCGCTCTACGGGGTGGCGACCGATGCGCTGATCACCATCCACCGCGGCTGGCCGGAGGGGGCGGCGGAGCGGCTGGGCCTGCCCGTCTATGATCCGGCGCTGTTCATCGCGCAGACGCGGCTGTTCATCGACGCCTATGTGCCGGTGGTGCTGGGGCGATCCTTGAGCGAGGAGGATCGTTCCGATTTCGATACGGCTTGGCGCACGGTGCTGGAGCCGGTCTGCGCCGGTGCGCCGTCGCTTCTGCTGCGCGACTATCATGTCGACAACCTGATGCGGTTGCCGCGGCCGGGAGTAAATGCTGCCGGACTGATCGACTTTCAGAGCGCGGGCTGGGGACCTCGGGCCTACGACCTCGTCTCCCTGCTGGAGGATGCGCGGCGCGACGTGGCGCCCGATCTGGCCGAGGCGATGGTCGCGCGCTATCTCACCGCTTTCCCCGATACCGATGCCGCCGCCTTCCGCCGCGCCATGGCGATACTGGGGGCGGCGCGCCACACGCGGATCGTTGCCATCTTCGTCCGTCTGGCGCTGAGCCAGGGGCGGCGGTCCTACCTTGTCCATCTGCCGCGGGTCTGGCGCCTGCTGGAGGCACAGCTGGCGAAGCCGGAGCTTGCACCGGTCGCCACATGGTTCGACCGCCATCTGCCGCCAGCCGCCCGTACCGCCTTCGTCGTTCCGGAGACGATCTGAGATGACCGTGACCATTCCCGACACCGCCATGGTGCTGGCCGCCGGCCAGGGCCTGCGGATGCGCCCGCTGACCAACCACATGCCGAAGCCGCTGATCCCGGTGCTGGGCAAGCCGATGCTGGACCATGCGCTGGACCGGCTGGCCGCGGCCGGCGTCGGCCGGGCGGTGGTCAACAGCCACTATCTGGGCGCGATGATCGGGGAGCACCTGAAGGACCGGGCGGCTCCGGCCATCACCCTGTCGCCGGAGGATACGCTGCTGGAGACCGGCGGCGGGGTGAAGAAGGCGCTGCCGCATCTCGGCACGGCGCCGGTCTATACGGTGAATGCCGACATCTTCTGGCTGGACGGGCCGGTTCCGGCGCTACGCCGCCTGGCCGCGCATTGGAACCCGGCGGAGATGGACGCGCTGCTGCTGTTGATGGCGACGACCAAGTCGGTCGGCTATGACGGGCTCGGCGACTATCACATGGACCCGCTGGGACGCCTGACCCGCCGGGCCGAGCGCGAACTGGCGCCCTTCGTCTATGCCGGGGTGCAGATCGTGAAGCCGGAACTGTTCGCGGCGGACACGCCGGACGGTGCCTTCTCCACCAACCTGATCTGGAACCGCGCACAGGCGTCGGGTCGGCTGTTCGGCCTTGCCCATGACGGGCTGTGGTTCCACATCGGCACGCCCGCCGGGCTTCGGGAAGCGGAGGATCTGCTGGCCATCGGCGGCGTGCGGGCGGTGGCGCATTGAGGGCGTAGAATAAGGTACAATCGATGGGGAGTTTTGCCCCCACCTTGATCCTCCCCCGCTGGGCGGGGGAGGAGACTGCCGCCACTCTCCCGCCCAAGCACTTACCCCCTCCCCCGCATCGGACGGACCTTCGGTCCGCCGAGAGCGGGGGAGGGTTGGGGTGGGGGCAAGCGATACACGGACCTTCCATGCTTCCCGATAGCTCCACCCACCCCAAAGTCTACAGCATCCCCGCGGGTGCGCCCTTCGTCGACATGCTGGCGGCGGGGATCATGGAGCGGGTGGGCGGCGACCCGATGGCATTGGCCGGGGTCACCGTGCTGCTGCCGACGCGGCGCGCCTGCCGGGCGCTGCAGGCGGCCTTCCTGCGCCGCTCCGGCGGACAGCCGACCTTGCTGCCGCGGATGGCGCCGTTGGGCGAACTGGATGCCGGTGACCTCAGCCTGACCGAGGAGGAGTTGCCCGACGTCCCGCTCGACCTGCCGGAGGCGATCTCGCCCTTGAACCGGCAGATGACGCTGGCGCGGCTGATCCTGGGCGCCGACGGGCTGTCGGCGACCACGGCACAGGCGGTGCGGCTGGGTGCCGACCTGGGTCGGCTGATCGACGCGGTGTGGACCGAGCGCGCCGGCTTCGAGAAGCTCGAGTCGCTGGTGCCGGAGAATTATGCCGAGCATTGGCAGGTCACCCTGAAATTCCTGCGCATCGTCACCGAGGTCTGGCCCGCCATCCTCGAGTCGGGCGGCGAGACCGACCCCGCCAAGCGCCGCAATCTGGCGCTCGAGACGCAGGCCGCACTCTGGCAGGCCGCCCCGCCGCCGGGCATGGTGATCGCCGCCGGCTCCACCGGCTCCATCGCTGCGACGACGGAACTGCTGGCGGTCATCGCCCGGCTGCCGCAGGGGGCGGTGGTGCTGCCGGGCCTCGACACCGGGGCCGACGACACCATCTGGGACGCCATCGCCGGCGACGAGTCCCACCCGCAGCATGGCCTGTCGCAGCTGATCCATCTGCTGGGCGTCGAACGCGCCGAGGTGCAGCCCTGGACCGACGCGCCGGAGCCGCGCGGCGCCCGCGCCCGCCTGATCGCCGAGGCGATGCGCCCGGCGGCGACCACCGAAGGATGGCGCGAGCTGTCCGGGGTCGATGCCTCCGCGCTCGACGGGCTGACCCGCATCGATGCCGCCACGTCGGAGGAGGAGGCGCAGGTCATCGCGCTGCTGATGCGCCATGCGCTGGAAACGCCGACCAAGACCGCGGCGTTGATCACCCCCGACCGCAACCTGGGCCGCCGGGTCGCCATGGCGCTGGCGCGCTGGGGCATCCTGGTCAACGACTCCGGCGGCCAGCCGCTCGCCCACACCGCGGTCGGCACCTATCTGCGGCTGACGGCGGAGTTGGTGGCGAGCCGCGTCCATCCGCTGGCCCTGCTGGCGCTGGCCAAGCACCCGATGGCGGCGGGCGGCCGCGACTCGGCGGATTTCCGCGCCGCCGCCCGCGCGTTGGAACGCGTCGTGCTGCGCGGCCCCCGCCCGGCGGAGGGCTTCGACGGCGTGCTGGCGGCGCTGGAGCAGACCGAGCGCTTCGACCATGAGGAGCAGCAGGAGTTCCTGCGCACTTGGCTGGTCGATATCGGCCAGCGTGCCGCGCCCTTCCTTGAGGCGCTGACCAGCGAAACGCCGCTGGCCGACCTCGTGCGCGCCCATGTCGCCTTCTGCGAATCGCTGGCCGCCGACGACGAGTTGACCGGGGCGGAGCGGCTGTGGCGCCAGGATGACGGCGAGGAGGCGGCGCGCTTCGTCCACGACCTGCTGGACGCGGCCGAAGGCTTCCCGGCGATCCCCGCCAAGGATTACCCGGCGCTGCTCGATGCGCTGATGAGCGCGCGGGCGGTGCGTCCCCGCTATGGCCTGCACCCGCGCCTGTTCATCCTGGGTCCGATGGAGGCGCGCCTCCAGCATCTCGACCTGACCATCCTGGGCGGGCTGAACGAGGGCACCTGGCCGCCGGCGGCATCCGCCGATCCCTGGATGTCGCGGCCGATGCGGCGCGATTTCGGTCTGCCCAGCCCGGAACGGCTGGTCGGCATGTCGGCCCACGACTTCGCCCACGCCTGCGGCGCGCCGGAGGTGGTGCTGACCCGCGCCGCGCGGGTGGAAGGCACGCCGACCGTGCCGTCGCGCTGGCTGCTGCGGCTGGAAACCGTGCTGAAGGCGCTGGGGCTGGACGGTGCCATCGAAGAGCGCGGCGCCTGCTGGCTTGGCTGGGCGCGCGGGCTGGACGAGCCGGACCGGGTGCAGCCGGTGTCGGCGCCGGAGCCGCGCCCGCCGCTGACCGCCCGGCCGCGCAAGCTGTCGGTAACGGAGGTCGAGACCTGGATGCGCGATCCCTACGCCATCTATGCCCGGCATGCCCTGCGGCTGCGGGCGCTCGACCCCATCGCCGCCGATCCGGGCGCGTCGGACCGCGGCCAGATCATCCATGACACGCTGGATGCCTTCGTCCGCGAGTATCCCGGCCTGCTACCGCACGATGCGCTCGACCGGCTGATCGCGCTGGGGCGCGAGCGCTTCGGCCCGCTGCTGCGCAGCCACCCCGACGTCTGGGCCTTCTGGTGGCCGCGCTTCGAGCGGGTGGCCGGCTGGTTCGTCGATCTGGAACGCGAGCGCCGCCCCCGAATCCGCCCGCTGGCGACCGAGGTGCCGGGCCGGCTGGAGCTGTCCGGCCCCGGCGGCCCCTTCACCCTGACCGCCAAGGCCGACCGCATCGACCGCGGCCCCGACGGGCTGGTGGTGATCGACTACAAGACCGGCACCCCGCCGAGCGCGCGGGAGATCGAGCTGGGCTTCGCTCCGCAGTTGCCGCTGGAGGCCGCCATCGCCGCGGCGGGCGGGTTCAGCGGCGTGGACAAGGGCGACGTGGCGGAGTTGACCTTCTGGCGCCTGTCCGGCGGCGACCCGGCCGGCGAGGAAAAGCCGGTGAAGGGCGACCCGGCGGCATTGGGGGAAGAGGCGAGGGCCGGGCTGGAGGCGCTGATCGCGCAGTTCGACGACCCCAGCACCCCCTACCGCTCCCGCCCGCGCCCGGCAATGGCGCCGCGCTACACCGACTACGCGCATCTCGCCCGCGTCCAGGAATGGTCGTCGGGCGGCGGGGAGGGGGAGTGATGCGAATGAGCGCAATTGGCGAGACTCTCCCTCTCCCCCCTGGGGAGAGGGTCGGGGTGAGGGGGACGCATCTCGTGCTTTTCCCAAAGGTCCTGCGGCGCATCCCCCTCACCCTAACCCTCTCCCCGGGGGGGAGAGGGGATTTTTGGACGCTGTGCCCATGACCATGACCGATCTGCCCCCCCGCAGCCTGCCGCTCGACCCCAACGTGGCGCAGCGGCGGGCGTCCGATCCGACCGCGTCGGTATGGGTGGGTGCCTCGGCCGGCTCGGGCAAGACCAAGGTGCTGACCGACCGGGTGCTGCGGCTGATGCTGTCCGGCACGCCGCCGGCGCGCATCCTGTGCCTGACCTTCACCAAGGCCGCCGCGGCGGAGATGGCGATCCGCATCAACCGGACACTCGGCCTGTGGGCCACCCTGCCCGACGAGGCGCTGGAGGACCGGCTGGCCGACCTGTGCGGCGAGCGGCCGAGTATGGAGGCGCGGCTGAACGCCCGGCGGCTGTTCGCCCAGGTGGTGGACTGCCCCGGCGGCATGAAGATCCAGACCATCCACGCCTTCTGCCAATCGTTGCTGCGCCGCTTCCCGCTGGAAGCCGAGCTGGCGCCGCATTTCGACGTGATGGACGACCGCACCGCCGACGGGCTGCTGACGGAGGCGCGCGACGCCGTGCTGCATGCCGGCCGGACCGAGCCGGACAGCCCGCTCGGCCGCGCCATGGGCCGGCTGACCGGCGACCTGAACGCAGAGGATTTCGCCGATCTGCTGGCGGAGTTGGCCAGCCAGCGCGGGCAGGTGGAGAAGCTGTTCGAACGTTTCCATGGGCTGGATGGGCTGATCGACGCCATCCACGACCGGCTGGGGGTGCCGGCGGGCGTGACCGAGGAATCGATCCTGACCCACGCCTGCCATGACGACCAGTGCGAGCCGCCGGCCCTGCGAGAGGCCTGCCAAGCCTTGTCGGGCGGCAGCGCCGGCGACCAGGAACGCGGCATCGCCATCCAGCACTGGCTGGACGCCGCCGACCGCCGGGTCCGCGCCTTCGAGGCTTACAAACGCCTGTTCCTGACCGCCGAGGGCAGCCCGCGCAAGACGCTAATCACCAAGAAGCCGGCCACCGCCTACCCGCAGGCGCTGCTGTCCCTGCAGAAGGAGGCGGAGCGGCTGGTGGAAATCGCGGAGCGGGTGAAGGCCGCCGGCGTCGCCGCCTCCACCACCGCGCTGCTGACGCTGGCGCAGGCAATGCTGGACGCCTACCGCGAGCGCAAGGCGGCCCGCGCCCTGCTGGACTACGACGACCTGATCCTGGCGGCCAACCGGCTGCTGAGCGGCAAGGACGGCACGCCGCGGGTGCCCTGGGTGCTCTACAAGCTGGACGGCGGCCTGGACCATATCCTGATCGACGAGGCGCAGGACACCAATCCCGACCAATGGGCCATCGTCGCGTCGCTGGCCGGCGAGTTCTTCGCCGAGTTGGAGGCCGCCGCGCCGGACGGCAAGATCCGCACCGTTTTCGCTGTCGGCGACGAGAAGCAGTCGATCTTCAGCTTTCAGCGCGCCGATCCGGCGGAATTCGCCCGCATGCGCCGCCATTTCCAGGACAAGGCGGAGTCGGCCGAGCGGCTGTGGGCGGGGGTGGACCTCGACATCTCCTTCCGATCCACCGCTGCGGTGCTGGAGACGGTCGATGCCGTCTTCGCGTTGGACCGTGCGCGCGACGGCGTGGCGTCGGATGCCAGCCCGGTGATCCGCCACCGCGCATTCCGCCGCGGGCAGGCCGGATTGGTCGAGCTTTGGCCGCCGGTGAAGCCGGCCGAGGTGATCGAGACGCCGGCCTGGGCACCGCCGGTGGCGCGCGAGTCCGCCGACTCGCCGTCCGCCCGCCTCGCCTCGGTCATCGCGGCGACGGTGCATCGCTGGATCGACAGTGGGGAGAAGCTGGAGGCCAAGGGACGGCCGGTGCAGCCCGGCGACGTGATGGTGCTGGTCCGCCGCCGCACCGCCTTCGTCACCGAACTGGTCCGCGCGCTGAAGGACCGCGGCGTGCCGGTGGCCGGTGTCGACCGCATGGTGCTGACCGAACAGCTGGCCGTCATGGATCTGGTGGCGCTGGCCGATTTCCTGCTGCTGCCCGACGACGATCTGACGCTCGCCACCGTGCTGAAGGGGCCGCTGATCGGGTTGACGGAGGAGGAGTTGTTCCGCGTTGCCCATGGCCGGCGCGGCACGCTGTGGCGCTCTCTGGTGGCGCTGGCGGAGACGGAGCCCGACTTCCGCCCGGCGCGGCGCTATCTGGGCGATCTGCTGGCGCGCACCGACTTCTCGGCGCCGTACGAGCTGTTCGCCGGGCTGCTGAACCGGCCCTGCCCGGCCGACGGGCGGTCAGGACGGCGGGCGATCCTGAAACGGCTCGGCCCCGACGCCCAGGACCCGCTTGAGGAGTTCCTGGCCGTCTGCCTCGCCTTCGAGAAGACGGAACCGCCGTCGCTGCAGAATTTCCTCGCCTGGCTGGCGGCCAGCGACGCGGAGATCAAGCGCGAGCTGGAACAGGGCGGCGGTACCGTGCGGATCATGACCGTCCACGGCTCCAAGGGTCTGCAGGCGCCGATCGTCTTCCTGCCCGACACGCTGGGCAGCCCGACCCAGAGCCCGCCGATCCTGTGGCCGGACGACGACTGCCCGGTGCCGCTGTTCGCCGCCCGTCGTTCCCAGGAGGACGGGCTATGCGCCGAGGCGCGGGCGCGGGCCAACCGGCGGCGCGACCAGGAATACCGCCGGCTGCTGTATGTCGCGCTGACGCGGGCCGAGGACCGGCTCTACATCTGCGGCCATCAGGGCAAGCGCGAGCCGTCCGACGAGTGCTGGTACCGGCTGGTCGAGGAGGCGATGCGCGAGAACGGCGTGCCGCATGACTTCGACTTCACCGGCCTGTGTCCCGACGGCTGGGCCGGGGAGGGCTGGCGGCTGGTCGGCGCCCAGACCGCAGCGGTGCCGCGCCATGTCGAAACGGAAGAGAGCGCGTCCGCCGAGCCGCCGCCGCCCTGGATCGCCGAGCCGGCCCCGAGCGAGCCGGAGCCGTCGCGCCCGCTCACCCCGTCGCGGCCGGATGGCGAGGAACCGGCGGTGCGCTCCCCGCTTGGCAACGATGACGGCCAGCGTTTCCGCCGGGGCCTGCTGGTGCACCGGCTGTTGCAGACGCTGCCCAATCTGGCTGAGGAGGCACGCGAGGCCGCTTGCCGCCGCTTTCTCGCCCGGCCGGCGCACAAGCTGACGCCGGAGCAGCAGGACGCCATCGCGCGGGAGACGCTGGCGGTGCTGAGCCATGCGGAGTTCGCGCATCTGTTCGGCCCCGGCTCGCGGGCGGAGGTGCCGCTGGTCGGCGTGGTGGCGCTGGGTGACGGCAGCCGGGCACTGGCCGGCCGCATCGACCGGCTGGCCCTGACCGGGGACACGGTGTGGATCGTCGACTATAAGACGAACCGGCCGCCGCCGCAGGATCTGGAAGACGTGCCAATGGTTTACCGGAGGCAGATGGCGGCCTACCGCGAGGCGTTGCGGGCGGTTTACCCTGGCCGCCGGGTGCGCTGCGTGCTGTTGTGGACCGATGGTCCCTACACCATGGAGCTGCCGCCCTCGGTGCTGGACGCGGCGGCGGCGGGACTGGCCCCGCGGACGGGGTGAGAGGTGGCCGGCGGGTCCCCCGAAAGATGGGGTGACTTGACCGGCCGGGCGCCTCCGCCCTACATTTTGCTCAATTCCACTGACGGGGCGATGGCCGCCGGCCTTCCACAACCGGTCCGCGGCGCTTCCGAATCCAGGCTAGAGGTCACATGAGCACCACCATCAAGGTTACCGACGACAGCTTCGAGCAGGACGTCCTGAAGGCCACCGGCCCGGTCCTGGTCGATTTCTGGGCGGAATGGTGCGGCCCCTGCAAGATGATCGCCCCGGCGCTCGACGAGCTGGCCCGCGACTATGAGGGCAAGGTCACCGTCGCCAAGCTGAACATCGACGAGAACCCGGGCACCCCGGGCAAGTACGGCGTGCGCGGCATCCCGACGCTGATGCTGTTCAAGGACGGCAGCGTCACCGCCACCAAGATCGGCGCCCTGCCGAAGGGTGCGCTGTTCCAGTGGGTCGACTCGGCGCTGTAAGCGCCTGCCGGTCCAGGTAAGGAAAAGCCCCGCCCGCGGTTGCCGCGGCGGGGCTTTTTCGTTGGGGGTGGTTTCAATGTGGGCCCCCTCCCTTCCCACGCTTGTCAGCGTGGGCCCCTTCCCTCCCCCGCCCTCGGCCGGCCTAAGGCCGGTCCGATCGCGGTAGAGGGAGTTGGTCGCGGACAGCGGCAGTCCCCTCTCCCGCGGAACGCGGGGGAGGGTTAGGGAGGGGGCAATCGATGCCTAAACTCCCTCACTGCGCCTTCTTAGGCGGCTCCTTCGCCTTATCCTTACCCGCAGCCCCCGCAAGCTCCGCGGTGCGGGCGAGGTTGTCGGCGGCGGCGCGGCCCCATTCGCTGTCGGGAGAGACACGGCGGGCCAGCGCCCAATCGTCGCGCGCGGCGGGCAGGTTGCCGCCCATCGCCTTGACGTTGCCGCGCAACAGGATCGCCTCCGGATCGCCGGGCTTCAGTTCCAGAGCATGGTCGATGTCGGACAGCGCCTGCCGGTAGTTCGACAGCGCCTTGTGGGCGGTGGCGCGATAGAGATAGGCGTCGGCCCGCCGCGGGTCGCGCGACAGGGCCGCATCCAGGTCGGCGATGGCGTCCCAGAAACGCTCGCCCTCGGCACGGGCGAAGGCGCGGTCGATCAGCAGGTCGGTGTCGCCCGGCATTTTGTCGAGTGCCTTGCCGTAGAGCCGCTCCGCCCGCCCCTGGTCGCCGGCACGCAGCCACGCCCAGCCGGCGCGGCCGAGCAGCGAGGCGGCGGCCTTGGGATCGTCCTTGCCCAGCGTCGGCACCAGCGCCTCCATCTGGGTGCCGGCCGCCTTGAAGTCGCCGGCATGGAACAGTGCCAGCGCTTCGCAGAGCTTGGCGTGATCGCCGCCGCCCTGCTCCTGCCAGCGTTTTGCGTCGGCCTTGGCGCCGTCGGGGTTCGCCTCCGCCTTGGCGGCGCAGGCCTGGAGTTCGCGGTTGCGGTCCAAGGCGGACGAGGAACCGGATGCGGCATGCGCCGCCGGCAGGGCTGCGAACAGCCCCAGGGCCAGCACGCCGGAAAGGTAAGGATTGCGTCGGGTCATGGTGCCTTTACACTCCGCCATCGCCGGGCAGGGCGCAAGCCCGCAAGCCAAGCCCATAAGCCAAGCCCCGGCATTACGCATTCCCCTCCTGCCCCAACAGGAACCGCCCGCGATGACCGATCCCCGCCTGTTCGTCTTCGGCCCCGGCTACAGCGCCCGCGTCTTCGCCGACGCGTTGCGCGCCGACGGATGGCGCGTCGCCGCCACTTGCCGCAGCGAGGAGAAGAAGGCGGAGTTGGAGGCCCAGGGGATCGAAGCCTTCCTGTTCGACCGCGGCCGGCCGCTGGCCGATGCCAAGGCGGCGCTGGCCGGCACCACCCATCTGCTGGTCAGCATTCCGCCGGACGGCAAGGGCGACCCGGTGCTGGACCAGCATGCCCGCGATCTGGCCGACCTGCGCACGCTGGACTGGGGCGGCTACCTGTCAACCACCGGCGTCTACGGCGACACCGGCGGCGAGTGGGTCGGCGAGGCGGCGTGGCTGAAGCCGACCGGTGAGCGCCAGAAACGGCGGGTGGAGGCGGAACGCGGCTGGCTGAACCTGTACCGCCAATACGGCGTGCCGATGCATCTGTTCCGGCTAGCCGGCATCTACGGCCCCGGCCGGAGCGCCATCGATTCCGTGCGCGACGGCACCGCCAGGCGGGTCGACAAGCCGGGTCAGGTCTTCTGCCGCATCCATGTCGACGACATCGCCAGGACGTTGCGCGCGTCGATGGCGCGGCCGACGCTGGGCGCCGTCTACAATGTGGCCGACGACCTGCCGAGCCCCTCGCACGAGGTGGTGGAGTATGCCTGCCGCCTGCTGGGGGTGGAGCCGCCGCCGCTGATTCCCTTCGATCAGGCGGAGATGTCGCCGATGGCCGCCAGCTTCTACGCCGATTGCCGCCGGGTGAAGAACGACCGCATCAAGCGCCAACTCGGCGTCACGCTGGCCTATCCCGACTACCGCGCCGGGCTGGAGGCGCAGCTGGCGGCCGGGCTGTGACCGGAAATCCGGCAAAAGGTAAAGCTAAGATTACAAAGCAAATGATTGGCATATACCGGTAATCATAAGATTTAGCCAAAGACACACATGGAAAAGGCAAAACTTATTTAATAATCTCTCGGGATCATAAGTGTCCGGGTGACGACTATCCCGCGAGGTGTTGGGCGCATGAACAGCACGCCGACGGTCACGACCTCCTTCCCCTCCGCCACCTCCGCGGCGGGCGTGGACGCCATCGACTCCAGCGCCTTCCGCCGCCAGATGGACGAGGTCGTCTCCCGCATCCCGATGCACGCCATCCGCTCCGTCCTGGACGCGGTGGAGGGGGCGCCCAGCCCGAACGGCGAGCGCGCCCGGCATCTGCGCGACGCGCTGGTCGAGCATTTCAACAGGCTGCGGCCGATGAAGGCGCGCCGCCTGTTCACCAGCCTGTTCGAACCCTTCCTGGTCGACGATCCCATCCTGTACCGCGCCCCGGAGTCGGTGCCGGCGCTGATCCAGCGGGTCGACATGGGCGGCATCTGGGCGGCGCTGGCCCGCTATGCCTTCCCTGGCCTCGCGGCGGAGGTGCAGAGCCGGCTGGACGCCATGGCGCGCGAGGCGATGCTGGACGCCGTGCTGTCCAGTCCCGACGCGATGGTGATGCGCGAGCTGATGCGCCGGGAAGCGTTGGACTTCCTCTATGCCATGGCCGGCGACCGCAAGCTGACCGACCGCTTCCTGGCGCTGGCGAACGACGAGGCGCGGCACGACGCCGGGCTGCGCACCCAGTATCTCGGGCGCAAGGCGCCGATCGACGGCGACCTGCTGGGCTTCGTCCGCGCCCTGCTGGAGCACAACGAGGTTCTGGTGCCGCTGACCGAGCGGATGCGCCGCGACATCGAGGAGATGCAGGGTGCCGGCGACCCGCGGTCGGCCGAGGTGGATTGCCAGTCGGCGCTGATGGTCGGCTTCGTCCGCCGGGTGCGCGATCTCGGCCTGCCCTTCCGCGACCAGTCGCAGGTGCTGGCCTGGTTCGCCCCGCTCTATGGGCTGAACGTCAAGCGCCGCTACGACGTGTTCCTGCGCCATGTGCGCGAGCATGGCGGCCCGGCGGTGCGCGAGTCGCACCCGCTGCTGCGCGCCCTTCTCTGTCATTTCCAGGCCGCCTGCACCACCATCCGCGAGGTGGTGGACGGCATGTTCGGGGATATGGAGATCCAGGATGGCGGGGTGCTGTCGGCCCCTGCCCCGACCCGCACCCTGTTGGGCGAGGCGGTGGAGCGGTTCGACCGCGCATTGACGGCGCTGTCCGGCACTGGTTTCCTCGCCAGCCGCTCCACCGGCCCTGCCCTGCGGGCGGAGCTGGCCGCGGTCAGCCGCGACCTGACCGGCACGGTGATGCCGGCGCTGGCCGCCCGGCTGCAGGCGGCGATGAACGCCCGCCACGCCCCGGTGCCCGACCATGAGGACATCGTCTGGCTACTGGAACTGGTCTGGCGCTGGGGCCGCACTCTCGGCAACGCCGGCTATGCCAACCCGGAGCTGAAGTCGCTGCGCCTCTATGCGGTGGAGACCGGGCGCCTCGCCTTCCTCCAGGCCATGAAGGCCGAACCGCATGAGAAGCCGGCCCACCGCATGGCCCACATGCTGCGCATCCGCCGGCTGATGGCGGCGATGGGCGAGACGGTGGACGGCTGGATCAGCCCGGTCAGCCAGGGGCTGCACCGGGTGGTTCACAGCTATCTGGAGGCGGCGGGGGAAATAACCGACGACGAATGGTCGGTGATCGACGCCTTCGTCGGCAGCGTGCGCAGCGAGCTGAGCCGGTCGAGGAATTGGCAGAGCGCGGATTTCGTCGACATTCTGCGGCTGCATGAAGGGAGGCGGAGGGGGGAGTGATCGCTGCGGTTGCCCCCTCCCCATCCCTCCCCCGCCCTTGGCGGGAGAGGGGGCAGGACTCTTGCCTTCGTGAGTTATACGCGAAGCGGCGGCAGTCCCCTCTCCCACCGTAAGGTGGGGGAGGGTTAGGGAGGGGGCACCCGCCGCAACCACCCCTCTGCCGAAGGCCTTAACCGCAACAATTTGGTTCGACGCAACCATCGATGTGGTATGATGCGCGCCCGCTCGGGGCGGGACGGCCGGACAACGGCCCGCAACCCCGGTGGGTCCGCAAAAAGTTCTCCCTCCGGCCGAGACGACGCCAGCATGAACATCACCATCGAACGCGCCGCCCTTCTCCGTTCCCTGGGTCACGTGCAGAGTGTGGTCGAGCGGCGGAACACCATTCCGATCCTCTCCAACGTCCTGTTGCGCGCGGGCGACGGCGAACTGTCGCTGGCCGCCACCGACATGGACCTGGAGATCGTCGAGACGGTCCCGGCGACGGTCGGGCGCCCCGGCGGCACCACCGCCCCCGCCCACACCCTGTTCGACATCGTCCGCAAGCTGCCCGACGGCAGCCAGGTGGAGTTGGATATCGGCGGCGACGGCACCATCCTGACGCTGCGCGCCGGCCGCTCGCAGTTCAAGCTGTCCTGCCTGCCGGTGGAGGATTTCCCGCAGCTGTCCAGCGGCGAGCTGAAGCACAATTTCTCGGTCGCCGCCGCCGACCTGCGCGGGCTGATCGACCGCACCCGCTTCGCGATCTCCACCGAGGAGACGCGCTATTACCTGAACGGCATCTACCTGCACGCCGCCAAGAGCAAGATGGGCAGCCTGGAGACGCCGGTGCTGCGCGCCGTCGCCACCGACGGCCACCGGCTGGCGCGGGTCGAAATGCCGCTGCCGGACGGGGCCGAGGGCATTCCCGGCGTCATCATCCCGCGCAAGACCGTCACCGAGATCCGCAAGCTGGTGGACGAGGCCGCCGACCGCATCGAGCTGTCGATGTCCGACAACAAGATCCGCTTCGGCTTCGACAGCGTCGTCGTCACCTCAAAGCTGATCGACGGCACCTTCCCCGATTATGAGCGGGTGATCCCGGTCGGCAACGACAAGGTGATGGAGGTGGACGCCAAGCTGTTCGCCGCCGCCGTCGACCGCGTCGCCACCATCTCCACCGAGAAGAGCCGGGCGGTGAAGCTGTCCCTGGTCCGCGGCGCGCTCACCCTGTCGGCCACCAGCCCGGAATCGGGCAGCGCCACCGAGGAGCTGGAGGTCAATTACGCCGAGTCCCCGCTGGAAATCGGGTTCAACTCTCGCTATCTGCTGGACATCACGCAGCAGATCGAGGGCGAGGGCGCCCAGTTCACGCTGGCCGACGCCGCGTCGCCGACCATCATCCGCGACGTCGCCGACTCCACCGCGCTCTACGTCCTGATGCCGATGCGTGTGTGATGGGGCTGCGGGGATCCTCCCCACCCCAGGCGGAACGGACCAGTTGCAGCACACGGCAGTTTCGATGAGCGGCGGCACCCCGGTGTCCGCCTCGACCACGGCTTTGGCCCCGGCTCTTGCCGTGCGGCGGATGACGCTGACGCGCTTCCGCGGCTACGAGTCCGCGCGGCTGGAGCCGGACCGCCGGCCCGTCGCCCTGATCGGCCCGAACGGGGCCGGCAAGACCAACCTGCTGGAAGCCGTCAGCTTCCTCGCCCCCGGCCGCGGCATCCGCGGCGCCCGGCTGGCGGAGGTGGAACGGCTGGGCTCGCCCCCCGGCGTCGGATGGGCGGTGGCGGCGATGCTCGATACCCCGATGGGTCCGGTGGAGATCGGCACCGGCCGCGAGCCGCATGACGGCACCCGGGCCTCCGATCGAGACCGCCGGCTGGTGCGCATCGACGGCCACCCGGCCAAGGGCCAGACCGCGCTGGCCGACCATGTCGCCATGGTCTGGCTGACCCCGCAGATGGACCGCCTGTTCATCGAAGGGTCGAGCGGGCGGCGCCGCTTCCTCGACCGTCTGGTCTTCGGCTTCGATCCCGCCCATGCCGGCCGGCTGTCGCGCTACGAGCATGCCCTGCGCGAACGCGCCCGGCTGTTGCGTGACGGCCGCTTCGACGAGGGCTGGCTCGGCGCGCTGGAGGACCAGATGGCGACCACCGGCATCGCCGTCGCCGCGGCCCGGCGCGAGGTGGTGCAGCGGCTGCGCGCCGCCTGCGCCCGCTCGGTCGGCCCCTTCCCCGGCGCCGACCTCGCCGTTGCCGGCACGGTGGAACGCTGGCTGGACGAAGGTCCGGCCCTGGCGGCGGAGGATGCGCTGCGCGACAGCTTGCGCACCGGCCGCCGCGCCGATGCCGATGCCGGCGGCGCCACGGTGGGGCCGCACAAGAGCGACCTCGCCGTCCGCCATGCGCCCAAGGACATGCCCGCCGCCCTCTGCTCCACCGGCGAGCAGAAGGCCCTGCTGATCGCCATCGTGCTGGCCAACGCCCGGCTGTTGGCAGCCGAACGCGGGGCAGCCCCCATCCTGCTGCTGGACGAAGTGGCCGCCCATCTCGACCCCGACCGGCGCGCCGCGCTGTTCGGCGAAATCCTGGCATTGGGCGCCCAAGCCTGGATGACCGGTACCGACGAGGGGGTTTTCGACCCGCTCGGGCAGGACGCCCGCCGGTTCCGCATCGAAGACGCCCACATCCGCCCCGGATAGAGGCGGAAATGCGGGCCGAGACCCAAAAAAAAGGCGTGCTCACGCACGCTAAACCGCCGAATCCGCAACCGAATCTGTTATAGTCGACGCATGGCACAGGAAGCACTGAAGAACGACCTCCCGCAGTCGGAGCCCCAGCAGGCGGACTATGGGGCGGAGTCGATCACCGTTCTGCGCGGGCTTGATGCCGTGCGCAAACGCCCCGGCATGTACATCGGCGACACCGACGACGGGTCCGGCCTGCACCACATGGTGTACGAGGTGGTCGACAACGCCATCGACGAGGCGCTGGCCGGCTATTGCGACAAGGTCGAGGTTCTGCTGAACGCCGACGGATCGGTCACGGTGCGCGACAACGGTCGCGGCATCCCGACCGACATCCATTCGGAGGAAGGCGTCTCGGCGGCCGAGGTCGTGATGACCCAGCTGCATGCCGGCGGCAAGTTCAACCAGAACAGCTACAAGGTCTCCGGCGGCTTGCACGGCGTCGGCGTGTCGGTGGTGAACGCGCTGTCCGAAACGCTGGATCTCCGCATCTGGCGCGGCGGCCGCACCTGGACCATGCGCTTCCGCCATGGTGTCGCCGAGGCGCCGCTGGCCGATGTCGGCGAAGCGCCGATGGTGCCGGAGAAGGGCAAGCAGCTGTCGGGCACCGAAGTCACCTTCATGCCCTCGGCCGAGACCTTCACCAACATCGAGTTCGACTACGCCACGCTGGAACACCGGCTGCGCGAGTTGGCCTTCCTCAATTCCGGCGTCCGTCTGGTTCTGACCGACGCGCGCGGGGTGGAGCCGAAGGTGCAGGACCTGCATTACGAAGGCGGCCTGGAAGCCTTCGTCAACTGGCTCGACCGCTCCAAGACGCCCTTGCACAAGCCGGCGATCACCCTGAAGAACGAGCGTCCGACCGAACATGGCGGCGTGGTGACGGTGGAATGCGCGCTGCAGTGGAACGACAGCTACCACGAGACGACGCTCTGCTTCACCAACAACATCCCGCAGAAGGACGGCGGCACCCACCTCGCCGGCTTCCGCGCGGCGCTGACCCGTGCCATCAACAACTACGCCAACGAATCCGGCATCGCCAAGAAGGAGAAGGTCAACCTGTCGGGCGACGACGCCCGTGAAGGCCTGACCTGCGTCCTGTCGGTGAAGGTTCCGGATCCGAAATTCTCCAGCCAGACCAAGGACAAGCTGGTTTCGTCGGAAGTCCGTCCCGTCGTCGAGGCGGTGGTGGGCGAGGCGCTGGCCCAGTATTTCGAGGAGCATCCGGCCGACGCCCGCCGCGTCGTCCAGAAGGTGGTGGAAGCCGCCGCCGCCCGCGAGGCCGCCCGCAAGGCGCGCGAGCTGACCCGGCGCAAGGGTGCGCTCGACATGGCTTCGCTGCCCGGCAAGCTGGCCGACTGCCAGGAACGCGACCCGGCGGCGTCCGAACTGTTCATCGTCGAGGGCGACTCGGCCGGCGGCTCGGCCAAGCAGGGCCGTTCACGCCAGTTCCAGGCCATCCTGCCCCTGCGCGGCAAGATCCTGAACGTGGAGCGCGCCCGCTTCGACAAGATGCTGGGGTCTGCGGAGATCGGCACGCTGATCGCCGCACTCGGCACCGGCATCGGCCGCGACGAGTTCAACGCCGACAAGACGCGCTACCACAAGATCATCATCATGACCGACGCGGACGTGGACGGCAGCCACATCCGCACCCTGCTGCTGACCTTCTTCTTCCGGCAGATGCCCGACCTGATCGAGCGCGGCTATCTCTACATCGCCCAGCCGCCGCTCTACCGTATCAAGCGCGGCAATGCCAAGGAACGGTACCTGAAGGACGACCGGGCGCTGGAAGAGTATCTGGTCGAAGCGGCGCTGGGTGACCTGTCGGTCCAGCTGTCCGACGGCACCCTGCTGATCGGCGAGCAGCTGTCCGGTCTGGTCGATCAGGCCCGCACCGCCCGTCCGGCGATCGACACGCTGTCGCGCAAGGTCGGCAACGCCATGGTGGTGGAACAGGCGGCGGTCGCCGGCACCCTCTCCGCCAGCCTTGCCGAGGACAAGGTCGCTGCCGAGGCTGCGGCCAAAGCGGTGGCCGAGCGGATGAACGCGATGGACGCCGATGGCGGCTGGCGCGGCGAAGCCCTGCCCCAGGGCGGCTATGCCGTCATCCGCGCCCGGCGCGGCGTCACCCACCGCCACCTGTTCGACGTCGACCTGCTGAAGAGCGGCGAGGCCCGCCGGCTGGACGGGCTGGCCGCCGACCTGAAGCGGGTGTTCGGCACCGCGGGCAAGGCCTTCGAGAAGCAGAAGGAGACCCGGGCGCTGACCGGCCCCGTCGCCCTGTTCGACACGGTGATGGAACTGGGCCGCCGCGGCGTCACCATCCAGCGCTACAAGGGCCTGGGCGAGATGAACCCGGACCAGCTGTGGGAAACCACGCTGGACCCGACCAAGCGCTCGCTGCTGCAGGTCCGCGTCAGCCACGCCGATCAGGCGGAAGAGGTGTTCTCCACCCTGATGGGCGATGTCGTCGAGCCACGGCGCGAGTTCATCCAGGACAACGCACTGAAGGTGTCGAACCTCGACGTCTGATCCATGCACCCTGTGGTCAGTTAAGCAAAAGATGAGAAACCGGATCCCATGTTTGAGACACTTTTAACCGTTGTCTCACGGGAGACGGCGGGGTCCCTCTCCGGACCCTGAGAGCAAGCAAAGAGGGCGGGGCCACACGGCTCCGCCCTTTCCGTTTGCGCTGCCAGTCCATCACCGCCTTCGAGCGGAGGAGCGGCACCCCCGGATGTCAGTCCTTGGGTCGCTTGCGCCGCGGCGGCTCTCCGACACTGTCGATGATCAAGTCGGAGAGCATGAGTGAGGGATGCGTTTCCAGTCCGCGAGCCAAATCGACCACCATAGCCAGCGATGGACTGGAACGGCCGCGCTCCAAGTCGCTGAGATAGGGCACGCTCATTCCTGCGCGAAACGCGAGCTCTTCCTGGGAGAGGCCCTGTGCCGGATCGCGTCCCAGCGCGTGGTGTCTGAGGCGTGAGGCTGGCCGAGCAGCAGCAGATCCTCCGGATCGGTCCGGCTGGATTGAAGCACCTGCTCCAGGAATTCCAGCACGTCGCCCGACGAGAGATGACCCGGCGACCGCCGCACGGCGCGCCATTCGGGCGCGGTCCGCAGCATGGCGGCCAGCGTGCGCAGATCGTCGCCGCCAAGCGGCGGCACCCCGGTCCTCCTTGCCGCAGCGCGGGTCTGGTTGATCTCGGCGAGCAGCGTCTCCTGGCTGCAGGGCGATCGCATCGCGGCGCCCACGATCGCCAGCGAATGCCCGTCGCAACGCCTCGGCCCAATCCTCGTCCCAAGTGGGCGCCTTGTCGGCGGCATGCTCCTCCGCTCCGCTGCCGACCGCAGCGGTCGGTGGCGCGGCCAGCAGAGGTGCGGGTAAACGCTTCGCCAGAGCGAGCCACACCGCGGCGGCGTCGATGGCGTGGAGCAGCCCCGGCGGCCGCAGATCGCTTATGAACGCGGTGTCGCTCTCCACGATCACCGGCCGGAGCCATGCCATCCAGTGGCGCATGGCGTCCTCCGCGCAATGGTCGAGGCGAGCGGGGCCGTGCTCCGCGACCGCGGTCCGTCGCCTGATCGGCAGGCGGCGGCAGAAAGCCAGAAAACCTCCCAGGGGCGAAGAGCCCGGTCCGTCGTGGTCCGCAGCCGGTGTGTATGGAAGCATGGTCACGGTGCCTCCCCGCTAGACACTGGCATCCTTGAAGGTCGGCCGATCGAGCGCTCCGGAGATCCGGGCGAGCGCCGTCATCGCCTCGTCGCGGACTCCGAAACGCCGGAGGACGGCGAGGCCGGCCGGCGTGACGTGCAGCAGCTTGGCCCGCCCGTCATGGCGGTGCGGCCGCTCCTCGATGAGGCCGCGGCTCAGCAGCGGCTTGAGCGAATAGGCGAGCGGCCGGTCGCGGTGGAACAGCGCCATGCCCAGTCGGCTCGGCTGCTGAGGCCCCCGGCTCAGAATGTAGAGGATGGCCACCTGCAGGGGACTGAGGTCGGGAATGCGGCACCAGTGGATCCAGTGCAAGATGGCGTAGTGGAGAGTGTCGAGACGCTCATGCGCCTGACACAGCTCGTCGAGCGCCCGGCCGGCGTCGAAGGGTTTGCCCAGAGGATCGGTCGGACCTGGAGCCCGATAGATATCTGCGTGTTCGACCATGGCGCGCCGACTCTGCTCAAGAATTCAGGAAGTCGCGGATCATTATAGGTGCGATTCCCACCCGCTGCGCCGTTTCGGAAGCCGGATGCCCGACCGACGGAGCGCTCCCTTCACTGGAAGGGGCTGCATGTTTCGTCCCATCCTTTCGACTGGGCGGGTCCCCCGATGTCTCCGTCTGAAGGAGCGCGACGGGGAGGCAGACGAACCGGCGGGTGGCTCCCGCTGGGATGGGACTGTCAGCCATCGCCTTGGGGAGGGGCGACAGCCGACAGCTTCCATACGACGGAGAGCCGGAGCCGATACCGAAGATGCCGACACAATTTCGCTTTCCGGCAGTACAAATCAATCAACGCGAACATCGACGGGCCATGAGGCCGCTGAAGAACGGATCGCGAGGGGCACCTCTCTCCAGACGATCTCCACAAGCGGGCGACGGCCATCCGGTCCAGGCCGGGCGATGCCCGCTCAGTCACACCCCCTTCGTCTCGGCCATCTTTGTCCGGGCGCTCCCCGGACGTCTTGGCCCCTGAAGAAGCAACATCGATCTGGAGATCGAGCCATGCGCGAGATCCGCAAGCTCCCGATACTGAGCACCGCCCTGCTCGTGGCCTTGGCCGGCGCGGCCGGCGCCGGAGAGCTGAAATACAAACCGATCAATCCGTCCTTCGGCGGTGATCCCTTCAACAGCAGCCATCTGCTCGGCATCGCCAACGCGATCAACAAATTCGAGGATCCAAAATCCTCGACGGCGGCGACCTCCGACAGCCTCGACACCTTCGCGAGCACCATCCAGGCGAGCGTCCTGAGCCGGGTGGCCAGCCAGATTGCCGATCAGATTTACGGCGAGAACGCCAAGACGAGCGGCACCGCATCGGTCGCGGGAACCACCATCCAGTGGACCCAGGTCAACGGCCAGATCAAGCTCACGCTCAACAACGGCAAGAGCACGCAAATCATCGAGATGCCGGCCTACTGACCAAATCGCTCCAGCCGGGAAGAAAATGCCCAACCGGTGAGTTGCCGGAACGGCCCGACGTGTCCTCGACAACGGGGGAAGTGTTATCATGTCCAGGGGAATTGCAATCCACAAACAGGCGCTGGTGCTGGCACTCGGCGTTCTTTCCCTCTCGGCCTGCGCTTCGATCCGCCCGGAGAACGCATTCACCGAACAGCCTCTCCCCGAGCACCGGACGCAGAGCCTGGATGAACTGCTGACCCTGCCGCCGCCGGCCCGTCCGCTCACCGTCGCCGTCTATAGCTTCACCGACCAGACCGGCCAGAACAAGCCGAACGACAACTTTAGCGAATACTCTCGTGCCGTCACCCAGGGTGGGAACGCGGTGCTGATCAACGCGCTGAAGCGCGTCGGCGACAAGAGCTGGTTCAAGGTCGTCGAGCGCAGTTCATTGCCGCAGCTGCTTCAGGAACGGCAGATCATCCGCCAGACCCGGCAAGCCTATGGCGGCGACAATCTGCCGCCCCTGCCGCCCCTGCTCTATGCGGGACTGCTCGTCGACGGCGGCATCATCGGGTACGACAGCAACACGCTGACCGGTGGTTTTGGCGCCCGCTTCCTGGGCGTCGGCGGTGATGTCAAATACCGCCGTGACACCGTGACCGTCTATATCCGTGCCGTCTCGGTGCAGACCGGTGAAGTGCTCAAATCGGTGAACGTCAGCAAGACGATCTATTCGGCCGCTCTCGACGGCAGCGCTTTCCGCTACATCGGCTACAAGGACCTTCTGGAGATCGAGGCGGGCGTCACCACCAACGAACCGGCGACGCTCGCGGTCAAGCAGGCCATCGAGAAGGGCGTGCATGATCTGGTGCTGGAAGGCGTCATCGACGGCTACTGGTCCTTCCGCGATCCCGACGCGGCGGCACGGCTCGTGCCGAAATACCTGCGGGACCGCGACGGCGCTTACAACGTGACCGTGATCCACAACCCGAATGTGGCCGGAAACGGCACTGGCGCGGCACCGGTCACGGTCGCTCCGCCGCCCAAACAAACCCCGACCCCAGGGGCGGAAGCTGAGGAACAGAAGGTCGCCCCCTCGGCGCCCGGCCAACTCCCGCCCCAGAGTTCTGCCCCGGTTTACGTCCTTCCCGGCGACCACAGCCGGAGCCCGATCCCCCCGTCCATCCAGAGGTGATCGGGAACTGCCGCCGGCACATTCCCCCGGCGCCGGCGGCAGCATTTTTAGAAGATATTTGCGCCAAAAGTATTCGTTTGCCCATTTGAAGATGTCAGCGGTGGAACTGAGGCATTGGGCATGGCCCGCGTGTGCGGACCCAGTTCCGTCGACGTAACGCGAACCCAAGGAGCCAATCATGAAAGCTTATCTCTTTGCCTCCGCCGCCATGATCTCTGTGTTTGCCGCCGGTGCGGCGATGGCAGGTGGCCCCGGCGGTGGTGACTCGGGCTTCCCGTGGACCCCGGTGAACGGCTCGAACGAAGCCTATGTCGATCAGATCGGCGACGGCAACTTCAACGCGCAAAGCCAGGTCGGCCGCGACAACCTGTCCCGCAACTGGCAGAAGGGCGACAAGAACACCGCCTATGCCGACCAGAAGGGCAAGCTGAACGACGCGGCGGCGACGCAGAACGGCTCGTGGAACTACGCGAACCAGATGCAGAACGGCGATGGCGACTTCGCCCGCATCGACCAGCTCGGCCTGCACAACACCGCGTACCAGTCGCAGACCGGCGACCGCAACGACGCTCAGATCCTGCAGACCGGCTTTGGCTGGGGCGGCGTCGACAACTTCGCTTCGCAGCTGCAGGTGGGCCGGGACAACGAGGCGCTCGTCGTGCAGAAGGGCATCGCGAACACCGCCTACCAGAACCAGCAGAGCGACGGCAACAAGGCGGTCGCGAATCAGCTTGGAATGCACAACTACAGCACGCAGTTCCAGAAGTAGATGATGCTGGCCCGGACTGGCCTGGGAGAGGGAGGCCCCCTCTCCCGGGCCGTCGGCCTAGGCGCCGCATGCATGAAGGCGCGGGCTCGCGGCGGCCCGAAAGGCAATCTCGCGCATCGAGGAGAGGAGCCATGTGCAGACCCATCCTATCCCTCGCACTGCTCTCGCTGTTGACGGCGACCGCGCCGGCCTTGGCCGGTGGCGTGGCCTACGTCGATCAGGTGGCCTACGACCCCGCCCGTACCCGCGAGGGAAACTGGGCAAGCGTCATCCAGAGCGGAGCCAACAACTGGGCGTCCCAGCGACAGATCGGCGAAAACACCGCCGCCATCCTGCAGAGCGGGGCCGACAACTACCTGATCCAGGAGCAGAACGGCACAGGCAACCATGCCCGCGCCGTGCAATCCGGAAGCTCGAACAGCGGCAGCCAGGAGCAGGGGGTGAACGGCAATACCGCCCTGCTGCGCCAGGAGGGTGAGAGCAATGCCGCCAAGCAACGCCAGCTCGGCAGCGCCAATCTGGTCATCGCCTCGCAACGCGGCATGAGGAATACGGTGGTCCAGGTCCAGGTCGGACGGGACAACACATCGACGGTCAGCCAGAGCGGCCAGGACAATTCCGCACAGACGACACAGCAGGGCGCCTGGAACAAGGCGACCATCGAACAGACTGGCGGACAGAACTACGAGGTCGTGCAGCTTGGAGTTGGCAACAGCTTCGACAGTCAGGGCGTCACCCTGTCCAACGGCACCAAGATCACCCAGACCGGTGTCGGCGCAACCATCAAGGTCAGCAGCCGATAGGTGAGCCATGGCACAGTCGGTCCTCACCATCGCGGTGACTGCCGCGCTTGTCGCGTCCGCCCCTGTACAGACAGACGTGCGGGTGGACGCCTGCCAATGCGGGAGCGCATCAATGTCCGGAAACCACTCCATCATCCGGCAAAGCGGCCCGCCGGGGGTCTGCACCGTCGCACAGGATCGCGGATTTTGCGCGGTATCCCAGGCCCAACGGCCGACCCCGAACGCTGGGGCAGGACGGGCTATGGACGGTCGGGCCGTCGCCGCATTGCAGCGCATCGGCATTTCGCTTTCGCCTGATGCGGCGACGGAATTCGTGACGACCATTCCTCCGGAGCAGTGGACGGTGGAGCAGACTCCTGATCTGCTTGTGGCTCTGCTGTCCAGTGTCCTCTGGCAGCAGCCGGATGCTCTTGCCGCGATCCATGTGGCTCTTCACAAGGAGGCCGCACAGCTCCATCAGGCCATCGTGACGCCCGGCGCCCCGGTCTCCCTCAACATCGATCCGTTCCAAGCGAGCGTCGGATACGGCCATCTCGAGCTGAGTCGGGGAACGTTCCGGGCGTCGCTGTGGCTCCCGCTTCCCCCCGCTCAAGAGCCGGCGCGCAACGGGAGATGATTTTACCAATAGCTGCACTCTATTGCGCGGCACCTGCCACCCGCAAGGGGCTTGTCGCACAAATTATTCTCGTATAGCGGGCAGGGAACCGGAACGGGTTCTGTTCACAGGAAGGCTCTGAAATGCAGGGGGCCTCCTTATTGGCTAACTCGATGAACATAGCTGATACTACAGATTATGATTTCATTGATTTCGCGCGCTTTCGCCATTAATTTCACAGAACTCTTTACCTTTTCGCATTGGTCGAGTTTCTCGGGTGTAATGCGATGGAGGTGTTCCCGTGACCAACGAAAGCGTCGCGATCGTCGCGGAAAGCAAGCTGTTCCGCGCCGGCATAAAGTCTCTGATCGGATCTCAACTACTGGTTAGCATGGAAGCGGATTGTGCGGTGGAAACGTCGCGTTGGCGCACCGTACCGAACCTGATCCTGGTCGACGCCGTGGAAGGCAACGAGGCGTCGGTCTTCGTTGATCTGGACGCCCGCTTTCCAAGGTCGCCGGTTGTCTTCCTCTTGCGCCATGCCTCGCGCGAACAGGCCCTCGATCTGCTGCGGCTG
Source organism: Azospirillum sp. (assembly GCF_035628975.1). GTDB lineage: Bacteria > Pseudomonadota > Alphaproteobacteria > Azospirillales > Azospirillaceae > Azospirillum. The sequence goes on along the minus strand of NZ_DASPIS010000031.1, from coordinate 2,395 downwards.
GGCGCTCACGGCGTACTCGGTCCCGACCTGCTGGCGGACGCATTGGTCCTGTCCCTGCGCCTCGTTCTCATCGGCCAAATCGTCGTTCCGAGCTTTGCTGTCGATCTCAGCCTGACGGGAGAGACGCACTATCAACCTGTTGGTTTCGACGCCGATGCGGATCTCACCCCGCGGGAAAGGCAGATCCTGGACATGATCGTCCACGGGCAGGGGAACAAGGCGATCGGACTGGCGCTCGGCATCCGCGAACCGACGGTCAAGTTCTACGTCAAGAACATCATGCGCAAGCTGAGGGTTTGCAATCGCACGCAAGCCGCGGTCTGGGCCCTGAATCATGTCGCACACGCCGATAACGAGATGTCCGTCGGTGTCGCCGAAGCCGCTGCTGGCGTCATTGGTTCAAGCGAACCGCCAGACGTCTCCATCCCCTCCACAAGCCCGTCGGCAACCGTCCTCTCATCTGTCCGGGAGACGGCCGACGTCATGGCATGAGATGAGGTGGACCCGGTCGGCGAGACAGCCGAGGTGGCGCGTTTAGTGAGAGTTCCGCGGGGGGCTCTGTTGCAAAGATTGCCGGCAGGCGGCGGAATGGCTGGACGCTTGAGGGAGTCGAGCCGTGTCGGACTTCAAGGGGTGCCATTTCGAGGGTGAGATCGTGCTCTGGGCGGTGCGCTGATACTTGCCGATAGGCTCGCCGACGCCAACCTGGAAATCGCGGTCCGACAGGTGGAGGCTTTAGCGCAACGGTGCCGGCCAGCAGCAGGATCGTCGGCGTTCCATCCGGTCCGACACAGCGATAGCAGAGTTATGCGAAAAGCGCCGACCCGCGCGATCTGCGGGACCGGGCTAAGCCCGGCGGGGTCGCGTGGAACGGCGCCAGTGGCTGGGTGCTCGTCTCGCTTATCAAACTTTGCGCAAAAGCCTGTGCGATTTCTCATCTTTTGCTTAACGCTCTATCAGATTTTGTTTAACTGCGGCACATAACTCATTGATCTCATTGTTCAGGCTTTCTCATTGTTTGTGACAATGACCAGGCGGAGCCGCAAGGCTCCGTCCCTTTTTCTTTGAGGATTTCTTTGCAGATCAGCCGCGATGACGCAAATCGTTGTGGATGGCGGTTGCGGCAATCGCCGCCTCTCCCATGGCGACGGCGATCTGATTGAGGGTTGAGACGACATCGCCGGCCGCATAGAAACCGGGAACCGAACTGCGTTGGTGCCGGTCGACGATCAGGCGCCCATCAGCATCCATCTCGGCACCAACCTGCTCGGCCAGACCGGACCGGGCGGTGATGCCCAGCGCCGAGTAGAGCGTATCGAAATCAAGGATTTGACCGCTCTCCAAGGTCAGGCGAGTGCTCTGGTCCGTTCCGGCATCGACTGCGGTCACCGGCTCCTCGATCACCGCGATGCCGGCGGCATCAAGGGCGATGCGCTCCTCCATTGTCAAAGTCATCGGCTCGCCCAGCGTCAGCAGGGTCACCGTCGGGCTGTAGGCGCGGATGAAATTCGCTTCGCCGACCGCCTGCGCTCCATGGCCGAGGACGGCGATCCGCTTGTCGATGACCTCGTAACCGTCGCAGATCGGGCAAACACGGATCAGTCCGCGCTGCATCGCCTCATAGAGATGAGATACCTGCGGCTGGCCGTCGATGACGCCGGTCGCCAGCAGAACGGTGGCGGCGTCCACCTCCCTGCCGTCTGCCAGCATGGCGCGGAAGCCGCCTGCCACCCGCTCCAGCGCGGATACCGACCCGGTCTCGATTTGGCCGCCATAGGTCTCGGCCTGGGCGCGGATGCGGGCGAGCAGATCGGTGCCGCGGATGCCTCCCGTGAAGCCGGCGAGGTTGTGGGAGGTCGGAATCCAGGAGCAGCGGCTCCTCGCCTCGTCCACCACCAGGGCAGACCGGCGATAGCGGGCCAAGTAGATGGCGGCGGTCAAGCCGGCGGGACCACCGCCGACGATCAGGCAGTCGAGCATGGACGGCATGGCGTTCCTTGTCCTGAACCGGGCAAGCGAAACGTGCCCTTTGGTTCCTAGACAAGCGGAGCGGCCGGATGTCACGCTCGCCAGCAGTGAATGCACACAGCAAAAAGCCCGCCGAGCGTGAACTCGGCGGGCTTTTCTTGATTTGGTTGCGGGGGCAGGATTTGAACCTGCGGCCTTCAGGTTATGAGCCTGACGAGCTACCGGGCTGCTCCACCCCGCGGATGTCTCGGTATGGGGTGATGGATTTCGTGACGATGCCAGCGTATTTGCTTCGGTTTGACGTCTCTTGAGCCTGAGTGACCTGGCGGCGACCTACTCTCCCACGTCTTAAGACGCAGTACCATTGGCGCGGAGGCTTTTCACGGCCGAGTTCGGGATGGGATCGGGTGTTTGACACCTCGCCATG
>NZ_DASPIS010000030.1:0-70018 GCF_035628975.1 Azospirillum sp. | reverse complement strand
GCCTTCATGTACTCGATCAGCTTGCGTTCGTAGAAGGGCTGGGGCGACTGGAAGCGGGCGACGAGGCCGGCCTCCTCCGTCAGCTTCACCACCATGCCGATGCAGGAGACGTCCACGGGATCGCCGCCAAGGTCGAACTGCAGGCGGAAATCGAACTTCTGCTTGGCGATCAGGTCGCCGTCATAGGGGCGGATGCGGAAGGAGCCGAGGACGAATTCCTCCGGCACGTAGTCGTGGTGATCGATGACGATCGTCGGCGGGGCGGACGGCCGTTCCCGTCGCGGCTCGCCGGTGGTCTTCGCGGCGCCGGACGCCTTGTTGCCCCCGGAAAAGATCGACAGCCAAGACATGAAGAGCGATGTCCCCTCGTTCCGGAAGCCTGAAACCACGCCGACATATTCCGACAGTTTTGGGGGCATATCCTTTAGTAACGGTTAATGGCCTAAGCATCGGTTACGGCGCCGTAACTTTGCCGCCGCCAAGACGACCGTACTGCAATGGAACGCCGGAACGGTAGGGGGCGTCCTGCCGCGACGGCCGCCCCCGGCCGATCGCCGGACCGTCAGATGCGGCCCGGCATGCGGCGACGGTCGGCGTCGTCGGCAGGCACGATCTCGGTCCCGACCGGCCAGAGCGCCAGCAGCGCGAGCTTCAGATGCGCCCAGGCGAAGGGCAGGCCGATGATGGTGATGGCAAGACCCACCGCGGCGATCAGATGGCCGGCGGCCAGCCACCAGCCGGCCAGCACGAACCACACCACGTTGCCGATGAAGCCCAGGGCGCCGGTGCCCATGTCTTCGCGTCCGCGGAACTCATCCCGGCGTACGGCGGTTTGTCCAAAGGGAAGCAAGGTGTACAGGGCGATGGTCAGGGCGGACCGGGCCCAGGGCAGGCCGATGATGGACAGAGCCATCAGGACCGCGGCCAGGAGCCAGCCGAGCGCCATCCAGATGCCGCCCGTGATCAACCACAGCGCATTGAGGAGAAGACTGAGCAGAGGCATGACACGAACCCTCCCTTTCGCCGCAGATGTGGGGACGGCCCCGGCCGTGGACCAGAGGGGCGGCTTTCGAGTGCGGGACCAGCCGCAACGATGGGGCACCCCGTCCGGGGGCGCGAAAGAGGGGGAGGTTCATGCAATCCATGCCTTGAACCGGATCCGCAGGGTCCACAGATCCGGTAGAGGCATCATGACGACGCGTCCGGACGGGTCCTCCGCCGACAGCACCGCCGGCGGGCCGCCCGTTTCCGGACAATACGGATCGGAGGCCGCATGAACGAGGCTTTGAACACCGACCCCGGCGCCGATGCGCCGAACATGCCGCGCGAGGGCGAATCGCTGTCGCCGGTGGTCGCCGCCATCCTCGGCACCGCCGTCGCGGCGGCAACCAAGCGCGGCAGCGGCGGCGACGTCGTCCGCGGGCTGATCGCCGGCCTGCGCGTCCTGCGCGCCACCGTCGAAGAAGAGGCCGGCTACACCATGGCCGCCGCGGTCGACAACGCCATCCGCACCCGCCTGCTGGCCGACAACCTGTCGCGCCTGCGCGTCAGCGGGGAAAAGCCGAAGGCCATCCCTCTGCCCGATCCCGGGCCGGGCACCAGCGCCGCCGCCGCCATCTTCGAAAGCGCGGCCGAGTCCTGCCTGACCGTCAACGCCCACGCCGAGGACAACGGGCCTCTGGAACATGCCGTCTTCGCCTTCACCGCGCAGTTGCTGCAACAGCTGGGCGGGGCGCCGGAATGGCGGAGCCTGGCGGGCGAACTGCGCCGTCCGATGGCGGTGGCGCCGGACGGCGAGGAGATGGAGGTGACGCTGCATTGAGCAGCTGCCGACAGCACCGGCCAAAAAAACAGCACCGGCAAGTAATGAAATTTGGTTTGTTTTTGAGCCGTTTCGGCGGCGGCTGAAACCTTTTGCGGGCAGGGCGGCTTTCGAGGCCGTGTTAAGGGTTTTGCCCGATTTATCGTACGGGACGACTTGCGTTCGGCTTCGTTAGGGTTGGCGTCGGCGGTGGGAACGTCCCATCGCGGAACGCCAGCACCGGGGAACCCGAACGTGTTCTTTCACACCCAGCCCTCCACCGTCCGCACCGGACGGGCAGAGTCCGTCCGCTTCGCGGTGAACGGCACGGCCGGTGACCGCACGGCTGACCGGGCGGGCGATCCGTTGGGCAGGCAGGTGATCTTCCTCCATCCCGGCAAGGGTGCCTGGTGGCGCCTGCTCGACCATGTCCCGTCGGGCCAGGAATGGCTGACCTTGCCCGCCTCCGCCTCGGCACGGCTGTCGTCGATGCTGGTGGAACGCGGCGGGCGGCGGCCGGTGCTGGTGGCGAGCGCGGTGACGGCGCCGCTCGCCATCGTGGCGGCGCTGGATTTTCCGGATCAGGTCGGCGGCGTGATGATCGTCGACGATGTCGGGGCCGATTCGCCGCTGCGGCGGCGCTGGAACGCCCTGTCCACCTGTTTCGGACGGCCGCGGCCCGTGGACCTGACCGACCGCCTCGGTGAATTGGAGGCGGAGCTGCCGGCGGTGCGGGTGCCGGTGACCCTGATGCAGGGAAGCGAACCGGCGGAGCTGTTCGCCCGGCTGGAAAGCCGGCTGACCGGCTGCCGGACGCTGACCGTCGTCGCGGTCCCCGATGCCGCCGCCGTCCGCCCGCGCACCCATGCCGCCGAACTGCGCGGCGCATTGCTGGCCCTGGTCTCCGCGGTGGAGCGGGCGCAGCGGTAGGGCGCGCACCCAATGATGCACCCTGGATCCCCACCTTCTGGATCCGCGCCTTCGCGCTACGGAATGCACATATTTCCAGGCATTGCTAAGTCTCTGGATCAAAAGGAACTTTGCGTCATCCCCGCGAAGGCGGGGATCCAGAGTTTCCGGTGCAAGGGCGGGCACAAGCCTGGATTCCCGCCTTCGCCGGGATGACCGTCGAAATGTAACGCCTAGAAGCTCTGCGCCGTCAGTGCGGCCTGCGTGCGGTTGCGCACGCCCAGATGCCGCAGGATGGCGGTGACGTGGACCTTCACGGTTCCTTCCGTCAGCCCCAGCTCATGGGCGATCTGCTTGTTGGACTTGCCGTCGCGCAGACGGGCCAGAACGTCGCGCTGGCGTGGCGTCAGCTGGTCGCCGCCGCTGCCGTTGCCAAGCGCCGCGGAGTCGTCCGTCTGGTCGCCGGCAGCGCCGCCGCCATAGCCGCCCTGCATCTGATCGACGCGGTCGCCGCCGCGGATCGCCTGTTCGGGAAGATAGATGCCGCCGGCAAGCACCAGCTGCAGTGCGCCCAGCAGCACCTTGGCGCTGGAGGATTTTGGGATGTAGCCGGCCGCACCGTTCTCCAGCGCGGCGAGAAGATCGGAACGCTTCTCCGATCCCGATACCACCACCAGCAGCGCCTTGGGCAGGCTGACATGGATGTCGCCCAGCGCCGAGAAGCCGGTCCAGCCCGGCATTCCGAGATCGAGCAGGATCAGGTCGAAGGGTCTCGTCCCGTCGCAGAGCGACCGCACCTCGTCATAGGTGCTGGCCTCGAAAAACGTCATGTCGTCGTCGAATTGCGCCAGCAGGCGGCGCAGACCGTCTCGGAACAACAGGTGATCGTCGGCGATCAGCACGTTCATCGCGGGCATTTCCAGGAAGGTTGCGGCGATGGCACACCGGAATGGCGTCATCGGCCCGGACGTTCACATAGGCACGGTCATTCTGACGCTGTAGTTCGCTTTTCGTCTTAGACCGCTTCCTCTATGCCCGTTCCTTTCGCGTCCGGAACGGCGGCGTCATTCGCCTTGACGCCGGAATCGGAAACGGCGCCGCCCCGCCGACCGCCGGCCCCGGATGGAAGGGGCGGGCGGCCAGGACGGATGGCTGGCGAGACCTTTGGCGAAACTCTGTCTGATGAGGATCGGACGGCTAAGGTCAGACGGTGGCGGCGACGCCCGTCTCGGCGGCCTGATCGCCGATGCCGTTGTTCAGCGCCCAGATGGCGGCCTGGGTGCGGTTGGACGCGTTGATCTTGCGCAGCAGGCTCTTCAGGTGAACCTTCACGGTGGCTTCCGTGATGTTCAGGTGGTTGGCAATCATCTTGTTGCTGTTGCCGTTCAGCAGGCAGCGGAGGATCTGGACCTCGCGCTGCGACAGGCCCTTGCGGCGGGTCGGCAGCTCGGCGCCCATGTCCTCGGTGCGGCCGCTGACCAGCAGTTCGGCCAGATGGGTCGGGAACACCTTCTCGCCCATCATCACCAGCTTCAGCGACTGCATCAGCGCCTCGCAGGCGATGTCCTTCAGCAGGTAGCCGCCGGCGCCGGCGCCCAGCGCGGCAGACAGCCGGCGGGTTTCCAGGTCGTTGGTCAGGATGACGATCCGGATCGACGGATGGCCCTCGCGCAGCGTGCGCATCGCCTCGACTTCCTCGTCGGCACCGCTCGGCAGATCGATCAGGATCAGGTCGGGGGTGGTGCCGGTGCCGAGCGCCGTCAGGCCCTCGCGCAGGCTGCCGGCCTCGCCGACGACGTTGAAGGGAGTGCCCTCGAACAGGCGCTTCATGCCTTCACGGAAAAGCTTGTTGGCATCGATGAGGAAAACGTTGATGGCATCCATGGTCTCAGCCCGCCTTTTGTTCCGTTCCGATCAAAGTGGCGCCGATTGGCGCTTCCGAGGCATCCCCGACCGCTCGCTCTCGCGTCCGGCCCGCTCCCCCCTCAGGGTGTGGGGTGCCTCGTTGTGATCCATAGATACCCCCGATTTGCGCGGCGCAAAATTTCGCTTAGGTAAATTTCGCGTCGAGCAATGGGCATATGCCGTAAGACCGGATAAGACAAGATGCGGACATAAGCGGAACTTTGATGGTCGGGCGGAATAACGGCCTGTGACAGAAAAGGGGAAATCGTTAACCACGGGCCTCTGACTTGGTCATGTTTCTCAGTTGCAATATGGCGGGACTTCGACCCCGGCCGGCATAGGCCGCGCGAGGATTGCGCCCCTGCCCGATGGTTGGAGTCCTATGTCCTGAACGCCCGCCCTTCGGCCTAGGTTCGGTCGCGCAACCGCGCAATCCCGAATGGGAGACGCGGTCTGTCGCAGGGTTCGTGCCGGGGCGCTCTGTGCTATATACGTTCCAACCGCAAGACAGCATTCCCATGCTTGAGCCGATTTTTCTTCTTTTCCCCAAGCCGGGCCGCCCATGTCAGACGCGTACGACGACGATCCGTTGAGCCATGCCGCTCCCCCCGCTGCCGCTTCGGCCACGGGCTTTCCAAGCGCGGCGCAGCGCTTCGCCTATCTGGACGGGCTGAACCCGACCCAGCGGGCGGCGGTGGAGGCGCTGGACGGGCCGGTGCTGGTCCTGGCGGGCGCCGGCACCGGCAAGACGCGGGTGCTGACCACCCGGCTGGCCCATCTGCTGATGACCCGCCGCGCCGCCGCTTTCCAGATCCTGGCTGTCACCTTCACCAACAAGGCCGCCCGCGAGATGCGCGAGCGTGTCGCCCACCTGGTGGGGATCGAGCCGGAGGGCTGGTGGCTCGGCACCTTCCACGCGCTGGCCGCGCGCATCCTGCGCCGCCATGCGGAACTGGTCGGGCTGAAGTCGAATTTCACCATCCTCGACACCGACGACCAGGTGCGGCTGATCAAGCAGCTTCTGGCGGCCGAGAACATCGATTCCAAGAAATGGCCGCCCCGGCAGGTCCTGGGCGCCATCGAACGCTGGAAAGACCGCGGCCTGACACCCGACCGTCTCGGCGACGCCGACGGCGGCGATGTGGCCGGCGGCCGGGTTGTGGCGATCTATCGTGCCTATCAGGAGCGCCTGCGCACCCTGAACGCCTGTGACTTCGGCGACCTGCTGCTGCACAACCTCGCCATCTTCCAGAACCATCCGGACGTGTTGGCGGAGTATCACCGCAAGTTCAAATATCTGCTGGTCGACGAGTATCAGGACACCAACGTCGCGCAGTATCTGTGGCTGAGGATACTGTCCCAGGCGCACAAGAACATTTGCTGCGTCGGCGATGAAGATCAATCGATCTACGCCTGGCGCGGTGCGGAGATCGGCAACATCCTGCGCTTCGAGACCGACTTCCCCGGCGCGACCATCATCAAGCTTGAGCAGAACTACCGCTCCACCGGCCATATCCTGGCCGCGGCATCCGGGCTGATCGCCAACAACCAGGGTCGTCTCGGCAAGACGCTGTGGACCGAGGCCGACGGTGGCGAGCCGGTCAAGGTCAAGGCGGTGTGGGACGGCGAGGAGGAGGCGCGCTGGGTCGGCGAGGAGATCGAGACGCTGCAGCGCAAGGGCACGTCCCTGGCGCAGATCGCCGTGCTGGTCCGCGCCGGCTTCCAGACCCGCGAGTTCGAAGAACGCTTCATCACGCTCGGCCTGCCTTACAAGGTGCTGGGCGGTCCCCGCTTCTACGAGCGGCAGGAAATCCGCGACGCGATGGCCTATTTCCGCGTCGTCAATTCCGGCGACGACGATCTCGCCTTCGAGCGCATCATCAATCTGCCCAAGCGCGGCGTCGGCCCGGCGGCCATGCAGTGCCTCTACACCGCGGCGCGCGCGCAGGGGCTGTCGCTGACCGAGGCCGGCTGGGCACTGACCGAGACGGACGAGCTGAAGCCGAAGCTGCGCGCCACCCTGCGCGGGCTTCTGCAGGACTTTTTCCGCTGGCGGACGTTGATGGCGACGGTGCCGCACACCGAGCTTGCCCGCACCATCCTTGACGAATCCGGCTACACCCGCATGTGGCAGGAGGACAAGACGCCGGAGGCCCCCGGCCGGCTGGAGAACCTGAAGGAACTGATCACCGCCATGGCGGAGTTCGAGAACCTGCCGGGCTTCCTGGAGCATGTGGCGCTGGTGATGGAGAATGCCGAGGCCGCCGGGATCGAGCAGGTCACGGTGATGACGCTGCACGGCGCCAAGGGGCTGGAGTTCGACCATGTCTTCCTGCCGGGCTGGGAGGAGGGGGTGTTCCCCAACCAGCGCGCGCTGGACGAGACCGGCATCGCCGGGTTGGAGGAGGAGCGGCGGCTGGCCTATGTCGGCCTGACCCGCGCGCGACGCCGCGCCTATGTCAGTCATGCCGCCAACCGCCGGCTCTACGGCAACTGGGTCAGCGCCGTGCCGTCCCGCTTCGTCGAGGAAATCCCGCAGGACAATGTGGAGGCGGAGGCCGCCAACGGCCTGTTCGCCGGCAGCGGCGGGCGCGGCAGCTTCGGCGGCGGGGCAGGGGCCTATGGAGCCGGCGGCTTCGGCGGCGGTTCGGGCGGCGGCTTCCAGTTCCGCGGCTCCACCCGGCAGGCGCCGGCACCCAAGACGATCACGCTGGACCAGGGCGCCTATGCCGTGGCGCCGCGTCCGCGGCCCGATGCGCCCTTCGCCAAGGGGGCGCGCGTGTTCCATCAGAAATTCGGTTACGGCACCGTCACCGCGGTGGCGGAGGACAAGCTGGAGATCGATTTCGACCATTCCGGCGCCAAGAAGGTGATGGACAGCTTCGTCGTGCCTGCCGACAAGGCAGGCTGAGGGGGCGGGCGGACGGTTTGCCGCACTGTGACGGCCGTCACAGCCGCGGCTTCCGTCGCCGGCCAGTATTGCAGCATTGCAACGGAGCCGGAGGTCTTCCGCCGTGTTCGGAACGGGCAGCGTCAGTTACGAGGTGCAGAGCCGCCGCGAGGGACGCTGGCTCATCGAAGGCGCCTATACGGACCAGGAGGCGGCGTTGTCGGCCGCCCGCTCCCAATTGGCCGCCTCCGGGGTGGAGGAGGCGAAGGTGGTGAAGTTCCGCACCATCGCCGGCCTGTCGCTGGAAACGGTGATCCTGCACAAGACGGCGCCGCAGGTTGCGCGCAAGGGGCTGACCCTGGGCGGCACGGCGGAAGGGGCGCCGATCTGCCGCAAGCCGGACAACCTGAGCGGTTTCGAAAGCCGGGTGGTCATCGGCCGGCTGCTGCGCCCCTATCTGGATGCCCAGCGCATCACCCCGACCGAATTGCTGCATTCCTGGCCGCTGTTTCGCCGCCTGGAGGAGCAGGGCGCGCTGCTGGGCGCCGCCATCCATGCGGTGGCCCGCCACCATGCCGATCTTCACGGCGTGTCGCATGCCGCCCGCGCCCGCGAACTGCGGCAGATGGTGGAGGCGGTCGCCGGGGCCGCCCGTGATGCGCTGGCCGAACGGCGCCGGCTGCCGCGCTTCGACGCCGCCGACCTGCCCGGCACCAGCAACAGGATCGAGGAGTCGGTGGGGGAGGCGGGGCACGACGCGCTGTTCCTGATCCTGCTGTGCCAGCATCTGGAAGGCGGCGGGACGCTGGCCGGCAAGCTGGAACTGCTGCTGGCGATGATCGACGACGACCTCTGGCCGCGGCATCTTGCCCTGCTGGACGGGGTGATCGCCGACATCATGGGCTCCGCCGATACGATGAAGGAACTGCTGGGCGCGCAGCCCAGCCTGCATGCCGGGCTCTGCGCGCTGGCCGACGCGCTGTTCGACCGCGACGCGGATCCGGCACTGGCGCCGATGGCCGCGTCGCTGCGCCGGGTCTGCCGCCTCGCCCTGCAGGGCCGCGCGCCGCAGAGCCTGGCCGTCCTGCTGGAACGGCTGCGCCAGAGTGTCGCCGGGGACCACCCGCTCGACCGGCGCGACGCGAAGGCGGAAGGCATGCTGACCCGCGACCTTGCCGACCGGATGAAGGGGGCGGACGGCGCACTGCTGGGCGGGGCGGCGATGGAAAAGGCGCTGGAGCGGCGTCTGCTGCGCCACCGTCAGTCGGTCCTGCGCGCCCAGGGCATGCACGACATCGCCGATCGGCTGTCGGGACGGTAGGGGTTTTCCTCGAAGCCTTTTCATCGAAACCGGGCAGCATCCGGAATCCTTGGTGTCTTTCCGGCTTGATGCTAAAAACGCCGCTTCTTCTCGCGTCGTCGTCGGAAAGCCCCTGTCATGTCGCAAACCCCGCTCTGGCGCATCGCGCTGGTCGTTCCCGAAGCCCATGCGCCCGCCTTCGCCGAGGCGGTGGGGGACCATGCCGATGCGGTGTCGACCTTCGAACTGGAGGAGGGCGGCAACTGGCTGGTCGAGGCGACGCTGTACGGCGCCCCCGACGAGGCGCGGCTGCAGTCGCGCGTCGCCGTGCTAGCCAAGGCGCTGGGAATCGAGGAGCCGCGGCTGGCGGTCGAGAACCTGCCGCCCATCGACTGGGTGTCGCACAGCTACCAGGGCTTTCCGCCGATTCGCGCCGGCCGCTTCTTCGTCCACGGCTCCCACCATGAGGGCATCGTGCCGGCCGGCAGCATCCCGCTTCTGGTGGACGCCGCCACCGCCTTCGGCACGGGCGAGCATGGTTCGACCAACGGCTGCCTGCAGGCGCTCGACCGGCTGTCGCGCCATCTGAAGCTGCCGCGCGGCGGCCGGCGCGGCGCGCTCGACATGGGCTGCGGCTCCGGCATCCTGGCGCTGGCGGTGGCCAAGCGCTGGCGCGTGCCGGTGACCGCCGTCGACATCGATGCGGAGGCCGTGCGCGTCACCCGCATCAACGCGGCGCTGAACGGGCAGAAGGGCATGATCCGCGCCCAGGGCGGCGACGGCTACCACACCCGCATCGTCGGCCGGCACAAGCCCTACACCCTGGTCACCGCCAACATCCTGGCCCGCCCGCTGTCGCGCATGGCGCCGCAGCTGCGCCGCCACCTGAAGAAGGGCGGCTATGCCGTTCTGGCCGGCCTGCTGAACCGGCAGGAACGCCACGTCATCCAGGCCCACCGCAACCAGGGCCTTCGGCTTGTCGCGCGCATCCCGGTCGGGGAATGGACCACTCTTGTGGTCAAGCGTTAAGCCAGGGGCCGTTGAAACCAAAGGGCCGGGTTGCGACTTCCCCTAGGGACGATGTCCCGACACTCACCTGGGGAGACACCATGCTGAACCGCATCCGGTCCTTGTTCGCAGGCGACGACGACGGCACCGAGCCGGGCGAGGACGCCCTGCAGGCCGCCGCCGCCGCCCTGATGGTCGAGGCCGCGCGCACCGACGACACCATCACCCAGGCGGAGCGCGACCGCATCATCTCCGTCGCGCAGCGCCACTTCCACTTGAACGAGGAGGAGGCGCAGGACCTGCTGTCCGCCGCGGTCTTCGACACCGAGGACGTGTCGCCCTACCACCACTATGTCAGCATCATCATGAACCGCTGCCCACCCGGCCGCCGGGTCTGGATCATCGAGATGCTGTGGGAGGTCGCCTACGCCGACGGCGTGCTGAACGACCTGGAGGCCAGCCTGCTGCGCCGCATCGGCGGCCTTCTGCATGTGTCCGACATCGAGCGCGGCGAGGCGCGCAAGCGTGTGCTGGAGCGGCTGGGGCTGCCGGACGATGCGGGGTTGCCGGTGTAGGGGTGCTGCTTCGGGTGCCCCCTCCCTAACCCTCCCCCTCTTCGAGGGAGAGGGGACTGCCGCTGTCCTTTGCATACTCCTGCAAGCGTCCAACCCCCTCTCCCGCGAAGCGGGGGAGGGATAGGGAGGGGGCATTCGCTTTTGCCCCCCACCCCAACCGGCATAGCCGTCACCCCGCCGCTTGCGCATGCCCGGCCGGGTGCCTAGCCTGGGGTCACAGGCTTCACCCTTCCGAGGAACACGTTCCGTGTCCAGCGCGACTCCCTCCGGCGCTTACCGTGGCGACGACGCCCTTGCGACCCTGTTGACCGAGGCCGGGACCGGCCGCTCCCCTGCGGATGTCCGCGCGCTGCTGGCCGGCGTGCTGGCCGCGCCGGAGGGGGAAGACCCGGCGGCGTGGCTGGTGCTGGTGGGCGAGACCCTGCCGCCGGCATTGGCCGAACAGCTCCAGGCGCTGAAGGCGGTCCTCGCGGCGGAAGCCCCGGCGGCCCGGCCGGGTCCGGCACAGCGGCTGGCCGATCTGCGCGCCGCGCTGAAGCGCCGGGATCTCGACGGCTTCATCGTTCCGCGCGGCGACGAGCATCAGGGCGAATATGTGCCGCCGCGCGCCCAGCGGCTGGGTTGGCTCACCGGCTTCACCGGGTCCGCCGGCAACGCGGTGGTGACATCCGGCCGCGCCGCGATCTTCGTCGACGGCCGCTACACCCTGCAGGTCCGCAGCGAGGTCCCGTCCGACCTTTACGAGTACAAGCATCTCGTCGAGGATCCGGTCACCGACTGGATCATCGCCGCCTTGCCCGAAGGCGGGCGCTTCGGCTTCGATCCCTGGCTGCACACCATCGGCTGGGTGGAGAAGACCCGCGCCGCTCTGGAACGCGCCGGCATCCTGCTGATCCCTTGCGAGGACAATCCGCTCGATTCGGTTTGGCAGGGCCAGCCGCCGGCTCCGCTCACCCCGGTCGTGCCGCAGGACGAGGCGTTGGCCGGCGAAAGCTCCGCCGACAAGCGCGCCCGGCTGGCCGACGAGTTGGGGCAGTCGGGGGCCGCCGCCGCGGTGCTGACCCAGCCGGACAGCATCGCCTGGCTGCTGAACATCCGCGGTGCCGACGTGCCCTGCACGCCGCTGCCGCTGTCATTCGCCATCCTGTCGGCCGATGGGTCGGTGGACCTGTTCCTCGACCCGCGCAAGCTGGCGCCGCAGACCCGCGCCCATCTTGGCAACCGGGTGCGGGTGCGGCCGGTGGAGGAGTTTGGGCCGGCATTGGACGCCGTCGCCCGCGGCTCCGCCCGCGTGCTGGCCGATCCGACCTGCACCTCGGCCTGGATCGTCGACCGGCTGCATCTGGCCGGCGCCAAGGTGGAGCGCGAGGGCGATCCCTGCGCCTTGCCCAAGGCCTGCAAGAACCCGGCGGAGCTGGCTGGCACCCGCGCCGCCCACACCCGCGACGGCGCCGCCATCGTCCGCTTCCTGCACTGGTTCTCGGAGGAAGCGCCGAAGGGCGAACTGACGGAGCTTGCGGTGGTGGAGCGGCTGCTGGCCTGCCGGCGTGAGAACGAGCGGTTCCGCGGCGTCAGCTTCGACACCATCGCCGGGGCCGGTCCGAACGGCGCCATCGTCCATTACCGCGTGACGCCCGAGACCGACCGCCGGCTGGAACCGGGCAGCCTGTTCCTGCTGGACAGCGGCGCGCAGTATCTGGACGGCACCACCGACGTCACCCGCACGCTGGCTGTCGGCGAGCTTGACCCGGCACTGGCCGCGGAGATGCGCGACCGCTTCACCCGCGTGCTGAAGGGCCATATCGCGCTGTCCACCGCGCGATTTCCGCGCGGCACCACCGGTTCGCAGCTGGATGCGCTGGCGCGGATGCCGCTGTGGCAGGCGGGGCTGGACTACGACCATGGCACCGGCCACGGCGTCGGCAGCTTCCTGTCGGTGCATGAGGGGCCGCAGCGCATCTCCAAGGTCGGCAACACCGTGGCCCTGCAGCCGGGCATGATCCTGTCCAACGAGCCCGGCTATTACAAGACCGGCGCCTACGGGATCCGCATCGAGAACCTGATCGTCGTCCAGCCGGTGGAGCCGCAGGGCGAACCGGCCGGCGCCGAGCGCCAGATGATGGAGTTCGAACCGCTGACCCTGGTGCCGATCGACCGCTCGCTGATCGAGCGCGCGCTGCTGTCGGACGCGGAGGCCGCCTGGGTCGACGCCTATCATGCACGGGTGCGCGAGTCGCTGTCCCCCCTGTTGGACGAGGCGGCCCGCCGCTGGCTCGCCGGGGCGACGGCGCCGCTGTGAACGGGGGGTGGGCCGCATCGGATCGGGTGCGGCCGCCCCCACGGGCCCGATCCGGGGATGGCCGGACGTGATCGAACGTGGGGATGACCCTGATTCGGCAAGATGATGTCCCGCGTGGTAACACGTTCTTTACCAGGCTGATGCAGTGTGTCCCAAGGGGATGACTTTTGGCGGCAGTTAGGGCACTACAGTCGGCATCACTTCCCGGATTACGGCGCAGCCCCCGCGCCGGGTGGGCGTAACGGCCGGACAGACACCGGCAACGGATTATTGCGGAGACGTCTAGATGAAGATCCTCGTCGTCGATGATTACGCCACCATGCGGCGCATCGTGCGGAACCTGTTGACCCAGATCGGCTACACCGACATCGACGAGGCCGGCGACGGTGTGTCGGCGCTGGCGAAGCTGCGTGAGAGCAAGTTCGGCCTCATCATTTCCGACTGGAACATGGAGCCGATGACCGGCCTCCAACTGCTGAAGGAAATCCGCGCCGACGCGAAGCTGGCGGCGACGCCCTTCATCATGGTCACCGCCGAAAGCAAGACCGAGAACGTGATCGCCGCCAAGCAGGCCGGCGTGAACAACTACATCGTCAAGCCTTTCAACGCCGACACGCTGAAGCAGAAGATCCAGGCCGTCATCGGCGGCTGATCCCGCAAGGGCAAAACCCGCAAGGGACGATCGAAGCTTATCGTGACCGGTCCGGGTGGGCGGCGGCACATGCCGCCTAGCGCCCGGTCCTTGGGGCGGCTGGCGAATCCAGTTTGGGGAGTGGACCGGTTTGGAGCAGCTTCCGCAGCTGTCCGATGAGGAGTTCGAGCAGATCGAGGACGCCATCGCCCGTTCGGCGAAGGGCAGGGCGTTCCTGCGGCGGCTCCACCGGCGGTCCCTCGGGGCCGCGACGGAGGAAGTGCGCGCCATGCTCCAGGAGTTCCGCGACTCCTGGAACCGGCAGAACGAAGCGGTGGAGGCCGGCAAGCATGTCGGCGTCCTGCGCCGCGAGCTGATGGAAATGGCGGCGTCGATCGAACAGGCGCGGCGGGAGGTTGCGGCACTGCGGCCCCCCGACGGGTCGGGCGACAAGATCCTCTCCGCCACGAACGAACTCGATGCCATCGTCATCTCGACCGAACGCGCGTCCTTCGAAATCCTGAATGCGGCCGAACGGCTGATGGATTTGGCGGGCAAGCTGCGCGCGAGCGGGGCCGATCCGACGATGTGCGGCGAGATCGACACGCAGGTGAACGACATCTTCACCGCCTGTTCGTTCCAGGATCTGACCGGCCAGCGCACCAGCAAGGTGGTCAACGCGCTCCGCTACATCGAGCAGCGCGTCATGGCCATGATCAGCATCTGGGGCGAGGATGGGCTGGCCGGCATCGTCGTCAAGGAAGAGCAGACCGACAGCCGGCCGGACGCGCATCTGCTGAACGGTCCGCAGTTGGACGGCCACGGCGTCAGCCAGGCCGATGTCGACAGCATGTTCGACAGCCCGGTTGCCGCTCCGGCGCCCGCACCCGCGCCACCTCCGCCCCCGCCGCCGGCCCCGGCGAAGGCGAGCCAGGCCGACATCGACAGCATGTTCGACGCCCCGGCGCCTGCCGCCGCACCGGTACAGTCGAGCCAGGCGGACATCGACAGCATGTTCGACGCCCCGGCACCCGCCGCCGCGCCGGTAAAGGCGAGCCAGGCGGACATCGACAGCATGTTCGACGCCCCGGCGCCTGCCGCGGCACCGGTACAGGCGAGTCAGGCCGATATCGACAGCATGTTCGACAGCCCGGCTCCGGCGCCCGCCCCGGCGAAGAAGCCGGTGCCGAAGCCGCCCGGCGCGGCGCCGAAGGCCAAGGCCGCTTCCAAGCCTGCCGCACCGCCCCCGCCGCCCGCGGCGGCGGAGCCACCGGTGCCGCTCGATCAGGCTGCCATCGACGCTCTCTTCGGATAGGGCGGGGAAGCCGCGCCGGCATGTCCGGCCGATCTCTCCCCCCGTAGGTTTCCCCCGATTGACCCGCCCGGCAGGCCGATGGCCCCATGCGGCGCGGTCGACGGCTCAAGAACGCAGACCCGGTACGCAACCAGACATTCCACCACCCCATACATTCACCACCCAGGCCATAGGCGGCCGTTTCCGAGAGGCGGGACCGAGGATGAAGCAGATGACCAAGCCCTTCATGGCCGAGCTTCAGAAAGCCCGCAAGTCCGGGCACCCGTTCCAGGCCCTGATCGAAGACGGTGCCGCCGCAGCGGCGCTTCCGGTGCCGGCCCAGGTGGTCCAGGCCGACAACACCGAGGTGCTGCGCGCCATCGGCGACCTGGGCGCCAAGCTGGACCGCTTCCTGACCATGGACGCGGCGCAGATCGACCAGATCCAGGTCGAGATCGCCGACATCTCCGGCCGCATCAAGGCGACCAAGGTGGAGATGGCGGCCATCCGCCACCCGCTGGCCGGCGACGACAAGTTCCAGCAGGCCAGCCAGGAGCTGAGCGCCGTCGTCGCCGCGACGGAGGCCGCGACCAACACCATCATGGCCTGCGCCGAAGAGTTGGAAGAGGTGGTGTCGGAACTGAAGTCGTCCCTGCCGGAGGGCTATCACAACGACCGCGTCAACGACATGGTCGACGTCATCGTCCGCATCTACGAGGCCTGCAACTTCCAGGATCTGACCGGCCAGCGCATCACCAAGGTCGTCCGCGCCATGTCCTTCATCGAGGAGCGCGTCGACGCCATGATGGGCCTGTGGAACAAGCGCGAGTTCGAAGCGATGCCGCTGCCGCCGTCCGTCACCAAGAAGGACGAGAACCTCGACCTGCACGGCCCGGCCGAAGCCACCCCCGACAGCGGCAACATCAGTCAGGCCGACATCGACGCGCTGTTCGGGTAAGAAAATCAAAGCCCTTCTCCCACAAGGGGAGAGGGGCTTCTCAATATTTCGGCCCTCAAATCCGATTGCCCGGCCCACCCCCGCGTTACCGCTTGCGGCGCCCTCACCCCGGCGTGCTATACAGGGGCAACTTCGAAAGCGCCCAAGACGACGATGCTTCCTCGCCCGTACCGCCTGCCGCTGACGGCCATCCTTCTGTCCGCCGCCCTGACCGCCTGCTCCTCCACCAAGGAGGACGCGTATGTCGAACGTCCGGCCGACCAGCTTCTGTCGGAAGCCGACGCGGCGATGCGCGAGGAGGCCTTCAAGAAGGCCGCAAGGCTCTACGACGAGGTGGAGCGGCAGCATCCCTATTCGGATTCGGCCAGCAAGGCGCAGCTTCTTGCCGCCTATGCCCACTATCAGGATCTGAAGTACGACGACGCCATCCTGGCGCTCGACCGCTTCATCCAGCTTCATCCGGGCAGCCCGGATGTCGACTACGCCTATTACATGCGGGCGCTGTGCTATTACGAGCAGATCACCGACGTGCGCCGCGACCAGCGGATGACCCGGCAGGCGCTCGACGCCCTGTCGGAGGTGGTGCGCCGTTTCCCGGACAGCAAATACGCCCGCGACGCGAAGCTGAAGATCGACCTGACCAACGACCACCTTGCCGGCAAGGAAATGGAGGTCGGTCGCTTCTACCTGCGTCAGCATCAGTACACCGCCGCGATCAACCGCTTCCGCGTCGTCGTTGAAAACTACCAGACCACGTCCCATGTGGCGGAGGCGCTGCACCGGCTGGTGGAGTGCTATCTGGCGCTGGGCGTGACCGACGAGGCGAAGGCCGCCGCGGCCGTGCTTGGCCACAACTTCCCCGGCAGCGAATGGTACACGGACAGCTACGCACTGCTGGTGGACGCCAATCTGCGTCCCGAGCGAAACGAGAAGTCGTGGATCAGCAAAGCCTGGAACTCCCTGTTCTAGGACGCTCCATGCTCGTGTCGCTGACGATCCGGGACGTCGTCCTGATCGAGCGGCTGAGCCTGTCCTTCCGCAAGGGCCTGTGCGCCCTGACCGGCGAGACCGGCGCCGGCAAGTCGATCCTGCTCGACGCGCTGGGGCTTGCCCTCGGCGCTCGCGCGGATTCCGGGTTGGTGCGCCATGGCGCCGATCAGGCCACCGTCACCGCGGAATTCGAGCTGTCGGGCGACCACCCGGCCTTCGCCATCCTGAAGGAACAGGGGCTCGACGCCGATTCCGGTGACTCTGCCTCCGGTTACGGCTCGCTGGTGATCCGCCGCACCGTCAACACCGACGGCCGCAGCCGCGCCTGGGTCAACGACCAGCCGGTTGGCGTCGGACTGCTGAAGTCGCTTGGCGCCGAACTGGTCGAGGTCCATGGCCAGTTCGACACCCACGGCCTGCTGAACCCGCAGACCCACCGCGGCGTGCTGGACGCCTATGCCGGCCTGTCGGCGCAGGCGGCGCAGGTCGCCGCTGCCCACCGCGCCTGGAGGCAGGTCGAGGACGCGCGCCATTCCGCCGCCGCCGACATCGCCCGCGCCCGTTCCGAAGAGGAATATCTCCGCCACGCCGTGGCCGAGCTGGATGCGCTCTCCCCCAAGCCCGGCGAGGAGGAGGAGCTGTCGGAGACCCGCGCGGTGCTGATGCACCGGGAAAAGCTGGTCGACGGCATGAACGCCGCCTATGCGGAGCTTTCGGGCGACCGTGGCGTCGAACGGGCTCTGGCTTCGGCCATCCGCACGCTGAGCCGCATCGCCGACCGGGCCGGCGGCACGCTGGACCCGGTGATCGCCGCGCTCGATCGTGCCGCGACCGAGGCGGGGGAGGCCATCGCCGCCCTGCAGACCGCCTCCAGCAGTGTCGACATGGACCCGCGGGCGCTGGAAAAGCTGGAGGAGCGGCTGTTCGCGCTCCGCGCCGCCGCCCGCAAGCATGGCGTGGATGTCGACGCCCTGGCCGCCTTGCGCGAGGAGATGGCCGGACGCCTGCTGCTGATTGAGGATCAGGGCGACCTGCTGGCCAAGCTGGCGAAGGAGGCCGAGCAGGCCCGCGCCGCCTTCCACAAGGCCGCCGAGGCGCTGAGCGCCGCCCGCCGCGGGGCCGCCAGCCGGCTGGACGTCGCGGTCGCCGGCGAACTGGCGCCGCTGAAGATGGAAAAGGCCAAGTTCCGCACGCTGGTCGAGCCGCTCGACGAGTCGGAATGGAACGCGTCGGGCATCGACCGCATCGCCTTCCAGGTCGCGACCAACCCCGGCTCCCCGCCGGGTGCGCTGAACAAGATCGCGTCGGGCGGCGAACTGGCCCGCTTCATGCTGGCGCTGAAGGTGGTGCTGGCCCAGACCTCCACCGTCGGCACGCTGGTGTTCGACGAGGTGGATACCGGCATCGGCGGCGCCGTCGCCGCGGCGGTGGGCGAGCGGCTGGAAACGCTGGGCCATGGCTTGCAAGTTCTGGTCGTCACCCACAGCCCTCAGGTCGCGGCGCGCGGCGCCGTCCACCTGAAGGTCCAGAAGTCGCAGAAGGGCGAGCAGGTCACCACCGGCGTCGCCGAACTGGATGGCGACGAGCGGCGCGAGGAGATCGCCCGCATGCTGTCCGGCGCCACGGTCACCGCCGAAGCCCGTGCGGCGGCCGACAGCCTGATCGCCGGCCGCGGCTGATCCTCATTTTTCCAGCCGAAGCTTCCGCAAGCCGGGAATCCGCCGTCAGGCCTGGACTCCCGGCGCGCTTGCTTGCGCATCCTCCCCGTCATGCCGGCGAACCGTTGCGCGGCTCACGATCCGGAGTTGTGCGAGCGTGACGAGATATCTGAATCGTTCCTCGAAAAAATGACTATTCACTGGGCAGAAACAGACGCAGAACTCTTCAAAAATTATCCTATGTTAAGTTAATGCGCCTTAATAAGAACATAGGAATAGCCATTTTGGAGCGTTGCGGCGCTCCATTGTCCTGTCTAAATTGTTGTACACATCCCTTGGCAGGGCGTGACAAGCGCCACTGGTCTAGCTTCCGCTTGAGGTTGCGTTTGTCCGAAGTCTTTGCTCGATGAGCAGCCCTGTTCCTTCGGGGTCTGTCGACCTCACCGATTGCGACCGGGAACCCATCCACCAGCTGGGTCTGATCCAGCCGACCGGTTTCCTGATCGCCGTCACGGCCGATTGGATCGTCGTGCACGCGTCGGCCAACACCGCGCGCTGGCTGGGGGTGGTGGCCGAGGATCTGCTCGGCACGCCGCTGTCGCGCGTGATCAACGCGGACGCGCTGCACACCATCCGCGGGAGGTTGCAAGTCGCCCACATCAACGGCAGCGTCGAACGCGCCTTCGGTATCCAGCTTTCGGAAACCGCCCCGGTCTGCGACGTCGCCGTCCATCTCTCCGGTTCTTCCATCGTGATTGAGGCGGAACCCAGCGAGGGCGAGGGACCGCAGGATTCCGGGTCGCTGCTGCGCTCCATGATCGGGCGGGTCCAGAACACCCGCGGCTTCGACGCCTTCTGCCGCGAGGCGGCGCGCCAGATGCGGGCGCTGACCGGTTTCGACCGGGTAATGGTCTACCGTTTCGATGCCGACGGCGCGGGCGAGGTGATCGCGGAGTCGGCGGTGCACGGCATCGGCAGCTTCCTCGGCCAGCGCTATCCGGCCTCCGACATCCCGCAGCAGGCCCGGCGGCTGTACGAGCGCAGTTGGCTGCGCTGCATCGCCGACGTGAACGCGCCGCCGGTGCCGGTGATCCCGGCGCTCGACCCCACCGGCCAGCCGCTGGACCTGTCGCTCAGCCTGCTGCGCAGCGTCTCGCTGATCCATGTCGAATATCTGCGCAACATGGGGGTCGGGGCCTCGCTGTCGGTGTCGATCCTGCGGCACGGCAAGCTGTGGGGCCTGTTCGCCTGCCACCATCGGCAGGCCCGCTCGCTGTCCTTCGAACGGCGCACCACCGCCGAACTGTTCGGGCAGATGGTCTCGCTCCTGCTTGAAGGCCGGGAGCGCGAGCAGGAGGACCAGCGCGAGGCGCAGGTGCGCCGTGCCCATGTCCGCATCATGTCGATGCTGGCCGACAGCGAATCGCCGCTGGATAGCCTTGTCACCTTCGCCACCGAACTGCGCACGCTGATCCACTGCGACGGCTTCGCCTGCTGCATCGACGGCCAGCTGCAGATGGAAGGCGAGACGCCGACGCGGGAGGAGACGCAGGGCGTCATGCGCTTCCTGCACCGGACCCCGCCCAGCAAGGTGTATTTCACCGACCAGCTGGGGACGGTCCATCCGCCGGCCCGCGACTTCACCGAACGCGCCTGCGGTCTGCTCGCCATCCCGGTGTCGCGCACGCCGCGCGACTATCTGGTCTTCTTCCGCAAGGAACTGGTCCGCACCATCACCTGGGGCGGCGACCCGTCCAAGCCGGCGCAGTATGGCCCCAACGGTCCGCGCCTGACCCCACGCAAGAGCTTCGAGGCCTGGAAGGAGACCGTGCGCGGCCGGTCGCAGCCCTGGAGCGACCTGGACCAGCGCAGCGCCGAATCGCTGCGGGTGACTCTGCTGGAAGTGGTTCTGCGGTTGGCCGACGTGGCCGGCCGCACGCGCAAGGAGGCGACCGAGCGGCAGGAACTGCTGATCGCCGAACTGAACCACCGCGTCCGCAACATCCTCAGCCTTGTCCGCGCGCTGGTGCGCCAGAGCGAGAGCGGGGCGGAAACGGTGCAGCAGTTCGCCGCCATCGTCGCCGGTCGCATCGAGGCGCTGGCCCGCGCCCATGACCAGATCACCGCCGACAATTGGGGGCCGGCTGCGCTGCGCTCGCTGATCGCCGCGGAGATCGGTGCCTACCTGTCGACCAAGAGCGAGCGGGTGCGGCTGACCGGTCCCGACGTTCTGCTGGCGCCCCAGGCATTTTCCGTCTTCGCGCTGGTGGTGCATGAACTGACGACCAATTCCGCCAAATACGGCGCGCTCAGCGACGGCGGCGGCTGGGTCGAGGCCGACTGGTCGATCGACCAGGGCGGGCGGCTGCTGATCGACTGGCAGGAGAACGGCGGTCCGCCGGTCCGCGCACCGACCCGCACCGGTTTCGGCACCACGGTGATCGAGCGCTCCGTCCCCCACGACCTGCAGGGCGAGGCCGAGGTGACCTACGTGCTGTCCGGCCTGCGGGCGCGCTTCATGATCCCGGCCCAGTATGTGACCGTCGCCGACAGCCTGCCGGACGGCGGCCGGAACGGCCTGCCGGTGCCGGCGGCGGATTTCTCCATCGACGGTCCGGTGCTGCTGCTGGAAGACAACATGATCATCGCCATGGCGACGGAGGACGTGCTGCTGAGTTTCGGTGCCAGCCGCGTCAACACCGCCGCCGGCGTCCGCCATGCCCTGCGCCTGCTCGACGACGATCCGCCGGTGGTCGGGGTGCTTGACATCAACCTCGGCAACGAGACCTCGGTGGCTGTGGCCGACCGGCTGCGGGAATTGGGCATCCCCTTCGTGTTTGCGACCGGATATGGCGAGTCCGCCGCGGTGCCGGAGCGGTTTGCGGATGTGCCGGTGCTCAAGAAGCCCTATGGGTCGGATCAGGTGGTGCAGGTGCTGGCGTCGGTGATGGGGTAGGGGAGAGGTAGGATAGGCGTCGGCTGACGAATGCCCCCTCCCTAACCCTCCCCCTCTTCGAGGGAGAGGGAACTCCGCCGCCCTTGCACTTAGCTCCCTCTCCCGCGGAACGCGGGGGAGGGTTGGGGAGGGGGCATTCGAAGCCTACCCCTTAACGGCCGCATACCGCGCGAACAGCGCCACGCTGACCGCCACGGTGGCGTTCAGCGACTCCACCGCGCCCGTCGTCGGCACCGACAGCCGCGTCGCCGGGCAGTCCGCCGGCACGCCCTGGCCTTCCTCGCCCAGGATCAGCCTCATGTCCGCCGGCCAGTCGAAGCGGGTCAAATCCTCGCCGCCGCCGTCCAGCGCATAGAGCGGCCCCGCCGCCTCGTTGACCGCGCTCCAGCGCGGGCCGCGCAGCAGGGTCAGCGCGAACTGCGCGTTGGACGCCGCGCGCAGGCATTTGGGGTGGAAGGGATGGGCCGCGCCCTCCAGCAGCACGATCCGGGACACGCCGAAGGAGACTGCGCTGCGCAGCAGCGCGCCCAGGTTGCTTGGATCGCCCAGCGCGCACAGAAGCTCCAAGCCCTGCGGCGGCTGCGACAGGTCGATGGCCGGCATCTTCGGCACCGCGCCGACCAGCAGCGGGAATCCGGTGCCCGACACGTCCAGCGTCCGGAACAGGGATGGTGCGAGTTGCACAGGCTCCACCCCCGGCGGCAGGCGCCAGGACGATATCTGCGCCGGGTCGGTGAACAGGATGCGCTCGAACCGCTCGGGATGCTGGCGCAGCGCCTCCGGCACCGTCTTCAGCCCGGCCAGCAGGAACTTGCTGTTCTTCTTCAGCCCGCGGCTTTCCAGCGCCGATTCCCACAGCTTGAACTGCGGGTTCTGCGGGCTTTCGATCAGCAGGGGCGGGCGGGTCATGGCAACGGACTTTCCGGCAGGGATATGCCCCTGCCTAGCACAGCCGTGCCCCCAAAGTCAGGAGCCGAAGTCAGGTCTTCAGGTTCCGGCCCATGACCGGCCCAGGAACAGCAGCGGCCCGCGCTGGCAGGCGTCGGTGAAGCCGGCGCGCCGGTAGAACCCCACATTGCGGGCGAAGACGGCGGTGACCAGATGCACGCCGGGCAGGCCGTCGGCCCGGCAATCCTCGGCGAAGCGGTCGACCAGCCGGCGCCCCAGCCCGTGCTCCCGCCATCCCGGTCGGACATTCACATGGAAATGGGCGGGGTAGGCGGCGAAATGGTCGGAAAAGACCTCGTATTTCGGAATGCGGCGGGCAAGTTCGGGCGTGCCCGCACTGTCCTTGCAGCCGGTGAGGTAGCCCACCACCAGCCCGTCCGCCGTCACGGCCATCCAGATGTCCCGCGGCGCATTATCCACGTACCAGCCGGTCCAGGTGGCGAGGAAGGCGGCGCGCTCGGCATCCGACGCGAACTCCGTCCGGGTGGTGGAGGCGAAGAAGATCTCCTCCAGCGCCGCCAGCGCCCCATCCCGGTCGGGCAGGGCGGTCAGCCGTTCCAGCCGGATGTCGCCACCCACCGTCATCGCTTCCGCCGTCCTCACTTCCGCTGGGCGGTCTCGACCGACAGGTTGCGCGGCGCCAGCATGGTGTAGCGGCCGCGCGCCTTCATCACGCCGGCCCCTTCCTCCGCCTGGGCCCCGTGGCCCCAGAACAGGTCGCCGCGCACCGGACCCTTGATGGCGCCGCCGGTGTCCTGCGCCATCACCAGCCGGTTGATGGCACCGCCCGGCACCGGGGCATCGCGCACCTCAAGCCAAAGCGGCACGCCCAGCGGGATATGCTCGGCATCCACCGCAAGGCTGCGGCCGGGCGTCAGCTCCATGTTGCGGGCGCCGCGGGCGCCGACCTCGGACTTCACCTTGAAGAAGACGTAGGAGGGGTTGAGGTTCATCACCCGCTGTGCCTCGGCCGGATGGTCCTTCAGCCAACGGCGGATCGTCTGCAAGGACATCTGTTCCGGCGTGGCGTCGCCGCGGTCGATGATATGGCGGCCGATCGGGTAATAGCTGTGACCGTTCTGGCCGCCATAATGGATGCCGACCACCGACCCGTCGGCCATGATCGCCCGGCCGGAGCCCTGGATTTCCAGGAAGAAGGCGTCGACCGGGTCGTCCACCCACATCAGCTCCAGCCCCTTCCCCTTCAGCGCCCCGGCTTCGATCCGGGCACGGGTGGGCAGGCCCTTCTTGCCGCGCGGCGGCATGCGATAGAGCGGGACGTTGTAGCGCTCGGTGCGCGTCCAACTGCCGCGAAGCTCGATCTCGTAATAGCCGGTGAACAGGCCGTCCTCGCCGTTGGCGACATCGCGCGGGGCGAAGAAGGCCTCGAAGAAGCGGCGGGCTGCCTCGCTGTCGCCGGGGGGCAAATCGCGGGCGGCGGCGCAGATGGCGCGCCAGTCGTCGGTGGTGCCGGCGGCGCGCAACTGCCCCAGCGGCTTGCCCGGCGGCTGGTTCTTCACCCAGCCGCAGGTGCGCTGGACCGCGGGAACCGCCTGAGCATGGTCGTCGTCGATCCAGCCGGCGAGATGGCGGAAATCGGGCGCCACCTGATCCAGCGTCGGGCGCTGTGCCGTCGGGCGCTGGCCCTCGACCATCGGAGTGGTGCCGGCGCAGGCCGCCAGCGTCGCCAGAAGGCCCGCGACCAGCGACAGCCTTCCGGCCCGCTTCAAGACACGCGCACACGCCACCCCAGCCGCAGCCGCCATCGCGCAACTCCGCCGTAAAAATCCGTCATGTCGGTCGAAGACCTCGCCGCCTGCCGGCCAAGGGCCGGTCCGGTCACGCGAAGGTCACATCACCCGATCGTTTGTGCCGGTGGTTACCCCGAGTCGTCAATCCCCAACCTGCACTTTCGGATAGGTCGCGGCCGGTTGTCACGGGGAGCGGCATCCCCGAGTCGCGGTCTGGGCAGCCGCGCGGCGGCGAAGCGTGACAGCGCGCGGCAAACGCGGTATCGACAGCCCATACGCGAAGGACCGCCCGAAATCCGGATCATCGACCCGGAACATGCCGGCCCCGGTCCTGTTCGCCGCCATGAGACACCCCAAGGGACCAGACGCCATGACACCCGCCGCCCGCCTCCAGGCGGTCATCGATCTGCTGACCGAGATCGACGAGACCCCTCGCCCCGCCGACGCGGTGATGAGCGCCTATTTCCGCAACCGCCGTTACATCGGGTCGAAGGACCGCACCGCCGTCGCCCAGATGGCCTACGCGATCCTGCGTCGCCATGCGCGGCTCGGCTGGTGGATCGAGCGCGGCGGCTACGAGCGTCCTACCCCGCGCGCCCGCGTGCTGGCCTATCTGCTGCTGGAAGAGAACCGCAACGCCGGCGTGGTGCTGGAGATGTTCAGCGGCGGCAAGTTCGCCCCCGCCCGCCTGACCGACGACGAACTGGCGATGGTCGGCAAGCTGGAAAGCCACACGATGGACCACCCCGACATGCCGGAAACGGTGCGGGTGGAGTGTCCGGAGTGGGCGGAAGCGGCGATGCGCGCCTCGCTCGGCGACCGGTTCGGGGTGGAGATGGAGAAGCTGCTGGAGGCGGCGCCGCTCGACCTCCGCATCAACCCGCTGAAGGCGAACCAGCAGAGCGCGATCAAGGCGCTGGCCAAGGCGCAGATCACGGCGGAGACCACCCACTGGTCCCCGTTGGGCCTGCGGGTGAAGGGCAGGCCGCCGCTGGGCAGCGTCGATGCCTTCAAGGACGGTCTGGTCGAGATCCAGGACGAAGGCTCGCAGCTGGTGGCGCTGGCCGTTGCGCCGAAGCCCGGCCATCAGGTGGTCGATTTCTGCGCCGGGGCCGGCGGCAAGACGCTGGCCATCGCCGCGCTGATGAAGAACAAGGGCCGCGTCGTCGCCTGCGACGTGCTGGACAAGCGCCTGAAGCGCGCCGCCGAGCGGTTCCGCCGCGCCGGCCTGCACAACATCGAAGCGCATCCGCTGACCAGCGAGCGCGACCCCTGGGTGAAGCGCCACAAGCGCAAGTTCGACCGCGTGCTGGTCGACGCTCCCTGCTCCGGCACCGGCACCTGGCGCCGCAACCCGGATGCCCGCTGGCGCCAGTTGGGGCCGGGGCTGGAGCAGCTGCTGCCGCTGCAGGCCAACATCCTGGACAGCGCCGCGCGTCTGGTGAAGCCGGGCGGGCGGCTGATCTATGCCACCTGCTCCATGCTGCATGACGAGAACGAGGCGCAGGTCGAAGCCTTCCTGCAGACCCACCACGACTTCATCGTCAAGCCGGTCGCCGAGGTGTGGGCGGAGGAAGAGGCCGGCGCCCCGCCGGTCGAGGGTCCGTACCTGCGTCTGACGCCCGCCCGCCACGACACCGACGGCTTCTTCGCCGCCGTGCTGGAACGCCGCGCGGAAGAGAGCGTGTCGGAGGAGAGCGTGTCCGACGTCGGTCTGGAGCAGGGCGAGGTCGATCCGGTCGAACTGGGCAAGGCGATCGATGCGTGAGTGATTGGGGGGAGCAGTCGGCTTCGATTGCCCCCTCCCTAACCCTCCCCCGCCCTCGGTCGGCCGAAGGCCGATCCGATCGCGGGAGAGGGGACTGCCGCAGCATCGCGAATCCACCCTCTCCCGCGAAGCGGGGGAGGGAGGGACCCGCGAAGCGGGAGGGAGGGGGCATCTCGTCGCCAACTCCCCCCGCCCTTGACAGCCGGGGTGGCGCGCTCCTTATCGGTGGGGTAGGCTTTCCGCCGCTGAATTCGTCCGGGCATATCCGCCCCACCTCCCAAGAGGACCAGATGAAGTTCTCCTTCGCCAAGCCGTCCCTGCCTGCTGCCGGCGTGCTCGCCGTGACCGTCGCCGCCGATCGCGGCCTCGGCCCGATCGGGCGCGAGCTCGATCAGAAGACCGGCGGGGCGCTGGCCCGCGCCATGGCCGCCGCCCGCTTCAACGGCAAGAAGGACGAGACGCTGACGCTCCTCGCCCCGGCCGGGACCGAGTTGGATCGCATCCTGCTGGTCGGCCTCGGCAAGGGTGCCGATCTGAGCGACCTGATCCTGCAGTCCGCCGGCGGCGCCATCGCCGTGGCGCTGGACAAGGCCACCGAGGAGGCGGCGCTGCTGGTCGAGCTGCCGGACGGCGCCACGCAATCGCCCGCCGCCGCGGCGGCCGAGATCGCCTTCGGTGCGCAGCTGCGTTCTTACAAGTTCGACAAGTACCGGACCAACGACCGGAAGGCCGACAAGAAGGAGCCGAAGCCCAGCCTGCGCAAGCTGACGCTGCTGGTCGAGGACGAGGGTGCGGCCAAGGCCGCCTTCAAGAAGCTGGACACGCTGGCCGACGCCATCCGCTTCACCCGCGATCTGGTGTCGGAGCCGGCCAACGTCATCTATCCGGAAAGCCTCGCCGAGAAGACCCGCGAACTGGAGCAGTTCGGCGTCGAGGTCGAGATCCTCGACCAGAAGCGGCTGCGCAAGATCGGCATGGGCGCGCTGCTGGGCGTGGCGCAAGGCAGCGCCTTCGAGCCGCGCGTGGTCGTCATGCGCTGGAACGGCAATCCGGAGGCCGACGACAAGCGTCCGGTCGCCTTCATCGGCAAGGGCGTGACCTTCGACAGCGGCGGCATCTCGATCAAGGGTGCGGCCGGCATGGAAGACATGAAGTGGGACATGGGCGGCTCCGCCACCGTGATCGGCACCATGTACGCGCTGGCCGCCCGCAAGGCGAAGGTCAATGCCATCGGCATCGTCGGTCTTGTTGAGAACATGCCGTCGGGCACGGCGCAGCGTCCGGGCGACATCGTCACCTCGCTGTCGGGCCAGACCATCGAGGTCATCAACACCGACGCCGAAGGCCGTCTGGTGCTGGCCGACTGTCTGTGGTACGCGCAGGACGTCTACAAGCCCAAGCTGATGATCGATCTCGCCACCCTGACCGGCGCCGTCATCGTGGCGCTGGGCCACGAGCATGCCGGCCTGTTCGCCAACGACGACGACCTCGCCATGAACCTGACGGCCGCCGGCCTGAAGGTAGGCCAGCCGGTGTGGCGCATGCCGCTGGGCGATGGCTACGACAAGGAGATCGAATCGCCGGCCGCCGACATGAAGAACACCGGGTCGGGCGGCGGCGCCGGCAGCATCGTCGGGGCGCAGTTCCTGAAGCGCTTCGTCAACGACGTGCCGTGGGCACACATCGACATCGCCGGTGTCGCTTGGGCGAAGAAGGACAGCGCCACGGTGCCGAAGGGCGCCTCCGCCTTCGGCGTGCGCCTGCTCGACCGCTTCGTGGCGGACTTCCACGAGGCTTGATGGCAGAGGCTTGATGTGTGCGTGAAGGAGCCATGACCGAAGTCCGCTTCTACCACCTGCAACGGCGCACGATGGAACAGGCGCTGCCCAAGATCCTGGAAAAGGTTCTTGAGCGGAACTGGCGCGCCGTCGTGCTCGCCGGTTCGCCGGAGCGGGTGGACATGCTGAACCAGCATCTGTGGACCTACGATCCCGGCTCCTTCCTGCCGCACGGGGCGGCGCGCGACGGCTTCGCCGAAAAGCAGCCGGTGTGGCTGACCGATGCCGACGAGAACCCGAACGGCGCCACCGTGCTGGTCACGGTGGACGGCTGTGTCAGCGACCGGATGGACAGCTTCGAGCTTGTCTGCGACCTGTTCGACGGCAACGACGACGAGGCGGTGCTTGCCGCCCGCCAGCGCTGGAAGGCCTGCAAGGCGGCCGGCCACGCCCTGACCTATTGGCAGCAGAACGAGCGCGGCGGCTGGGAAAAGCGCGCCTGAGCAGGCCGATCCCGCAGGCCGCCTTTCCTGATCATTTCGATTGCATTTGATCCGTTCAGAGGCAAATCTAACTGCCCGTGTGGATGGTCAAAGGTACAAGCTCCCAATGAACAGGAGCCAGTTCGACCCGGCGCTCGCCCAGCAGGTCAGGGACGCCAGCATCCTGATCGTGGACGACAACCAGTCCAACGTCGACCTGCTGCGCGAAATCCTGAGCCATGACGGCTACACCCGCGTTCTCGGCGAGACCGATCCGCGCAAGGTGCCGGACCTCTGCACGGTCGAGCCGTTCGACCTGCTGCTGATCGACATCCGCATGCCGCACATGAGCGGCTTCGAACTGATGGAGCGGCTGAAGCCGGTCTTCGGCGACGATTACGTGCCGGTGCTGGTGCTGACCGCCCAGACCGACCAGGAAACCCGGCGCAAGTCGCTGGAATTGGGTGCCAACGATTTCCTGACCAAGCCCTTCATCGCCTGGGAACTGCTGCACCGCGTCCGCAACATGGTGGAGATCCGCAAGCTCTACCGGCGCGCCGCGGAGCAGAACCGCGAACTCGAACGCCGGGTGTCGGAGCGCACGGCCGAACTGTCGGACGCGCTGGAGGCGGCGCGCAAGGCGGATCGCGCCAAGCTGGATTTCCTGGCGGTGGTGAGCCACGAGCTGCGCACGCCGCTGAACTCCATCATCGGCTTCGCCGACGTGCTGGCGGGGGAGGGGATGGGCAAGCTGGGCCACCCCGACTATCTGGAATATGTGAAGCTGATCGAGGACAGCGGCCGGTCGCTGCTGACCATGGTCAACAACATCCTGGACTACACGCGGGGCTCGACCGGCTCGATCGAAATCCAGGAGAGCGACGTCGACATCCCCCAACTGCTGTCAGGTTGCGCCGACCTGCTGTCGCCGAAGGCTTCGGCCAAGCGGCTGGCGGTGACGGTGCAGCCCTGCCCGGCCTTCCGCATGCGGATCGACCGCCGCCGGCTGCGCGAGATGGTGCTGAACCTGCTGGACAATGCGGTGAAGTTCACCCAGTCCGGCGGCCATGTGGCGCTGGCGGTGGAGGACCGCGACAATTTCGTCGGGCTGACCGTGCGCGACGACGGTCCGGGCATTCCGGCCGAGTTGATGGGCCGCATCTTCAACCCCTTCACCCAGGCCGAACGCTCGCTGGTCCGCCAGCATGAGGGGGTGGGGCTGGGCCTGCCCATCGTCCGCCGCTTCGCCGAACTGCATGGCGGCGGCGTGGAGGTGGACAGCGCACCGGGCCGGGGGACGGCGGTGACGATCCTGCTGCCGAAGGAGCGCTTGCTGGGGGGATGAGGGGTGTAGGAGCCTGCCCCCTCCCTAACCCTCCCCCGCTCTCGCGGGAGAGGGGACTGCTGCTGAACTCCCGCAAAGCTCCTGCCCCCTCTCCCACCGAAGGTGGGGGAGGGATGGGGAGGGGGCATCACCCCCTCAATGAAAGGTGAACATCTCCGGCGCCGCGCCGATGCGCGCGACCAGCCCGCCGCCGGGCGGCACCGGGCGCCACTGGTCGCGCTGGGAATCAACCGGCTCCGACACCACGATCAGGCCGTTGTCGCCGCGCCGCCAGTAGAGGCTGGGCGGCTTGTCGTCCGACGCCCAGCGCACGGCCCACACCCGGTCGCCGTCGGTCCATGTCGCGGTGAATCGCAGGGGAGACGTGATGCCCAGCGCCAGCATCTCGTCGCGGATGGCGTGCAGGACGCGCTGGAAGGCGCCGACCGAATCCCGCTCCAATCCCTGGCCGAGCGCGGCGAGGAAGATCGCCTCGCTGTCGGTGGTGCCGGTGCGGGCGCCGTACAGCTCGTCCGGGATCATCGCCTCCACCTTGCGGCGCAGGCGGGGCCAGTCGCCGACCTGCCCATTGTGCATGAACAGGAAACGCCCGGCCTTGAAAGGATGGCAGTTGGCCCGGCTGACCGCGGTGCCGGTGGCCGCACGGACATGGGCGAAGAACAGGTGGGAGCGGACATGGCTGCAGATCGACTGCAGGTTCTCGTCCGACCAGGCCGGGCGGATCTCGCAGTAACGGCCGGGCTCGGTCCGCTCGCTGTACCAGCCGACACCGAAGCCGTCACCGTTGGTCTCGGTCTTCGCCTCCGCGGCGTGCATCGACTGTTCGATCAGGGAATGGCAGGGCGTGCAGACCAGCGTTTCCAGGAACACAGGTTCGCCGCAATAGGCAAGGAACCGACACATCGACCGACGCACCATGGCAGCCGCGACAGGAGCTGCGTCAATTTGACCCGATGCGGGGTGTGAAACAAGGGGGCGGAGTCACGGAACCGTCATGCCGCCCGCCGGGTGTTGCATTTCCGCCGGTTCGGCGCGGGCGTGCCCCGCTTTTGTCACCACACGACCCTGGGCAGGGCCGCGACGCGCAACGGGCCGACGAACAGGGCGCGGTCCTGCACGGTGACGGGAGCGGTGACCACCGGCTCGCCGTTCGGGCCGGTCGGGCGGGCCAGCATGGTCAGGACGGTGCGGGCGATGGCGGCCTCGTTCGGGCGCATCATCGGCTTCACCGCGTCGAGGATGGCGGGGGCGCCGCGGATCTCGGCGGTCAGCGCCGCCTGCGGCTGCAACTGCGCGTCCAGCGCCAGCGTGCCCGACAGCACCGCACCCAGCGGTCCCCAGTCCAGCGCCAGCCGGTCCACCTCCACCGTGCCACCGTCGCGGCTCCAGGCCGACAGGCTCGCTGGTTCGGGGCGGGGCGGGGTGCCCATGACGCGCAGGGTCAACTCCGTCCGCTTCACCTCGCGGCCCAGCGTCGGCACCATGCCGTCGGGCAGGGTGAGGCCGTCGGCGGACAGGGTCAGGGTCAGGCCGGCGGTCGTGCGTTCAGCCGGCGGCTGGTCCGGCTGGGCGGCGCCGACGTCCAATGCCGCGACCGGCACGGCCTGTCCGGCGACCTGCGCGGTCAGGCCGGTGAAGCGCAGGGCCAGACGCTCCAGCGTGCCCGACATCCGCATGGTCAGGTCGCCGCTGCCGCCCTGCGGGGCCAGGATGTCGATCGGCGGCTGGCCGGGCTGCACCACCGACAGGCGCTGTTCGCCGGAGAAGGTCAGGGCGATCCGGGTGGGGTTCCAGGGAGCCGCCTCCGCCACCAGGCGCGCGCCCTGCCATTCGGCGCCGCGGGTGGCCAGATGCGGCTTGTCCAACTCCGCCCGCAGGGCGAAGGGGAAGCCGGCGACGGTCAGGCCGCCATGCTCCACCACCGCCCCGCTGTCGCGCTGTGCGGCGACCCAATCCTCCAGGCCGCCGCGCACGGCACGAGCCGCCTGCCACCACCACAGGGTATAGACGACGGCCGGCAGCAGCAGGACCATCAGCACGAGGATCGAAGCGATCCTGCGCCCGGTCAGCAGGCGGCGCGGCGCGGAAGTGGTGGGGGTGGGTCGCATCGGTGGCATGTCCGTTCCATCTCCGTACCCTTATAGCGACCCCGGAAGGCGCATGCTAGGTTTGGGCATCGCCGATTCGCTTCCGGACACGCTTCATTCTCCATGGCTCCCGATCAGCAGCTTCCGCGTCCCGCCTGGTCCGCCGACATCGCGGTCGAATCCGGCAGCGACCTCTGGGTGTTCGGCTATGGCTCCCTGATGTGGAATCCCGGCTTTCCCTTTGCCGAGCGGCATGCGGCGACGCTGCCGGGCTATCACCGCAGCTTCTGCGTCGCCTCCCACCGCTACCGGGGCACGCCGGAGCGGCCGGGTCTGGTGCTGGGGCTCGACCGTGGCGGCTCCTGCCGCGGCATCGTCTTCCGGGTGGCGGCGGCGGACGTGCCCGCGGCGCTCGACTATCTGTGGGAGCGGGAGATGGACAACCGCGTCTATCTGCCGAAGATGCTGCAGGTGCGCCTGCGCGGTGGCCGCTCGGCCGAGGGGCTGGAGACTGTGCGCGCCTGCTGCTTCGTCGTCGACCGCAGCCATCCCCAATATTGCCGGGGCATGGACGAGGCTGCGGTTGTTTGTCGCATCGCGGACTGCTGCGGCCAGCGCGGACCGAACATCGATTACCTCGCGAACACAGTCCGACATCTGGACGAACTGGGGATCCGCGATGAAAGGTTGTCAAAGTTGTATGATTTGGTGAGGCACTATCCGGGTTGACCTATGCCTGGGCGCAAGCGCATCGAGTCTTTGCGGCAAATGTGATCATTTTCGCCAGTCTTGATGTCGACTTGTAACGCAGCACTGAACTTTGTCCGCCGATTGTGTCCAAATTGTACGGTTTTGACTCTGACCGACCGGATCCATAGACTTCGAATTGTCTATCCGGGAGGTCGTTTGAATGCAAAACATCACCATAAGAAAAAAGTTCCTCATCATATCCGCAGTCATGCTCTGCGCGATCATTGGTGTCGCAACGATCCTTCTGTCGTCTCTTCGCGATACCCAAGAGGAATCAAGCCGGGAAAGGGTTCAATCCATCGTCGAGGTGGCGATCGGTACAATCAAAGACTTCGAGACGCGCGCGGCCAAGGGGGAGATGACGCTGGATGCCGCCCGCCTGGCGGCGAGGAATGCGATCCGCGCGATGCGGTATGATGGAGACGAATATCTGTTCGTCACAGACTTGGACTCGCGGATCGAAGTCCACGGCGGGAAGCCGCAGATCGAAGGGCAGAATCTTGGAGGATTCAAGGACCCGAACGGCGTTCCCTTTGCGCAGCTTCTGGTGGAGGCGGCCCGCAAGGGCGGCGGCTATGTCTCCTATTCCTGGCCGAAGGCCGGCCAGACGGTGCCCAGCCCGAAGATCGCCTATGCGCAGATGACGCCGGGCTGGAAGTGGGTGGTCGGGACCGGCGTCTATATCGACGACATCGAGGCCGATTTCCGCCGCCACGCCATCGAGGCCGCTCTGCTCGGCGGCGTGCTGGGTGTCGGTGCGCTGCTGCTGTCGCTGTGGATCGCCCGGTCGATCACGCAGCCGCTGTCGCGGCTGACCGCGGCGATGCGCCGGCTCGCCAACGACGATCTGGATGTGGAGGTCACCGACGGCGGCCGGCGCGACGAGATCGGGCAGATCGCGGTGACGGTCGGCATCTTCAAGGAGCGCGGGCTGGAGAACCGCCGGCTGCGCGCCGAGCAGGAGGAAATGCGCGTGAAGGCGGAGGCGGAACGGGTCGCCCTGCTGTCCAGGCTGGCCGACGGTTTCGAACGGTCGATCGGCGAGGTGGTGCGGCAGGTGACGGCGTCGGCCGGGACCATGCGCCAGACCGCCCAGGCGCTGACGTCCAGCACCGCCACCGCGGCGACTCGCAGCACAGCCGCCGCCCAGGCCGCGGAAGAGGCGGCGGTCAGCGTCAACACCGTCGCCGGTGCGACCGAGGAACTGTCCAGTTCGATCGGCGAGATCGGCCGGCAGGTCAGCGCCTCCAACGACGTGGCGAACCAAGCGGTGTCGGAGGCGACCAAGACCAACGAGGTGATGAACGGCCTCGTCCGTGCCGCCAACGAGGTGGGAGAGGTGGTGAACCTCATCAACTCCATCGCCGGGCAGACCAACCTGCTGGCGCTGAACGCCACCATCGAGGCGGCGCGGGCCGGCGAGCATGGCAAGGGCTTCGCCGTCGTGGCGAGCGAGGTGAAGGGGCTGGCCAACCAGACCGCCCGCGCCACCGAGGACATCCAGCGGAAGATCGCGGAAATCCAGCAGGCCACCAACGTGGCGGTGGTGGCGATCCGCGACATCGGTCATGTGATCGGCGAGATGACCAGCATCTCCAGCGCCATCGCCGCGGCGGTGGAACAGCAGGGGGCGGCGACGCGCGACATCTCCGCCAACGTCCATCAGGCGGCCCAGGGTGCGCAGGCGGTTTCCGTCAACGTCGCCGGCGCCAGCGAGGCGACCACCGATGCCGGCGCCAAGGCCAACGAGATGCTGGGCGAATCCGGCCGCCTGACCGGCGTCGCCGACCGTCTGCGCGGAGAGGTCGACGGCTTCCTGGCCAGCATCCGCGCCGCGTAAGGCAGCGCTGGCGCAGCGGTCGTCCACGGCCCATCTTGAGGGGCATGACGACCCTGCGTATCCGGGCCCCAGTTCTTGGGACCCTGGCGGGCGCGGCGCTGGCCCTGGGCGTGGTCGCCCCGGCCGGCGCCGCACCGCTTCACCACGACATCGACCTGACGCTCGACCCCGCCGCCGGCCGGCTGGAGGTGGTGGACCGGCTGAGCCTGCCGGCCGGGGCGCAGTCGCTGCAGCTCGACCCCGCCCTGACCCTGCATGAGGTGCGGGTTGGTGATCGCGCAGTTCCGGCCGACCGGCGCGGCGACCGGCTGCGGCTGGTCGTGCCGGAGGGAGGAGGGCCGGTGACCATCCGCTTTGGCGGGCGGCTGCCGGGCTTCACCGCGGGGACCGGGGTGGCGCTGGACGGGGAGGGCGCCTTCCTGCCCGGGCAGGGCGGTTGGCTGCCGGACCCGGCCGCCGATGGCGACGAGCCGCCCAGCTGGCGGCTGTCGGTGCGGGTGCCGGCGCCCTATGTCGCCGTCGCCACCGGACGGCTGGTGGAGGAGGGGCGCGACGCCGCCGGCTACCGCGCCGTGTTCGAGGAAACCCGCAGCGTCGAGGAGCCGTCCGTCTTCGCGGGTCCCTGGACGGTGGAGGAGCGGATGGCCGGGGCGCTGCGCCTGCGGCTCTACCGCCATCCGGAGCAGACCGGGCTTGCCGACGGCTATCTCGCCCTGTCGGAGCAGGCGATCGCCGCCGGCGCCGCCCGCATCGGCGCCTATCCCTTCGACGGATTCAGCATCGTGTCCGTTCCGCCGCCGGTGGGATTGGGCTTTCCGGGGCTGACCGCCATCGGCCGGTCCGTCCTGCCGCTGCCCTTCATCCGCAGCCAGTCGCTGACCCACGAGATCATGCACAACTGGTGGGGCAACGGCGTGCGCGTCGGCGCCGGCGGCAATTGGGCGGAGGGGCTGACCACCTATATGGCCGACTACGCCGCCGCGCGCGACCGCGGCGCCGACGCAGCCCGGGCGATGCGGCTGGACTGGCTGCGCGACTACGCCGCCCTGCCGGCCGAACGCGACCGTCCGCTGACGGAGTTCCTTTCGAAGACGCATGACGCGTCACAGATCGTCGGTTACGGCAAGGCGGCGATGCTGTTCCACATGCTGGAGGCGGAGATCGGCCGCGATGCCTTCGACGCCGGCATACGGCGCTTCTGGAGCGACCATGTCTTCCGCGATGCCGGCTGGCCCGACCTGCGCCGCGCCTTCGAGGCGGCATCCGGCCGCGACCTCGGCGGGCCGTTCGCCCAATGGCTGGAGCGTCGCGGCGCGCCGCTGCTGGTTCTGGCGGATGCCCGTGCCGATGGCGACGGGGTGCTGCTGACCCTGCGGCAGGAGGCCGACAGGCCCTATGCCCTGACCGTGCCGGTGCGGGTGGAGACGGCGGCGGGGGTGGAGGACCGCAAGGTCCGCTTCGATGCGAAGGAGGCGACGCTGCGCGTGCCGGCCGGCGCCGCGGTGCGGGCGGTGTCCGTCGATCCCGATTTCGATCTGTTCCGCCGGCTGGCTCCAGGCGAGGCGCCGCCGATCCTGCGCGACGTCACCCTGCGCCCCGGCGCCGAGCGGGTGATCGCCGCCGACGGCGACGCGGCGGAGGCTGCGCGGGCGTTGGCTGGCCGGCTGATGGACGGCGCGGGAAGGCAGGGCGGGAGTGGGGACACGCCGATGCTGCTGATCGGGACCGACGCGGCGGTTGCGCGGGAACTGGAGCGGCGCGGATTGGGGCCGGTGCCGGCGGAACTGGCCGGGCGGGGCAGCGCGCGGGCGTGGGTGTCGCGCGCGGCGGACGGGCGGACTGCGCTGGTGGTGTCGGGCGCCGATGCCGCGGCGCTGCAGGCGCTGGTCCGGCCGCTGCCGCATTACGGACGGCAGAGCTGGCTGGTGTTCGACGGGGCGAAGGCGACGGACCGCGGGGTTTGGTCGGTCGGCGACAGTCCGTTGCGGCGGGTGGTGGGGCGGTGAGGTGTCGGCTTTGAATGCCCCCACCCTAACCCTCCCCCTCTTCGAGGGAGAGGGGACTGCCGCCGAAATCCCGCAAAGCTCCTGCCCCCTCTCCCGCGAAGCTCTCGCACAAAGCTTCGCTTTGTGCTGACGCGGCAGGCGGACCATAGGTCCGCTGAGAGCGGGAGAGGGATGGGGAGGGGGCTCCCAGTGGCCGCCCCTTACTCCGCCTCTTTCCCCTCGCCCCAGACCAGCCCGTTGAACAGCGGCTCGATCACCGACTGGCCGACGTCGCGGGTGATGAAGACCAGCTTGGTGCGGTGGTCGTCGCTGGGCCAGTCCTCCAGGCGGACGGGCGGGTGGAACATGTGCTGGACGCCGTGGACAACCACGGGCAGCTCGCTCTCCTGAACGTTCAGCAGACCTTTCACCCGCAGCAGGTTCTCGCCGGCCTGGGCGATCAGCGCCTCCATGAAGTCGACGAAGCCGTTCCACGGGATCGGCCGGTCGATCACCATGCAGAAGGCGCGGATGTGATCGTCATGGCGGTTGGCGTCGTGGTGATGGTGTTCATGGCCGCAGTCGGGACCGCAATGGTCGCCATGGTCGTGCCCATGGTCGTGGCCATGGTCGTGATGGTGATGGTGATGGTCGTGGTCATGATGCCCATGATCGTGGTCATGGTGCTCATGCCCGTGCCCCTTGGCCTGCTCGTCGCGATAGGCCTCCTCGCGCAGCCAGCGGGCGACGTCGGGGCTCTTGGTTTCCGGGTTGTAGAGCCCGGCGTCGAACAGCCGCTTCGGGTCGATCTCGCCATGGGCGGCGGGAAGGACCGGGGCGGCCGGGTTGATGGCGGCGAGGCGCTGCATCAGGGCGGCGGTCGCCGCCGGGGTAGCGACGTCGGTCTTGGTCAGGACGATGCGGTCGGCGACGGCGGCCTGCTTCACGCTTTCCGGCTGGCGGTCGAGCTGGAGCGAGCCGTGCGCCGCGTCCACCGTGGCGATCACCCCGTCCAGGCGGAAGCGGGCTGCCAGCAGCGGATCCGACATCAGGGTGTGGATGATGGGTGCGGGATCGGCCAGCCCGGTCGTCTCCACCACCACCCGGTCGAAATCGGGGATCTCGCCCTTCACCCGCTTCAGGAACAGGTCGCGCAGCGTGTCGACCAGATCGCCGCGGATGGTGCAGCACAGGCAGCCGCTGTCCATCAGCACCATGTTCTCCGACGCCTTGGCGACCAGCAGATGGTCGAGCCCGACCTCGCCGAACTCGTTGATGACGATGGCGGTGCGGGCCATGGCCGGGTTGCGCAGCAGCGCCTGCAGCAGCGTGGTCTTGCCGCTGCCGAGGAAGCCGGTCAGCACCGAGACGGGAAGGCGGGCGGGACTTGCGGCGGGAGCGCTCAACGGGGATTCTCCTGACAGGATTTGCACAGGCCGCGCACCTCGACGGTGGGGCGCTGGACGCGGAAGCCGCGCTCGGCCGCCGCGGCGTCGATGGCGGCGCCGACGCCCGGATCGTCGATCTCGGCGGCGTCGCCACAGGCCTCGCACACCAGGAACTGCCCGGAATGGACGGCCCCCGGTGCTGCGCAGCCGACATAGGCGTTCAGCGATTCGATGCGGTGGACCAACCCCTGCTCGACCAGGAATTCCAGCGCGCGATAGACGGTCAGCGGCGCCGCCGCCTTGCCGTCCTGCTGGCTGAGGTCTTCGAGGATCGCGTAGGCGCCGCGCGGCCGGTGGCTGGACCACACCAGCTCCAGCACGCGGCGGCGCAGCGCGGTCAGTCGCGCGCCCCGTTCGGCGCACAGCGCCTCGGCACGGCTCAAGGCGTCGGCGATGCAGTGGGTATGGTCGTGAAGTGCGGACATGGGTGTTACTTTATAACACTCTTGTCTGCGACGCAACGCGGCATGGAAAAGGCGGCCCCGGGGCTGGGGCCGCCTTGCCGAGTGGCGATTGTTCTTTTTGGGGTCGGGCTCTTTGCAAGCCTGGACATGCATCGGCCGCGGCGGAGCGGTCGGCGTCCTTCAACGCTCTGACCCGGGAGGCTGGGCGGGACAGGGCGGCCGCACCGGGCCGCTGAGGGGAGAATAGCGACCGGGCGTGACCGTTTGCGGGCAAGCCGGTGACGCTTCGGTGAAGATGGCAACGAAATAAGCCGTCAGGACACCGGCGCGACCCGTCCTTTGCGCTCGTTGTAGAGGGCCAGCGCACGGTCGCGGGCGGCGCCATGGTCGATGATCGGCCGCGGGTAGTCGTCGCCCAACCGGACGCCGGCCTGCCGCAGCACCTCGGTCGGGGCGGCCCAGGGCTGGTGGATCCAGCGCGGCGGCAGCCGGTCCAGTTCGGGCACGTAGCGGCGGACGTAATCGCCTTGCGGATCGAACTTCTCGCCCTGCAGCACCGGGTTGAAGACGCGGAAGAAGGGGGCGGCATCGGCGCCGCATCCCGCCACCCATTGCCAGTTGCCGGCATTCTGGGCGAGGTCGGCATCGACAAGCGTATCCCAGAACCAGCGCTCCCCCTCCTGCCAGGGCAGCAGCAGGTCCTTGATCAGGAAGGACGCCACGATCATCCGCACCCGGTTGTGCATCCAGCCGGTTTCCCACAGCTGGCGCATGCCGGCATCGACGATGGGATAGCCGGTGCGCCCGCGCTGCCACGCCCGCAGGCCCGCGGCATCCTCGCGCCAGGGGAAATCGGCGAAGCGGGGATCGAGCGGGCTGTCGGGCAGCTCCGGCGCGTGGTGCAGCAGATGGTACTGGAACTCGCGCCAGCCGACCTCGCGCAGGAAGGAGTCGATGCCGGCCGCCAGTTCCGGCCGGGCGTCGGCGGCATGGCGGGCGGCATGCCAGACCTGCCGCGGTCCGATCTCCCCGAAGGCCAGATAGGGCGACAGGGCGGAGGTGCCGTCGCGGTCGGGCCGGTCGCGGTCCGTCGCATAGACGCCGACCGGCCCGTCGAGGAAATCGGCCAGATGGGACAGCGCCGCCGCCTCGCCTGGAATCCAGCGCTTGCGCAATCCGGGCGCCCAATCGGGCTTCGTCGGCAGCAGGCCCCAGGCGTCGAGCGAATCGCCGGCCGGCGCCTTGTCCGGTGCCTTCAGGGCGGAGGGCGCCCGGGTGGGCAGCGGCGGGTTCAGCGTTGCGGACAGGTGGCGCCAGAAAGGGGTGAAGACCTTGAATGGACCGCCGCTCTTGTTGCGCACGGTCCAGGGTTCGGCCAGCAGGCCGGCGTTGAAGCTGCGCGCATCGACGCCGCGCGCCTTCAGCCGCTCCTTGATCGCCGCATCGCGGGCGGTCTGGGCGGGGGTGTAGCGGCGGTTCCACAGCACGCATTCCGCCCCGGTCTCCTTGGTCAGTGCGTCGAGCACCGCCCCCGGCTCGCCCCGGCGCAGAACCAGCGGCGAGCCGTGGCGGGCGCAGCAGGTGGCGAGCCGTTCCAGACTGCCGTGCAGCCACCAGCGCTGCGCCCCGCCGAGCGTCCAGGGATCGCCGGTGTCCTCCTCCAGGATATAGAGCGGGATCACCGGCGCGCCGCGTTCGGCGGAGGCCTGGGCGGCGGCGGTCAGCGCCGGATTGTCGGCAAGCCGCAGGTCGTTGCGGAACCAGACGATGATGGGGGAGGCGGACATGCACGGCGCTCGGTTGGTCTACTCCGGACCAACCGATATAGGCCGCGCTCACGCTTCGGCCAGAGCGTCAGCGCGCGCGGTCCGGCGACAAACGGGCGCAGGGGAAGCGATAGACCCGGCCGCGCACCGTCATCAGCACCTCGAACCGCCGCGCCAGCAGCCCGTCGAAGGCGGCGTCCAGCACGTTCAGCCCGCCGGTGAAGCTGCCGAAGGCCGGCAGGATCAGCTTGGCGCCGTCATGGGCGAAGCAACGCTCGCGCACCCGCCGTCCGGCCAGCGCCAGCGCAGCCGCCGGGTGCAGGTGGCCCGACAGTTCGCCCACCGCGCCCGGCTGCGCCTCGTGGCGGAAGGTGAGGGGGCCGATGGACAGCTCCGCCGCCACCCGGCCGCCGAGCCCCTGCGGCGGTTCGGGATCGTGGTTGCCGGTGATCCACACCCAGTCGGCGACGGCGGCGGTCAGGCGGCGCAGACGCTCCACATCGGCCGGGTCCATCCGCTCCGCCGCGCGGCGGTCGTGGAAACTGTCGCCCAGGCACAGCACGCGCGCCGGCCGCGTCAGAGCGATCAACTCCGCCAGCCGGTCGAGCGTCGCCCGCGTGTCGTAGGGCGGCAGCATCCGCCCGCGCGCGGCGAAGGCGGAGCCCTTTTCCAGATGCAGGTCGGCGACGGCGAGAATGCCCTCCGCCGGCCACAGCAGCGCGCCCGACGCGTCAGCCAGCAGATCGGCGCCGCACAGCGTCAGCGCCGCGTGGCCGGTGCTCTCAGTGAGGCTCATCACAGGATCAACCGGCCCTGTTCCGGTTTGGCACGTTTGGCAGCGGTCGATTTGGGCGGGGCCAGTTCCGGCATCGCCTCCGCCAGCAATTCGGCCTCGGCGGCGGCGAGCAGCTCGTCGGTGGCGCTGCCGTCCACCCGCTCGCGCCCGATCTCCAGGATCACCGGCACCGCCAGCGGGGAGATGCGGTCGAGATCCTTGTGGGTGATCCGCCCGCGCACCCGCGCCAGGAAATCGGACAGGCGGCGGATGTCGGTCAGCCCGCCCGCCGCATCGGCCCGCGTCGCCCGCAGCAGCACATGGCCGGGATCGTGCTTGCGCAGCACGTCATAGATCAGGTCGGAGGAGAAGGTGACCTGCCGCCCGGTCTTCTCCTGCCCCGGATGGCGGCGGTCGATCACCCCGGCGATCAGCGCCACGTTGCGGAAGGTCCGCCGAAGCATCGACGACTCATCCATCCAGGCTTCCAGATCGTCCCCCAGCATGTCCTGGTCGAACAGCGCGTCCATATCCGTGGGCGACCGCAGCGACCACACCGCCAGGACATAGTCGGTGGCGACGAAGCCCAGCGGCCCCAATCCGAAGCGCTCCATCCGCCGGGTCAGCAGCATGCCCAACGTCTGGTGGGCGTTCCGTCCCTCGAAGGCATAGGCGACGAGGAAGCGCTTGCCGGCCTTGGGGAAGGTTTCCACCAGCAGCCCGTCGCGGTTCGGCAGGACGGAGCGGTAGCGCTGCAGCCGCAGCCATTCCTGCACATCCTCCGGCAGCCCGTCCCACTGGCGCGGATCGGCCAGCATGGCGCGCACCCGCTCGGCCAGATGGGTGGTCAGCGGCAGCCGCCCGCCGGCATAGGCGGGGACCTTCGGATCGCCGGTGCCGCCCTTGGCGACCTGCGCCTCCATCTCGCGCACGCCGAGGAACTTCAAAAGCTGGCCGGCGAACAGGAAGGTGTCGCCGGGGGTCAGGCCCTGGATGAAATACTCCTCCACCTCGCCCAGCACCGGGCCGCGGTTCAGGCGGACGCGCAGCAGCGCCTCCTGCGTGATGGTGCCGACATTCATGCGGTACTGGCGCGCCACCGCCGGCCCAGCCACAGCCATCCGGCCGTCTTCGCGCAGCTTCAAGCGCTGGAAGCGTTCATAGGCGCC
Organism: Azospirillum sp.; assembly: GCF_035628975.1. Taxonomy (GTDB): domain Bacteria; phylum Pseudomonadota; class Alphaproteobacteria; order Azospirillales; family Azospirillaceae; genus Azospirillum. Next base: position 28,548 of record NZ_DASPIS010000030.1, on the reverse strand, counting down.
GAGCGCGTAGCCGCCGGTTGCGACGAAATCCAGCACGTCGTCGAATTCGTCGCGGGTCATCGCGGCATAAGGGGCGGCGGAGACCACCTCCTCGTAGAGTTCATCAGGCAGGAAGGGGGCGGCGCAGGCCATGCCGAGCAGATGCTGCGCCAGCACGTCCAGCCCGCCTGGCCGCGGCGCCTCGCCGTCCAGCGTGTGGTCGTGCACCGCCTCCAGCGCGGCGCGGCATTCCAGCACCTCGAACCGGTTGGCGGGGACCAGCAGGGCGCGGCTCGGTTCGTCCAGCCGGTGATTGGCGCGGCCGATGCGCTGGACCAGCCGGCTCGACCCCTTGGGCGCGCCGATCTGCACCACGAGGTCCACCGCCGCCCAATCGATACCCAGATCCAGCGAAGAGGTGGCGACCACCGCCCGCAACTCCCCGCGCGCCATGGCGCCCTCGACCTTGCGGCGCTGCTCCACCGCCAGCGAACCGTGGTGGAGCGCGATGGGAAGGTTGTCGTCATTGACCCGCCACAGCGCCTGGAAGACCAGCTCGGCCTGGGCGCGGGTGTTGACGAACAGCAGGGTGGTGCGCTGGCGGCGGACGCGTTCGTAGATTTCCTTCATGGCGTGCATCGCCATGTGGCCGGCCCAGGGCACCCGCTCCTGCGAGGTCAGGATCTCCACCTCCGCCTGCGCGCCGGAGCGGCCGAGGACGAGGCGGACGTCGTCGGAGTCGCTTCCGTCATGCCGGCCGCGCCGTGACAGCCAGGCCAGCAGCCGCTCCGGCTCCGCCACCGTGGCCGACAGCCCGACCCGCCGGGCGGCAGGGGCAAGCCGCGACAGCCGCGCCAGACCCAGCGCCAGCAAATCGCCGCGCTTGGTGCCGGCCAGCGCATGTAACTCGTCGATGATGACGCAGCGGAGGTTGCGGAACAGCCGGTCGGCGTCGGTGTAGGACAGCAGCAGCGCCAGACTTTCCGGCGTCGTCATCAGCATGTGCGGTGGATGGGTGCGCTGGCGTTTGCGCTTGGCTTCCGGCGTGTCGCCGGTGCGGGTTTCCGCCCGGATCGGCAGCCGCATTTCGGCGATGGGCTGTTCCAGATTGCGTTGGATATCGACGGCCAGCGCCTTCAGCGGCGAGATGTAGAGGGTGTGCAGGCCCTCGCGCGGCCGTTCCGCCAGTTCGATCAGCGAGGGCAGGAAGCCGGCCAGCGTCTTGCCGCCGCCGGTCGGCGCGATCAGCAGCGCGCTCTCGCCCCGCTCGGCAGCCTCCACCATGGCGACCTGATGCGGGTGCGGCGCCCAGCCGCGCGACCGGAACCACGCGGCGACGTTGGGCGGGATCAGGGCAGGGGAGGGGGCATCCATGGCGGCCGGACTGTAACGGATCGCCTGGAACGGAGGAAGAACGAAGTGCGGGAGAGGGATTTAAACCGCCGCCGCCTTCTTCACCCCGAAGCAGTGCTCCGGACCCGGGAAGGCGCGGGTCCGCACCTCGGCGGCATAGGTCGCGGCGGCTTCGCTCACCGACTCGCCGAGATTGGCGTAACGCTTGACGAATTTCGGCTGGAAAGCGCCGAACAGGCCCAGCATGTCGTCGGTGACCAGAACCTGACCGTCGCAGGCCGGCGAGCCGCCGATGCCGATGGTGGGGATCGCCACCTCTTCGGTGATGCGGCGGGCGAGTTGCTCCATCGTGCCTTCGATCACCAGGGTGAAGGCGCCGGCCTCGGCGATGGCGCGGGCATCGGCGGCGATCCGCTCCGCCGCTTCGGCATCGCGACCGACCGCCTTGTAGCCGCCCAACGTGTTCACGGATTGCGGCGTCAGCCCGACATGTCCCATCACCGGGATGCCGCGGGCGGTCAGGAAGGCCACCGTCTCCGCCATCTCCAGCCCGCCTTCAAGCTTGACCGCCTGGGCGCCGGTCTCCGCCATCACGCGGGCCGAGGCACGGAAGGCCGCCTCCTTGCTTTCCTGGTAGCTGCCGAAGGGCAGGTCGACCACGACGCAGGCGCGCTCGGACGCGCGGACCACGGCGGCCCCATGGGCGATCATCATGTCCAGCGTCACCGGCAGCGTGCTGTCCAGCCCATAGACCACCATGCCCAGCGAGTCGCCGACCAGCAGGAGATCGACATGCGGATCGAGCAGCCGGGCCACCGGAGCGGTGTAGGCGGTCAGGCAGACGATGGGCTCGCCTCCCTTGCGGGCACGCAGCGCCGGGACCGACTGGCGGGCGGTGAGGTTGGACGCACTCATGATCGGGCCTCTCCGGTACTGGCTGCGGCGCAATGGCTCGCGGAGCATTCAATACGCTTGCCCGGCGCACAATCGGGCCACGCAGAATGGCGCAGATACACCAAAACCGCCCACGCGAAGATCGCGGGACGGTCGGGTGCAAGACACAAGGGGTCTTGGGCGCGCATCACACGCGCCCATCGCAGTCGCTAAAAGCGACCGACGATTAGTAGCCCTCGCGTTCCATCCGCTTGCGGAGCAGCTTACGGGTGCGACGCACCGCTTCAGCCTTCTCACGCGCACGCTTCTCCGAGGGCTTCTCGTAGTTACGGCGGAGCTTCATTTCACGGAAAATGCCCTCGCGCTGCATCTTCTTCTTGAGCGCGCGGAGGGCCTGATCGACGTTGTTATCTCGGACCAGAACTTGCACGTTAACCGTCACCCTTCCAAGTGAAGCATGTTGCGCAAAGGCAACAAATAGGCATGCGCGGCGGGCGCACCCCTTGTGTGGGCGCAGTGTGTAGCACGCCCCATCGCCTTTGTGAAGGGGAGTCTTCGGTCCGCAAGCATGGGCCGGGCAGGAACCCACAGGAAACGGTTGCTCCAGCCCCATCCACACTCCAGATATAGCGGCATGCCAGTGCTTCCAATAGCCCGGATGGGCAATCCCGTGCTCCGCAAGATCGCGGAGCCCATCGCCGACCCCACCGATCCCGCCGTCGCCCGGCTGGCGGCCGACATGATCGCCACCATGCTGGATGCTCCCGGAGTGGGATTGGCTGCGCCGCAGATCTCGGAGTCGCGCCGGATCATCGTCTTCCGCGTTCCCGCCGACCGCGGCGAAGGGGAGGAGGTGGCGAACACCGTCCTGGTCAATCCGGTGATCGAGCCGTTGACCGACGACAAGGTTCTGGGCTGGGAGGGCTGCCTGTCGATCCCGGGCCTGCGCGGTCTGGTGCCGCGCTATGGGCGCATCCGCTATCGCGGTTACGGCCTGGACGGCGCCCGGATCGAACGCGAGGCAACCGGTTTCCATGCCCGTGTGGTCCAGCACGAGGTCGACCACCTGGATGGCGTGCTCTATCTTGATCGCATGGACGATCTGCGGCTCCTCGTCTGCACCGAGGAGATGCATCATATCAACGCCGCGCTCGCCGCGGCCACGGACGCGCCGTCCCGGACCTGAGGGCGGGCGCAGGGAGAGTTGGCCATGAGCATCGACAAGCTTCGCGACGATATCCTGGTGGCGAGCCTGCCCAATGTGGTGTTCGACGGCTGGAGCCTGCAGGCCCTGCGCGACGGCACCCAGATGGCCGGCCACGAGCCCTCCGCGATGTTGCGGGCCTTCCCCGGCGGCGTGACCGACGCGGTCGAGCATTTCGCCGATTGGACCGACCGCCAGATGCTCGACCGGCTGGAGGCCCAGCCTCTGGCCGAGATGAAGGTGCGCGAGCGCATCTCTCTCGCCGTCCGCACCTATTTCGAGGTGCTGGAGCCTTACCGCGAGGCCAAGCGCCGGCAGCTCTCCTATCTGGCCATGCCCCAGAATGTGGCGCTCGGCCTGCGGCTGCTCTACCGCACGGTGGACGCCATGTGGTTCGCCGCCGGCGACACCTCCACCGACTACAACCACTATACCAAGCGGGCGCTGCTGTCGGCGGTGGTCAGCTCCTCCACTTTCTACTGGCTGGACGACAAGTCGGAAGGGCATGTGGAGACCCGCGCCTTCATCGACCGCCGGCTGGCCGATGTGATGGCGGTGGGCAAGGCGACCTCGTCGGTCGGCAAGCTCGGCTCGATGCTGAACTTCCTCCCCAACCCCCTGCGCTTCGCCCGCCAGATGCGTCAGCGCACCACCAGCGCCCAGGCCAGCAACGCGACCGTCCACATGGCGGAGAATATCTGAGGGGATGCGTGACTCTCCCTCTCCCCCCGGGGAGAGGGTCGGGGTGAGGGGGATGCACTGCGTGCTTTTCCCGAGAATCCTCGCCGCGCTTCCCCCTCACCCTAACCCTCTCCCCGGGGGGGAGAGGGGACTATAGGGGAGAGGGCTTTCTTCTTCCGCCCCGCCTTCGCCGCCTTCTTCGCGGCGGCCCGCAAAGCCGCCCCGAACCCGGACCGTGCCCAGGGCAGCAGTTCGTCGCGGTCGTCCAGGGCCGAGTCGGGCGGCGGGTAGTAGGACAGGGTGGGGTCGGCTTGTCCGGCATCGGCCGGAAGGGCTCCAGGCCCAACTCCGCAAACGCAGAGCGGTTCACGTCGTCCGCCTTGAAATACAGCGTCTCGTCCGCGACCAGCGCAAAGGTCAGCCCGTCGATCGACAGGCCATAGCCGCCGAACATGCGGCGCGCCCGCACGTCACCCAGCGACGCCATCATCTCGCAGAGCGTGGCGACATATTCGCTGGGCGGTTGGGCGGGCATTTGTGGAAGACGGTTACTTCTTGCGGAAGGCGTCCAGCGCAACGACCTCGCCGCGCTTGGGCTCTTCGGCCGGAGCGGCTTCCTCCACCTTTTCCTCGGCGCGCTCGGCAGCGGGGCGGGGCGGGATGGAGGAGACCTCCGCCGATTCGGCGGCGGCCAGCGGCTGGAACTGCAGCGCGAAATTCACCGACGGGTCGGCGAAGGTGGTGATGGCGGCAAAGGGGATCACCAGCCGCTCATGCACGTTGTTGAAGCTCAGCGTCACTTCGAAATGATCGTCCGTGACGTCCAGACCGTAGTACTGGAACTGCAGGACGATGGTCATCTCGTTGGGATACTGGGATGCCAGATAGTCCGGAATATCGACGCCGGGAAAACCGGTGCGGAAGGTCAGGTAGAAATGGTGATTGCCCGGCAAGCCGCGCTCGGCAACCTCGGTCAGCGCGTCGCGGACAACGCCGCGCAACGCGGTCTCGACCATGCGGTCATAGCGGAGCTGCTCTTTCGGCATGCTTGGGCGGATCCCTGATAACGCATCGGTCTGGCGTCCCGCCGGCGGAAAGGCCGGTTGCGGACGCTGGGAAGAAGAGGTGTGGGCCTTCTGTTGCTAGGCGGCCCACGGCCCCACCCTTAGGCGCTAACCCTCGGGGATTAGGTTTAGGCTACCAGCCGCCGTTAGGCAGCGAGGCGAGCCTGAGCAACGTTGTCGTTGGCAACTATTGCAACGGCCCGATAACGGCGGAACCATGCCGAGCGAAAACCATGCCTTTACCACGCGTGTCGATCCTATTTCGCCCCCAACGACCCCGGTCAACGAGTCCGGTGTATGGTTGGTGGAGGCGCCGGGTACCGCCCCCGGGTCCACAACGCTTATTCCACAAGGCGTTTATCGCCATAGTCGGCGAACCGACGACGCGAATATAGGCACTCCGGTCCGGCAAGGGAAGGGGGTGTGTGCATGATCGCCGAATGCGTTGCGTTGACGCGGGCCGAACCGTTCGTTCACCGTTCCCGATAGCCACGCGGTCTGGTAAGACAGCCGGCACCGTAACCCCGGAGTCACCATGCCGATCACGCCCGAGCAGCGCGACGAAATCGATCGCCTGCGCGCCGTCACCGCCACCACTCGCCGCGCCACCGTCCCGGCCCTGGAGGAAATCCTCTATCAGCCGTTGGACGTGCTGGACCACGGCTTCGTCCGCGTCATCGACTATATGGGTGACGATGCGGCGGTCGTGCAGGCGGCGCGCGTGTCCTATGGCAAGGGCACCAAGAAGGTCAGCGAGGATTCCGGCCTTATCAAGTATCTGATGCGCCATCGCCACTCGACCCCGTTCGAGATGTGCGAGATCAAGTTCCATGTGAAGCTGCCGATCTTCGTCGCCCGCCAGTGGATTCGCCACCGCACCGCGAACGTGAACGAATATTCGGCACGCTACTCCATCCTCGACCGCGAGTTCTACGTGCCGGCGCCGGAACAGCTGGGCGCCCAGGCCGTGGTGAACCGCCAGGGCCGCGGCGACGTGCTGGAGGGCGAGGAGGCGGCCGACGTCATGCGGCTGCTGCGCGAGGATTCCAAGCGCGCCTACAACCACTATGAAGAGATGCTGAACCACCGCGAGGACGGCACCGTCATCGACCCGTCCCGCCAGGGGCTGGCGCGCGAGCTGGCGCGGATGAACCTGTCACTGAACTACTACACGCAGTGGTACTGGAAGGTCGATCTCCACAACCTCCTGCATTTCCTGTCGCTGCGCGCCGATGCCCACGCCCAGTACGAGATCCGCGTCTATGCCGACGCCATGCTGGACGTGGTGAAGCGCTGGGTCCCGGCGGTCTTCGAGTCGTTCACGGAATACCGCATGGGCGGCGCCCACCTGTCGCGCACCGGGCTGGACGTGGTGAAGCGCCTGCTGGCCGGCGAGCCGGTAACGCAGGAAGCCAGCGGCCTGTCCAAGCGCGAATGGCGCGAGCTGATGGACCAGCTCGGCCGCAGCGACTCGTAAGAACGGACGTAAGACGATGACGCCGGATCAGGCCGAAAGCATCTACCGCCAAGGCCTGATCGCTGCGCAGGCCGGCCGCTGGGCCGAGGCGCAGGAACTGATTGCCCAGGCCATCACAGCCCGCCCCGGCGTCGCCGTCTGGTGGGCCACCTACGGGCTGGTGCTGGAAAGCCAAGGCGATTTGCCGGCTGCGGTGCAGGCGTTCGCCGGGGCGCTGAACCTCGACGGCGATCTCGCCATGGCAATGGATGGCCTGCTGGCGGCGGCGGAAAAGCTGGCCGTCGCCGGCCATGTCGCTCTGGCGGAGGGGTGCTACTGCCGGGCGCTGGCGCTCACCCCTGCTACGCCAGCCGCTCTGGTCAAAGCCGGCGCCCTGCTGTGGTCACAGGGAGTTGACCCGGCGGGGCTGCTTCGCCGCGCCGCGTTGCTTCGGCCGGCTGTCTCTGATTGAACTGTCGCCGAAACCCGTTTCAGCCCAGGTCGTCGTAATCGTCGTCCCGGTCGTCGTCTTCCTCCGCTTCCGCGGCGAGGCGGCGCTGGTTGGCCAGCATGTCGAGCGCGCCTTGCAGGATGTAGGCGGCGGCCATCTTGTCCACCACCTCGTCGCGGCGCTTGCGGGTCATGTCGGCCTCGCCGATCATGAAGCGCTCCACCGCCGAGGTCGACAGCCGCTCGTCCCAGAAGGCGATCTCGGCCTCCCAGCCCAGCAGGTCGGGGCGCTCCAGCAGGTTCTTGGCGAAGGCGCGCACCGATTCGGCCCGCGGCCCCTCCGTCCCGTCCATGTTCAGCGGCAGCCCGACCACCAGACCGCCGATGCCGTAGTCGCGGATGGTCTTGCCAAGCTCGCGCGCGTCCTGGGTGAATTTGGTCCGCTTCAGCGTGCCGATCGGGGATGCGACGATCAGTCCCGGATCGGCAACCGCCAGCCCGACGGTCTTGGTGCCGACGTCAAGGCCAAGCAAACGTTGGTTTTTGCCCAGGCGGGCAGCGAGTTCGGAGAGGGTGTGGATCATCACCCGACCATAGGGCCGCAGCCTTGTCACCGCAAGATCGCTTGAGTTGTTGTTCAAGATACTTATTCTTCTAATCATGAGCTGCGCATCGACCCCGCCCATCCTGTCGCACCGGCCGCTTGCCGACGGCGACATCCCGACCATCTGCGGATTCCCCCGTAGCGCGGAAGAACTGTATTTCCTGTTCCCGCGCGCGGTCTGGCCGCTGACCCCGGATCAGGTCCGGGCCACGCTCGGCACCCGCCGCGACCCGACCGTCGTGACCCTGTCCGAAAACGGGCGGGAACGGGTCGTCGGCTATGCCAACTATGCCACTTTCGAGGACGGCCGGACCGCCAGCATCGGCAATGTCAGCGTCGACCCGACCCTGCGCCGCCGCGGCATCGCCGAATATCTGGTGCGGACGATGATCGGCCGCGCCTTCGACCACCACCACCTGCCCGAACTGACCCTCTACTGCTTCAACACCAACACGCCGGCCCTGCTGCTCTATGCCAAGCTCGGCCTGACGCCGATCGCGCTGGAGACGCGGGTGACGCCCTGGGGCGACCCGATCGCGCTGTTCAAGCTGCGCATGGACCATGCCAGCTGGCAGTCTGCATCGCGCATCGCCGCCTGAGCGTCCACTTGCTTGATCATTCGGCCGCTGGCGCCCCGGCCCGTGCGGAGTATAGTCGGTCATCCCATCGACGGAGCGGACGGATGAGCAGGACAGGGGTGGGTGCGAACCGGCGTGCGGTGCTGACCGGGCTGGCTGCCGGCGGTGCCGGCCTTTTCGCGGCCGGTGGGGCGAGGGCGATCACGGCCCAGCCGCGGTCCGACTATGGCGCCATGCTGGATGTGGCCTGCGGCGCCAGCGCCGACCACAAGCGCCAGATCGCCGCGGTGGAACGCGCGCTTGGGCTGGCGTTGCCCGATGTCCGGGTGCTGCAGGTGCTCCGGCAGACCTCCTGCCGGTCCTGCGGATGCCCCCTGGCGCTGGTTGCCGGCCCTGCTTCGGGAAATCCGGACGCCTTCTGAGGGGTCGCGGGCCGCAAACGTTGCGGTGCGCGTGCGCGGGTGATAGCTTCGCGGCCGATTTCCAATGTTTTGGAAGAGAGTAGAGGCATGTCGCTCGACAAGGCCACGGTGGCCAAGATCGCGCATCTGGCCCGCATCAAGGTGCCGGACGAGGAACTGGAATCCCTGGCTGGGGAACTGAGCCAGATTCTGACCTTCGTGGAACAGCTCAACGAGGTCGACACGAAGGACGTGCCGCCGATGACCAGCGTGGCCGCGCAAAAGCTGCGCCGCCGCAAGGACGAGGTCACCGACGGCGGTTACGCCGCGCAGGTCCTGTCGAACGGTCCGGAAACGGCCGAAGGCTTCTACGTCGTGCCCAAGGTGGTCGAGTGATGACGGCGCTCACGCATCTGACGATGGCGGAGGCCCTCGACGGCCTCGCCAAGAAGGAGTTCACCGCGGTCGAACTGACCGAGGCGCATGTGCGCGCGGTCGAGGCCGTGCGGCCCTTCAACATCTTCATCACAGAGACCCCCGACGCCGCCCTGTCGATGGCCAAGGCCAGCGACGAGCGCCGCGCGAAGGGCGCGGCCGGGCCGATGGACGGCCTGCCCATCGCGGTGAAGGACCTGTTCTGCACCAAGGGCGTTTCGACCACCGCCGGCAGCCACATCCTGGACGGCTTCAAGCCGGAGTATGAATCCACGGTCACTTCCCAGCTGTGGCGCGACGGCGCCGTCATGCTGGGCAAGGTGAACCTGGATGAGTTCGCCATGGGCTCCGCCACCATCACCGCCCATCAGGGCGAGACGGTCAGCCCGTGGAGCCCCGGTGCGCCCGGCGCCTGGGACAAGAAGATCGTCGCCGGCGGCTCGTCGGGCGGTTCCGCCGCGGTGATCGCCGCGCGCGCCGCGCTGGGCGCCACCGGCACCGACACCGGCGGCTCGATCCGCCAGCCGGCCGGCTACACCGGCACCGTCGGCATCAAGCCGACCTACGGCCGCTGCTCGCGCTGGGGCATCGTCGCCTATGCCTCCTCGCTGGACCAGGCCGGGCCGATGACCCGCACGGTCGAGGATGCGGCGATCATGCTGCGCTCCATGTGCGGCTTCGACCCGAAGGACTCCACCTCCGTCGACATGCCGGTGCCGGATTTCCGCGCCGCGCTGACCGGCGACATCCGCGGCCTGCGCGTCGGCATCCCGAAGGAATACCGGGTGGAGGGCCTGTCGCCGGAGATCGCCGCGCTGTGGGACCAGGGCATCGCCTGGCTGAAGGAGGCCGGTGCCGAGCCGGTCGAGGTCAGCCTGCCGCACACCAAATACGCGCTGGCCGCCTACTACATCATCGCGCCGGCCGAGGCGTCGTCCAACCTCGCACGCTATGACGGCGTCCGCTACGGCCTGCGGGTCGAGGGCGGCAACCTCAAGGAAATGTACGAGAACACCCGTGGCGCCGGCTTCGGCAAGGAAGTGCAGCGCCGCATCCTGATCGGCACCTATGTGCTGTCGGCCGGCTATTACGACGCCTACTACAACAAGGCCCGTCAGGTGCGCACGCGCATCAAGTGGGACTTCGACGAGGCGTTCAAGAGCTGCGACGTCATCCTGACGCCGACCGCCCCCAGCACGCCCTTCGCCATCGGCGAGAAGATGGACGATCCGGTGCAGATGTACCTGAACGACGTCTTCACCGTTCCGATCAACCTCGCCGGCCTGCCGGCCATGTCGGTCCCCGCCGGCCTGGGCGCCGACGGCCTGCCGCTCGGCCTGCAGTTGATCGGCCGCCCCTTCGACGAGGAGACGCTGCTGCGCGTCGGCCATGTCGTCGAGAAGGCCGCCAACTTCACCGCGGTTCCGCCCTTCATGGCGTGACGCGGGTGCGTTGAATGCGAAAGGGCCGGCTCGCAGGAGCCGGCCCTTTTCATTTGTGATTGAGCTTTGGCAGGAACAAATGAGTTCGCAATGGGACGATGATCCCCTCTCCCGTGATCGGACCGGCCTTCGGCCGGCCGAGAGCGGGGGAGGGTTAGGGAGGGAGCTTCGTAAGCCGACGCCTACCCATCAAGCCCCGCCGATCCCCTGCACATAGCTCTCGCCGGTCTTCGGATCGATGTTCTCGCCCGTGCCCGGCGTGCCCGGCGGTGCTTCGTCCTTGTCGCTCATCGGCTCGACCGCCGGCTTCACCGGGATCGGCTTGGTGGCGGGACGGTCACCGCCGGCCCGATCATTCTGCGGCATATCGGACGTCTTTTCCTCGGCCATGGCGGCATTCTCCCTCTGGTGGACGCTTCACCCTCACCAACAGACCGCCCGCCGCTTCGTCACCCCCGCCGCGCTTATTCCGCCGCTTCCAGTGCGACCCGTGCCAGTTCCAGCAGCTTCTTGTCCACCTCCTCCTTGTCGTAGCCGGGATTGTCGGCCAGGGAGTCGCGCAGCCGCATGGTGATGAATTCACCGGTATGGTGCTTCTCGTAGAGGCGGACGTCGCCCAGGGCCTTGGCGACGCGGTGCAGCCGATCGCGATCCATCATGCTCTCCCATCCTGGTCACTCATGTCGTTCACTGGCGTGCCAACAGCCGGGCCGCCGCATCATTCCTGTGCGTTGAGTTCCCCTTGCGCCGTACTGCGCTTGGATGCCGGAACAGGATGCGCCTTTCGGGCGTCCCTGTTCATGGCTGCAATCACCGGCGACTGGGGGCGACTGTATGGACCCGGGACACGATCAACGGCGAGAACTGCTCACCCGCGTGCGCCATGTCGTGGAGCATTACGAACGCCACAGCACCGCCGGCCCCGCGATCATGCGCGGCGTCCGCTACGACCTCGCGGTGCGGGCAACCGACCTGAACGGCGACGGCTGCCTGTTCCCCGCCTGCACATGCGTCAAGGCGGACTGCGCCGAACGCAAGGGCTGCGCGCCGCCCGATGTCGGCGTCTGGATCGAACAGGCAAAAAAAGAAAACCGCCCCCGGCGCGAACCGGGAGCGGCTTTCGAATGATGCGTGACCAACCGCGGCGCCCGTTGCCGGACGCCGCGAGGCAACATCAAACCGAGTAGTACATCTTGTACTCGATCGGGTGCGGCATGGTCCTGAAATCATTGGATTTTTCCCACTTCACGGCTTAAGCCGCGCCCACAGGTACACCGGGGAGGTACACCGGAACGGCCTGTCGGCGCCCGTGGGTGAGGGCATCCGGTGCTTCATGTCCAACGTCGGGGCGATGGGTTCAGGTGGCGGCGCAAGGTGCCTGAGGGTCTGCGTTCGCGGTTTGTTAAGCGGGAACTGGTGGTGTCCTTGCGGACCAAGGATCGCGCTACGGCCATCGTCAGGGGACGGCGGCTGACCGCGGTTGCCGACAGGTTGTTCGTCAGCGCCATGACCGATACCGCCCTCACCACCGACAGGATCAACGCCATTGCCCGCGATTGGCTGGCGAAGGAACTCGACGCGGCGGAACGCGACTTGGAGAAGGTCAGGGCAGGGGAAACCCTCTATGCCGCCCCCGATCCCGAGATTGAGCCGATCCAGGCCGACTTGACACTCCTGTCCGACTTGATCGGGGACAGCCGGGAGGCACTGGCCGTCAACGACTACAGGCAGATTGAGGTTGTGGCCGATGAACTCTTGGCCGCAGGCGGGCTGTCCGTGGATCGGGCAAGCGATGCCTATGGGCGGTTTTGCCGCACTCTCCTTCGGGCACAGGTGGAGTTGCTGAACCAGACCAAGGCCCGGCGGGTTGGCGACTATGGGCACCCCGGCCGTGATCCGCTGTTCGCCCTGCCGCCCGCGGCGATTGCCGCAGCCCCGCCGGTTGATCGCACACCCCAATCCATGTCGCTGGCGGAGTTGGTGGAAGTCTACGCCGAAGCGAAGGTCAGGGATGGGGAATGGAAGGGCCGCACCCTCACCAACACGAAGCCGAAGCTGACCCGGTTTGCCGAAATCCTGAACAACAAGGCGGTTGATGACCTCACTCGGGATGATGTCCGTGACTGGCGCGATGCGCTGGCCGATATGGAGTTGTCGAACAACACCATCATCCAGAACTTCAAGTACGTGAACGCTATGCTCAATTGGGCGAAGATCGAGGGGAAATGCACCATCGACAGCCCGTTGAAGGGACTGGCGCCCAAGGCGGATGACGCTGACCGTGACGCCTACACCCCCGCAGACCTGAAGGTGCTGTTTCACTGTCCGCTCTACACCGGCCATTGGCGGGCGGATCGGCGGGAGAGGCCCGGCAGCGTTCTGGTGAAGGACCATAAGTTCTGGCTGCCCCTGATTGCCCTGCATTCGGGCTTGCGGGCTGAAGAGGCGGCGAAGCTGAAGGTGACGGACCTGCGGCAGATCGAGGGCATCTGGTGCTTCTCAGTGGAAGACACCAAGACGGCGGCAGGAACGCGCATCGTCCCGGTGCATCCACGGCTGATCCGGCTTGGCCTGCTGTCCCACCATGAACAGGTGTCCAAGAAGGGCGTCGGTCCCCTGTGGCCCGAGATAAAGCCGAGTGCCGATGGGCGCTATAGCGAGAAGTTCTGTGCGTGGTGGTCGCACTTCAGGCACTTGGTTGGGCTTGGCCGCTCCGGTCTGAAGTTCCACAGCTTCCGTCACACCTTCATATCCAGTTTGCAGGTCGCCGGGGTGCCGGAAACACTCAGCGGGCAGCTTGCCGGCCATGTGGTCAATGTCGGCATCACCTACGGCGTCTATGGCGGAAAGCTACTCTCGGCACCCGAACGCTTGGCGCTGATCGAGAAGTTGGATTTCGGCGTTGACCTCTCGCATCTGGAACCCGCCGGGTGATAAGGGCAGAGAGAAATCTACAGAGGCCCTGCGTGAAAGAAGGTCGGAACAACAACTGGGAGAATGACCTTTAGCCCTATTCTACAAAAGTGAACTTTGGGAAGCGGGGCGGAGCACGGGGAGTCACTACTCTTGAAATTGGACCCTTTAAACCTTTGGTCGAAAGGAGTAGTTTGTCGCTTTCGGATTAGCCACACGAGGCTGTTATGGCGCAAATAACTGTTGAGCAGCGACGCTTCCTCGCAGAGCAGAAGATCCCGCTGAGTATCGTATTTGATGCAACAGGAATGAAAACTGCTGACTACAGAATAGTTATGAAGCAGCTAGGAAAGCATTTTGCTTACGGAGTTACTCCGTGTCAAAAGGGCGGACATTCATTAAAGTCTCGCTCTGGGCAATGTATCCAGTGCAATACTGCCAACATCGCATTTCAACTAAGAAACTACAAAAATGGGTTTGTTTACTTGGCTGGATCTCCATCTATAAAGATACTTAAGGTGGGAGTGACATCGGATCTTGAGGCACGCATAAGAATGCTCAACCATTACCGATATGGTGAAGCTGGAGATTGGGAATACCTGATATCAACTAAAACGGAAAACGCCGGAGCCGCAGAGAGTAAGGTTCATTCACTGCTAGGCGCTTATTCGATCGATGGATACTATTACAGAGAAGGGCGCAGAACTCAGTGCTATGAGCTATTTCGCTGTAGTTACGTTACAGCTAGGTCTGCATTGACTGATACAGTACCTGAGAGAAATTATAAAATACACTCGTTAGAAACTCGCTCTCAGAAGATATATTGGTAAAGTATGGCTGTTTTTTTATTCTATGCTGCTGTCCATCCGCTGTAGATAGGCTTGGGCTAACAAAGCATGGGGTCGGCACCAAGGATGCGGTAGACGCTCGCACGGCCGATCCCGAGTCGCTTGGCTATCTCACTGGCACCCACACCTTGCGCCTTCAGGGCCATCACGTCTTCCGCCTTGGCCTGTGCCGTGGGCTTCCTGCCCTTATACTTCCCCTCAGCCTTGGCCTTGGCGATGCCCTCGCGCTGGCGTTCAAGCATGATATCCCGCTCAAATTCCGCCACGCCACCAAGCATGGTCAGCATCAGCTTGCCCGTGGGGGTGCTGGTGTCGATGCCCATGTTCAGGATGCGCAGGGATGCGCCCTTGGCCTTCAGGGCGTCGAGGATCGTCATCAGGTGGGCGACAGAGCGGGCCAAGCGGTCGAGCTTCGTCACCACCAGGGCATCCCCTTCCCGGATGAAGTCGAGGGCAATGGCAAGCTGTTCCCGGTTCGCCACGTCCACAGAGGATACCTGTTCCTGAAACAGCCTCTCGCATCCTGCCGCCTGAAGGTCACGGACCTGTGCCTCAATGCCGGCCTTCTGGTCGAGGGTGCTGGTGCGAGCGTAGCCGATCAACATGGCCTGTTCCGTCCCAAGTGTCTCAATGAACCCTTAGATGTTATTGCCTCATTGTCTCAAAAATGCAAGAGGGTACTTTATTGGGGCAGCTTAGGCGTGGGCGTGAGACGGTTCGCTAGGGCACGGCCTATTGGGACTGGAATACCCTCAGAGGTTGGATGGGAATGCAGCGCCGTTACGCTTTTGCCGCGTCGCTCAAAATGATATGCTTATGCAATTTTGAGGTATGGCCATTCATTGGGGGGAACTTTGAAGCCAACGAAGAAAGGTATAACCACTCGCTCTATCTACTATCGCCGCCTGACAGACCCACTTGGGGTGCTTAATGGCGCTACGCTTGAGAGCAAACTGCGGGAGGCTTTGGACGAGACACATGCCTCCGGTGCTGGGAAAAGCGTTCTAAATCGCTCCCTTGATGGAGAGCGCACTTACGCGCTGAACTTTTATGAACCCAAAACCACTGCTAATGGCTCAACGTTCTTCTTCGGGGAAATCATTGCTTACGAACGTGGGGCACACCAATCCTACATAGAGCACAATTCAAACGCGAGATGGTTTTCAATATCTCAGATGCCGCCAGGAGAAAACAAGAGCTGGCTTGACTCTGTTATGTACTTCATTGTTAAAGGTAACAATGTGGTTGCTACGCAGTCAACTCATGTTAGATTTCAAGAGCTTCAGAGTTATATTCGATGGCTTCTGTGTTTTCATACAAAAGTACTTCCAAATGATTTCAAAGTCACTCTTAGTGAAAAAGCGGACTCCAGCGTTACTGGCGAGGATTATGAAAAAGTAACGAGCATACATATAAAAGATCCAAATTCTTCAATAAAATCTACTTCTGAGATGTTTACGGCGGAGCAGAAGAGATTGCGCCTTGACCCTCAGTCTATTAACGACTTTTTCTGGGCATTGCTTAGGGGTGCTAAAGAGGTATTTTCTTCATCCGAAAACTCAGCCGATATTGACTACAAGATGCTGAGTAAAAACTTCGGACTGCGACCGGATCTTACCTTCCGTATTGACCGAGCATTTGATAAGAAAAATCAAGCCAGCGCCTCTACATTGGCTAATTTTCTAATGCAACTTCCCGATGATTTTGTAGAATTTGGCATTCCAGGCGGGACGATATCGAACGGAAAATTAAAGCTCGTTTCTGATGAGAAGATACAAACCATTGTAGGCGCTAATCGTCTCGATCCTGAAAGCGCAGCTAGGGTTCTCTATGGAGTTTATACCTCTTGGGTGAATAATAAGCGGATACCAGCGCTGTAGGGAAGCGATGAAAACTGTATTATTTAGGGCAATGATATCGTTATCCGCCGCGTCGTTTGCCTATTATTTTCTCTCTGCGGAGGTGTTTGATTCAGCAACCAGCGGCATACTTTCAGTGTTCTCAATCCTTGCTGGCTTGGTGGCGCAAAGCATGGTCTTTACTGCCATGCTCGTTTCTCCAGAAAAACTACCTATTACTAAAGCAAAAGCGCTGAGATTGGCTCTAGAACGTCAGCAAAAATTTTGGCTGAAGCAATTTCGGATATATATGTGCGTATGCGTCGCGATGTTGCTATGGATACTAGCAATCAAGCAATGGGAGGATTATATAAAACATGGTGAAACCGGAAAATATTTCATGGCTATAAACATATTTATTGTGACTTATGGTGTCGTTAGCGCATTTTCATTTCCAAAAAGAGTCATAGGTCTTCAGAGGCTTCGATTTGATGTGATGGAGGATGAGATTAAGTCTGTCTAATAGAGAAATTAGCGCAAACACGTTGGTGAGTGCAAAAAGAAAGGGGAGGAACCCGAAGGCCCTCCCCTATGTCACCCTCTGCCCGCCTGCTGTTCAAGGTACAGACACGCTAGGACCGTTTCCCGGCTGATCCGGGCCTCAGGCTTCTCACGGTCGATGTACGAGCGGCGGCTAATGCCTAAAGCATCGGCTGCGGCTGCCTGGGTCATGCCCATGCGCCCACGCCATACCTTCAGGTCTTCGGGTGTCCACTCGGGAACCTCTGGGGTGCCTGCCATTAACTCCATCCTCTCAAATGCATTACTAGAATTGGAAAGAGGTCTTCCGCGATTTGCCTCCGACCTCGACAATGCCGAGTTCGCCCAGCGCCTCACTGAAAGCCGGATGCTCGCGAACATCCTTGTTAAAGTTCTCGGGCTTCATACCAATTGCCTGTGCGACTTGCTTGAACCGCACCTTGGCACCTGCTTGAACGACCTTCGCCATTTCCGACAAGTAGGTAATCGCTTTTGCGACATACCCAGTCAACCTTAGCCCTTCGGGTCGCCATGGCGTCACTCTCGCACCTGGGAACGCTTCTACAAGCGCCCCTTGGAAGTCATGGCGGCTGCTGCCGATGACATAGGCGTTGGTGGGCGGGCAACCATCACCCTCACAGCGACGCACAGAAGCCCGGCAGAGGGCCTGTAGGAGATGGTGCATCGTTTCCCCCATCTTCACCCGCGCCAGCGCCTCAGCGCTCACACTGGCGTCGGATGCCCTCTGATCGGCAACGGATCGCTTCAGGGCCTCATACTGGGCGTCGCTGTAGAACAGCGTACCGGCAAGGATCACGTTCGGCCGATCCACGTAGGCGTTGGTTGCCATGTGATTGCCCCACGTCAGGAAGGCTACATCCACGTCGGCCCCCTGTAGCTGCTGGCGAATCAGTCGTTCGTAATCTCCGCCGGTTGGGTGGGGCTTGTGGACGATGACCAACCAAGGTTCCTGCGGCTTGGTCAGTACCATGCGGGCGACCTCCTTACACAGTTCATCTCCGTGGTTAGAGAAGGAGGATTTCCCGCCGCCCTTGTCCCACAGATGGACGGTGAGGTTGTCGTACCGCTTCACAGCCGGGCGGAGTTTCACCAGTAGGCCGCGGGCTTCCATGTCGTCATAGGTGGCCCGGACACGCCCCGACGCATCAAGGATGAGCATGGGGGCCATATCAGGGGGAAGGCTGTCGCGATAATCGACCAAGGCCCATCCGTCCCTGTTACCGCATCGGACGCTGACTGTTCGCCCCGACAGGTGCCAAAGGTCGGCCGCGGCATCCTTCAGCCTTGTGGGTGCCCTCCGCCCCATTGCCCGGATCACCTTCGGAAGACCTATGCCGAACTCCGCCTCGAAGTCAGGAATGGTGTAGGTGCTGTTGTCAGGTAGCCCCTCGACCTCATTCACCGTCGCCATGATCCGGGCGCGCAGGTCCGGGTTGATGGTGGACAGGGTTTCCAGCAGGCCAGCAATGGTGTTGGTGTTCAGCACCACGGCACGGGCGGGGAGGAACGACTCATCCCACACCCGGACGGCCCTTGGCTTGCCCTGGTAGAAGAAGGCGGAAGCATCGGACAGCCGACGGCCCCTCATCCGCTCCAAACGCTGGTGGGTCGTTACCAACACCTGCGCCTCTTGGGGCACCGGATGCCCAAGGGCGTTCACCTCCTTCTTGCCGGTCATGACGGCAACAGCGTTAGACGGCAGCGCTCCGAAGGCGTTCATGCCCTGTACGAAGCTGCGGACCTCTTCCAGCCGACCAAGGCAGATCAGCACCCCAACACCGGCATGGGCGGGGGAGCGGACAAGGTTGCGGACAAAGGCGTAGAGGGTCTGTGTCTTGCCTACCCCTGGGTCCAGGGACGAGAGGTGGAGGGACGGACGGGCTGTACCGTTTGCCATCGCCTCCATAGCCTTGGCCTGATCGGACAGCGCTTCCCACATCAAGGGATTGGGGCTATGGCTGACCGAAGTGAAACACTCCTTCAAACAATCAATCGTGATAGTGGAGAGCGAAACACATTCATGGTCTGTAGGGCACGGCATTGCATTGTCCGCAGCCGAATTGGCTGGGAGAGCGATAGGTTCCATGGTTTTCCTGTTTGGGATTGTGATTGAAATTAGAGGGGAAGCTTCTCTTCTTCTTTAATAGAGGCGTCCCCCTTGTTTTAGCTTTAGCGCTTCAAGTAAAATTTCCTGCCACTTCCAGCGCTTACCAAACACCTTTGATCCGAAGATCAGTCAGGATGCGAAGAAGGTCCTCTTTCGGTGTGTTGGAAAACTGTTCTTCCAATTCCCGGAAAATGGCTTCTCGTTCCTGAAAAGCCGAAGCCTGTGCCTTCAGACATTCTTCAAACGTTCTGGCTTCTTTTTCGGCGTCGGTAAGGTCGTTGTTCGGGCGCAGCTTGTGTGCCTGCTTGACCATGGCTTCAGCCGCCATTCCGAACCGCTCGGCTGTCTGGGTCAGCTTGTCCGCAGCCACATCCCGTTCATGCTCCGCTCCCCGCTCGGCAAGAGCATGGATGCGCAGGACGTGATCCGCATCACGATGGGTGAACTCGGGGGCAGGATCCTTGGTACGCTTGGTTGCGAACGTCTGAAGGAAGGCGTCAATGCCACCGTCAAAAGTGCGGAGGTCCGCATCTTTGGACAGCTTGGCAACACGCATATAGGCGGTGGCTTGGCGGTAGCTGAGGCGGCAGTGTGCCTGCACCCAATCCTTGAACGTCCCGTGCGGGCACAGGCCCTTGGCCTTCACCAATGCCTCACCGGCCCGCTTCGCCTCCAAGAGCATCCCCTTGGCGTGGTTGTGGGTCTGGGCGTGAGCATCGTTCACTTCGCGGGCCAGGAAAGGCAGGTCTACGGTGATGGTCGGCAGCATGTTTTGATCCCTCAGAGTCGGAGTTTCTCCCTAAGGGTGGGTGAATTAAACGCCGCCAATGTTGCGACGGCGAAAATTTATCAATTAGAAGTGTGCAGGGAGCTTGTTGGCTACTAGATACGGTATTCTGGTCGTAAAATCGGACCTAACTAAGCCGACTTTGGGAAGCGGTGCCGGAGAGCGGCGCTTGGGCATCGGTCGGAGGGTAAGACGGTTGAGTAGGAAGCCGCCAACATCAACCGCATCGACCTTTACCCCTCATTTGTGAAGCGGGATTTCCAGAGGGGCCGGGGTCTGCTGGTTCCATCTGGAGTCCCACACCTCCCTCCCGCTGATCCATGGCCCACAGGGAGCCGCAGTAACGCCAGCTGATTCGTTTGGGCTGGTGTCGGCTGCATCGGTAGCGGTCGGGGCAACCCGCACCAGGGCGCCCATCCGAAGGCTTTCCAGGGGCACAGAGAGAGGCGCCAGTAACCGCAAAGAAAAAAGGCCCCCTGATTTCCCAGGGAGCCTCTTGACTGGGTACACCGGGCCGGTACACCCTCCGTTTCCGAAGTGATGAAAGGCCCAGTGTTTCCAAGGACCAAATCAAACCGAGTAGTACATCTTGTACTCGATCGGGTGCGGCATGGTCTCGAAGGCCATCATCTCTTCCGTGCGGAGGTCGATGTAGCCGTCGATCATGTCCTGCGAGAAGACGTCGCCCTTGCGCAGGAACTCGTTGTCCTCGCGCAGGGAGTTCAGGGCTTCGCGCAGCGAGCCGCAGACGGTCGGGACCTTGGCCAGCTCTTCCGGCGGCAGGTCGTACAGGTTCTTGTCCATCGCGTCGCCAGGATGGATCTTGTTCTGGATGCCGTCCAGGCCGGCCATCAGCATGGCGGCGAAGGCCAGGTACGGGTTGGCCGACGGATCCGGGAAGCGGACCTCGACGCGCTTGCCCTTCGGCGAGGCAACGTACGGGATGCGGCAGGACGCCGAACGGTTGCGGGCCGAGTAGGCCAGCAGAACCGGGGCCTCATAGCCCGGGACCAGACGCTTGTAGCTGTTGGTCGACGGATTGGTGAAGGCGTTCAGCGCCTTGGCGTGCTTGATGATGCCGCCGATGTAGTACAGCGCCAGCTCCGACAGGTCGGCGTACTGGTTGCCGGCGAACAGCGGCTGGCCGTCCTTCCAGATCGACTGGTGGCAGTGCATGCCCGAGCCGTTGTCGCCGAACACCGGCTTCGGCATGAAGGTGGCCGACTTGCCGTAGGCGTGGGCGACGTTGTGCACCACGTACTTGTAGTACTGCATGTTGTCGCCGGTGCGGACCAGCGTGTCGAACTTGATGCCCAGCTCATGCTGGGCGGCGGCCACCTCGTGGTGGTGCTTCTCGACCGGAACGCCCATCTCGGCCAGGACGCTCAGCATCTCGGCGCGCAGGTCGTTGCAGCTGTCGATCGGGGCGACCGGGAAGTAACCGCCCTTGGTGCCCGGGCGGTGGCCCAGGTTGCCGTCCTCATAATCCTTGTCGGACGAATAGGTGCCTTCGTCCGAATCGAACTGGTAGGACACCTTGTTCATCTCGACCGTGTACTTCACGTTGTCGAAGACGAAGAATTCGGCTTCCGGACCGAAGAAGACGGTGTCGCCGATGCCGGCCGAGGCGGTGTAGCGCTCGGCGGCCTTGGCGATGCCGCGCGGGCAGCGGGCGTAGGAGCCGCCGGTGCCCGGATCATACACGTCGCAGAGGATGTTCAGCGTCGGCTGGGCGGCGAACGGATCCATGACGGCCGTCGTCGGGTCCAGCTTCAGGATCATGTCCGACTCTTCGATGCCCTTCCAGCCGGCGATCGAGGAACCGTCGAACATGATGCCGTCCTCGAACACATCCTCGTCGATGGTCGAGACGTGCTGGGCCGTGTGATGCAGCTTGCCGCGCGGGTCGGTGAAGCGCAGGTCCACGTACTTGACGTCGTGTTCCTTGATCAGGTCGAAGACCTTGCTGATGTCGGACATGTCTCTTTTTCCACGCTTTAAGAGGGTTGGATCCCGCTGCGTCAAGCCGCTGCCCCAGCCCCTTCGGGGCTTCGGCGGCGGAGGGCGGCGCTCGCGGCGGACGTTATCTCACGCCTTTCTTCCCCGTACAACGCGCCAACCCAAAAAGTCGCACGTTCGCCATAGGCGGCCATCGGCCGTTCGGCGAAGGGTGCGGCAGGGGCCGGCGCGAGGGGATGGGGAAAGCGGCGCATGTTGGCGGGTGCTGGTCGGAAGGGAGCCGGTTGGAAGTGCGGGAACGGGTGCGGTGCGCGATCAGATCGCGTCGGCACCCTTTTCGCCGGTGCGGATGCGGACCACTTCCTCCACGGGCGTGACGAAGATCTTGCCGTCGCCGATGCGGCCGGTATGGGCGGCCTGCTGGATCGCCTCGATCGCCCGTTCCACCAGGGAGTCTTCCATCACCACCTCGATCTTCACCTTCGGCAGGAAGTCCACGACGTATTCCGCGCCGCGGTAAAGCTCGGTGTGGCCCTTCTGGCGGCCGAAGCCCTTGGCTTCGGTGACGGTGATCCCCTTGATCCCGACCTCGTGAAGGGCTTCCTTCACCTCGTCGAGTTTGAACGGCTTGATGATGGCTTCGATCTTCTTCATGGGTCTCTCGGGTACGAGGTGCCAACGCCGGCAGGCACCGTCCACGGCACTGCCGACAGCGACGACGGTAAGCATGGAGCGTGCCACATTCGGCCGATCCGGTCCGGCGGCATCGACGCTGGTCATAAGACGGTCGGGTGCCGTCCGATGGGGCAGGGTGCTGCCGAAGGATTCAGCGGATTGAACAATATTTGTGCAATTGGCGCAAGCACTGCGCTGCCTGCGCGTCATCGAAGGCGGCAATCGGCGGCGAAAGGGGTGTGCTCCAACCCCGAAAGAAGTTTTTTCACTTTTCGCGAAAAAGGCGCTTGACCGGAAAGCCGAGGTGGAGGATAACGCGGCTCCCGACGGCGGAAACGCTGACGGTGGCGGTGGTAGCTCAGTTGGTAGAGCCCTCGGTTGTGGTCCGAGTGGTCGTGGGTTCGAGTCCCATCCATCGCCCCATCTTCCCTTTCCTTTCCCCTTAAAATCCGTTCTTCTTATCGTCCGCACGGCTTACTGGCCGTCTTGCGGGCGTTTATGCTTGTCTGCATCGTCCGTTGCGGGCAAAGACGCAGCCCAGGGGTAGAGTGGGGGCGTGCAAGTTCGCCCGCAACGGAACGCAGCGCCGGGGAGTGGGGGATGGATGAGCTTCTGTCCGTCGCAGAGATGTATCGGGCCGATCAACTGGCCATTGCCGCCGGGGTGCCCGGCCCGGCCCTGATGGAGGCCGCCGGCGCCGCCGTGGTCCGCGCGGTGTGCGAACGCTGGGCGCCGCACCCGACCGCGGTGCTCTGCGGTCCCGGCAACAATGGCGGCGACGGCTTCGTGATCGCCCGCCTTCTGCTGGAGGCCGGCTGGCCGGTGCGGCTGGCGCTGCTCGGCACACGCTCGGCACTCACAGGCGACGCCGCGGTGGCTGCAGACCGCTGGCCCGGTCCGATCGAGGCGGCCGATCCCTACATCCTCAAGGGCAATCCCCTGGTCATCGACGCGCTGTTCGGCGCCGGCCTGTCCCGGCCGCTCGACGGCCACGCCCGCGCCATCGTCGAAGCGATGGACGGGCGCACGGTGGTGGCGGTGGACGTGCCGAGCGGCCTGCACGGCGACAGCGGCCGGGTGCTGGGCGCCGCGCCCCAGGCGGCGCTGACCGTCACCTTCTTCCGCCGCAAGCCCGGCCATGTGCTGTTGCCCGGCCGAACCCTGTGCGGCGAGGTGGTGGTCGCCGACATCGGCATTCCGGAGCGGGTGCTGGACGGCATCGCCCCGCAGACCGCCGTCAACGAGCCGTCGCTGTGGCGCCACCGCTTTCCCTGGCCGGCGCTGGACGGCCACAAATATGC
Source organism: Azospirillum sp. (assembly GCF_035628975.1). Lineage (GTDB taxonomy): Bacteria > Pseudomonadota > Alphaproteobacteria > Azospirillales > Azospirillaceae > Azospirillum. The sequence continues at coordinate 5,018 of NZ_DASPIS010000030.1, read as the reverse complement.
GCGCGGCCATGCCGTGGTTCTCGGCGGCGCCCGGATGACCGGGGCGGCGCGGCTTGCCTCGGTCGCGGCCCTGCGGGCCGGGGCCGGGCTGGTCACCATCGCCTGCCCGCAGGAGGCCTTCCCGATCTATGCCGCCGGATGCGCCAGCGTGATCATCGACCCGCTGGAGGATGACGGCGCCTTCGCCCGCCTGCTGGAGGACCAGCGGAAGAACGCGGTGCTGATCGGGCCGGGGGCGGGCAGGGGCGCGCAGACCCGCGCCGCGGTGATGGCCGCACTGGACGCCCGCAAGGCCTGCGTGCTGGACGCCGATGCGCTGACCAGCTTCGCCGAATCGGCCGACGAACTGCTCGACCGGCTCGACAAGCGCTGCATCCTGACCCCGCATGAGGGGGAGTTCGCCCGGCTGTTCGGCGACTCCGTCGGCATGGACGGCGACAAGCTGTCGCGGGTCCGCGCCGCCGCTGCCCGGTCCGGTGCCGTGGTGGTGCTGAAGGGGGCGGACACAGTGGTCGCCGCGCCCGACGGCCGCGCCGTGGTCAACGTCAACGCGCCGCCCGATCTGGCGACCGCCGGGACCGGCGATGTGCTGGCCGGCATCGTTCTGGGCCTGCTGGCGCAGGGAATGGACGGGTTCGAGGCCGCCTGCACCGCCGTCTGGCTGCATGGCGAGGCCGGGCGCGCGCTGGGCCCCGGCCTGATCTCCGACGATCTGGCGGGTGCGCTTCCCGGTGTGCTGAAGGCACTGAAGGCGCAGGCCTGAAATCCGCGAAGGGTCACCCAAGGGTGACGTTGGCGGTACTCCCGACGGCAGCGTCCACGCGCCCCCTTGCGGCGTCGGTCGGGGCGGGCCAGACTCCGGGGCATGAGCGACGCACCCGACACGACCACGCTGGATCCTGTGCCGCCGTCCCAGGTCGCGCAGCCCAATTTCTTCGACCGCGCGCTGGACAACCTGCGCACCCGCTGGCGCGAGATCGCAGCCTCGGCCCGCGGTGCCGTCGGCGCACCGCCGCGCACCCATCTGCCGCGGGAAGACGCCGAACGGCTGAAGGAGCAGATCGAGGCCTGCCTGGAATCGCGCGGCGGCGAGGTTTCGGCCCGCGCCCGCGCTGCCCAGCTCGGCCGCACCTATCTGGCGCTCGATCCCCAGGGTCGCCGGAACTTCCTTCTGATGCTCGCACGTGACTTCGACGTCGATCGCGACGCGGTGATGGACGCGATGGTGACCTTCCAGGCGGCTGCCGACCCGGTCGCCCGCGGCCATGCCGAGCGGGCTCTGCGCCGTGCGCTGGAACCGCCGCGCCTGCGCCTGCTGACCCAGTTCAACGCCCTGCCTGAAGGCGTCAAGTTCCTGGTCGACCTGCGCGCCGAACTGATGGAGATGGCGCGCGGCGAACCGCTGCTGCAGGCGTTGGAAGACGATCTGAAGAACCTGCTGCGTGCCTGGTTCGACGTCGGCTTCCTGGAAATGCACCGCATTACATGGGACAGCCCGGCCTCGCTGCTGGAAAAACTGATCAAGTATGAGGCGGTGCACGAGATCAGCGGCTGGCAGGATCTGAAGGACCGGCTCGATTCCGACCGGCGTTGCTTCGCATTCTTCCATCCGCGCATGCCGCACGAGCCGCTGATCTTCGTCGAGGTCGCGCTGGTCCAGGGCATGTCGGACAATGTGCAGGCGCTGCTCGATCCCACCGCCCCGGTCTGCGATCCGAAGAGCGCCGACAGCGCCATTTTCTATTCGATCTCCAACGCCCAGGTCGGGCTGGCCGGCATCAGCTTCGGCAATTTCCTGATCAAGCGGGTGGTCGACGGGCTGGCGACCGAATTCCCCAACATCAAGTGTTACGCCACCCTGTCGCCGATTCCCGGATTCCGCCGCTGGTTCGATCGCACGCTCGACCGCGACGGCGACGCCGTGCTGACCAACACGGAAGCCGAGCGCATTGCCGAGCGGCTGACCGAACTGGAGCAGTCCGACGATAGCGAAGCGGTGACCGAAGGCGGCGTCGGCATCGACGAATCGCCGCTGCTCGCCCGCGCCCTGTCCCGCCCCGGCTGGGCGGGGGATGAAGAACTCCAGAAACGCCTGCGCGGTCCCTTGATGAGGATGTGCACCCATTACCTGACGACGGTGCAGGAGGCGAAGGGCCATGGACGCGCCCGCGCGCAGGATCCGGTGGCGCATTTCCATCTGACCAACGGCGCGCGCATGGAGCGGCTGAACTGGCTGGCCGACCGCTCGGCCAAGGGGCTGAAACAGTCGCTGGGGATGATGATCAACTACCGCTACCGGCTGGGCGAGATCGACGCCAACCACGAGGCCTATACCGGCGAGGGGCGCATCATCACCTCGTCCACGGTAAGGTCGCTGGGCAAGGCTGGCGGCTGACGCGAACAGACCGGGCCTCACTCTATTGAGCGGGGCCATTTTGCCTGTTTGCTTCCGGCGCGCTGTGCTATAGACCGGACTTCGCCGGCGGTCCGGCGGGTGTTTGCGCACCCGTCGCGGCTGCCTTTGCCATGAACGCGGGCGTGGCGGAATTGGTAGACGCGCTGGATTTAGGTTCCAGTGACTTCGGTCGTATGGGTTCAAGTCCCTTCGCCCGCACCATGGCAACACCTTGGACCGCATGGACAACACGGATTCGGGCCGCCCGGACGGGCGCCGCCGGGCCGGAACAACGAGATAGGCTTTCGTTCCGATGAACATCACCGAGACCAGCACCGACGGCCTCAAGCGCGAATTTCAGGTCGTCATTTCCGCCAAGGACATCGAAGAGAAGGTGAACGGCAAGCTGGAAGAGCTGCGCCGCACGGTCCAGCTGCCGGGCTTCCGTCCGGGCAAGGTGCCGGTCACCGTGATCAAGCAGCGCTATTTCGGTGGCGTGCTGTCCGAGGTGCTGGAGGACGCCATCTCCGACAGCTCGCGCCAGGCGCTGAGCGAGCGCGGCCTGCGCGTCGCCCTGCAGCCGAAGATCGAAGTCGAGAAGTACGAGGACGGCGGCGACCTCACCTACAAGATGGCGGTCGAGCTGCTGCCGGACGTGGAGCCGGGCGAGTTCACCGGCATCGAGCTGGAGAAGCCGGTCGCCGAGGTCACCGACGAGTCGGTGGAAGAGGCGCTGGCCCGTCTGGCCTCGGCCCACTCGACCCAGGCCCCGGTCACCGAGGACCGCGCTGCCGAGACCGGCGACATCGCCGTGATCGACTTCGCCGGTTCCGTCGATGGCGAGGCCCTGCCGGGCATGGACGGCAAGGACTACCCGCTGGAACTCGGTGCCGGCCGTTTCGTGCCGGGCTTCGAGGAGCAGCTGGTCGGCGCCAAGGCCGGCGAGCACCGCACCGTCAACGTCACCTTCCCGGAAGACTACCCGCACGAGCGCCTGAAGGGTGCCGCGACCGTCTTCGAGGTCGACGTGAAGGAGCTGCGCAAGAACGTCCCGGCCGAGGTCAATGACGAACTCGCCAAGGAGTTCGGCATGGAGAGCCTGGAAAAGATGCGCGAAGCCATCCGCGACCGCATCAAGGGCGAGTATGACGGCCTGTCGCGCCTGCGCGTGAAGCGCCAGCTGCTCGACAAGCTGGCCGAGGCCCATTCGTTCGAGGTGCCGGCCGGCATGGTCGACATCGAGTTCGAGGGCATCTGGGCCCGCCTGCAGGAAGAGCTGAAGAACGGCACGGCCGGCGAGGACGCCAACAAGTCCGAGGACGAACTGAAGGCCGAGTACCGCTCGATCGCCGAGCGCCGCGTCCGCCTGGGTCTGCTGCTGTCGGAAGTCGGCCGCCGCAACAACATCCAGGTCACCCAGGACGAGGTGAACCGCGCTCTGATCAACGAGGCCCGCCGCTTCCCCGGCCAGGAGCGTCAGGTGTTCGAGTTCTTCAAGCAGAACCAGCAGGCGCTTGAGAATCTCCGCGCCCCGATCTTCGAGGACAAGGTGGTCGATCACATCCTGGATCAGGCCAAGGTGACCGAGAAGACCGTCAGCGTCGAAGAGCTGACGAAGGACGAGGACGAGGCTGAGGCCGCCTAACTCCCCAAAAGGAGTGGGGGCGGACTACCATCCGCCCCCAAAGGTTCCTATATGTGGTTCCGTGCCGGCAACGATCACCGGTTCAGCCAACTGCGGGGGCAGGGAAGAACACATGTACGACTTCGAGCCGAAGATGAATGCTCTGGTCCCGATGGTCATCGAACAGACCAACCGGGGCGAGCGCGCGTACGACATCTATTCCCGCCTGCTGAAGGAGCGGATCATCTTCCTGATCGGTGGCGTCAACGACGCCGTCGCCAGCCTGATCTGCGCGCAGCTGCTGTTCCTTGAGTCGGAAAACCCGAACAAGGACATCGCGTTCTACATCAACTCGCCGGGCGGCTACGTCTCGTCGGGTCTCGCGATCTACGACACAATCCAGTACATCCGCCCGCAGGTGTCGACGGTGTGCATCGGGCAGGCCGCCTCCATGGGCTCCCTGCTGCTTGCCGCCGGTGCGCCGGGCAAGCGCTTCTCGCTGCCCAACAGCCGGATCATGATCCACCAGCCTTCGGGCGGTGCGCAGGGTCAGGCCGCGGACATCGAGATCCAGGCGCAGGAGATTCTGAAGCTGCGCGCGCGCCTGAACGACATCTACGCCCGCCACACCGGGCAGTCGATCGACGTGATCGAGCAGAACATGGAGCGCGACAAGTTCATGTCGCCCGAGGAAGCCAAGGCGTTCGGCCTCATCGACGAGGTGGTCGAGCGGCGCCCCATTCCGGGCGAGAACGCCGCGGCCTGATAGCCGCGTGAACAAAATGTTGATTGCGCCGGTCCCCCTGTTGTTGAATGGCAGGGATCCGGCGCGCGACGTTGGACTTGTCGCGGCATGCTGCCGCGACAACGTAGCATTCAGGATCGGCGTCGGGGGACGTCGCTGGGATTGCCTCTTTCGATTGGGTCCCCCGGGAGCATGACGGAGTACAGATGACCAAGTCCAGCAGCGGCGATTCGAAGAATACGCTCTACTGCTCG
>NZ_DASPIS010000029.1:0-38901 GCF_035628975.1 Azospirillum sp. | reverse complement strand
CTGCTCGCAGGCGCGCTGGGCACGTCCCAGCGAGGTGCGGTTGATCAGCATGGTGAAGCCGACCATCAGGACGAGCGTGATGACGATGGTGGCGAGGCGCACGTAGCTGACGGAGACGGCGCCGTCCATCAGGGTGAGGTTGCCGGGCAGGATGGGCTGCAGCGGCTTGGAGCGGGCGCCCTGGAGGAGCTGGATGTAGTTCTGCAGGAAGATCGACATGCCGATGGCGGAGATCAGCGGCGCCAGCCGGGGCGAGGAACGCAAGGGCCGGTAGGCGATGCGCTCGACCGTCCAGCCATAGACGCTGGTGAACAGCATGGAGGCGAGCAGCATGACCAGCAGGGCCAGCGGCACCCAGGTGATGCCGAGCGCGCCGATGGCCAGGAAGGTGATCAGCGCCACGAAGGAGCCGATCATGTAAATCTCGCCATGGGCGAAGTTGATCATCCCGATGATGCCGTACACCATCGTGTAGCCGATCGCGATCAGGCCGTAAATCGCCCCAAGCGACAAGCCGTTGATCAATTGCTGTATGAAATAATCCATCAGGCGCTCTTCTCCCACTCTCCCAGATCACCGAATAGGCAGGCACTCGAAACTAGGTGCCCTATGCTTGGCACTTGAAACCTGGATTGAGCCGTGTGCGGCGGCGGAGTTCCGATCCGGATGAACGGGGGAGAACATCCAGGACCAAGGCAGGGGACGCTTGGAACCCCGCCGCCGCACCCGGTTCTTGCCGAAGCCCCGCCGGATGCGGGATCCGGCGGGGCTTCGGTCAAAGGCGGATTGGGGGACCTGTGCGGGTCTGCATGTGGAGGGCCGGAATGGTCCGGCGGCCCGGAATCGGACCAACGGCCATCAGGACGCGCGGCGACGTCATCCGGACGCGCGACACTGTCATTCGGACGCGCGACACTGTCGCGGGGGCGCGGTCCCGCACCCGGGCGGCATTCCGTCGTTCGGCCATGGTCAACAGCTCCCACTTGCGCGGCACGGCCTGCGGCCGTGGCGTCCCCACCGGCATGGCTGCCGGGCAAACCTGTTGTGAATCGGCCGGATCGGACGGAACGGCCGTCCGGCCCAGCCCAGTCGGCGAAAGGCGCCGAGCCTTACCCTGTTCTATTCTGTTCTTGGCCTCTCACCCCGGCACTTTGGTGCCGGTGGCGGATGCTGCCCTTTTTCTTGTCACAGACAGGTAAAGCAACTTGATCCGTAGGCGCAACACTCTCTTTCCGGTGGCAGAAAAAAACAACATTCCTCGCGCCGCCACCGCCGATTTCAGAACGAAATTTCCAAAAAGAGGATTTCAGCAAAATTCCGTTCAGTTCTTTGTCAACAGCTGTTCACATGTTCAGCCGACCAGATCGCGGGGGTCAGTGAAGGGCTGTCCCAGGGCGTCTGCGACCGCCGCGTAGGTCAAGTGTCCGGCATGGACGTTCAGTCCCTCCAGCAGGTGAGGATCCTCGGCCAGCGCCCGCTTCCACCCCTTGCCGGCGAGCGCCTGGACGAAGGGGAGAGTGGCGTGGTTCAGCGCCTCGGTGCTGGTGCGGGCGACCGCACCCGGCATGTTGGCGACGCAGTAATGGACGACCCCGTCCACCACATAGGTCGGGTCGGAATGGGTGGTGGCATGGCTGGTCTCGAAACAGCCGCCCTGGTCGATGGCGACATCCACCAGCACCGATCCGCGGCGCATGCCGGCCAGCTGGTCGCGGCGCACCAGCTTCGGTGCCGCCGCCCCCGGCACCAGCACGGCGCCGACCACCAGATCGCTGTCGGCGACCAGCCGGTCGAGCGTGTCGGCCGAGGCATAGACGGTCTTCAGCCGCGGCCCGAACAAATCGTCGAGTTGGGCCAGCCGGGGCATGGAACGGTCGGCGATGGTCACGTCGGCGCCCAGCCCCATCGCCATCCGGGCGGCGTTGGCGCCGACCACGCCGCCGCCGATGACCAGCACCTTGCCGGGCAGCACGCCGGGCACGCCGCCCAGCAGGATGCCGGAGCCGCCGTTGCTCTTCTGCAAGGCGACGGCGCCGACCTGGATCGCCATGCGGCCGGCGATCTCCGACATCGGCGCCAGCAGCGGCAGCCGGCCGGCGCGGTCGGTGACCGTTTCGTAGGCGATGGCGGTGCAGCCGCTTTCCATCAGCAGCCGGGCCTGTTCGGGATCGGGAGCGAGGTGCAGGTAGGTGAACAGCACCTGATCCGGCCGCAGCCTGCGACATTCCGCCGGCTGCGGTTCCTTCACCTTCACGATAAGGTCGGCCTTCGCGAACACCTCTTCAGCGGTGCCGGCGATCTCGGCACCCGCTGCGCGGTAGGCCTCGTCGGAAAAGCCGATCTCGGCGCCGGCGCCGCTCTGCACCAGCAGGGCATGGCCGTCCGCCGCCAGTTCGCGGACCGAGGCGGGCGTCAGGCCGACCCGGTATTCGTGGTTCTTGATCTCCTTGGGAACGCCGATGCGCGTGACCATGCGGGAACCGACCATACGAGATCTCCTCGATCCGATCCTTCGCCCAAGCGATCCGGCCGAAACACTCCGGTATCCAGTGAAACCATCGGTTGGGCTGATTGTCTCACAAAAGCCACTATAAGGCCGCCGAACGGGGTGAATCTCTGCAAAGCCTTGCATGAATCCCCCATAGTGTGGTGGAGCTTTCGCAGAATCCTCCACATCTTCGAACAAAGTTGCATGCACGCCCTGGACGCCCTGGACCATAAGATCCTGCGCCTTCTCCGCAAGGACGGCCGGATGAGCAACGCCAAGCTGGCGGCGGAGGTCGGGCTGTCGCCATCGGCCTGCCTGCGCCGCCTGCACATGCTGGAGCATTCCGGCGTGATCCGCGGCTATACCGCCATCATCGAGACGGCGGACGAGGAGCGGTCGGTGACCGTCATCGTCCAGATCACGCTGGAACGCCAGACCGAGGAGTATCTGCGCCGCTTCGACGCCGCCGTCCGCCGCTGTCCGGAGGTGCGGGAATGCTACCTGCTGTCGGGCAGTTCGGATTACCTGCTGCGGGTGGTGGCGCAGGACCCAGCCGACTATGACCGCATCTACAAGGACTCGCTGTCGCGCCTGCCCGGCGTCCAGCGCATCCAGTCCAGCTTCGCCATCCGCAGCGTGGTGCGTCCGGGCAACCTGCCGGCGCTGGAGGACTCCGCCGACTGATTCCCTGTGGTCAGCCGAACAGGTCCAGTTCCGGGTCGGGCGCGGTTTCCGGGTGGGTCAGGTCGGTGCAGCCGATGCCGATCAGGCGGAAGGCGCGGCCGTCCACCTCGCGTTCCAGCAGGGCAATGCCGGCGGCGAGGATCGCTTCCGCCGAGCGGGTCGGCTCCACCCGGCGGGAGCGGGTCAACTGCTGGAAATCCTTGGTCTTCAGCTTCAGCACCACGCTGCGGCCCAGCAGCCCCTCGCGCTCCAGCCGGCGGGCGACCTTGTCGGCCAGCGGGCGCAACTCCTGCGCCAGGGCGGGCAGGGTGGTGACGTCCCAGTCGAAGGTTTCCTCCGACGAGATGCTCTTGCTCGGCGACTCAGGGGTCACCCGGCGGGAATCCTCGCCGCGGGCATAGTTGAACAGCACCCGGCCCATGGCGCCGTAGCGCTTGACCAGCCAATGCTCGTCCTTGTCCTGCAGGTCGCCGACGCGGGTGATGCCGTCGGCGAACAGCTTGCGCTCCAGCGCCGGGCCGACGCCCCACAAGATGGTGACCCGCTTCGGCGCCAGGAAGCCCGCCGCCTCCGCCCGACCCAGCGCCGAGAAGCCGCGCGGCTTGTCGAGATCCGACGCGATCTTCGCCAGCAGCTTGTTGTGGCTGAGGCCGATGGAGGCGGTGATGCGCAGTTCCCGCTCGAAGCGGCGGACGATCTCCACCAGCGCCTGGGCCGGGCTGATGCTGAGACGGTCCTCGACGCCGGAGAGGTCGAGATAGGCCTCGTCGATGCTGATCGGCTCCACCAGGGGGGTGAAGGCCTCCATGATCGCGCGGGCCTGATGGCCGACCTCTTTGTATTTCGCGATGTTCGGGCGGATGATGGTGGCGTCGGGACAGCGGTCCAGCGCCTCGCGGATCGTCATGGCGGAGCGCACGCCCGACATGCGCGCGACATAGCAGCAGGCGGCCACCACCCCGCGATGGTCGTCGCCGCCGACGATCACAGGCCGGCTGGCCAGTTCCGGCCGGTCGCGCTTCTCCACCGTGGCATAGAAGCTGTCGCAGTCGATGTGGCCGATGGACAGGCTGTGCAACTCCGCATGGCGGAACAGCCGCCGACTGTCGCATTTCGGGCAGCGCGTCATCTCGCCCGATTCCGCGCCAGGCAGGGCGGCGGCGCAGTCGCGGCAGACGCTGGGCGGCGTGGGAGGGGCGGTCATTGCTGGCCCGTGGCTTTCGTTCCGGCGGTCTGAGGAGACACAGTAGCAACTCGCGGCGGCGGCGGCCATAGAGCGAGCACATACAGGGAACATATCCGAATCCCACAGAAGCGGAGGCGCAAGAAAACCGTGCAGCGAGATCCTGCATTTCCATCGCCTTCTGTGATCTGCCCGCTCCGTCGGTTATAGTTGTCCAGCTATATACCGGGAGAGATGCGGTGCGTGTAAAAACTCAAATCGAAAGAATGCTCCAAAAAATTTATGAAAGGGTTTTGGTTGTCAGGAAAGAGAGCGAAGCAGATCCGAACCGGCTCTCCGAATTTTTGGATCTGATGGCCCAATACAAGCACTTCGCTCTTTTCCTTCAGCTCTTCAACAATAATCAAATGACTGTAAAAAGTGGGATATTCGAGGGTCTCAGCTATGATCCTCCGATTTTCGAGGGCAGCCTGTTTCCCCGCCTGCTTGGGACCTACGAAGCGAATCTGCAGCCGCATATCGAGGGACTGCGTGACCGCGGCTATGGGGTCATCCTGAACATTGGCTGCGCCGAAGGCTATTACGCCTGCGGTTTGGGGCGCATGTTCCCCGATACGGTCGTGCACGCCTATGAAATCCAGCCCTATTTGCGTGACGCCTGCACCGTCGTCGCGGCGGACAATGGATTGGAGTCCCGGATCGTCCTGCGGGCGGAATTCGTTCCGGGTCAGTCGGACGTGCCGGTGGAAAAGAAGGTCCTGCTGTTCTGCGATATCGAGGGTGGCGAATTCACTCTCCTCAGCCCCGACAGCTTCCCGCAGCTTGCCGACATGGACATGGTCGTCGAGGTGCATCCCAATGCCAACCGCCGCCTCGACGGGTTTCTCAGCCGGTTCGATGCGACCCACGATGTCGAAGTCGTCGATCTCAGCCGGCTTGCCGTCACCATTCCGCCGATCATCAGGGGAATCGGGGATTTCAACCAGCTTCTGACGATGTGCGAGTTCCGCGGGTCGGAAACGCCCTGGGTCGTCCTGCGTTCGAAAACACTGGGTGGCGGGCCGCGGACGGGCGGTTGACCTCTTTCTTTTACCGCAGCACGTCGCCGCCCACCGCCAGACGGCCGGCGACGACGGCGGCCTGGGTGCGGCTGACCACGTTCAGTTTGCGCAGGATGCTGGAGACGTGGACCTTCACCGTCTGCTCCGACACGTTCAGCTCGCCGGCGATCTGCTTGTTCAGCTTGCCGTCGACGATCATCGTCAGGATGCGCAACTGCTGCGGCGAGAGGGAGGCGAAGCGGCGGGCGGCGTCGGCCTCGTCGGCTTCGGATGAGGCGGCAGACAGCGGCGGCGCCCAGGTCTCGCCGGACAGGATGGCGCGGATGGCGTCGGCCATCGCCGGCATCGACAGCGATTTGGGGATGTAGCCCGAGGCGCCATAGGCCAGCGCCCGGCGGATGGTGTCGGAATCCTGAAGCGCCGACAGGATGGCGACAGGCACGGTCGGGTGGTGGGCCAGCATCATGAACAGGCCGGCGAAGCCGTGGGTGCCGGGCATGTTGAGGTCGAGCAGCACGAGGTCGATGTCGCCCGGCCGCCGCCCCACCGTGGCCATCACCGAGTCGAGGTCCGGGCATTCGATCACCCGCACCTCCGGCATCGCCTTGCCCAGCGCGTCGCGCAGCGCCGCCTGAACCAGCGGGTGGTCGTCGCCGATGACGATGGTCGTTCCGCCACCGGCCGTCGGTTCGGTCGCTGCGCTGTCCTCGCCCATGGCTTCCGCACTCCCCCCATTCGCGGCCGCCCGGCTTTTGTCCGGTTCCGGCCTTACCGTTCGGCCACCGCAGACGTCTGCAGGGCCGCCCCGTTCAGGAAGCGGCGCAGCGACGCCGGCTTCACCGGTTTGTAGAGCACGCCGCAGCCGCAACGCTCCGCCTCCGCCCGCACCGCTTCGGACCGGTCGGCGGTCAGCAGCAGCCCCTTGACCGGACGGCCCCACAATTCCCGCAACCGCTGCAGAACCGCAAGCCCCGTCTGCCCGCCTCCGACGTGATAATCCACGCAGACCACGTCGGGAAGCGCACCGTCGAAGGGGGCGAGCGCCGCCAGCGCCCCGGCGACGTCCGACGCCGTCGCCACCCGGCAGCCCCATTGGCCGAGCAGGGCACGCAAGCCCGCCAGGATCGGCTCCTCATTGTCGATGCACAGCACCAGCAGCCCGGCCGATAGGACGGTGGGGGCGGAGACCGGGCGGACGACCGGCGCGGCGCGCGCCTGCTCCATCGGCACCTCCACCGCGAAGCCGGTGCCGCGCCCGACGGTGGAGCGCAGCGTCACCCGATGGCCGAGCAGCCGGGCGATGCGGTCGACGATGGCAAGGCCCAGGCCCAACCCCTTGTCGGCCGGGTCGCCGCCGCCATCCGCGCCGCCCAGCCGGCGGAACTCCTCGAACACCTCGCGCCGCTTGGCCTCGGGAATGCCAGGGCCGGTGTCCCACACCTCGATGCGCAGGCGGTCGCCATGCACTGGATCGCGCAGCCGCCGGCAGCCGAGCAGGACCCGGCCCTTGGGCGTGTAGCGGATAGCGTTGGACAGGAAATTCTGCAGCACCCGGCGCAGCAGCTGCGGATCCGACCGCACCGCCGCCCCGCAGCCGACCACCTTCAGCGTCAGCCCGCGTTCCTGCGCCAGAGCGGAGAACTCCACCCCCAGCCCGCCCAGCAATTCGTCGATGGCGAAGCTGCGCATCTGCACCCGGACATTGCCGGCATCCAGCGAGGAGATGTCGAGCAGCCCGCCCAGCAGCATCTCGGTGGAGCGCAGGGCGGCGGCGGCATTGTCGATCATGCCGCATTCGGACACCCGCTGCTCCACCGTCGGCAAGGGAACGCGGATGCTTTCCTCCAGTGCCGAGACGAACAGGCGGGCGGCGTTCAGCGGCTGCAGCAGGTCGTGGCTGGCGGCGGCGAGGAAGCGGGTCTTGCTGGCGTTGGCCGCCTCGGCCTCCGCCTTGGCCTGCTGCAGGGCATCGGTGCGCTCCTGCACCCGGTGCTCCAGGCTTTCGTTGGCCTCGCGCAGGGCTTCGGCCGCCCGGTAGCGCTCGGTCACGTCGGTGTAGGTGGAGACGTAGCCGCCCTCCGGCAGCGGGTTGGCGACGATCTCCAGCACCGTGCCGTCGGGCCGGCGCCGCTCATAGCGGTAGGGCCATTGCAGGTTGGCGGTGTCGCGGTTGGTCAGCAGCGCCTTCATGTCGTGGGCGCTGTATTCGCCGCGCCGCTCGTTGAAGCGGACCAGATCGGCGAAGGGCACGCCCACCCGCACCATGTCGGCCGGCAGGTCGAGCAGTTCCAGATAGCGGTGGTTCCAGGCGGCGATGCGGTGATCGGCGTCGATCACGCAGATGCCCTGGCCGATGTTCTCCAACGTCGCCTGCAGCAGCTTGCGGTTGAAGCGCAGCGCCTCCGACGCCTCGTCCAGCATCGCCATGGCGTCGCCGCGCGACAGCGAGCGGCCCTGGAGCGAGGCCGCCATCACCACCCGCGCCGACGCCGCACCGATGGCGCCGGCGATCAGCGTCTCGGTGAAGCGGACGGCGTCGAGGTCGGCCGGGCCGGTTTCGCCCTTACGGCCGGCAGCATAAGCATCGAAGGCGGCGTTGCCCCGCTCCGCCCCGACGAAGCGGATTGCCAGTGCACGCAGGTCGGCCAGCTTGGCGAGCGCCTGGGGGGTGTCATCCTCGTCCCGGTCGGTAGTGGCGGTGGTGTAGAAGACGGCCTGCGTGCGCTCCACCGCGCTGGGGCGGGCGAGCAGCGATCCGGCGACGAAGGCGATCAGGTTGGCGAGCAGGCTCCACAGGCTGGCGTGGGAGATGGGGTCCAACCCCTCGATCCTGAACAGGGCCTGCGGGCGCAGCCAGCCGATGCCCCAGGGGCCGACATCGAACAGCGCGTCGGGCACCGGGACGATGCGGGCCATCGACGGCACCAGCAGGGTATAGACCCACAGCAGGAAGCCGGCGCCCAGCCCCGCCAGCGCCCCCACCCGGTTGGCCCGCGGCCAGTAGAGCCCGCCGAAGAAGGCCGGCCCGAACTGTGCCACCGCGACGAAGGACAGCAGGCCGATGACGGTCAGCGGGTAATCGCGGTCGACCAGCCGGTGCATGACATAGGCCAGCAGCAGGATGCCCAGCACCGACAGCCGGCGCACCAGCAGCAGCGTGCCGACCATGTCGCGCCGGCCGACGCGGGCGGCGAAGCGCGGGCGACTGAGCAGCAGCGGCATCACCACGTCGTTGCACAGCATGGTGCTGAGCGACACCGCGGCGACGATGACCATGCCGGTCGCCGCCGACAGGCCGCCGATGAAGGACAGCAGGCTGAAACCGCCGGCTCCCGCCGCGATCGGCAGGGTGATCATGAAGGTGTCGGGGTTGATCCCGTCGCCGAAGGTGACGAGGCCGGCCACCGCGATGGGAATCATCAGCGCGCTCAAGGCCACCAGATATGTCGGATACATCCAGGCGGCGGCACGCAGATGGCGGGGATTGTCGTTCTCCACCGTCATCACATGGTACATCTGCGGCAGGCAGAGGAAGGCGATCAGCGAGATCGCCGTGTTCGACCACCAGGTCGGGTCGGAAAAGCTGGGCGACAGCAGCGGCTCCGCCTGCGGCCGGGCGATCAGGTCGGTGTAGCCGTCGAACATGCCCCAGACGATGAAGGCCGCCACCGCCAGGAAGACGGTCAGCTTCACCAGGCTTTCGAAGGCGATGGCCAGCATCAGGCCGCGGTGATGCTCGCTGGCGTTGATGTGGCGGACGCCGAACAGGATGGTGAAGACCGCCATCGACAGCGCCACCGCGAAGGCGGTGTCGCCCCAGATCGGCGGCGGCAGGGCTGCCGGGGACGCCAGCGAGGGCGCGGTCAGCACGTCGAAGCTGGCCGCCACCGCCTTCAGCTGGAGCGCGATGTAGGGCAGCACCCCCACCAGCGCCGTCAGCGTCACCAGCGCCGCCACCGCCTGGCTCTTGCCATAGCGCGCACCGATGAAGTCGGCGATGGAGGTGACGTTCTGTGCCTTGGTGATGGCGATGATCTTGGTCAGCACCGGCCGCGCCACCAGCAGCAGGATCATCGGCGCCAGATAGATCGGCAGGAAATCGAAGCCGCTGGCCGATGCCCGCCCGACCGATCCGTAGAAGCTCCAGCTCGTGTTGTAGATGCAGAGCGTCAGCGCATAGAGGATGCCGGCCGCGCGCGGGGAGGACAGCACCAGCGTCCCGCCCGCGGTGCGCCGGTCTCCCCACCAGGCGATGGCGAACAGCACCCCCAGATAGGCCGCCGATACGGCCAGGACCAGCCAACTCTGCACGACCGACGGACCTCTCGGGAGGGAAGGGGATGGGGGCGGAACGGGGGATGGAACAGCCGGCAGACCCTATCCCAATCGCCCCGCCGGCGACAATGTCCGGCCGTCCGCGGCTGGAACAATCGGGGGTCTCCGTCGGTTTACTGCGACGCCGTCGCTGGGAAAGCGTCGCGAAAAGCCCAATCTGTGGCAAGATGGCTTATCGTGAAGGAGCCCGGCCCCTGGTGCCGGACCCGGTGCGTGGCCTGAAACGGAAGACGGACACCCAACAGAATGCTGATAGACGCCTATTTGGGGTTCCGGGTCGGGGACGTGGTCCTGGATCGCGCGGAGCTTGCCGCCGGTACCGCCACCATCAAGGAGATCCACGTCGTCCCGTGCGACTGGGCGCATGGCCTGACCGGCATCGCCGTCATGGAGAATGGCGCAGAGCGCTTCATCGTCCAGCTGAAGAAGGTGCGCCCGACCGAAGAGGTCGAGACCGAAAGCAACGTCCGGCCCCTGCGCCACCGCGCGCGTTGAGCGGAAACATCATGCGCTGAAAACGGCAAGGCCCGCCGCCCCGGATCGGAGCGGCGGGCCTTGGTTTTTGCGTCGACGACTGCGCCGGCCGGTGAGCCGGGGCGGCGTCAGTGGCGAAGCTGAACGCGTCCGCCACCCATGCGCGCATCGTCGACGCGGGCGATGGCGGGCAGACCGCGCAGGAAGGCGGCGCCGGTGTCGGTCGCCTCGAACAGGACATGGCCCTGGCGGTCCTGGCCGCGGAAGCGGGCCTCGGTCGTCATGCCGGCATTGCGGACGGCGGCCGACAGCTCGGACACGGCCTTCCAGATGCGGGCACGGTGTTCGGCGGCGCTGGAACAGCCGGAGGAATCCGCGACGGCCAGCGTTACGGTAAAGGAATGAAGCTCGATCGCCATGGTGGCACCACGGAACAGAAATTGCGGGAATGAAGTACCCGGATCGTTCCGGCCATCGGCCGGATACGGCGCCGGCCCTTGGGATCGAGAAACTCAGTCGTAACGGGGAAGCTTCGACAGGACGATGTCGCTGATGAGGCCGCGGAGTTGGCTGACCGGGAGCTGTTCGACCGGTATGCGGACGGCGCGGGCGTAGGTCTCGCAAACGTGCCAGGCGTGGTCGGGTTCGACCAGGATGTGCCGGGCGAGATCATGTTCGTCGGCGTTCGCCCGACCGGGGAGCGCCTTTTCACAGGCCAGAGCGGTTTGCACCATGTCGCTGGCCAGACTGTGCAGATTCATGGATGGCACCTTCCCATGTTCGGGAATTGGTTGGGGGTACGAACAGAGTAAACCTTCGGACCAGTTCCCACAACGGTGCCTATGACGTTCGGCTGTGACAATTGAACGTTCGTGTCACAGCGGGCACATCGGCAAAGCTGACGGTGGCCGGCCTCTCACCTGAATCAACATAGGTCGGGGCGGTTTATTCCGCCTGTGACCGTTTCGCGGGTCAGACGCGGCAAATTCCGGCGAACTCCTGGGGCATTCCCCTCTTGCGCCGGCCATGGTTTTGCCCATCGGGGCGAAGCGCCGCCGGGCGCTCCCGACCCCCGCGGGGCAGCGGTCGGGAGCCGCCTTCACGTGGCCGGCACCCCGCCGGCACCCGGCCGTCAGGCGTCCAGAACGGTCCGGCTGTTCTTCGCCACCAGGGCCTGGAAATAGGGCTGCAGCTTGGCGTCGTCGAAGCCGAAGGCCTGCTGGAAGCGGATGATCAGGTCGCGCTCGCCCTGCTCCGCCTCGCCGTCTGCCATGGCGCTGTCGATCATGTTCAGCAGGATGCACAGGCGCTGCTGCTCGTTCAGCTTCGGCGCGACCTCGCCCAGGAATGTGTCGGGCGGGGTGCTGCGCGCGAACTTGAAGCAGCGATCCAGTTCCTCCCGCGTGGCGTTGCGGCCGAGGACGGAGATCAAATGGCCCACCTCCTCCGGATCGATCTCGCCGTCCGATCCCATGCAATAGATCAGCGAGACGACCAGCGCCCGGCGCGGGTTCAGCTCCAGCGGAGCGTTGCCCTTGAACATATCGAACAGACCCATGTTCCTACCTCCCCAATGGTCAAGACGCCCGCGCATTTGGGCCCGTGGGGTACCCCGTGCAAGATGGGGGCGGCGGCGATTTTTCTGCGGGAGATCGCCCCATGCCGTCACCGCTGCCAGCCACCGCCGCCCGCCATCGGGGCAAACCCTGAGACGCGCCGCCGTCGAATAGCGCGCCGGCCCGGCGGGTTTCGTGATAGTTTGGACCTGAAGCATCGGTTTGGCCGCATTGATCGGGCCGCATTACGCGGCGGGGCGGGGGAATTCCGGGAGGAACTGTGGGACGCTTCGTCCGGGGCGCTCTGGTGGTGGTGGTCGTCCTGGCCGCATTGGCCGGCAACGCGGCGCACAGGATCTATTACGACTACCAGGACACGCAGCAGCGCCGCTTCGCCATGGTCCGCGACATGGCCCGGCTGGTGGACGACCATGTCCACCGGACGGTGCGCACGGCCGACATCGCGCTCGACCAGACGGCCGCGATGGTGGCGGAGGCCGGTGGGCCGCAGAAGGTGCGCGACCTGAAGCACTGGACCCGGCTGCGCGAATATGCCGCCCATATCGAGGGTGCGGACGCGATCTGGATCTATGACGCCGATGGGCGCGCCGTCCTGGAATCGGCCAGCTTTCCCAACCGCATCGCCAGCTTTGCCGATCCGGCCGGGCTGGAGGCCCTGCGGAGCGGCATGCGCCTGCATATCGGCGCCGGGCAGCCGGGCCGCACCGGCAGCCAGCCGCTGGTCTTCCCGGTGTCCCGCCCGCTGCATGACGACGAAGGGCGCTTCGTCGGCGTGGCGTCCGCGTCGATCCGGGTCGATACCCTCACCGACTTCTACAACATGCTGGGTTTCGAGTTCGACCCGCTGATCGGCGTCTACCGTCCGAACGGCGAGGTCGTCGCCCGCCGCCCGGCGACCGAGGCTTCGGTGGGCCGGTCGGTCGCCGGCGGGCTGCTGTTCCAGACCAAGCTGCGCGAGGCGCCGGAGGGGCAGTATCTGTCGCCGTCGGTGCTGGACGGGGTGCTGCGCATCGCCGCCTACCGCACGATGCGCGATTACGGGCTGGTGGTGCTGACCGGCATCGAGCGGACCGAGGCGATGGCGGCATGGCGCACCCGCACCCTGTACACGGTGGTGGAGACCGCCGTCGGGCTGCTGGCGATCCTGGCGGCGCTGGCCTGGGGGCTGCGTTACCTGGACCGAGAGCGCAAGGCGCAGGTGGCGCTGGCCGAAGCGCGCAACGCGGTGGAGCGGACCAGCGCCGAGCGCGACGAGAGCGCCCGGTTGGCCGCTGCGCTCGACCATGCCCGCGACATGGCGGAGACCGCGCGGCAGGCCGCCGAGGCCGCCAACCGCGCCAAGGGCGAATTCCTGGCCGGGCTGAGCCACGAGCTGCGCACCCCGCTGAACGCGGTGATCGGTTTCGCCGACCTGATGGCACGCGAGGCGGAAGGGCCGGTCGGCACCCCGGTCTACCGGCAATATGCCGCCAATGTGCGCGATTCCGGCCAGCATGTGCTGGAACTGATCAACGAGATCCTCGACCACGCACGGGCGGAGGCCGGCGTGCTTCCGATCGAGGAGGGGCGCTGCGATCTGGAGGCGGCGGCCGACTTCGCCGTCCGCATGCTGACCCCGCGGGCGGAACGTGCCGGCGTGCTGCTGTCGGCGGCGGTGGCGCCTGCGGTGCGGCACCTGCGCGGCGACGACCGGCGCATCCGCCAGATCCTGCTGAACCTGATCGCCAACGGGGTGAAATACACGCCGTCGGGCGGCACCGTGACCCTGTCGGCCGCGGTGGACGACGGTGTTCCGGTGATCCGCGTCACCGACACCGGCCTCGGCATCCCCGCCGAGGATGTCGACCGTGTGCTGGAGCCTTTCGCCCGCGTGGACAGCGCCGCCAACCGCGGCATCGAGGGCGCCGGGCTGGGGCTGCCGCTGACCAAGCGGCTG
Organism: Azospirillum sp.; assembly: GCF_035628975.1. Lineage (GTDB taxonomy): Bacteria > Pseudomonadota > Alphaproteobacteria > Azospirillales > Azospirillaceae > Azospirillum. Next base: position 25,163 of record NZ_DASPIS010000029.1, on the reverse strand, counting down.
GTGGAGCTGCATGGCGGCACCCTGGCGCTGCGCAGCACGCTGGGGGTCGGAACCACGGTGACGGTGCGCCTGCCCGCCGCCCGCCTGTTGCCGCCGGAACCCCGGCGGGAATTCCAGCCGGCGCCTGCACCTGCACCTGCACCCGCCGCGATCCATGGTGCTGCGGTGCCGGCTCCAGTCCCGGCCGTGCAGCCGCTGTCGGTCCTGCTGGTGGACGACGACCCGACCGTGCGCGACATGGTTGCCGGGCTGCTGCGCGGCTGGGGAAACCGCGTGATCGCGGCGGCCAATGCCAACGAGGCGCTGGTGATCCTGGACGGGCCGGAGCCGCTGGACCTGATGCTGAGCGACGTGGTCATGCCGCCGGGCATGGACGGTACGGAGCTGGCGCGGCAGGCCGCCCGCATGCGCCCCGGCCTGCCGGTGCTGCTGGCCTCCGGCTTCGCCGCGCATGCCGTCGGCAACCCCGCCGCCTTCGGACCCGAAGTGGCGATGATCGCCAAGCCCTTCTCCATCGACGAATTGCGCCGGCAGCTGGCCCGCATCACCGGGGTGCGCGGGGTGGCGGCGCCTGTGCCATCCTCCGCCCCGCCAACTCCCTTGGCATCTCCCCTGGTTTCCGTACCGGTTCCTGCCCCGCTCCGGCCGGCCGGACCGCCGCGCCTGCTGATCGCCGAGGATCTGTCGATCAACCGCGAACTGCTGACCGCGCTGTTCCGCGACAGCGGCTATCGGATCGATCTGGTCGCGGACGGCGCCGCGGCTGTCGAGGCGGTGAAGGCCGGCGACTATGATCTCGTGCTGATGGACGTGCAGATGCCGGGCATGGACGGGCTGGAGGCTAGCCGGGCCGTCCGCGCGATGCCGCCGCCCCGCGGCGACCTGCCGATCCTGGCGCTGACCGCCGGCTCTTCGGAAGAGGAACGGCGCCAGTGCCGTGAGGCCGGGATGAACGGTCACATCGGCAAGCCCTATGACCGCGATATCCTGCTGCGTCAGGTCGCCCGCACCCTTGCATCCGACCGCAGCCGCACCGGCGTTGCCTGATCGCCCGTACGGTTATTCGACATGCCGGAGAGATAGCAACTCCTGGCCGTCATTCCCGCGATGGCGGGAATCCAGTGTTTCCCAAGCGAAACCAATGGGTAAGCCTGGATCCCCGCCTCCGCGGGATGACGGCCGCAAGCACCGGAACGCGAAGACGGCTGCCGACAGCCCTCAGGGCTGCTCGAACACCCGCGGGAAATGGGCGAGGCGGCGGCCGAACAGGCTTTGCGGCGTGGCCTCCGCCGACGTGGTCTGGACCTGAGACATCGCGGCCGGCATCACCGTGGGCATGGCCGGGGTGGCGGGCAGCGCGCGCGCGGAGGTCGGGCGGGACCGGCGTTCGGACTTGTCGGGTGGGGCGTAGAAATGAAGGGTCAACTGGCCGTCGGCTTCCGCCGCATAGGGCAAGCCGGGAGCCGTCCGGCGTTCGGTGCCGGGAAGCACATACTGCTCGCCTTGGTCGGTGCGTTCGATATGCGGCATGACCGGTATCCTGTCTCCACCGCACCGATCCTGCCGTTCCAGCCCTTCCGGGTCAAGGCCGCGCTGCTGAACGAAGGGTTTATCCGTTCGCGTCGTGTTCCTGCCCCCGATTCCCCGCCCGGCCGAACGGGCCGGCTGCCCGCTTACGGGGTCAGCAGGCCGGCCACCAGCAGGTAGGACAGGGCGGCGACGATGCCGGAGGCGGGAATCGTCAGCACCCAGGCCCAGACGATTCGGCCCGCCAGGCCCCAGCGCACCGCCGAGGTGCGGCGTGCGGAGCCGACGCCGACGATGGCGCCGGTGATGGTGTGGGTGGTCGACACCGGAATGCCGAGCCAGGTGGCGCCGAACAGCGTGATGGCGCCCGCCGTCTCGGCGCAGAATCCCTGGTAGGGCTTCAGGTCGGTGATGCGCGAGCCCATGGTGCGGACGATGCGCCAGCCGCCCATCATCGTGCCCAGCCCCATCGCCGCCTGACAGGTGATGATGACCCAGAAGGGGACGTAGAAGGTATCGCCCAGCATGCCCTGGCTGAACAGCAGGACGGCGATGATGCCCATCGTCTTCTGCGCGTCGTTGCCGCCGTGGCCCAGGCTGTAGAGGGCGGCGGAGACGAGCTGGAGGTGGCGGAACTGCCGGTCGACCGTGAAGGGGGCGGAGCGGCGCAACACCCAGGACACCACCAGCATCAGCAGCAGCGCCAGCAGCAGGCCGATGCCCGGCGACAGCACGATGGCGACCGCCGTCTTGGTGAAGCCGCTGGCGATGATGGCGCCGAACCCGGCCTTGGCGATGCCGGCCCCGGCGATGCCGCCGACCAGCGCATGGGACGACGAGGACGGCAGCCCGAGATACCAGGTGATCAGGTTCCAGCCGATGGCGCCGATCAGCGCCGCCAGGATCACCGCCGGGTCCATCACCAGCGGGTCGACCAGACCGGTGCCGATGGTGGTGGCGACATGCAGGCCGAAGAACAGGAAGGCGATGAAGTTGAAGAAGGCCGCCCACAGCACGGCCAGCTTGGGCGACAGCACGCGGGTCGACACCACGGTGGCGATGGAGTTCGCCGCGTCGTGCAGGCCGTTGATGAAGTCGAAGGCGAGCGCCACGAAGACGATGAAGATGATCGCCGGCAGAGCGAGCTGGAGGGCCTCCATTGCCGCCGCCTCAGACCTGATCGAGCGTGATGCCCGCGACCAGGTCGCCGACGTCGTCGCAGCGGTCGGTCACCGCCTCCAGCATCTCGTACAGCTCGCGCCGGCCGAGGAAGGCGATCATGTCCGGCTTCTCCGCGATCAGCGACTGCAGGGCGCTGCGCAGCACGTCGTCGGCCTCGTCCTCCAAGTCGGACATGCGGCCGCAGAGATGATCGATGCGTTCCGCGTTGCGGGCGATGGCGCCCAGCAGCGGCATCAGTTCCACCATCACGTCGGCCTGCTGGCGGATCAGGACGACGAAGCGGCGCATCGGCTCGTCGAACGTCTCGATGCCGTAGAGCCCGGCATGGCGCGGCACCTCGTCCATCAGGTCGATGGCGTCGTCCAGCGCGTTGATCAGCGACAGGATGTCGGAACGGTCGAAGGGGGTGATGAAGGCGCGGTGCAGGTCGCGCCCGGCATCCTTGGCAATGCGGTCGGCGTCCTTTTCCACCCGCTTCAGCGCCGCGATCTTCTGCGCCCGCTCCTCCGGTCCAGCGTCCATCACCGCCTCCAGGGCGGCGGCTGCGGCCACGATGTGGCGGGCCTGCTCGACGAACTGGTCGACGAAGCGTTCCTCCTTCGGCATCAGCGAACGGAAAGCGCGCAGCAGCATGGGACGGTGACTCGCGGTAACTGGGGTGATTTGGCGCTGCTCTTAGCACGCTTCGCCGCGCAGTGCAGCGGCGGCATGTCATGTAACAGTCATGAAACAGTCATTTGGTAGCAAAATCGCCACAGGTTGCGGCCTCTGCGCACTTTCCAGGCGTTGGACGGAATGGTATGGGGCCGGAGGTGCCGGATCGGCCGGGGCTATGGAAAGGCGCCATGGAAAGGCGCATGCCGCCTCCCCAAATGACCGTCAGGCCCCTTCAAGACCGCAGGTTTTCCCGCATGACGTGCCCATCCAGTTCCATCCGCCGCCTTGCCGTGCCGGCCCTGGCGGTCCTTCTGCTCTCAGCCGCCCCGCTGCAGGCGCAGACGGCATCGCCGGAGGACCCCGCCGGCCGCTGCAGCCCGACCGTCTCGGCCGCGCTCAGCACCTGGGACGCCGGTCTGGCGACGGCGGAACGCTTCGGGGACAAGGCGGTGGCGCTGGCGCGGGAGAAGGGGCGGGAATATCTGCTGCCGCTCCTGGGCATCGACCCGAAGACGGCGCCGCCCGACGCCGGGAAGGGTGGGACGACCGACGATGTCGGCCGCGCGCTGGAGGAAAGCCGCGACGATCCCAAGCGGCGCGCCGAACTCTGCGCCGCCATCACCCGCGCCGCCGACGAGGCCAAATCCTCCGCCGGTGCCGGGCTGGACGCGCTGAAACGCGCGCTCGACGGCTGGCAGCTGTCGCCGGGGCCGGTCAATCCGCCGGCCGAGCCGGCAAAGCCGGACGGGCTGATCCGCACCTGAGGGGATGGGAAGAGGCCGAAGCCTCTTCCCACCTTGAACGAGCCTTTACGGCCAGTCAGCCCTTACAGCCAGTCGGGCACGCGCTCGGCCGCCAGCATTTCCTCCACCGTCGGGCGGGGGCGGATGACGGAGAAGCGGTCGCCGTTGACCAGCACCTCCGGCACCAGCGGGCGGGTGTTGTAGGTCGAGGCCATCACCGCGCCATAGGCGCCGGCCGACAGGAAGGCGACGAGGTCGTCGTCGGCCAGCGGCGGCAGCGGGCGCTGCACGGCGAAGGTGTCGCCGCTCTCGCACACCGGGCCGACCACGTCGTAGGGCTCCGCCGCGACGCCGGACGCCGGCTCGGCGACCGGGACGATGCCGTGATAGGCGTCGTAGAGCGACGGGCGGATCAGGTCGTTCATCGCCGCGTCGACGATGGCGAAGCGGCGGTGCAGGCCCTGCTTCACATAGATGACGCGGCTGACCAGGATGCCGGCATTGCCGACCAGCGAACGGCCCGGCTCCAGCGTGATGCGGCAGCCGAGATTGCCGGTGATGGACCGCACCATCGCGGCATAGTCGGCCAGATCGGGCGGCGCTTCGTTCTTGTAGGTGATGCCGAGCCCGCCGCCGAGGTCGAGGCGCTGGATGTCGTGCCCGTCCTCGCGCAGCTGATGCAGCAGGGCCGCCACCCGCTCGTAAGCTGCACGGAAGGGAGCGAGGTCGGTCAGCTGCGAGCCGATATGGACCGCGATGGCGACCGGCTTGATGCCCGGCAGGGCCGCCGCGCGCTGATAAATCTCGCGCGCGTGGTCGTAGTCGATGCCGAACTTGTTCTCTTTCTTGCCGGTGGCGATCTTGGCGTGCGTCTTGGCGTCGACGTCCGGGTTGACGCGGAAGGCGATGGGGGCCTCCACGCCCATAGACGAGGCAACCTCGCTCAGCGCTTCCAGCTCCGGCACCGATTCGACGTTGATCTGGTGGATGCCGGCCTCGAGAGCGGCGCGCAGATCCTCGCGGGTCTTGCCGACGCCGGAGAAGACGATGCGCTCGGCCGGAATGCCGCCGGCCAGCGCGCGCTTCATCTCGCCCACCGACACCACGTCGCCGCCGGCGCCCAGCCGGGACAGCGTGCGGATGACGGCGAGGTTGGAGTTGGCCTTCAGCGCATAGCAGACGCCGGCATCCTGGCCGGCGAAGGCGCCGGCATAGGCGTTGTAGTGCGATTCCAGCGCCGCGGTGGAATAGAGGTAGAAGGGCGTGCCCACCTCCCGCGCCACATCCTCCAGCGACACGGATTCGGCGTGCAGCACGCCGTTGCGGTAGGCGAAGACGCTCATGGGCGAGCCGTTAGGGGCACCGGTGCGGGCGGCGTTCATGGGAACTGGACTCCGGAACCGGCCGGCTTACCGGGCTTCGGGTCCAGCGAGGGGTTGGGATAGGTGCGCGGGAAGGGATCGACCTGACCCTCCGGACGCGGGCTGTCGACGATGCTGGGCTTCTTGCCGCAGCCGGCCAGAGCCAGCACGCCGGCCAGGGCGAGGACGGTCAGGGTGACGTGACGGTTCACAGGAAACGCTCCCGGGCGGCCTTCACCGCCTCCTGCACGCGGACCGGGGCCGGGCCGCCGAAGCTGGTGCGGCTGTTCAGCGACGCCTCGATGCTCAGCGCCGGATAGACGGCTTCGGTGATGCGCGGCTCGATGGCCTGCAACTCCGCCAGCGTCAGGTCGGTCAGGCCGATGCGGCGGTCCTCCGCCGCCTTCACGGCGCGGCCGGTGACGTGGTGCGCCTCGCGGAAGGGCATGTCCAGTTCCCGCACCAGCCAGTCGGCGAGGTCGGTGGCGTTCAGGAAGCCGCGGTCGGCCGCCTCGCGCATCGCCGGGACATTGGGCTGCATGTCGCGCACCATGCCCTCCATGGCGGCGATGCACAGCGCCAGCGTGTCGTCGGCCTCGAACACTGGTTCCTTGTCTTCCTGCATGTCCTTGGAATAGGCCAGCGGCAGGCCCTTCATGGCGATCAGCAGGCTGTTCAGGCTGCCGATCACCCGGCCCGCCTTGGCACGCACCAGCTCCGCCGCGTCGGGGTTCTTCTTCTGCGGCATGATCGAGGAGCCGGTGGTGAAGGCGTCCGACAGCTTGATGAAGCGGAACTGGGCGGAACACCAGATCACGATCTCTTCGGCGAAGCGCGACAGGTGCATGGCGCAGATCGACGCCGCCGACAGGTATTCCAGCGCGAAGTCGCGGTCGGAAACCGCGTCCAGCGAGTTTGCGGTCGGCCGGTTGAAGCCCAGCGCCTCCGCCGTCATGAAGCGGTCGATGGGGTAGGGGGTGCCGGCCAGCGCCGCCGAGCCCAGCGGACACTCGTTCAGCCGGCAGCGGGCGTCGCGGAAGCGGCTGCGGTCGCGCCCGAACATCTCGACATAGGCCAGCAGGTGATGGGCGAAGCTGATGGGCTGCGCCGCCTGCAGGTGGGTGAAGCCGGGCATCACCGTGCCGGTGTGCTGCTCCGCCAGGTCGATCAGGGCGGCCTGCAGCGCGGTCAGCCCGGCGATGGTCCGGTCGATGGCATCGCGCACCCACAGCTTGAAGTCGGTCGCCACCTGGTCGTTGCGCGAGCGGCCGGTGTGCAGGCGCTTGGCCGGCTCGCCGATCAGTTCGGCCAGCCGGGCCTCCACATTCATGTGGATGTCCTCCAACTCCACCTTGAAGGTGAAGCTGCCGGCGTCAATCTCTGCCTTTACGCGGTCGAGCCCGCCGATGATGGCGTCGGCATCGGCCTGGGTTATGATGCCCTGCTTGGCCAGCATCGCGGCATGGGCCTTCGACCCGGCGATGTCCTGGTCGGCGAGCCGCTTGTCGAAGCCGATGGAGGCGTTGATCTTCTCCATGATGGCGGCGGGACCGCGCGCGAATCGCCCGCCCCACATCTGGCTGGCGGCGGGTGCGGCGGCACCGGTGGCGGCGCCGGTTGTGGCGGCGGAATTCGGCGGGGTCTGATCGGCGCTCATGGGGACGGATACCGGGGCATTCGGGTGAAGGGGAGCGAGGAAGCGTGAGTATGCGGACTTTGGCGGCTGTCGCAACGGTTTGTGTGTGCATGGCCGGGGCCGGCCTGTGGTGGAGCGCCGGTGCGGCGCCCACTCCACCGGAGGTGCTGCGGCTGGGCGCGCCGGACGCGCCGGACGCCCCTGCCGCGACCACATCCGGAGCCACATCCGGGGCCACGCCCGTCGCCTCAACCGGCGTCGACAAGCTGGAGAAGTTCAAGGGGGCGGAGCCCAAGCCGATGCCGCCGCTGTCCTTCATCGACGCCGAAGGGAGGCGGATCGATCTGGCCGACTTCAAGGACCGGGTGATCCTGCTGAACCTGTGGGCGACCTGGTGCGGGCCTTGCGTGAAGGAGATGCCCTCGCTCGACCGGCTGCAGGCCCAGCTGGGCGGCGACGCCTTCCAGGTGGTGGCGCTGTCGCTGGACCGCGGCGGGCGGGCGGCGGTGGAACCCTTCTACAAGAAGACGGGGGTGCAGAACCTGACGGTGTTCCTCGACCCGGCGTCGGACTCGATGAAGGCGCTGTCCCTGCGCGGCCTGCCCACCACCATCCTGGTCGATCCGGAAGGCCGCGAGCTTGGCCGCGTCGAAGGGGCGGTGGAGTGGGATGCGCCGGAGGTCGTCGCCTTCCTGCGCCAGCATTTGGGCCGCGGCGGCGGGCCGGCGCGCGACCGCGGCGGGGTGATGAAGACCGGCGGCTGACGGCTGGCGGCTGACGGCCTTGGCGCCATGGGGTAGAGTGCCGCGATAACCTTTCGCCTCTCCCGAGCCGCCCCATGACGCAATCCGCAGCTTCCGGTCCCAAGCGCTTCACCATCGGTGCCGGCATCGTGATGATGCGGCAGGGCGAACGCGCCGACCGGGCGTGGCTGATCGAATCCGGCGAGCTGGAGGTGCTGCTGACCACGCCGGACGGCGGCACCCGGCGGCTGGGGGTGGTCGGCAAGGGGGCCGTGGTCGGCGAGATGGCGCTGATCGACGATGGGGAGCGCAGCGCCACCGTGCGCTCGCTGACCGAGGTGGTTTGCGTCGAGGTGACGCGGGACGCCTTCCGCGGCCTGCTGAAGCGCAGCCCGCCGCTGGCCTCATACCTGTTGCAGAGCCTGATCGCCGCCATCCGCCGCGACTATGGCCTGCCGCCGACCGAGCGGTTCGGCAACGCGGTGGATTTCCGATCCACCAATTCGTTCCAGAAGGTGGTCGATCGCCGGATGATCCGCGAGGGGCATGTCTTCTTCGGCCCCAACGAGCCGGTGAACGCCGCCTATCTGATCCAGTCCGGCCGCGTGGCGCTCCGCCCCGGCCGCGGCACGCTGGGCGGGGACATCGCGACCTTCGGACCAGGCAGCCTGTTCGGCGAGATCTACCTGCTGACCGGGCGCACGCCGGACGCTACCGCGGTGGCGGTCGCCGGCGGCATCTGCGAGGTGATCGACAAGCGCAGCTTCGAGGATGCGGTGATGGCGATGCCGCCGATCCTGAAGTCGCTGACGCGGATCTACATCGCGCAGCTGACGAAGAAGGCGGGGTGAGTTTGATCGCCTTCTCCCGGAGCGGTAACCCTCTCCCCCCCCGGGGAGAGGGCTGGGTGAGGGGGATGCATGGCGAGGATCATCAAGCAGCGAATATCCCTGCTCTTCCCCCAAATCCATGTAGTGCATCCCCCTCACCCTAACCCTCTCCCCGGGGGGGAGAGGGAATCTCCCTAACCTCCAGCCCGCGCATGACCAGCGCCCACACCGCCTCGAACGCCGCGGCGGTGTCGGGGGAGGCCCATTCGGCGGCGTGGGCGGGGTTGTGGAAGCGGGCGGTCGCGTCGAGCAGGGCACGGGCCACAGCCGTGGCGTCGCCGGGGGCGAAGCCGCCGTCGGCCATGCCGTCGGCGACGATGCGGGCGATCTGGCCGCAGAGATGCGCCACATGCTCCGCCACCACCTCGCGGGCTTCGGCGGCGAGCGCCATGTAGGTGGCGAACAGTTCCGGATCGTCGCCGGCCTTGCGGTGCTTGGCCTGAATCAGCGCGTCGAACCAGCGGCGCAGGCGGGCGGGTGCCGGGCCGGACTCCTCCGCGATAGCGTCCAGCGGATCGGCGACGCGGGCGAGCCAGCGCTCCGTCACCGTGTCGCGGAGCGCGGCCTTGCTGGGGAAGTGGCGGTAGACGCTGCCATGGCTGACGCCCAGCGCGCGGGCGACGTCCACCACCGTGGCCTTGGCGGGACCGTAGCGGCGCAGGACCTCTTCCGCCGCCTCCAGGATGCGGTCCGGGGTCAGCGCCGCCTCAGCCATTGGGCTGTGCCTCAGCGCCGCTCGCTGTCGAGCATCGCCATCTGTTGCGGGGCGTAGCGGTCGCCGGCCGCCGCGCCGGGCGGGACCGCCCGTTCGATCGCGGCGAGGTCATCGGGGGTGAGGTCAAATTCCAGGGCTCCCAGCGCTTCGGTCAGCCGGTCGCGCCGCCGCGCGCCGACCAGCGGCACAATATCCGAACCGCGCGACAGCACCCAAGCAATCGCGATCTGCGCGACGCTGACCCCCTTCGCCGCGGCGACCCGGCGCAGTTCCTCGACCAGAGCCAGATTGTGGTCCAGGTTTTCACCCTGGAAGCGCGGACTGTGGGCGCGGAAGTCGCCGGTGGCGCCGGCGCTGTCCTTCTTCCAATGGCCGCTGATCAGGCCGCGCGACAAGACGCCATAGGCGGTGATGCCGATGCCGAGTTCGCGGCAGGCCGGCAGGATGGACTCCTCGATCCCACGGGAGATCAGCGCATATTCGATCTGCAGGTCGCAGATCGGGTGGACGGCGGCGGCGCGGCGGATGGTGTCGGCCCCCATTTCCGACAGGCCGATGTGGCGGACATAGCCGGCCTTCACCATGTCGGCGACAGCGCCGATGGTGTCCTCGATCGGCACGTTCGGATCGAGACGGGCCGGGCGGTAGATGTCGATGTGGTCCAGCCCAAGCCGGCTCAGCGTGTGGGCCAGGAAATTCTTCACCGCCGCCGGCCGGGCGTCGTAGCCGAGCCAGCTGCCGTCCGGCGCGCGCAGGGCGCCGAACTTCACGCTGACCTGGAAGCGGTCGCGGGGGATGCCGCGCACCGCCTCGCCGATCAGCATCTCGTTGTGGCCCATGCCGTAGAAGTCGCCGGTGTCGAGCAGCGTCACCCCGGCGTCGAGCGCCGCATGGATGGTGGCGATGCCCTCCGCCCGGTCGGCGGGGCCGTACATGTCGGACATGCCCATGCAGCCGAGGCCGAGGGCGGAAACGGTGGGGCCGGATGTGCCGAGTGCGCGCGTGTCCATGTATCCCTCCATCGATGCGTGATGGAGAGGTTATTGGTTATGGAATGACAGATGTCAATATCTGTCAGTCGATATTTCCTGTCGGGCGTCAGGAGCGTTCGATGACGATCACCCGGAAGTCGTTGACGTTGGTCCGCGTCGGGCCGGTGACGACCAGATCGCCCAGCGCCTTGAAGAAGCTGTAGCCGTCGTTGTCGGCGAGGAAGGCCTTGGCATCGAGCCCCATGGCCTCCGCCCGTTCCAGGGTATCGGGGCGCAGGATGGCGCCGGCATTGTCCTCCGTCCCGTCGATACCGTCTGTGTCGAAGGCGGCGGCCCGGATACCGGGATGGCCGTCCAGCGCCACCGCCAGCGCCAGCAGGAATTCGACATTGCGGCCGCCGCGGCCCTGGCCACGCACCGTCACCGTGGTTTCGCCGCCGGACAGGATCACGGCGGGGACCGGGGCCGGCTGGCCGTGGCGGGCGGCCTGACGGGCGATGCCGGCATGGACCTTGGCGACCTCGCGCGCTTCGCCCTCGATGGCGTCGCCGAGGATCACGGGGCTGTAGCCGCGGTCGCGGGCGAGTGCCGCTGCGGCCTCCAGCGCGTCCTGCGGGGTGGCGATGATGGTGGTGACGGCACCGCTCAGGCGCGGATCGCCGGGCTTGGGCGTTTCGTCCTCGGCCGCTTCGAGGAAGGCGGCCACGGCGGGCGGCGGGGTGATGCCGTATTTCGCCAGGATGGCGCGGGCGTCGGCGAAGCTGGTCGGGTCGGGCACGGTCGGGCCGCTGGCGATCACCGACGGATCGTCTCCCGGCACGTCGGAAACCAGCAGCGAGACGACGCGGGCAGGATGGGCCATGGCGGCCAGCCGGCCGCCCTTCACCGCCGACAGATGCTTGCGCACGCAGTTCATCTCACCGATGTCGGCGCCGCTCTTCAGCAGGGCCTTGGCGACGGCGCGCTTGTCATCCAGCGTGATGCCGGGAGCCGGCAGGGCCAGCAGGGCGGACCCGCCGCCGGAGATCAGGCAGAGCACGAGGTCGTCGGCGGTCAACCCCTGGACCATGTCGACGATACGCCGCGCCGCCTCCTGCCCGGCGGCGTCGGGCACCGGATGGCTGGCCTGCACCACCTCGATCCGCTCGGTCGGCAAATCATGATCGTAGCGGGTGACGACGAGGCCGGTGAGCGGCCCCGGCCAGTGGTCTTCCACCGTCTTCGCCATGGCCGCCGCCGCCTTGCCGGCGCCGATCACCACCGTGCGGCCCTTCGGCGGCTGCGGCAGGGCCGCCGGCAGCCGGGTCTCGGCGGTCACCGCGGTCAGCGCCGCCTGGAACAGGTCGTGGAGCAGGGCGTCTGTGGTCATGGCGGTGCTCATGGTCGCTCGGGCGTCGTGGGAAGCGGGGCGGGTAGAATGCACGGGAATGAGGGGTGGGGAAATGGTGCGGGTGGGGTGGTGGCGGCGGTTGCCCCCTCCCTTCCCATGCTGCGCATGGGCCCCTTCCCTCCCCCGCTTCGCGGTAGAGGGAGTCGGTCGCGAATGCGGCGGAGTTCCCTCCACCGCGAAGCGGGGGAGGGTTAGGGAGGGGGCAATCCGGCGCCCAACCTCACTTCGCCCCCACCTCGTGCCCGGCCAGCAGTTCCAGCGCGCGCAGCATGCCGGAGTGGTCCCAGGCCGAGCCGCCCTGCGCGGCGCAGGCGTTGAACAGCTGCTGGCAGCTTGCCGTGTGGGGCAGCGACAGGTTCAGCGCCTTGGCGCCGCTCAGCGCGAGGTTGAGGTCCTTCTGGTGCAGCTCGATGCGGAAGCCGGGGGTGAAGTTGCGGTTGATCATCCGCTCGCCATGGACCTCCAGGATGCGGGAGGAGGCGAAGCCGCCCATCAGCGCCTGACGGACCTTGGCCGGATCGGCGCCGGCCTTCGACGCGAACAGCAGGGCCTCGGCCACCGCCTCGATGGTCAGCGCGACGATGATCTGGTTGGCGACCTTGGTGGTCTGGCCGTCGCCGTTGCCGCCGACCAGCGTGACGTTCTTGCCCATCTTGTCGAACAGCGGCTTGACCGTGTCGAAGGCCTCCTGCGGGCCGCCGACCATGATGGTCAGCGAGGCGGCCTTGGCCCCGACCTCACCGCCCGACACCGGCGCGTCGAGATAGGCGCAGCCGAGGTCGTTGATGCGCTTGGCATATTCCTTGGTCTCGATGGGCGAGATCGAGGACATGTCCACCACGATCTTGCCCGACGACAGGCCGGCGGCGACGCCGTTCTCGCCGAACAGGGCGGCGCCGACATGGGGCGTGTCGGGCACCATGGTGATGATGACCTCGGCCGCCGCCGCGACCTCCCGGCCCGACGGGCAGGGAATGGCGCCCTTGGACGTCAGGTCGGCCGGCACCGGCTTGATGTCATGGACGTAGAGCGTGTGACCGGCGTCCAGCAGATGCCCCGCCATCGGGGTGCCCATGATGCCGAGACCGATGAATCCGACCTTCATGACGATAGTCCTTCTTTGAATTGGTGAGGGTGCCTCAGGCGTGCGCCGGTTCAGTCTTGTAGGGGGCGAACCAGCCGAGCCCCTCGTCCGTCGTCGTCTTCGGCTTGTATTCGCAGCCGACCCAGCCGCGGTAGCCGATGGCGTCCAGATGCTTGAATAGGAAGGGATAATTGATCTCGCCGGTGCCGGGCTCGAAGCGGCCGGGATTGTCGGCCAGCTGGACATGGGCGATGCGGGCGAGGTTGGCCTCGATCGTGCGGGCCAGATCGCCTTCCATGATCTGCATGTGGTAGATGTCGTACTGCACGTACAGATTGTCGGAGCCGACCTTGGCGATCAGGTCCAGCGCCTGTTTGGTCCGGTTCAGGTAGAAGCCGGGGATGTCGCGGGTGTTGATCGGCTCGATCAGCAGCTTGATGCCCGTGCCGGCCAGCGCGTCGGCGGCATAGGCGAGGTTGCCGGTCAGCGTGCTTTCCGCCGCGACGGCGTCGCCCCCCTGCGGCAGGATGCCGACGAGGCAGTTGACCTGTTTGCAGCCCAGCGTGCCGGCATAGTCGATGGCGCGGGCGACGCCGTCGCGGAACTCCTGCACGCGGTCGGGCATGATGGCGATGCCGCGCTCCCCGCCGCCCCAGTTGCCGGCGGGCAGATTGTGCAAAACCTGGGTCAGCCCATGTTGGCGCAGCTTCTCGGCCAGCGCGTCGGCGGGGAAGTCGTAGGGGAACAGATACTCCACGCCACGGAAGCCGGCATCGGCCGCCGCGGCGAATCGGTCGAGGAAGGGATGCTCGTTGTAGAGCATCGTCAGGTTGGCGGCGAACTGCACCATGGCCGAACTCCCGGTTGCGCGAATTGGCCGCCGCGGATGGGGGGCGGTCCTTGGGTCGGGAGCTTGACCGCCGTGCAGCGCCTTGAGCCAGTTCGCCGAACGGCTTTTTCATCCAGCGGAAAGCGGGGAGGGCGAACAATGCGGAAGAGGGCATGTGGGTCGTCGCGGAACCATGTTGACGCATACGTCAACTCGAACTAGGCTCCGCAGCACGGATCATCCGTATCCCCAGCGCCACCAGAAGCGCCGTCTTCCAAAGCCGGAGGAACCACCCAGTGAGCCAGCCCGTGACCCATCCCTACCCCCATCTGCTGGCCCCGCTCGACCTCGGCTTCACGGTGCTGAAGAACCGGGTGCTGATGGGGTCGATGCACACCGGGCTGGAGGACCGCCGCCGCCATTTCCCGCGGCTGGCCGCCTATTTCGCCGAGCGGGCGCGCGGCGGGGTCGGGCTGATGGTGACCGGCGGCTTCTCGCCGAATGTGGAGGGGTGGCTGTCGCCCTTCGGCTCCACCCTGGCGCGGCATGGGGCGGCGCGGTCGCACCGGGTCATCACCGACGCGGTCCATGCCGAAGGCGGCAAGATCGCGCTGCAAATCCTGCATGCCGGCCGCTATGCCTACAGCCCGCTGTCGGTGGCGCCGTCGCGCATCAAGTCGCCGATCACTCCTTTCACCCCGCGCGCCCTGACCGCAAGGGGGGTGGAGCGCCAGATCCGCGCCTATGTCCGCTGTGCCGAACTGGCGCGCGAGGCCGGCTATGACGGGGTGGAGGTGATGGGGTCGGAAGGCTACCTGATCAACCAGTTCCTGGTGACCCACACCAACCAGCGCACCGACAAGTGGGGCGGCGCTTACGAGAACCGCATGCGCTTCCCGGTGGAGATCGTGTCGCGCATGCGGGAGGCGGTCGGGCGCGACTTCATCATCATCTACCGCCTGTCGATGCTGGACCTGATCCCCGACGGCAGCACATGGGAGGAGGTGGTGCAGCTTGCCCAAGCCATCGAGCAGGCCGGCGCCACCATCATCAACACCGGCATCGGCTGGCACGAGGCGCGGGTGCCGACCATCGCCACCAGCGTGCCGCGCGCCAACTTCGCCTGGGTGACCGGCAAGCTGAAGGAATCGGTGTCGATCCCGCTCTGCACCACCAACCGCATCAACACGCCCGAGGTCGGCGACGCGGTGATCGGCGAGGGGCTGGCCGACATGGTGTCGATGGCGCGGCCCTTCCTGGCCGATCCGGACTTCGTCGCCAAGGCGGCGGCGGGCCGGCCGGAAGCGATCAACACCTGCATCGCCTGCAACCAGGCCTGCCTGGACCACATCTTCTCCGGCAAGACGGCCAGCTGTCTGGTCAACCCGCGCGCCTGCCACGAGACGGAACTGGTGATCGTCCCCGCCAGACAACGCAAGCGCATCGCCGTGGTCGGCGCCGGCCCGGCCGGGCTGGCCTGCGCCACGACGGCGGCGGAGCGCGGGCACGAGGTGCATCTGTTCGATGCGGCCGACGAGATCGGCGGCCAGTTCAACATGGCCAAGCTGATCCCCGGCAAGGAGGAATTCCACGAGACGGTGCGCTATTTCCGCAACCGGCTGGCGGAGACCGGGGTGGCGCTGCATCTGGGCCGGCGGGTGGGTGCCGGCGACCTGACGGGTGCGGGGTTCGACGCGGTGGTTCTGGCGACCGGGGTGGTGCCTCGCGACCCGAGGATTCCCGGCCAGGACCACCCGAAGGTGCTGACCTACATCGATGTGCTGCGCGGCGCCAAGCCGGTCGGCCGCCGGGTCGCCGTGGTCGGGGCGGGCGGCATCGGCTTCGACGTCAGCGATTTCCTGGCCCATGAGGGGCCGTCGCCCAGCCTGGAGCCGGCGCTGTGGCGCGCCGAATGGGGCGTTGCCGACCCGGCCGAGGCGCGCGGCGGCGTCGCCGGCATCCGCCCCCACCTGACGCCCCCGGCGCGGGAGATCGTCCTGCTCCAGCGCAAGGCGAGCAAGCCCGGCGCCGGGCTGGGCAAGACCACCGGCTGGATCCACCGGGCCCAGCTGAAGATGAAGAACATCCAGGCATTGTCCGGCGTGAATTACGAGCGCATCGACGACGAAGGTCTGACCATCAGCTTCGGCGAGAAGCGCGAGCGCATGCAGACGCTGGCCGTCGACAGCATCGTGCTGTGCACCGGGCAGGAGCCGTTGCGGGAACTTCAGGCGCCGCTGGAGGCCGCCGGCATCCCCGTCCACCTGATCGGCGGCGCCGACATAGCGGCGGAACTGGACGCCAAGCGCGCCATCGCCCAGGGCACCCGGCTGGCGGCGGGGCTGTAGGCGGGTGGTCCTCGCCCTCCCTCCACATCCATTGCGGGAGTGCGGGCGCCTTTGTCACACCCGTACGCGACGGGGGATGAGCGAAATTGCTTGCCGCCCTAGCTGATATATTAGTATTCTGGCGTCAGTCGCTCCTGAGGAGGCTGGACGCCATGCCATCCGGCAACCCGCCGGCCAAAACCGGTTCCACCGCTGCCACCCGTCCGGCCAAGCCGGGCAAGGCCGCCCCACTCCAGATCCGCCCGCCGGCCCGGCGCGACGTGCGGCGCGGCCCGACGGCGGCCGACGCCATCCACCGCGACCTCCGGGCGGAGATCGTGTCGCTGAGGCGCAAGCCGGGCGACCCGATCGCCGAGAAGCAGATCGCAGAAGCCTATGGCGTCAGCCGCACGCCGGTGCGCGAGGCGGTGCTGAGGCTGGCGGACGAGGGGCTGATCGAAATCTTCCCGCAATCCGGCACCTTCGTCGCCCGCATCCCGCTGGAAGCGCTGCCGGAGGCCGGCGTGATCCGCAAGGTGCTGGAGCGCGCCACCGTGCGTTTCGCCGCGGAGCGCGCCAGCCGCAGCCAGATCGCGGCCCTGCGCGCCTGCCTGGAGCAGCAGCGCGAGGTCGATGCGGTCGGTGACGCCAACGGCTTCCATCAGGCCGACGAGACCTTCCACGCCCAGATCACCGAAATGGCGGGCTATCCCGGCTTCTGGACGATCATCCAGCAGGCCAAGGTCCAGCTCGACCGCTGCCGGCGGCTGACCCTGCCGGTTCCCGGCCGCATGCGCACGGTGATCGCCGAACATGAGGCCATCGTCGAGGCCATCGCCGCCCACGACCCGGACCGGGCCGAACGGAGCCTGATCCTGCACCTGGACAATCTGCAGATCACGGTGGACGACGTGCGCAATGCCGCACCGCTCTATTTCTCCGGCAGCCTGACCGACGCAGTCATGGAAGGAACGCCCTGATGTCCGCCCCGACCGCCCCTTCGGTTGCACCCGGCCGCCGCCGCATCGGCGTGATCGGCCTCGGCATGGCCTCGGCGCCCCATGCGCAGAGCCTGATCGACCTTCGGGACCGGGTGGAGGTGGCGGGCTGCTTCAGCCCGTCGGCCGAGCGCCGCGCCGCCTTCGCCGCCCGCCACGGACTGCCGACGGTCGACCGGGTCGAGACCCTGCTCGAGGATCCGACGCTGTCGGCCGTCCTGCTGCTGACCCCGCCCGACAGCCATGCCGAACTGGTCGCCCGCTGTGCCGCCGCCGGCAAGCATGTGCTGCTGGAAAAGCCGCTGGACGCCACGCCGGAGGGCGCGCGCGCCGTGGTATCGGCGATGGAGGAGGCCGGGCTGACGCTGGGCGTCGTCCTGCAGCACCGGTTCCGCGCCTCGGTGGAGCGGCTGGCCGGGCTGATGCGCGACGGCACGCTGGGCCGGCCGCTGTCGGCGGCTGTGTCGGTGCGCTGGTGGCGCGACGCCGCCTATTACGCCCAGCCCGGCCGCGGCATGAAGGCGCGCGACGGCGGCGGGGTGCTGCTGACCCAGGCGATCCACACGCTGGACGCCTTCGTCGGCCTGCTCGGCCTGCCGGAGCGGGTCGCGGGATTTGCCGCCACCAGCGTGCTTCGCCGGATGGATACGGAAGACGTGGTCGCCGCCGCGCTCAGATACGGCAACGGAATGCTGGCCACCATCGACGCCACCACCGCCGCTTATCCCGGCTATCCGGAGCGGATCGAGATCGCCGGAACCGGCGGGTCGGCCGTGCTGTCCGGCGACCGGCTGGAGGTGCAGCTGGTCGGCGGCGAGCGCATCCTCGCCGGCCAGGATGGCGCCACGCTGGGTGGCGGCGCCGATCCGATGGCCTTCTCGCACCAGCATCACCGGGCCGTGCTGTCCGACTTCCTCGATGCGCTCGACGAGGGGCGCCGGCCGCGGGTGGACGGGCGGGAGGCGCTGAAGGTGCACCGTCTGATCGACGCGATCCTGGACGCCGCCGCCGGCGGCACAACCGTGGAGGTGGCCGAACCCTGACCCCGCAACCCGAACTCCATCCGCCGGGCCGCGCGGTGTGCGGCCTTGCGGAAACCACCACTTTGGCGTAAAGCGCCAGCACCAGGCCGGGCCCCTCTGGCAACCTCACCGGTTGCGATGTCGGACTGGGAACACCAAGGAGCGGCCCGCGCCCCGTGCCCCCGACCGACGCCTTCCGTCGATGCTTCGGCATGACCCGGCCGGTCCGAACAGCCCTCGCGCGGACTCTCCGCCCACATTTTTCGTGATGCGAGGACATCCGCTCAAATGACGGAGCTATTCACAACTGAGGCGCTTTTCGCGCTGCTTCAGGTCATCATGATCGACCTGGTGCTGGCCGGCGACAACGCCATCGTCATCGGTCTGGCCGCCGCCGGACTGCCGCGGGAACAGCGCGGCAAGGCCATCCTGATCGGCATCCTGGCCGCCACCGTGCTGCGCATCGCCTTCGCGGCGGTCACCACCCAGCTTCTCCAGATCATCGGGCTTCTGCTGGCCGGCGGCGTGCTGCTGCTGTGGGTCTCGTGGAAGATGTGGCGCGAACTGCGCCAGTCCCATGAGGAGGACGAGGCGGTCGAGGTGCTGGAGGACGACGGCGGAGCCGATACGGCCGGCCCGCGCAAGACCCTGAGCCAAGCGGTCTGGCAGATCGTCGTCGCCGACGTGTCGATGTCGCTGGACAACGTCCTGGCCGTGGCCGGCGCCGCGCGCGAGCATCTGGGGGTGCTGGTCATCGGCCTGACCCTGTCGATCGCCCTGATGGGCCTCGCCGCCAGCGTCATCGCCCGCGTTCTGCAGAAGCATCGCTGGCTGGCCTATGTCGGCCTCGCCATCATCTTCTACGTCGCCCTGGACATGATCTACCGCGGCGCCATGGAGGTGTGGCCCCTGGTGAACGGTCACGGCTGACGGCCTTGTGTTGAACGGCCTTGGAATGACTGGCCGCCGCGTTTGAGCGAATGGGGGAAGGGCTGCGGCGAGAGCTGGGGCCGAATGTCGCACCCAACCCCCTGCGGCGATGCGTGTACTGGCTGAAACCCGCTTCTGCAGCCACTTTGTCTCTCTCCCCGCCAATCTGATTCAGTTTAAAGTCCAAAACGGTAGTTGCCGGCTGGAACTTTCAGACTTGCACGCAGAGTGATATACTAATATCCTAAGTGACGTGAACAGGGCGCCGCCGAGGGGCGGCACCGTTGCCAAGCGGAGCGGAAAGAGGATGGGGGCAAGGGCAGGGCCTGTGTCGGCCATGCGCAATTTCTGGCTGCGCGTGGCGCGGTCGCAGCGCTGCGAAAGCCGGTCTCGGCAAAGGGGCCTCATCCACGCTCCGTCTGTCACCGGCCCACGGTTCATCCAGTCACACACAGGCGGCCCACCGGCCACCAGGCAATCCGGAAACACCAGAACAAGAGAGGCCGGCCCGCTCAGGCTCCGGCCCCGCACACAGGAGGAGAACCTATGAAGTTTGCTCTGACTTCGGTCCGCACCGCGCTGCTGGCCGCCTGTGCCGTCTGCAGCATGATGGCCGCGCCGATGCTGTCGGCTCCGGCCGCCGCGCGCGACTTCCGGTCGGCCGACATCCACCCGACCGACTACCCGACCGTCGAGGCGGCGCGCTATGTCGGCAAGCTGCTGGCGGAACGCACCAACGGCCGTCTCGGCGTCAAGGTGTTCCCGAACGGCGCTCTCGGCAACGAGAAGGACACGATCGAGCAGCTGAAGATCGGCGCGCTCGAGATGATGCGCATCAACGTGGCGCCGCTGAACAACGTGGTGCCGGAGACGATGGTCACCGCGCTGCCCTTCATCTTCCGCGACACCGGCCACATGCGCCGCGTCCTGGACGGCCAGATCGGCGACGAAATCCTGGCGGCGATGGAAAGCCAGGGCATGGTCGGCCTCGCCTTCTACGACAGCGGCTCGCGCAGCATGTATTCGGCCGCCAAGCCCTACAAGACGCTGGCCGACATGAAGGGCGCCAAGATCCGCGTCCAGCAGTCCGACCTGTTCGTCGCCATGATCCAGGCGCTGGGCGCCAACGCCACGCCGATGCCCTTCGGCGAGGTCTACACCGCGCTCAAGACCGGCATCGTCGATGCGGCCGAGAACAACTATCCGTCGTACGAGTCCTCGCGCCACTTCGAAGCGGCCAAGTACTTCACGCTGACCGAACACGCGATGGCGCCGGAAGTGCTGGTCTTCTCCAAGGTCGCCTGGGACCGCCTGTCCAAGGACGACCAGGCTCTGGTCCGCCAGGCCGCCAAGGAGTCGGTGCCCTACATGCGCAAGCTGTGGGAAGAGCGCGAGCAGAAGTCGAAGGACGTCGTGACCAAGGCCGGCGCCCAGATCGTCGAGGTCACCAACAAGCAGGAATTCATCGATGCGATGAAGCCCGTCTACGACAAGTTCGCCAACACGCCGAAGCTCCAGAGCCTCGTGCAGCGCGTCCAGGAAACCAAGTAAGCAAGGGGTGAGGCGCGGCGCCGTCCCCGGCGGGACGGTGCCGCCACCCAAGGGGAGCCGCAGCATGGATATCGAGCTGCAAGCAATGGATGTCAGCCCGCCGCATGCAGCCGGCTGGCTGACGCGGATGAACGCGGTGCTGGCCAAGACCGGCATGTATGTCGCCATCATCGGTTTGATGGCGATCGTCGCGGTCGTCTTTTATCAGGTGTTCGGCCGCTACGTGCTGAACAACTCGCCGACCTGGGCGGAAAGCCTGGCCATCGTGCTGGTGCTGTACGTCACCCTGATCGGTGCCGCCGTCGGCGTCCGCGACGCCGGCCACATCGGGCTCGAATCCCTGCTGGTGATGCTGTCTGACAGTGCGCGGCGCAAGATGGACATCCTCATCTACGCGCTGGTCGGAATTTTCGGCGGCTGCATGGCCTACAACGGCTGGATTCTCGGCAGTTCGGTCATGTCCTACACGATCCCGAACCTTCACATCTCCGAAGCCGTACGCTACGTGCCGCTGGTGCTGTCGGGTGTGCTGATCGTCCTGTTCTCCATCGAGCATATCGTCGCCATCCTGCGCGGCGAGGAGGTAAAGCCGTCATGGAACTGATGATCCTCAGCATCACCTTCTTCGGCTTCCTCATCCTCGGCATTCCGGTCGCCTTCGCCATCGGCCTGTCGGCGCTCTGCACCATCCTCTATGAAGGCCTGCCCGTCGCGGTGGTCTTCCAGCAGATGATGTCGGGGATGAACGTCTTCTCGTTCCTGGCCATTCCCTTCTTCGTCTTCTCGGGCGAGCTGATGCTGCACGGCGGCGTCGCCGACAAGATCGTCGCCGCGGCGAAGAGCATGGTCGGCCACATCCGTGGCGGGCTGGGCATGTCCAACGTGGTGGCCTGCACCCTGTTCGGCGGCGTCGCCGGCTCCCCCGTCGCCGACGTGTCGGCCATGGGCGCCGTGATGATCCCGATGATGAAGCGGGAAGGCTACCACGCCGACTACGCGGTCAACGTCACCACCCACGCCGCCCTCGTCGGCGCGCTGATGCCGACCAGCCACAACATGATCATCTACGCGCTGGCCGCCGGCGGAAAGGCGTCCATCGGCGCGCTGATCGCCGCGGGCCTGATGCCGGCGCTGCTGCTGATGGTCTGCAACCTGGGCGCCGCCTACTACGTCGCGGTCCGCCGCGGCTACCCGAAGGGGTCCTTCCCCGGCTGGGACATCCTGCTGCACACCTTCGCCGCCGCCCTGCCCGGCATGCTGATCGTCGTCATCATCCTGGCCGGCATCACCAGCGGCGTGTTCACCGCGACCGAATCGGCCTCCGTGGCCGTGATCTACGCGCTGCTGCTGACGACGCTGGTCTACCGCACGCTGACGCTGGAGAAGTTCCTGGCCGCCGCCGCCAAGACGGTGAAGACCACCGGCGTGGTGCTGCTGCTGATCGGCGTGTCGACGATGTTCCAGTACCTCATGGGCCTCTATGAGGTGGCGGACATCACCGGCGAACTGCTGGCCGGCATTTCGTCCAACCCGATCGTCATCTTCCTGCTGATCAACATCATCCTGTTCCTGCTGGGCACCTTCATGGACATGGCCAGCACGATCCTGATCTGCACGCCGATCTTCCTGCCGATCGCCATGACCTACGGCATGGACCCGGTGCAGTTCGGCATCGTGATGCTGATCAACTGCGCGCTCGGCCTGAACACCCCGCCGGTCGGCACCACCCAGTTCATCGGCTGCGCCATCGGCGGCGTCTCGGTGGGCGAGGTGATGCGCTCCATCACGCCCTTCTACGGGGCGCTGTTCCTGGCGCTGCTTCTGGTCACCTATGTCCCGGCCTTCTCGCTGTGGCTGCCGCGCCTGCTGATGAACTGAACCGGGGCGGGCCCCGGCCCTCCTGAACGAATTCTCTCCTGGACTGGGCCATCGGCTTCTCGCCGATGGCCCATTTTTTATGCGCCGGATTCGGGCCGCCGGTATCAGGCCGTCAGGTCCAGAACCACCCGGCCGCGGATTTGGCCGGCCAGGATGCGTTCGCCCAGCGCCGGCAGGTCGGCGAAGGGATGGACCTCGTACATCGCGCTCAGATGGCCGGGGTCGAGGTCGCGGGCCAGCCTTGCCCAGGCGGACGCACGGCGGTCGGCCGGAGCCATCACCGAATCGATGCCGATCAGCGTCACGCTGCGCAGAATATGCGGAAGCACCGTGCCGGGCAGATCGGACGAGCCGGCCAGCCCGCAGGCGGCGACGGCTCCGCCCCACACCGTCTGCGCCAAGGCGTTGACCAGGGTCTGGCCGCCCACCGAATCGACGCCGCCCGCCCAGCGCTCCTTCTGCAGGGGCGCTCCCTTTTCCAGCAGGGTGGCGCGGTCGATGAAGCCGCCGGCGCCAAGGCCGCGCAGATACTCGTGCGTCTCCGGCCGCCCGGTGGAGGCGGTGACGGCATAGCCGCGCTTGGCCAGCAGGGCGACCGCCACCGATCCGACACCGCCGGCCGCACCGGTGACCAGCACCTCGCGGCCGCCGGGCTGGATCGCGCCCCAGCGTTCCAGCGCGTCGACGCACAGCGCCGCGGTGTAGCCGGCGGTGCCGATCCCCATCGCCTGTTCGGGCGTGAAGGCATCGGGCAGCCGGGTCAGCCACTCCGGTTTCACCCGCTGATAGCGGCTGTAGCCGCCCCACTGCGTCTCCGACATGCCCCAGCCGTTGACCACCACCCGGTCGCCGGCCTTCCAGTCGGGCGAGCGCGACTCGACCACCGTGCCGGCGAGATCGATCCCCGCCACCATCGGCAGCTTGCGGGCGATCTTCGCCTTTCCGGTGACGGCGAGCCCGTCCTTGTAGTTGACCGTGGAATGGGAGACCTCGACCAGCACCTCGTGGTCCGGCAGATCGGACGGCGAAAGCGTGGTGAAGGAGCCCTTGGGCTTGCCGTTGTCGTCGGCGATGACGAAGGCGGTGAAGGAATCGGGAAGGGACATCGGGCGCACTCCGTTGCGCTGCAGGTCTGACCGAAACGATGCGCCGCATTCCGATATAGGTCAAACAAATTGGCCTCAGCCCTTCGGCGCACGAGGTGACCACGAATTGGAGGTATTGCGCCACACATCTACCCAGCCTTGGCAAATGAGTGGCAAGACGGTGCCATGGGGCGGAGTAGCCGGAGGGCGTCGAAATCGATTGGGACCGTCCTCATTCGCTAGTCCGGAGAAATCAGATCGTCCGGCTGGGCGTGATGCTTCCCAAGGAATGATCGGCTTATTGGGCGTTGTGGCCTGGGCAGGATCCCGTACATCACGGAACGCGCAAAACGATTTCCAACAACTCCCCAGAAAGGGGTTTTCATGCACGGGATCATTCTTGCCGACGCCGGGCTGGCCGATATCGACGCATTGATCGGCCGGCACACGCCGGATGTGACGGTGATCCGGGTGGCCGCCGACGAGGACGCCCTCGGCCTGCTCGCCGACGCCCTGGAGACGGGTCCGGCCGCAGTCCACCTGATCGCCCACGGCGCGCCGGGCGTGGTGAAGCTGGGGGCGATGCCGCTCGACACCAGCGCCCTGTTCGACCGCCGCTGGCCCGATGCGACCGGCACCGAGATCCTGATCCATGCCTGCGACGTCGGCGTCGGCGGCAACGGCCGCCGCTTCGTCGAGCGTCTGGCAGCCGTCACCGGCGCGCGCGTCGCCGCCGCCAGCCATCCCGTCGGCCATGCCGACCAGGGCGGCTCCTGGGAGCTCGACGTGGTGACCGGCCCGATCCTGGCGGCCCGTCCCTTCGAGGGCGCCGCTGCCTGGCCGCACCGGCTGGCCTACAGCGGCACGCCGACGGCGGGCAACGACACGCTGGTCGGCGACAATGGCGGCAATACGATCAACGGGCTCGCCGGCAACGACAGCATCACCGGCGGCACCGGCAACGACAGCCTGGTCGGCGGGATCGGCAACGACACGCTGGTCGGCGGCGGCAACACCGGCGTCGCGGCGGGCGATACCATGAACGGCGGGCTTGGCGCCGACCATTATGTCGGCGGCAGCGGCTTCAACATCGTCACCTACGAAGACGCCACCGCCGGCCTCACGCTGGACCTGACCAACGGCGCCAACAACACCGGCGAGGCGGCCGGCGACACCTTCGTCAACATCCAGCGCTGGATCGGTTCGGAATATGCCGACAGCCTGACGGCGGGCGACACCGCGGTGTGGTTCTGGGGCCATGGCGGCAACGACGTCGAGCATGGCGGGGCCGGCAACGACACGCTTGAGGCCGGTGACGGCAACGACAGCGTCTTCGGCGGCGGCGGCAACGACCTGATCTATGGCCGCGCCGACAATGACGAGCTGCATGGGGAACTCGGCGACGACACGGTGGCCGGCGGCGGCGGTGCCGACCTGATCCATGGCGATGCCGGCAACGACCTGCTGAAGGGCGACTGGGAACGCGACACCATCCACGGCGGCGACGGCGACGACACCATCCTGGCCGGCATCGTCACGGCCGGCAGCTACGCCCAGACCCAGGCCGACACGATCTTCGGCGAGGCCGGCAACGACCGCTACATCGTCGTCAGCCAATATGAC
>NZ_DASPIS010000028.1:0-48790 GCF_035628975.1 Azospirillum sp. | reverse complement strand
CGGCTCCTCCGGGCCGCCGCATGGGCCATGCCGGCGCGGTGATCTCCGGCGGCAACGACACCGCCGACTTCAAGATCGACTTCATGAAGTCGGTCGGCATCGCCGTCGCCGACAGCCCCGCCAGCCTGGGCTCCACCATGCAGTCGATTTTCAAAGGTTGACCGGTACCCCGCGGGGCCGCCGTTCGCGACGGTCCCGCGGTTCAAGCGAAGCTTCTGTCACTCACGCCATCAGCCGCAACAGACAGGCGCAACAAACGCGCCGGACCCCGAGGGAGATGGGACATGAAAGCGCAAGCCCGCACCAACAGCATGACCGCCGCCGCCATCGCACGCCGGATCATCCACGACGACCCCAGCGAGGGCGCCGCGGCGATCATCAAGTCGGCGATCATCGAGGCGCCGCGCGAGAAGAACGACAACGGCAAGGCCGACGCCAAGGCCGAGCGCGGACAGGTGGTGCAGTCGCTCTGCCGCGCGCTGAACATTCTAACCATTCTCGGCGCCAATGATGGTCCGATGACCCTGACCGAGCTGGCGGAAGCGGCGAACCTGTCGCCTTCCACCACCCACCGCCTGCTGACGACCCTGCAGTACGAGCGCTACGTCCGCTTCGACCAGAGCGCGCGCGGCTGGGTGGTCGGCGTCCAGGCCTATATGACCGGCGCCAACTTCCTGAAGACCCGCAATCTGGTCGATGTCGCCCGTCCCCGCATGCGCCGCCTGATGGAGGAGAGCAGCGAGATCGTCAATCTGGCGGTCGAGGAGAACGGCGAGGCGCTCTATCTGGCCCGCGTCGGCGGTCCCCGCGCCGCCCAGGTCGCGGTGCCGCAGACCGACCGCACGTTGCTGCATTGCTCCGCCGTCGGCAAGGCCCTGTTGGCCGGCATGACCGAGACCAAGGTGCAGACCATCGTGACCCAGCGCGGCATGCGCCAGTTCACCCGCAGCACCTTGTCGTCGTTGCCGGCGCTGTACCGCGACCTGACTTTGGTCCGTTCGCGCGGCTATGCCCTGGACCAGGAGGAGCGGGTGTCGGGCCTGCGCTGCGTCGCCGCCCCGATCTTCGACGAGAATTCCCGTGTGATGGGAGCCCTGTCGCTCTCCGGCTCCAGCCGGCGCATCGAGGATGCGCGGCTGCGCGCCCTGGGCGAGATGGTCAAGCGCGCCGCCGCGGCGGTGACGCAGGAACTGGGCGGGCGCGTTCCGGTTCCGAACTGATCCAGTCCACACACGGTCAAGCAGCATGCGAGACGCCAAGAGCTGACGGCAGGTGGTGCACGTCGGCATATCCTCCCTGGCGCACTAAAGGCCGCGTTCCTGACGGAGCGCGGCCTTCTTTCTTGGAAATAAAGCCGTTTCCACGGAATGGAAAAGAGGTCGATTTCTCGGGAGTTACCGGCAGGTTGGTGCGATTGTCTGTCTCGGGAAAGGCGTTCCTTTCTCATCGGGCGGATGTGTTGTTTTGCATGTTCGCGCTTCTCTCGGAGACTGGCCGTGCTGATGACAGCACGGCCATTTTTTTGACTTTTCCGCAGGACGAAATCGGATCCATCGCCGCGTGGACGCACCTTCCTCCGCAGCGACACAGTGCCCCAAATCCATCACGACGACAGGGCAGGGGACGATCCGAATGACAGACTCCAGAAGCATGACCGCGATCGAAGTGAGCCAGCCCGGCAAGCCGGAGGTGCTGGTCCCGGCGCGCCGCCCGGTCCCCGATCCGGCGCCCGGCGAGATCCGCATCGCGGTCCAGGCCGCCGGCGTCAACCGGCCGGACGTGCTCCAGCGGCTCGGCAAATACAACCCGCCGCCGGGTATCAGCGACATCCCCGGCCTGGAGGTCGCCGGCACCGTCGATGCACTGGGCGAGGGGGTGGAGGGCTGGTCCGTCGGCGACCCCGTTTGCGCCCTGCTGGCCGGCGGCGGCTATGCCGAGTTCTGCGTCGTGCCCGCCGCCCAATGCCTGCCGATCCCCGCCGGCCTGTCTATGGCAGAGGCGGCGGCCTTGCCGGAGACCTTCTTCACCGTCTGGTCGAATGTGTTCGAGCGCGGTGCGCTCCAGCCCGGCGAGGCTCTGCTGGTCCATGGCGGCACGTCCGGCATCGGCACCACGGCGATCCAGCTTGGCGCCGCTTTCGGTGCGCGGGTCTTCGCCACCGCCCGCGGGGCGGAGAAATGCGGCGCCTGCGTCCGGCTGGGGGCCGAGCGGGGCATCGACTATGGCACCGAGGATTTCGTCGCGGTGGTCAAGGAAGCGACCGGCGGGGCGGGCGTGAATGTCGTGCTCGACATCGTCGGCGGCGATTACGTCGCCCGCAGCATCGACGCGTTGGCGGTCGAGGGACGCTATGTCTGCATCGGCTTCGTCCGAGGAGCGACGGCGACCGTGAATTTCTTCCCCGTCATGACCAAGCGGCTGGTGCTGACCGGCTCCACCCTGCGGGCGCGCCCGGTCGCCTACAAGCAGGCGGTGGCCGAGCAGCTCAAGGCCCGCGTCTGGCCGCTGATCGCCGAGGGGCGGATCAAGCCGGTCGTCCACGAGGTATTCCCGCTCGAATATGCAGCCGACGCCCATCGGCTGATGGAGAGCAACCAGCATGTCGGCAAGCTGGTGCTGGCGGTGGGGTGAGGGAACTCCCCCCTCAGTCCAGCATCGGCAGGCCGGACTCGATCCGGACCAGCGCGGCCAGCAGCGGGGCGCCGATGTCGCGGCGGACGAAGTTGCTGGCCTTTTCCGCGGCGTTGATCGCCAGCTGGAAGCTGCGGCGCCAGCGGTCATCGTTGTAGAAGGCCTTCTCCGCCTTCGCCCGCTGCGCCAGCAACCCCGGCCGGCGGCCGGCTGCATCGTCGACCAGCTTGTTTAGGCGGTTCATCAAATCGTTGGCCGCAGCCGGCTCGCCGCGTTTCATCGCGGCCTCGACCAGTTCGGCGAAGGCCTCGCCACGGGTGTCGATATCGGCCACCTGCTCGGCATAGGCGACAGCCATGCCGGTCTCGCCGCGTTTGGCCAGTCGTCCGAGCACGGCCGGGATCGTCCAGGGATTCTCGTCCTGCACGGTGCTGAGCAGGCCCAGCGCCAGCTTCGGCTCGCCGATGTCGGCGGCGGCCACCGCCAATTCCGGCGGGCAGCAGTCGCCGCGGGTTTCCTTGAACTTGGAGAACTGCGTCTCGACCGTGTTCAGGAACAGGGTGCGGGCCTGCGCCTCCTTGCCGGCGCGCAGCAGCGACTGGGCGACCAGTCCAAGCTCCCAGGCGCAGTTGTGGCTGGACGCATAGTTCTTGGCCTCGTCCGCCAGCGCGTTGGTCAACGCGGCGTCACCGCGCCAGGACGCCGCCTTGGCGATGTCGGCGAGGTTGTAGATGCGGGTGGAGCAGTCGTTGATCTGCCGGGTGATGTCGAGCGCCAGCGGCGTCTGACCCATCAGCGACAGCGCGCGGGCGACGAACAGATCCTGGCCGGAGCTGTCGGCGACGCCGCCGCGGCGCACCGCGCTGACGAAGGGGGCCATGATCTCCTTGGCGCGGCCGGGATCGCCCAGCTGCTGGTAGGCGACGGCCAGCGACAGCCAGTCCCAGCGGGCGGCATTGATCGGCGTCTCCACCGGCGGCAGCATCTCGCCGATGCGGTGGAGGAAGCACAGGCTGCCCAGCGCGTCGTTGCAGACCAGCGCCCGGATGCGCGAACGGAATTCGTAGAAATCGAAGTCGCCGACGAACTGGTTGGTGACGAGCTGTACCGCCAGCGGGCTGTCGGGATATTTCGTCACGATCTCGTTGAACAGCTTGTCCGCCTCCTTCAGCAGGCGGGACTCCTCGGCGACGTCGAAGGTGTTGTCGGCCTGCCGGATCAGCTGCAGAGCCTGGACGAACAGGCGGTTGGCCGGGCCGGGCGTGCCGGCGGTAGGGTTGTCCGCCCCGCCGCCATCCTCCGTCACGACGCCCGCCATCACGGCGCCGCCCGTCACGGCGCCTCCCGTCACGGCCTCGCCCGTCACCGCGTCCTGCGCCATAACGGGACCGGCCACGGCCGCCGCCGGCAGGATCAGGGCGGCGGCGACGGTGGCGGTGCGGAGTGCGGCGAGGACGCGGGAAAGGGCGGAGGCCATGGCGGTCGGGTTTCAACCCTGGAGGTTTGAGAGCAGACGGACGTAGCTGACGACGCGTTGAACGTTGGGAACCGAACGGGCGTGCTGGATCGCGCGGTCCAGCTCTTCCTGAGAAGCGGCGACACCCATCAGATAGACAACGCCATCGACGGTATCGATGCTGTAGTTCTGGCTATGAATATCCGCATCGAACGTGATCCGGCTGCGAAGCTGGGTCGAAATCCAGGTGTCGCGCGCGGTGTCGACGATGCTGGAGCCGTTGTCGATCTGGATCTCGTTGATGACTTCCTTGACGCCCTGCGCCTGCCAGGCGAGGCGCACCGCGTCGAGCCGCATCTGCGGGTCGGCGGCGCGGCCGGTCAGCAGCACGCGGCCCTGGTCGACCGTCAGCCCGATCCGGTTGGTCATGTCGACCGAATGCTGCAGCCACAGCGAGTTGATGCGGGCACGGATTTCGGTGTCGCTGACGAAGCCGCCGAAGCCGCGTTCCTGCGACGCCACCACCGCGGCGCCGCCGGCGGTGCCGAGCAGCAGAGGCCCGCAGCCGGCCAGCGAAACCCCGGCCGTGCAGGCGAGCGCGAACAACGTCCCAAGGCGGCTCAAACCCGTCACAGCGTGCCTCCCTTCGCCAGCGTGCCGAGCGCCGGGCGGATGCGGCGCGCGGCCGGAAAAAGTCACGGCGGAACGGCGTTTGCAATGGGGAAATTCGGAGCCTTCACCAGTCATCGTCACTTTGTCCCCAGGTGATGCACGGATGTTGCAGTCGCTGCGGCTGCGAAGGGATGATCGCCGCAACGCTTCGGGCAGTCTCAGGGCAAAATCAGGCGAAAGCTGGGCTGGAGAGCACGCTCGCGATTTCTCGCGCCAGGACGCGGGAAACCACCCGGCGCGCCGTGGGATCGCTCAGGATTTCCTCGTCCTTCGGGTTGGACAGGAAACCGGTCTCCACCAGCACCGATGGCACGTCCGGCGCCTTCAGCACCGCGAAATTCGCCGCGCGCATCGGGTTGTCGAGCAGGCGAAGCTCCTTCCCCGCCCCTTCAACCAGAAGCTGGCGGGCGGCCAGCGAGGCATGGCGGGTGTGGCGCGCCGTCAGGTCCATCAGGATGTCCTTGACGATGCGGTTGCCGCCGCCGGTCCCCCGCTTGCCGAATCGGTCCGCCTCGTTCTCCTGCTGGGCAAGGCGGGAGGCGAAGGCGTCGGACGCCTTTTCGGACAGGATGTAGGCCGACATGCCGCGGGCATCGGCATTGGGGGCGCTGTCGGCGTGGATCGACACGAACAGGTCGGCTCCGGCCGTGCGCGTCAATGCCACCCGTTCGTCCAGCGCCAGGAAGCGGTCGTCGCGCCGCGTCAGCTTCGCCGTGATGCCGTGCCGCTCGGCCAGCAGGCGTGCGACCTCGCGGGCGATGTCCAGCGTCACCGCCTTCTCGTGGGTGCCGCGGGTGCCGATGGCGCCGGGGTCGGCGCCGCCGTGGCCGGGATCGAGCATCACCAGCCGGGACCGTGGGGTGGACTGTGGCGAAGTGCCGCTGGCCGGCTTGCGCTCCGGCCGCTGCTGGCCGGCGAGGGCGGAGCCGGACGAGAGAGGCTGCGCCAGCGCGAGCCCCGCCGCACCGAACGCGGTTAACCAAAGCTTGCTCAGCCCGAGCCCAAGCAGCTGTCGACGATCCATGGCGAAAAATACCGTGCTGCAAGTGAAGGAAGGGCTGCGACGTGCGATCGCCCTATCCGTTGCTCTACCCCGATTCGTTAACCAATGCGGTGACGAATAAGTATTGTCAAGGCCGGGCAGGTTACCATTCCTGAATATTTGTGAGCGTCCCGTCATCCGGGCAGACTTGACGGAACGAGGATTCGACAGACGTGATTGATTGCTTGATGACAGTCTGAAAAAGCGCTAAAATTTTAGCGATCAGCTCGGGAGGTGTCGATGTTGAGGAAAGCCTTGTTCAACATCATCCGGCAAGAGCAGCGCGAAGTCGAGGGTGAGCTCGAACGCGAGAAACAGCAGCCGAGGCCTGATGCCGGCCGGATCGTCGGCCTTCGGCAGGAAGCAACCAGCCTGCGACGTGAGTTGGAACACTTCCGCGACGTCTGACCCCCGGTACCCGGCCGCTATCCCGGCCACCGGGCGTCGCTATGGAGGTTGCCACTGAATTCGACGTGGCCGATTTCGAAATCGATCGGTCGCTCCCCTTCTCCGCAGGTCCGCGGAGGAGGGGTTTTTGTTTCCGGGGTATTCACCCCAGCTTCGCGTAGCCGCGTTCGATCACCCGCTCGGCCGCTTCGTAGACCGCCAGCATTTCCTCGTAAGCCGTGCGCAGGCGGGCGAGTTCGGCGACGGCGGACTGTTCCGGATGGCGGGCTTCCGACATGTGCAGGCCGGCGCGGATATAGTCGGCGCGCAGTTCGGCGACCCGCACCGCCATCCGCAGGAAGGAGTCCCGGTTCAGGTTCGGCAACTCGCGCCCGATGACCTCGCAGTTGGCCTCCAGGATGGCGGCATCCATGTTTTCCAGGAAGCGGCGGATGCGCTGGCTTCGGCTGCTGTCGGCGGCATCGGCCGTCAGCAGCTTGTCGACCTTGCCCTTGCTGTATTCGCCGATGATCTTGCCGCCGGATGCCATGGGGTGACTCCGCCCTGTTTCTGCCGACCGTTGCGCACTGTGCCGATTGTCGCACCGCCGGGCGGCGGGCGCCAGAGCGGCGTGGGCCGGCCGGATATCCGGGGCAATCCCGCTTGACGGTGCAGCCATGTGCGGGATCGCTCATGAAGCGGGTGCAACATCGCGGCGTTCGTGCTAGGGAAGCCTCCCCCTTTTCATGCTGTACGTCATGGTGGACGCGCGATGTCTGAGACCGGCTCCGACTATATCCTCACCGTTTCCTGCCCCGACACCGTCGGCATCGTCTTCGCGGTGTCCGGCTTCCTGGCGGAGCGGAGCTGCAACATCATCGACAGCGCGCAGTTCGGCGACCGCATCTCCGGCCTGTTCTTCATGCGCGTCAGCTTCAACGGCAACCCGGCCGGCCCGACGAAGGAGCAGTTGGAGGCCGAGTTCGCCGCCCAGGTGGCGGAACGCTTCGGTATGACCTGGAAGATCCACGACGCGCGGCGCCGCCCGCGCGTGCTGATCATGGTGTCGAAGTTCGGCCACTGCCTGAACGACCTGCTGTACCGCTACCGCACCGGCTACCTGCCGATCGAAATCCCGGCCATCGTCTCCAACCACCGGGACTTCTACCAGCTGGCGGCCTGGCACAACATCCCGTTCCACCACCTGCCGGTCGGCCCCGACAACAAGGTGCAGCAGGAATCCCGCCTGCTGGAGATCGTGGAGGAGGAGAAGGTCGACCTCGTCGTGCTCGCCCGTTACATGCAGGTGCTGTCGGGTGCGCTGTGCGAGCGGATGGCCGGCCGGGTCATCAACATCCACCACAGCTTCCTGCCCAGCTTCAAGGGCGCCAAGCCCTACCATCAGGCGCATGCCCGCGGCGTGAAGCTGATCGGCGCCACCGCGCACTACGTCACGTCGAACCTCGACGAAGGCCCGATCATCGAGCAGGAGGCCGAGCGTGTCGACCATACGATGACGCCCGACGACCTGGTGGCCATCGGGCGCGACATCGAGAACATCGTGCTGGCCCGCGCCGTCCGCTACCACGTGGAGCACCGGGTGCTGCTGAACGGCAACAAGACCGTCGTTTTCCGCTAAGCCACTTCCGCCAGCCTGCTTCCGCCAGGCCACCCGCGTCATGCGGCGCCGCCCCTCAGTGGGGCTGCGCCGTCGCGTGAGCGTCCTCCGGCTGCGGCATGAACACCGCACGGGTGATCGCCTGTTCGATCTGGTCGCGGGTGAAGGGCTTCGGAATCACCGGCCCCAGATGCTCCAGCCCGTGCTTGGCCAGATCGTCGGGGAAGGCCGTGACGAAGATCACCGGCAGGAAGCGGCGGGCCCGCAGTTCGCGCGCCACCTCCAGCCCGTTGTCGCCGTCGGCCAGCCGGATGTCCATCAGCGCCAGCGTCGGCCGGTGCTCCGCCGCCAGCGACAGCGCCTCGTCCATCGTCGCCGCGTTGCCGCAGACGATGTGGCCCATGCCGCGCACCGTCTCCGCCAGGTCGTAGGCGATGATGGCGTCATCCTCCACGATCAGGATGGTGGCGGTCAGGCGGGTGCGAACGCGCTCGCGGGCGTGGGTCAGCCGTTCCAGCGCGTCTTCCGGAGGAAGCTCCAGGACGGCGGCGGCGTCACCGACCGGCAGATCCTCCAGATTGACCAGCAGGTAAAGCCGCCGATCGGTCTCGTCCAGCGTCATCAGCGCGGATTCGACCGGATGGTAGGGAGCGACCGCGGGCGGCGCGCCTTCTTCATCCTGAAGCTTGTTCAGATGGCGGTAGAGCGCGCCGCGCGACAGACCTTCGCCACGGCCGGTCTCATCCTCGTCCGCCTCCAGGTACCATTCCAGGGTGCGGGTCACCAAGGCGTCCCCCCGCCCGTTCGTCCCGGTCAGCGCGCGGGCATAGCGGCGCAGGTAGGGCAAATGCTGCATGAAGTGACCGGTGTACTGCTCCATCTCTCTCCCCGTGCCTTTCTGCGGCGCGTGTTCCTGACGTCCTACCCGTTGTCCGCCCCCCGGTTTCCCGGTTGCGGCCGCTCCTTACCCGGTTTGCGTGTCCGACGGCGATTGCGGCGGGCGATGCCGCTGAAGGCTCCAATGCCATCGCCGCTGCTTCGAAGCACAGACTGACGCATCACGGCCTGCAACGGTCAAATTCATATGGCGCAGTCCACGGCCTAACGGGAGTGAACCCGAAAGATTTATTCGAGATACCGTTAAGGGATTACTCTCTATGCATAGTATGAAAACCGGCGGGGCATGTTCCGACGGAGTGGAAAGGCGGCCTATGACCACTCCCGTATAGGGGGTGGCGGAGTAGGGGCCTTAACCGTTCTGAAAGACTTACCGGGCTACTCTGACATTGCCCTCATGCGATGTGCCTTTTGAGGGCGAGGCGAGTGTTCCCGATCCTCGAAAGCGCCGGCCCTCCCCCAGGCCGGCGCTTTTTTCTTTGCAACCGGTGCGCGGGCGCAAATCCGACCGGGATGTGAGGGAACCAACCGGCGGTGGTCGTGTTTGAACGGGCAATGGTGTGATTCCTCCCTGAACCGCCAGTCCTTTTCGCCGCCGGGCGCCGCCGCAGCATGCGGACTGGTGCCGGCGGCGAGTTTTTGTGCCCGGCCGGTGAATCCACCGTTTCCGCGCGTCAATAGGGGGCTTTCGCAACCCGATGCTTGCAACGCGTTTAATCCAACGTTAAGGACATCGCTTCACCGTTGAAGCGTGCATCGGGTCCGGGTTTGTGCATGGAAGACCAAGAGTTGGATCGGTCCCTGATGGATGGCATTCCGCCGGATGAACTGGCCGACTTCGGCCGGTGGCGGGATCGCGTGCGCGGGACCAACATCTCCGAGAAGACCCTGCTCGCGACCGATTATCTCAATCACTTCAACGAAATCGTGATGCTGATCGAGATGATCCCGGACATGCCGGACATGCTGGAGGAATGCCGCATCTGGCAGCCGAAGAGCTATGCCGAGCATTTCCGCGACAGCGGCTTTTCCGACAAGGAACTGGCGATCGAGGCCTACGGCCATGTGCCGTCCAAGTTCCGCCGTCCCTTCGAGGACACCATCGCCCAGGCCCATCAGGTGATCGCCCACACGCTGGAGCGGATCGGAACCGATATCGACAGCGGCGATCCCGACAAGCTCCGGATGGACTGCCAGACCTCCGTTGCGATGATCCACCGCATCATTCAGGTGGCGAACGGAATCATCCACGGCACCGCCCATGTCATGGAACAGGGCGAGATCGATCTTTATCTGCAGAACGGATGAGTTTTTCTGCCAAAACCCATACTTTCGTTACGAAACGTGCGTCTTACCAACGGAAAACGGGTGTTTTCGATCACTTGTCCCGGCATGAATGGCGATTGATGGTGCACCCACCATTCGTTCGTTGCATGGCTCGCATCCGCTCCCTGGCACTATAGTCGGATCATAAATGACAAGACGGAGGCGTGTTGATGCGTCCTCTGCGGGGGGAAATGGAGCATTGCCCATGAAGGGATGCGCTTTCGCGCCGGCCGACGGCATGGCCGTGTCTGAACCGCGCGTGTGGCGGGGCAACCCGCCCACCGATTACGCCGGCCCCGCTCTTCCCGTCGTCCAACGGGTGGAGGCATCCCAGCGCATGGCACCGGAGCGTGCGGCCCCAGAGCGTGCGGCACCCGAGCGCCCAGGACGTTCCGGGTGCATGGCACCCTCGGGCCATCTCGACAGCTTCACCCGCGACCGGCTGCCGGCCCCGTCCCAGCGCCCCGACCTGATTCTCGGACGGCCCGAACTCCAGTATCCCGAACGCCTTAACGCCGCCTCCGCCCTGATCGACGGTTGGCGCGAGCGCGGCTGGGACGACCGCCCCTGCCTGATCGGCGGCGACGGGGAGGTGTGGAGCTACGGCCGGATGCGCGACACCGTCGACCGCATCGCCCGCGTCCTGACGGAGGATTACGGGCTGGTCACCGGCAACCGTGTGCTGCTGCGCGGACCCAACACGCCGATGCTCGCCGCCTGCTGGCTGGCGGTGATCAAGGCCGGCGGAGTGCTGGTGCCGACGATGCCGCTGCTGCGCGCGCCCGAACTGGCCGACGTGCTGAAGCGCGCGGCGATCGACATGGCGCTGTGCGACACCCATTTCCTCGACGATCTGGAAGAGGCGGCGCTGCCGTCGCTGCGCATCGTCGGCTTCCGCGACGGCGAGCTGGAGCACCGCATCGCCACCAAGCCGGCAGGGTTCGTTGCCGCCGACACCGCCAACGACGATGTGGCACTGATCGCCTTCACCTCGGGCACCACCGGCACGCCCAAGGCGGCGGCCCATCTGCACCGCCATCTGCTGGCGATCACCGACCTGTCGCCGCGCTCGGTGCTGGGGACGGGACCGGACGACGTGTTCTGCGGCTCGCCGACTCTGGCCTTCGCCTATGGGCTGGGCGGGCTGCTGCTGTTCCCGCTGCGCATCGGCGCCTCCGTCATCCTGCTGGAGCGCGGAACCGCGGACCGGCTGCTGGAGGCGGCGACCCGCCACAAGGCGACTATGATGTTCACGGTGCCCACCGTCTACCGCGGCATGATCGGCCGGATGGCTGCCGATCCTGGGCTGGCGAAGGGGCTGGCGTCCCTGCGGCTCTGCGTTTCGGCCGGAGAGCCGCTGCCGCAGCAGACCTTCGAGGGCTGGCGCGATGCGACGGGGCTGGAGATCCTCGACAGCCTGGGCACCACCGAACTGCTGAACGCCGTGCTGCATGCCGTCCCGGGCGATGTCCGGCCGGGCTCCACCGGCAAGCCGGTGCCGGGCTATGAGGCGATGGTGGTCGACGAACAGTTCCGCCGGCTGCCGCCGGGACAGGTCGGCCGGCTGGCCGTGCGCGGTGCGACGGGCTGCCTCTATCTCGATGATCCTCGGCAGGAAAGCTATGTCCAGCAGGGCTGGAACCTGACCGGCGACGCCTTCCACGTCGATGAGGACGGCTTCTTCTGGTATCACGCCCGCACCGACGACCTGATCGTTTCGGCCGGCTACAAGATCTCCGGCCTGGAGGTCGAGAACATCCTGCTGAGCCACGAGGCGGTGCAGGAATGCGCGGTGATCGCCGCCCCCGATCCCGTGCGCGGCACCATCCCCAAGGCCTTCGTCGTGCTGCGCGACGGGGTGTATCCCGATGAGCGTCTGGCCGAGGAACTGCAGAGTTTCGTCAAGGACCATATCGCGCCCTACAAGTACCCGCGCGCGGTGGAGTTCCTCGACGCGCTGCCGCGGACGGAGACCGGGAAAGTCCAGCGCTTCAAGCTGCGCCGCCGCGCCTGGCAGCCGGACGAAGAGGAGTAGCCAGGGCCTATCCGGCGGTCAGGCCGGCGAAGCGGCTCAGGCGGATGTTGCGCCGTTCCAGCAGGGCGGCGAACTCCGGCCCG
Organism: Azospirillum sp.; assembly: GCF_035628975.1. Taxonomy (GTDB): domain Bacteria; phylum Pseudomonadota; class Alphaproteobacteria; order Azospirillales; family Azospirillaceae; genus Azospirillum. The sequence goes on along the minus strand of NZ_DASPIS010000028.1, from coordinate 36,643 downwards.
CGGAGATAGTCGTATTCGGTGCGCCGCGGCTCGACCAGGCTGTCGACACGGCGCAACGCCTCGTCGGGCAGGCCGGGGTGGACCATCACCAGGGTGCGGTCACCCATGCCCTCGAGAAAGCGCGGCATCAGTTCGGCGAAGGGTCGGCTGCCGGCGAAGTCGTAGACACCGGCGAAGCGGTCGTTGGCCGGAATGCCGCGTGCCTGCGCCATGCGCTTCAGCCCGCCGCCGAGCCCGCCGATCAGCAGCGTCTTCGGCACCGCGACACGGCGACGCAGGACCGCCGCGACCGGTTCCCCGCACAGGCGGACATACGCGCCGGGCAATGCTGCCAGCGCCTCCGTCACCGCGTCGCGCACGCCGGGCAGCTGGTGGACATGCTGGTGGCCGTCGATGTAGTCGGGGGCGGCGCCCCAGGCGTCGGTGAAGGCGGCGATCTGGCGTGACAGTTCGTCACGGATCTCGGCCCGCGCGGCCGGCGTGTTCAGCTTTCCGCGATAGGCCCAGCCCATCAGCCGCCCAAGCGGCGGCAGCCGTCCATCCGGCGCCAGCGTCGGCATCGGCCCAAGCGGCGGCTGGTCGGTCAGGGTGAAATGCAGCCCGACATCGGCCTTGTCCTTCAGCTCGCGCAGAGCCGCGGCATCGGTCCGCCAATGCGGACAGAGGCTCATGACCGACGTGGCGGTGAGCCGGCCGCGGGCGATCAGGTCGCGGATGGCGGTATTCACGCCGGGGGCAAGCCCATAATCGTCGGCACAGAGCAGGAGCGGGGTCGGGGCGTTCTGGGGCATGGCCGGATCGGGACGGGAACGGTCGGGTCCGGCCAAGATGGGCGGGCCGGCGATGCCGATCAAGCGACTTGCCGATCAAGCGGCTTCGGACGCGGCCTGCGCTCGCGGTTTGCGGGCGGGCAGGGTGGCCAGCATCACCCCGGGCAGGACCAGCAGCACGCCCATCAGGTGAAAGCCCTGCAGCGGCTCCGCCAGCAGGAACCAGGAGGCCAGCGCCGCCCACAGCGGCGAGACATACAGCGCGGTGGAGGCACGGGCTGCGCCCATCATCGCGATGGTCTTCTGATAGGCCAGCAGCGCCAGGACCGAGGCGAACAACGCCACCGCCACGATCGACAGGATGGTGGAGGCCGAGAAGGGAACCGGCCGCACCGCCACCGTTTCCCACGCATAGAAGGGCGCCAGCACCAGCACGCCGGCCAGCGCGTTGGCGGCGAAGGCGGTGACCACCGGCAGCGGTGTGCCCGATTGCCGCAGCAGGATGGTGTAGACCGACCAGGACACAGCCCCCGTCAGCACCAGAAGGTCGCCGACATTGAAGGACAGGTGGCGCAGCGCCTCCGGATCGCCGCGGGTCAGGATCACCAGAACTCCGGCCATCGCCAGCAGGATGCCCAGGATCTGCCGCGGCCGGATCGCATCGCCCAGCCAGAGGGCGGCCAGCGCCAGGATCATCGCCGGGCTGGTGGCGTAGATCAGGCTGGCGTTGGTGGCGCTGGTCCGCTCCAGCCCGTAATAGACGATGGCGCCGGAAATTCCCTGTCCCAGCACGCCCAGCAGCAGATAGCGGCGCCACTGCTCCTTCAACTGCTGCCGGTGGGCGAGCAGGCCGGACAGGGCGAAGGGCAGCACGATCAGGAAGGCGATCAGCCAGCGCCAGAAGGCCAGTCCGATCGGCGGCACCACATGGGCCGCCGCCCGGCCGACCACCGGGTTGGACGCCAGCAGCGCCGATCCGACGATATAAAGGCCGTAGGCGGCCAGCGGGCCGGAGCGCAGGGAAGACGGCAGGCTCGGAAGCGGCATCGACCGGTCGGTGTCCGAAAAGGGGGTTTCATGGATGGTGCAACCCAGCCTAGCATGGCGGCCGGCGCCACCCTTCACGGCGGGTGTGCATGGCAGCCGTCCGGATCCCGTCGGCAGCGGGAAGAACCGCGGCCACTCACCCGGATAGCCTGATTCGCAGGGTGAGGGACCTGTCGATTCGGTCAACCGGATGGTTGGCTTTGCAACTGTTTCGTTTCGGTGGTCGGAAATGTGTCCATACGGACGTATCGGCGCCTCAAAATATGCTCTGCGCCACGGTATAGCCACGTATGCATGTTGACGTTGACAGGCGCCTTGGGCACGCGCCAAATGGCGACGCTATTTCCAACGGCGTTCTGGCAAATTTTCCGTACGCTTTAACCGGAATCGGGAGGCAAGACGAATGAAGCGCATCCTGCTGGGTGCCGGGCTTGGTATGGCCGCGGCGCTGGCGCTGTCGGCGCCGGCCCAGGCGGCGAAGACCCTTGTTTACTGCTCCGAGGGTAGCCCCGAAAACTTCAACCCCATGTTGAACACGACCGGCACCAGCTTCGACGTGGCCCTCCCGGTCTACAACAACCTGGTCCAGTTCGAGCACGGCGGCACCAAGGTCATTCCCGGCCTGGCCGAATCCTGGACCATCTCCGACGATGGCCTGGTCTATACCTTCAAGCTGCGCGCCGGTGCCAAGTGGCACAGCGTCGGCGATTTCAAGCCGACGCGCGACGCCAACGCCGACGACGTGATCTTCTCGTTCGAGCGCCAGTGGAAGCCGGACCATCCCTTCCACAAGGTGTCGGGTGGCGCCTACGACTACTTCAACGACATGGCGATGCCCAAGCTGTTGAAGTCGATCGAGAAGGTTGACGACCTGACGGTCAAGTTCACGCTGAACGCGGTCGAGGCGCCGTTCCTGGCCAACCTCGCCATGCCGTTCGCGCCGATCATGTCGGCCGAATATGCGGCGATGCTTCAGAAGAAGGGCACGCCGGAGAAGCTGGACCAGGTTCCGGTCGGCACCGGGCCGTTCCAGTTCGTCGCCTACCAGAAGGACGCCGTGATCCGCTACAAGGCGTTCGAGCAGTTCTGGGGCGGCAAGCAGCCGCTGGACAACCTCGTCTTCGCGATCACGCCCGATGCGGCGGTTCGTCTGGCCAAGCTGAAGGCCAACGAATGCCAGGTCATGCCGTACCCGAACCCGGCCGACATCGACGCGATGAAGAAGGACGGCTCTATCGTCGTTCAGGAGCAGGAAGGCCTGAACGTCGGTTACGTCTCCTTCAACGTGACGAAGAAGCCGTTCGACGACGTCCGCGTCCGCCGCGCCGTCAGCATGGCGATGGACAAGAAGGCGATGGTCGCCGCGGTCTACCAGGCCGCCGGCGTCCCGGCCAAGAACCCGATTCCGCCGACCATGTGGTCGTACAACGACTCGATCGAGGACTATCCGTACGACGTCGAGCGGGCGAAGAAGCTGCTGGCCGATGCCGGCTATCCGAACGGCTTCGAGACCGACCTGTGGGCGATGCCGGTGCAGCGCCCGTACAACCCCAACGCCAAGCGCATCGCCGAGATGATGCAGGCCGACCTCGCCAAGGTCGGCATCAAGGCGAAGATCGTGCAGTACGAATGGGGTGAGTACCGCAAGCGCATGCAGCAGGGCGAGCACCAGTTGGGCATGCTCGGCTGGACCGGCGACAACGGCGACCCCGACAACTTCCTCTACACCCTGCTGGGTTGCGAGGCGGCGCGTCCGGGCGGCAACAACCTGTCGAAGTGGTGCAACAAGGAGTTCGACGACCTCGTCGTCCAGGCCAAGCGCACCACCGACATCGCTGCGCGCACCAAGCTGTACGAACAGTCTCAGGTCATCTTCAAGGAAGAGGCCCCCTGGTACACCATCGCCCACTCGGTGGTTTACATGGGCCTCGCCAAGAACGTCGTCGGCTACAAGATGGATCCGTTCGGCATCCATCGCTTCGAAGGCGTCGACCTGAAGTGATGCGGACCGCACGTCCGGCAAAACGGGCGTGCGGAAAGGAGTGAGGGGGGCGTGGTTGCCGCGCCTCCCGACTTTTTGAGACGAGTTGCATTCCCGGCTCCGCGTAAGCGGGGTCGGGCCAGGGTGGGGCAAGTGCCCCTGACGGAACGGGGCGTTGTCGAGGCAGCGCTCCGTTCCAGTTTTCACCATAGTTTTAAAAAAAGAGTACCCGTCGATGCTTCGCTTCATCCTGACGCGGGTGAGCTTGGTGATTCCGACCTTTCTCGGCATCACCTTTCTGACCTTCATCCTGATCCGGCTGGTTCCCGGCGACCCCATCGAGGTGCGCGTCGGCGAGCGGGGCATCGCGCCCGAACGGCTGGCCGCCCTGCGCCATGAACTGGGTCTGGACCGGCCGCTCTGGCAGCAGTTCCTCGATTATGTCGGCAACGTGCTGTCCGGTGATTTCGGCCTGTCGCTGGTCACCCACAATTCGGTGCTGAGCGAGTTCATCGCCCTGTTCCCGGCCACCCTGGAACTGGCGATGTGCGCGATGCTGTTCGCGACGCTGGTCGGGCTGCCCGCCGGGATCCTGGCGGCGGTGAAACGCGGCTCGCTGTTCGACCACGGCGTGATGGGCATCAGCCTGACCGGCTATTCGATGCCGATCTTCTGGTGGGGCCTACTGCTGATCCTGTTCTTCTCGGTCGGGCTGGGCTGGACTCCGGTGTCGGGGCGCCTGGACCTGATCCATTACGTGGAGCCGGTCACCGGCTTCATGCTGATCGACACGCTGATGGCCGGAGAGTACGAGGCGTTTCGTTCCGCCCTCGGCCATCTGGTGCTGCCGACCATCGTGCTGGGCACCGTGCCGCTGGCCGTGGTGGCGCGCATGACGCGCTCGGCCATGCTGGAGGTGCTGGGCGAGGATTACATCCGCACCGCCCGCGCCAAGGGCCTGGCCGACGGCCGGGTCATCGGCATGCATGCGCTGCGCAATGCGCTGATCCCGGTGGTGACCGTCATCGGCCTGCAGGTCGGCACGCTGCTGGGCGGCGCCATCCTGACCGAGACCATCTTCTCCTGGCCGGGCGTCGGCAAATGGCTGATCGAATCGATCAACCGCCGCGACTATCCGGCCCTGCAGGGCGGTGTCCTGCTGATCGCCACCTCGGTGATCCTGGTCAACCTGCTGGTGGACGTGCTCTACGGCGTCCTCAACCCCCGCATCCGTCACGCGCGGTGAGGCCAATCCATGTCCGCTGAATTCTCGACCAACGCAGATCCCGCCACCCCGGAAACGGTCGCCGTCTCGCGTCCGCCGCATCCGCTGACCGAGTTCTGGTATCACTTCCGGCAGAACAAGGGCGCGCTGGCCGGCCTTGTGGTGATCCTGATGATCGCCACCATCGCCGTGCTGGCCGGCGTGATCGCCCCCCACGACCCCGACATCCAGTACCGCGACGCCATCCTGACGCCGCCGGTCTGGCAGGAGGGCGGAAGCTGGAGCTACATCCTGGGCACCGACGACATCGGCCGCGACATGCTGTCGCGCCTGATGTACGGCGCCCGGCTGTCGATGATGATCGGCCTGATCGTCGTCACCCTGTCGCTGGCCGTCGGTCTGGGTCTGGGCCTGATCGCCGGCTTCTTCGGCGGGATGGCCGACGTGCTGATCATGCGCGCCATGGACATCCTGCTGGCGCTGCCCTCGCTGCTGCTGGCCGTGGTGGTGGCCGCCATCCTCGGGCCGGGGCTGGTGAACGCCATGCTGGCGGTGTCGGTGGTGGTGATCCCGCACTATGCCCGCCTGACCCGCGCCGCCGTGCTGGCGGAGGTGAACAAGGACTATGTCGTCGCCTCGCGCGTCGCCGGGGCCGGGCCGATGCGCCTGATGCTGATCGTGGTGCTGCCGAACTGTTTGGCGCCGCTGATCGTGCAGGCGACGCTGGGCTTCTCCACCGCCATCCTGGACGCCGCCGCCCTTGGCTTCCTCGGCCTCGGCGCGCAGCCGCCGACGCCGGAATGGGGCACCATGCTGGCGTCCTCGCTGCAGTTCCTCCAGCGCGCCCCCTGGGTCGTGACCTGGCCCGGCATCGCCATCCTGGTGACCGTGCTGGCCTTCAATCTGTTGGGCGACGGTCTTCGCGACGCGCTCGACCCCAAGCTGAAGCGTTGACCTCATGCCTCTTCTCGACATCAAGAACCTGTCGGTCGAGTTCACCACCCGCGCCGGCACCTTCCGCGCGGTGGATGGCATCGACCTGACCGTGGACGAGGGCGAGGTCGTCGGCATCGTCGGCGAATCCGGCTCCGGCAAGTCCGTGACCTCGCTTGCCGTGATGGGGCTTCTCGGCTCCAACGGCCGCGTCGTCGCCGACCGGATGATGTTCGCCGGCAAGGACCTGCTGACCATGTCCGCCGCCCAGCGCCGGAAGATGACCGGCAAGGACGTGGCCATGGTCTTCCAGGAGCCGATGACCAGCCTGAACCCCTGCTTCACCGTCGGCTTCCAGATCATGGAGACGCTGCGGGTGCATGAAGGGCTTTCCGGCAAGGCGCTGCGCAACCGCGCCATCACCCTGCTGGAGCAGGTCGGCATCCCCGCGCCGGAAACCCGCCTGTCCGCCTTCCCGCACCAGCTGTCGGGCGGCATGAACCAGCGCGTGATGATCGCCATCGCCATCGCCTGCAACCCGCGCCTGCTGGTGGCGGACGAGCCGACGACTGCGCTGGACGTCACCATCCAGAAGCAGATCCTCGATTTGCTGGTCCAGCTGCAGCGCGAGCGCGGCATGGCGCTGATCCTGATCACCCACGACATGGGCGTGGTGGCGGAGACGGCCCAGCGCGTCGTCGTGATGTATGCCGGCCAGGTGGCGGAGACGCGCCCCGTCCATTCGCTGTTCGAGCGGCCGCGCCATCCCTACACCGGCGCCCTGCTGGACGCCCTGCCGGAACGGGCGCTGGGCAAGCGCCGGCTGCCGACCATTCCCGGCATGGTGCCGGGCATCGCCGACCGGCCGGCCGGCTGCCTGTTCAGCCCGCGCTGCCGCTTTGCCGATGCCCGCTGCCGTGCCGAGCGCCCGGCCCTGTTCGACGTGGACGACGGGCGCGCGCGCTGTTTCTACCCGCTGCCGGACGGCCATCTCGCCGCCGGGGAGGCGCTGTGATGAGCACCGAAACCGAGACCCCGTTCACCGGGGCCCCCATCATCGAGGCTGCGGCCGACCGGTCGGTCGTGCTGGAGGCCCGCGACCTGCGCAAGCACTATGCCGTCAAGCGCGGCGCCTTCAAGCCGATGGCGACGGTGAAGGCGCTGGACGGCGTGTCCTTCCGCCTGCAGGCCGGCAAGACGCTGGCCGTGGTCGGCGAATCGGGCTGCGGCAAGTCGACGCTCGCCCGGTCCGTCACCATGATCGAGCCGCCGACCTCGGGCGAACTGCACTATGACGGCCGCGACGTGGTCGGGCGCAGCGCGGCGGAGATGAAGGAACTGCGCCGCACGGTGCAGATGGTCTTCCAGAATCCCTACGGCTCGCTGAACCCGCGCAAGACGGTGGGATCCATCCTGACCGAGCCGCTGGTGATCAACACCGCCATGGACAAGCACGAGCGGCGCGACCGCGCGGTGGCCATGATGGGGAAGGTCGGCCTGCGGCCCGATCAGGTCGACCGCTATCCGCACATGTTCTCCGGCGGTCAGCGCCAGCGCATCGCCATCGCCCGCGCGCTGATGCTGAACCCGCGCGTCGTCGTGGCGGACGAACCGGTGTCGGCGCTCGACGTGTCGATCCAGGCGCAGGTGCTGAACCTGATGATGGATCTGCAGGAAGAGCTGAACCTCGCCTACCTGTTCATCTCCCACGATCTCAGCGTGGTGCGGCACATCGCCGATTCGCTGATGGTGATGTATCTGGGCAAGCCGGTGGAGCATGGCGCCAAGGACGTGGTCTTCACCCGGCCGCGCCATCCCTACACCCGCATCCTGCTGGCGGCGACGCCGCGGGTGAACCCGGACCTGAGGGTCGAGCGGGTGGTGCCGAAGGGCGAACTGCCGTCGCCGCTGAACCCGCCGCCGGGCTGCGCGTTCCACAAGCGCTGCCCCTTCGCCACCGACCGCTGCGCCGCGGAGGTTCCGCCGCTGCGCCCGGTGGATGAGCGGCTGGTCGCCTGCCATTACGCCGAAGAGATGAACTGAGAAGGGCAGGGTGCCTGTCGGGGAAGGCGGCTGTTGAGTGCGGCGGCCGTCTTCTTTACGGTGCGCCCGATTCGTTCATCGATAGTCCTATCAGGGAGAGCGCCGCCATGCCGTCCTTCGACATCGTGTCCAAGACGGACGTCCACGAGATCGACAACGCCCTCGCCGGCGTCCGCCGCGAGATCGAGACCCGGTTCGACTTCAAGGGCTCGAAATACACGGTCGAGCGGACCGAGAACGACATCGTTCTGCTGGCCGACGACGCCACCAAGCTGGAACAGATGCAGGAACTGCTGCGCGTCTATGTGACCCGCCGCAAGCTCGATGCCGCGGCGCTGGATTTCTCCGCCAAGCCGGAACGGGCGGCGGGCGACGCGTTGCGCCACACCGTGACGATCAAGCAGGGAATCGCGCAGGATTTGGCGAAGACCATCGTCAAAGGGATCAAGGACAGCAAGATGAAGGTCCAGGTCTCGATCCAGGGCGACGAACTGCGGGTGACGGGCAAGAAGCGCGACGACCTGCAGGACGCCATCGCCGTGGTCAAGCGGATGGGCATCGAGCAGCCGCTGCAGTACCAGAATTTTCGCGATTGATGGGCCGCGACCGAGACATCCCGCCGGCCCGGCAAGCCTTGCCGGGCGCTGGGTAACTTCTGCCGGGCCGCTGGGAAATTTTTGCCGGTCAAATCGTCGCAGGGGCGGCCCTGACCCTTGCGATCCGCCGGTTGTGTTGATGGCGTGATTTTTGCGTGTACCCCTGCGGTTCGCCACTAACCGCAGGGGATCGTCCCATGTCGATGATGGCCAACAGCGAGGCCACGCAAGCCATGCGCATCCGGGCGGAAGACGTCCTGGAGCGCAAAGGGACGGGTGCGTCCAGGCAGGCGGGTGCGCTGGCCGGCCAGTTCGCGGCGATGCTGGAGACCCTGAACGGGGTTGGGGAGGGCGGAATCTCCGCCGCCGACGGCGCCGGGGTGGTGCCGAACGCCCAGCCTGCGGTGCGGCTTGGTGTCGGTGCGGTCACCCTGTTCGCCCAGGATGTGGGGCAGGCCGATTCCGCCATGGACGCCGCTGCGGCGGTGCCCGATCCCCAGGACCCGGCGACCGCCATGCAGGTGGTGGAAAGCGCCATCCAGGCCGGCGACGGCACCAACTTCCGCTGGCTGACCACCCTGCTGACCCAGAACTCCGCGGCTTGATCTAAGACCGCCTAAAGCCCCAGCCTCGCCCAGGCCGCCCAGTCGTCCAACGACGTGCGGGCGGCGGCCACCAGGGCATCGGCGAAGGCTTCCGGCGCTCCCGCTTCCGGCAGGGGCGCGCTTCCTCCCGTCCGCAGGCCGAGCCGCCGCAGCATTCCGCGCTCCTGCTGCACCACGCGCAGCCGCACCTTCTCGCCGAAGCGGCCGCGCATGACCGAGCGCAGGTCGCCCAGCCCGTCGATCAGCCCCAGCGCCAGCGCCTTGCGCCCCGCCCAGAAGGCGCCGGAGAACAGGTCCTCCTCCGGGCCGGTCAGGCGGGCGCCGCGCCGGGCGCGCACCATCGCCTTGAACGCCTCGTGGATGTCGGCCTGCAGGGCCTTCAGATGGGCGACGCCGTCCTCGCGTTCCGGCGAGAAGGGGTCGAGCAGCACCTTCTTGTCGCCGGCGGTATAGAGGCGCCGTTCGATGCCGTGGCGTTCGATCAGTTCATGCAGGCCGAAGCCCGACGACACCACGCCGATCGACCCGACGATAGAGCTTTCATCGGCCCAGATCTCGTCCGCCGCGCAGGCGAGCCAATAGCCGCCCGATGCCGCCGCATCCTCGCAGAAGGCGAAGACCGGCACCTTCTTCTCCTCCGCCAGATCGCGGATCCGCTTGGCGATCAGCGCGGACTGAACCGGCGACCCGCCCGGCGAGTTGATGATCAGCGCCACCGCCTTCTGGTCCTTGGGCGCGAAGGCGCGTTCCAGCAGCGGGGCGACGCCGGCCAGCGACAGGCCGGAGCGGAACGGACCGCCCTGGCCGATGACGCCGGACAGGCGGACGACGGACACCAGCGGCCCGGCCTTGCGCCAGGGGCCGAAGGGGAGTTTGGCGAGGAGGGATTGCAGGCTCATGCCCGCAGAGATGGGATTGAAGTCTCCCGTTTGAAAGGCTCCGTCCGCGCTAAAATCACGGGATCGGCAGCGCTTCCGCATCGCGCAACACCCGCTCCGCCGCCGGGCTGTAGCCGCCTTCGGCATTGTGCACGGCCAGCCCGGCGGTCAGCCGAGCCGGCGCCCTGCCGCCCTTGCGGGCGATCAGCAGGAGCCGCTTGGCTTCCACCCCCGGCTTCGGCCACAGCGGCACCAGGACGAGGCTGCCGAACCGGCCGCGCAACGCTTGCAGGATGTCGTCGATGCGGTCGGCGCGATGAACCATCGTCAGCGTGCCGCGCGGCTTCAGCATGCGGTCGGCGAAGCGCACCCAGTCGGCCAGCCCTGCCGCACCTTCCATATTCGCCGCGGCCTTCCAGTCGTCGGGCGGGCGGCTGGCTGCGCCGGCCTTCAGATAGGGCGGGTTCATCATCACCCGGTCGAATCCGCCGGCAGGCAAGGTGCCGGGCGGAGCCAGAAGGTCGCCTTGCACCACCTCCACCCGGTCGGCGACCCCGCTCAGGACCGCGTTGCGGCGGGCGAAGGCGCATGCGTCGGCCCGCTGCTCCAGCCCGGCGACGGCGACGCCCGGCACCCGGACGGCGAGGCACAGTGCCGCAGCCCCGGTGCCGGTGCCGACGTCGAGCACCCGCTCGCCATTGGTCGCGGCGGTGATGGCGGCGAGGAAGACCGGGTCGATGGCGGCACGGTAGCCGCCGTCGGGCTGGAGCAGCCGCACCCGCCCATTCAGCAGGAAATCCGGCTGTGCTGACAGGGATGCTTTCGAATGCGGAACGATATCGTCACTCACGCTTCGCCGGCCTCGCGCAGGACGCGGATAGCCTGGTCGGCATCGTCGGCATCGACCATCAGCCGTCGTGGGATGGCGCCGATGGAGCCTTCCAGGATGCTGGTGTGGGTGTCCAGCACGATCGCCTCGATCCCGGCGTCGGCCAGCAGGGCGACCAGCCAGGACAGGCGGACGGGGTCGGTGATGCGCAACAGCTCGATCATCGTGTCTCGGAAGAATGGGCGTCTCGAAAGAACGGTCCCCTGCGGACTTGACCGAAGAGGCTAGGCCGTTATGCTCCCTAGCGCAAATTCTGGCGTCAATCACCCGTGGAGTCGACCTTGGCGGTCGTTACCAACTTCGAGCCGAAACGGCGCAAGTCTACCCCGCTCGACGACCTGACCGCTTTGGTGGCCGAGGACCTCAGCGCCGTCAACCAGATCATCCTCGACCGGATGCAGTCGCAGGTCGAGATGATCCCCCAGTTGGCCGGCTACCTGATCGCGGCCGGCGGCAAGCGCTTGCGCCCGGTGCTGACGCTGGCCGCCGCCAACATGTGCGGGTATCAGGGCGAGCATCACCGGCTGCTGGCCGCGGTGGTGGAGTTCATCCACAGCGCGACCCTGCTGCACGACGACGTCGTCGATGAAAGCGACCTGCGCCGCGGCATGGCCTCGGCCAACGCGGTGTTCGGCAACAAGGCCAGCGTGCTGGTCGGCGACTTCCTGTTCTCCCGCGCCTTCGAGATGATGGTGGAGGTGCAGTCGCTCGACGTGCTGCGCATCCTGTCGGGCGCCTCGGCCATCATCGCCGAGGGCGAGGTGCTGCAGCTGCGCACCACCAACGACACGGAAACCAGCGAGCAGGCCTATCTGGAGGTCATCAAGGGCAAGACGGCCGAGCTGTTCGCCGCCGCCTGCCGCGTCGGCGCCGTCGTCGCCAACCGCCCGCAGGCGGAGGAGATGGCGCTCTACGACTACGGCATGAATCTGGGCATCGCCTTCCAGCTGGTGGACGACGTGCTGGATTACTCGGCCTTGCAGGCGAAGCTGGGCAAGACCGTCGGCGACGATTTCCGCGAAGGCAAGATCACCCTGCCGGTCGTGCTGGCCTTCCGCCGCGGCAACGACGAGGAACGCACCTTCTGGCGCCGGGTGATGGAGGATCTCGACCAGAAGGACGGCGACCTGGAGCATGCGCAGGCGCTGATGGCCCGTCACAACGCGCTGAAGGACACGGTGGAGCGGGCGCGCCATTACGGCTCCATCGCCCGTGACAGCCTGGGGCTGTTCGCCGAGGGGCCGATCAAGCAGGCCCTGCTGGAAGTCATTGATTTCGTGATCGATCGCGATTTCTGAGATGGGTTAATGGGGTGGGTCGGCAGGCCGGATCTTTTTGCCGATGACGCATTTTTTGCGTTGCGCGCCGGGGCCGGACCGTTTATACACCCCCTCCACCGGCGGACGACACGCCCGCCGGTGACATGATCGGAGAGTAGCTCAGCCTGGTAGAGCACTGCTTTCGGGAGGCAGGGGCCGGAGGTTCGAATCCTCTCTCTCCGACCAACAGAAAAGGGCTTCCGGAGAAATCCGGGAGCCCTTTTCCTTTTCGCGGCCTTCGATCCCGGTCGCAAGTGCGCCTGACTTCATGTGTTTCGGGAATGGCAAAGATGCAGCATCCAGCCTGTGACTTTGCATTGCGCGGCGGCACGGAACCGTTTATACACCCCCTCCACCGGCGGACGACAAGGCCCGCCGGTGACATGATCGGAGAGTAGCTCAGCCTGGTAGAGCACTGCTTTCGGGAGGCAGGGGCCGGAGGTTCGAATCCTCTCTCTCCGACCAACAAGACAAGGGCTTCCGGAGAAATCCGGAGGCCTTTGTCGTTTCCGGGCCGAGATCTCCGGGCCGGATCAGATCGTGCAGAGGAACCGCCGCTCCGTCCCCTCCAGAACCAGGGCGGTCAGCCGGTTCGTGGCATAGGCCCCGGTGTCGATGCCGATGCGGTTGTGCAGCATCTCCGGTTCGGGCGCGATGGTGTGGCCGTGGACGACGATCTTGCCATGGTCGGCGCGCGAGGTCAGGAAGGTCTCGCGGATCCACAGGCGGTCCTTGTCCTCCTGCTGGTCGAGCGGAATGCCGGGGCGGACGCCGGCATGGACGAAATGGTAATCGCCGATGGTCAGGTGGTTGCGCAACCCGGTCAGGAAGGCGCGGTGGTGGGGCGGCAGCAGGCCGTTCAGCATCATCTGCGCCTGCAGCAGATGTTCCGGCGGCGCTTCGGGGTCGGGTGCCGGGATGCCATAGCTTTCCAGCGTCGCGTCGCCGCCATAGGTCAGCCATCCGGGTGCGACGCGCAGGTCGGACAGGAAACCCAGCATCGTGTCCTCGTGGTTGCCGCGCAGGAACACGGCGCCGAAGACCGGCGGCAGACCGCAGGCAAGCCGTTCGATCACCAGCCGCGAATCCGGCCCGCGATCGACATAGTCGCCAAGGAAGACGAGGTATTTCAGCAGGTTCGGCGCCTGATCGGCGTCGCGGGCAATCTGCCCCAGCATCTGGTCGAGCAGGTCGAGCCGGCCATGGATGTCGCCGACCGCATAGACGCGCATGCCGCGCGGCACCGACGCGGGTCCTGCCCGGCCGCCGAAGGGACCGGCCGAGGGGCCGCCCGATAGGGCCTCCGCCCACAGCTTCCGTGCCAAGCTCAACACGTGGTCGTTCTCGAAGTCGTCACATCCCGTTCCGTAACCTTTGGATGGGCCGTGCCTCCTTCAAGTACCTCTTCAAAAGGATAACCCTGTTGCACCGCAATACGTCCTTCTCCCTCCGTCGTTCCTATGGCGAAGGTCGGGTCGCCGGCGGGGTGCGGTCGTTCCGTTGCGCATGGAAGGCCTTCGACGATTCTACTTTGACACGGGGGGGCGTGCCGGTGGAATCTTCGGTCTTCCAAAGTCGCATCGCGTCCAGCCAAAAGGCCCCCGCCGCACCATGACCAACGATCATAAGAACCGTTCCACCGGAGGATTCGCCCTTTCCCGCCGCACGCTCGGCCAGGCGGCTATCGCCGGCGGCGTGCTCGCCGGCTTCGGCCGCGCCCCGGTCTTCGCCCAGGACAAGACGCTGAAGGTCGGTGTCCTGCTGCCGCGCTCCGGCCTGCTGGCCCAGGCGGGCCAGGCCTGCCAGCGCGGCGCGGACATCGCGCCGGCGGTGCTCTCCGACCTCGGCTACAAGGTGGAGGTGATGTCGGCGGATACCGAATCGAATGCCGACGTCGCCCGCTCGCGCACGGAAAAGCTGATCAACGACGGCGCCCATGTGATCGTCGGCGCCTTCGACAGCGGCCAGACCGCCGCCGCCGCCCAGGTGTGCGAGCAGCGTGGCGTGCCGCTGGTGATGAACATCGCCGCCGCAGACAAGCTGACGGAGCAGGGCTACAAGACCGTCTTCCGCAACTTCCCGACCTCCACCATGCTGGTGTCGAACGGGATGTCGCTGATGAAGGATTTGTTCGCCGCGACCGGCACCACGCCAAAGACCGCGGTGTTCCTGCACGCCAACGACACTTTCGGCATGGCGAACAAGGCCGCCATCGACGCGCTGTTCCCCAAGCTGGACATGCCCTTCCAGATCCTGGAATCGATCGCCTACGACCCCAAGGCGCAGGATCTGGCGGTGGAGGTGGCGAAGGCCAAGGGCACCGGGGCGGAACTCGCCATCGTCACCACCCGCGCCAACGACGCCATCATGATGGTGCGCGAGATGGTGAAGCAGCGGTGGGAGCCGAAGGGCATCGTCTCCCCCGGCTCGCCCGGCCTGTACGACGAGCAGTTCTACAAGGTGCTTGGCAAATACGCCGATTACGCCATCACCAACCTGCCCTGGTACGACCCCAAGGCGGCGATGACCAAGCGGGTCGAGGCGGCCTTCAAGAAGCAGTTCCCCAATGACCGGTTCGAGGGCTACGCCTTCAACGTCGCCTTCACCTTCGAGGCGATCCTGGTCGCCGCCGACGCCTTCAAGCGCGCCGGCACCGCCGAATCCTCGGCCCTGCTGACGGCGCTGCGCCAGACCAACCTGTCGGACAAGCTGATGGTCGGCCCGGCGATCACCTTCGACGAGAAGGGCCAGAACACCAGCCTGGTTTCCGCCTGCATCCAGAACCACAAGCTGCGCCCGACCGTGGTCCTGCCGAAGGCCTCGGCCGAAGCCGACCCGGTCTTCCCGATGCCCGGCTGGGCCAAGCGGGCGTGAGCCGACATCGCCTGACTATCCCCTCTCCCCCCCGGGGAGAGGGTTAGGGTGAGGGGGAAGCGCGGCCGGGTTTCAACAAACATCCTGCCGCGCATCCCCCTCACCCTCCCCACTGCTTCGCGGCGGGTCCCCTCCCTCTCCCCGGGGGAGAGAGGGTGATTATAGGGAGAGCGCTTTCAGCTCCCCGGTGCGCGCGGTGCGCTCCAGTTGCGCAGCACGCTCACCACGCGCAGCACGAAGACGGCGAGCGCCCCCACCACCGCCACCGGCACCGGCGGCAGGTCCAGCCGTTGGCCGGCGATCATCACCGCGGCTCCCAGCAGCGAGGCCATGGCGTAGATCTCCTCGCGCAGGACCCGCGGCACCTCGGCCACCAGCAGGTCGCGCGCCGCCCCGCCGCCGCAGGCGGTCATCACGCCCAGCAGGGCGGCCGGCAGCGGGCTGAGCCCAAAGGCCAGCGCCTTGCCGCAGCCGGCGACGGTGAACAGCCCGAGCCCGGCGGCATCCAGCACCATCACGGGCTTGCCCAGCCGGTTGATTGGCTTGTGGAACAGGAAGGCGGTCAGCCCTGCGGCAAGCGCGACCATCAGATAGCGGTCGTCCTGCAGGCTGGCGGGCGGCAGCGCGCCGATCAACAGGTCGCGCACGACGCCGCCGGCGAGAGCGGCGGCCAGCGACAGCACCATCACCCCGAACAGGTCCAACCGCTTGCGCACCGCCAGCGTGCCGCCGCTGAGCCCGAAGACGAACACGCCGACGAAATCCATCACCGTCAGCAGTGTGGAGAGGTCGGTCGGCATCGGAATCGGGATCGGCGGCATGGCGGGGCTCGGACGGGGAAGTGAAATGCCCACCGATTGAGCACAGCCGCCCCCGCGGCGCCAAGCGAAACCTGTGCTACACCGTGTCGGGCGCCGACAGCCGGATGCCCATCCGCCGCGCCTCCAGCATGAAGGCGCGGGTCATCTGCAGCAGGTCGGTCCGCCAGTAAAGCTGGGTCAGCGGTTCGTCCAGGAAATCCTCGGGCAGCATGGCGTAGCAGTAGGTCTCCACCACCCGGACATCCTGCTTCCACGGATCGACGCCGTCGCGCCAGCCGATGGTCCAGCCGGCATGGCCGGCGCCGATGGCCCAGCGTTCGAAATGCGGGGCGATGGTGTTGCTGTCGATCGGGTCCTTCACCGGCACCTGATAGATCGCCACGAAGCGCCAGACATTCAGTTGAAGCCGCATCAGCAGCGAATCGCCGAAGGCGCCGATGCGGTACAGGCAGTCGGGCGAGCCGGGGGCGTGGCTGAAGGTGACCTCCGCCCGCCGCAGCTCGGTCAGCGGCGTGGCGGACGGGGCGTCGGCCAGCGGGGGCGTCTCGTACTCCACGGCGCGCAGATCCTCGACCACGTCATGGGTCAGCATGCGGGAAACGCGGCTCTGCGCCTCGGCGATGGTCAGGCGGGTCAAGGGGCTGGTCCCTTCTCGCTGGTGTCGGGTGGCTTGCGGTCAGGACACGAACGCCCCGTCCGGCCTTTTGTTCATGAAACGGCGACACTGCGTCGATCAGCCCCTTGACCTTCCAATCGTTGGAAGCCCCATATCACTCCATGCCGAGCGGAATCGAAGGAGAACCGGCATGACCACGACCCAGCACAGCAGCAGCGCGACGACCGCTGCCGCACCCCCGACCGACCTCGACCTCGGCGTGTCGGGCATGACCTGCGCGTCCTGCGTCCGCCGGGTGGAGAAGGCGCTGGGCCGCGTGCCGGGCGTCACCGCCGTCTCGGTCAATCTGGCGACGGAGCGCGCGCGGCTGACCTTCGCCGGCCCGCCCGACGCCAAGGCCGCGGCCGAGGCGGTCGAGGCCGCCGGCTTCCAGGCGGAGCGGCGGGAGTTCGACCTGTCGGTCACCGGCATGACTTGCGCCTCCTGCGCCGGCCGGGTGGAGAAGGCATTGAACCGGCTGCCGGGCGTGGAGTCCGCCGCGGTCAACCTCGCGACCGAGCGCGCCCATGTCGTCGCCTTCGCCGGCAGCCTCGACGGCGCCGATCTGGTCGCCGCGGTGGAAAAGGTCGGCTTCGGCGCCGCTCCGGTCGTCGAGGACGGCGGCACCGCGGAGGAGGAGGCGCGGGCCGACCGTGGCCGGCGCGACCTGCGCCATGTGCTGATCGCCGCCGCCCTGTCGCTGCCCCTGCTGGCCGGCATGGTCGGCGACCTGTTCGGGGCGGACTGGATGCTGCCGGGCTGGGTGCAGTTGATCCTCGCCAGCATCGTGCAGTTCTGGCTGGGCGCGCGCTTCTACCGTGCCGGCTGGAATGCGGTGCGGGCGGGCGCCGGCAACATGGATCTGCTGGTGGCGCTCGGCACCTCCGCGGCCTGGGGGCTCAGCCTCTACCTGATGCTGACGGCGCCCACAGGTCATGGGGCTGGGCACGAGCCGCACCTGTATTTCGAAGCCTCCTCCGTCCTCATCGCCTTCGTGTTGCTCGGCAAATGGCTGGAAGCGCGGGCGAAGGGGCAGACCGCGGCGGCGATCCGCGCCCTGATGGATTTGCGCCCGGCCACTGCCCGGCTGCGCCGCGACGGCGTGGAGACCGAAGTGCCGGTGGAGCGCGTGCGCGTCGGCGACCATGTGGTGGTCCGCCCCGGCGAGCGGGTGCCGGTCGATGGTCGGGTGGTCGAGGGCAGCGGCGGCGTCGACGAATCGATGCTGACCGGCGAGAGCCTGCCGGTCGACAAGGAGCCGGGTGCCCGCGTCACCGGCGGTTCGATCAACGGTGACGGGCTGCTGGTGGTGGAGACCACGGCGGTCGGCACCGAAACCATGCTGGCGCAGATCGTCCGCATGGTCGAGGGCGCCCAGGCATCGAAGGCGCCGATCCAGCGGCTGGTCGACCGGGTCAGCGCGGTGTTCGTCCCGGCGGTGCTGGTGGTGGCGGCGTTGACGCTCGCCGGCTGGTGGATCGTCGGCGGCGATCTGGAGGCCGCCATCGTCACCGCGGTGTCGGTGCTGGTCATCGCTTGCCCCTGCGCGCTGGGTCTGGCGACTCCGACCGCGATCATGGTCGGCACCGGCGTCGCCGCCCGACACGGTATCTTGATCAAGGACGCCGAGGCGCTGGAGCGCGCCCATGCCCTGACCGCCATCGCCTTCGACAAGACCGGCACCCTGACGGAGGGCAAGCCGCAGGTCACCGACCTGATCCCGGCCGATGGTGTAGACGGCGCGACCCTGCTGCGCCTCGCCGCCGGGCTCCAGGCCGGCAGCGAGCATCCGCTCGCCCACGCGCTGCGGGAGCGGGCCGCGGCAGCGGGGCTGGCGGCGGAGCCGGTGACCGACTTCCGCGCGCTGCCCGGCCGCGGCGTCGCCGGCATGGTGGCGGGACGGCGGCTGCAGCTCGGCAACGCCCGCGCGGTGGAGGAGGCCGGCCTGCAGCCGGGCGCTCTCGCCGCCCGGGCGGAGGCGCTGGCGGCAAGCGGCCGCACCCTGTCCTGGCTGATCGAGGGGGTGATGGAGGTCGGCGATGCGCCGCGCCTGCTCGGCCTCGTCGCCTTCGGCGATACGGTGAAGGAGAGTGCGGTCACCGCCGTCGCCGCGCTGAAGGCGCAGGGAGTCGAGCCGGTGATGGTGACGGGCGACGGCTGGGGTGCCGCCCGCTCCGTCGCTGCGGCCTTGGGCATCGAGCGCGTGTTCGCCGAGGTGCTGCCCGGCGACAAGGCCGCCGTGATCGCGACGCTGAAGGGGGAGGGGAAGAGCGTCGGCATGGTCGGCGATGGCATCAACGATGCGCCCGCCCTGGCGGCGGCCGATGTCGGCATCGCCATGGCGACCGGCACCGACGTGGCGATGCACAGCGCCGGCGTCACGCTGATGCGTGGCGATCCGCGGCTGGTGGCGGGAGCGATCGACGTCTCGCGGCGGACCTATTCGAAGATCCGGCAGGGCCTGTTCTGGGCCTTCGCCTACAACGTGATCGGCATCCCGCTGGCGGCGTCGGGCAACCTCAGCCCGGTGCTGGCGGGGGCGGCGATGGCGCTCAGTTCGGTCAGCGTGGTGGTGAACGCCCTGACCCTGCGCGGCTGGGCACCGCCGAAGCGGGAGGATGTGCGATGAAGGACGGCATGACGATCGGCGACGCCGCCAAGGCGTCCGGCGTGAACGCCAAGCTGATCCGCTATTACGAGTCCATCGGACTGATCCCGGAGGCCGGGCGGACGGCGTCGGGCTACCGTGTCTACAGCGGCACGGACGTGAATGTGCTGCGCTTCGTCAAGCGGGCGCGGACGCTGGGTTTCGGAATCGAGCGCATCCAGAAGCTGGTCGGGCTCTGGCAGGACCGCACTCGCTGCAGTTCGGAGGTCAAGCGGATCGCGCTCCAGCACATCGACGAGTTGGAGGCGAAGATCGCCGAGCTGCAGGCGATGCGCGACACGCTGCATGAACTTGCCGACGCCTGCCACGGCGACGAACGGCCGGAATGCCCGATTTTGAAGGACTTGTCGTCGTGAGAACTCTAACCCCCCGACCATCCCCTCTCCCCCCCCGGGGAGAGGGTTAGGGTGAGGGGGATGCGTTGCGAGGATCTTCAAGAATCGCTTATTCTCCCCGCTCCCCACCAGATCCACGCAATGCATCCCCCTCACCCCGACCCTCTCCCCGGGGGGGAGAGGGGGAAATTCCGGAGGTGACAGGGTTGAATCTCTAGGCGGGAGAGGGCTTCACACCCGTATCCTACCGCTTCGTCTTCGGATCATGCGTGTGGTGGAGGTCGCGTTCGCCGCCGCCGCTGGAGCTGCCGGACTGACGGCCGTTGGTGGGTTCACCCGGATGCGGGTGCTTTTCCTGCGTCGCCGCCGGCTTGTCGGCGTTCTGCTGGCTGCTGCCGGGACCGCCTTGGTGGCGGTCGGTCGCGTCATGGCGCTTGGTCATGCCTCACCGATCCTGCTGGTAGCCTTGATGGGTGGTGTTCTGCCGGGTGTTGCCGGGCTGGCCCTGTTCCTTGGTGTTGGGGGCGCCGCGGTTGCTGGCACCGTCGTCGGGCGAGGCGCTGGTCGCCGGCTCGCCGGGACCCTTGTCGCTGCGGCCCTCGGGCGGGACGGGCGGGATGTGTTTTGTCATGGTGGCGCTCCTTAAGGTTGGCTCGCGTTCCATTCCAACAGGAGGGCGGGAGAGGGGTTCCGGTCTGACATAGTCCCACCCCCGCGCTCGGCTTCCGCAATGCTTTCATGCGAAATTGCTGCGACCGCGCAATGGGAGTCGGCCTCTATGCTGACGGCCATGTCCAGTCCCCCCATGCCGACCGTCTCCGCCGCCCCGTCCGCCATTCCGAAACCGCCGGCCATTGCCGACGGTCTGCCGGTCCCGCAACGCTACTGGGCGATGGCGGCGATGACCGTCGCGCTGATCATGGCGGTGCTGGACGGGGTGGTCGCCAACATCGCCCTGCCGACGATCCAGCGCGAGTTCGGGGTGGATGCCGCGGGCGCAATCTGGGTGGTCAACGCCTATCAGCTGGCGGTCACCGTCTCGCTGTTCCCGCTGGCGTCGCTGGGCGACATCATCGGCTATCGCAAGGTCTATTGGGGCGGACTTGCGGTCTTCACCGTGGCCTCGCTGGCTTGTGCGCTGTCGCCCAGCCTGCCGCTGCTGACCGCCGCGCGCGTCGTGCAGGGCATCGGCGGCGCCGGGATCATGAGCGTCAATCTGGCGCTGGTCCGTCACATTTACCCGTCCACCCATCTCGGGCGCGGGGTCGGCTACAACGCGATGATCGTCGCCGTATCCTCCGCCGCGGGGCCGAGTTTGGCGGCGCTGATCCTGTCGGTCGCCTCCTGGCCCTGGCTGTTCGCCGTCAACGTGCCGCTGGGGCTGGCGGCGCTGGCGGTGGCGGCGCGGGCGATGCCGGTCTCCACCCCCGCCGGCCACCGCTTCGACTGGGTGAGCGCCCTGTTGAACGCCGGCATGCTCGGCCTGCTGATCATCGGCTTCAAGGGGGTGGACGGCAGTCAGCCCGGCTGGCTGGTCGCGGCGGAGCTGGCCGGTGCGGTGGTTCTGGGCGTGACGCTGGTGCGGCGGGAGCTGTCGCAGTCGGCGCCGCTGCTGCCGGTGGACCTGCTGCGCCGTCCGGTCTTCGCCCTGACCGTGGTGACGTCGGTCTGCTCCTTCGCCTCGCAGAACATCGTTTTTGTGGCGATGCCCTTCTTTTTCGAGGACGTGCTGCACCGGTCTTTGGCCGAATCCGGGCTGCTGATGACGCCCTGGCCGCTGATGGTGGCGCTGGTGGCACCGATCTCCGGTCGGTTGGCCGACCGTTACGAGCCGACGCGGCTTGCCGCAGCGGGCTTGGCGCTGTTCGCCACCGGCTTGGCGCTGATGGCGCTGCTGCCGCCCGACCCGGCGACGCTGGACGTTGTGTGGCGCATGGCGCTGGCCGGCTTCGGTTTCGGCCTGTTCCAGACCCCGAACAACAAGGTGCTGGTCAGCAGCGCGCCGAAGGAGCGCAGCGGCGGCGCCAGCGGCATCCAGGCGACCGGCCGGCTGTTGGGCCAAACGTTGGGTGCCGCGACGGTCGGGCTGGTCTTCAGTGCGGTGGGCAAGGCGGACGGCAGCGTTACGGTGCTGTGGCTGGGCGCCGGGCTGTGCGCGGTCGCCTGCCTGACCGGCCTCTTCCGCCGCCGCCCGGCCGCCTGAGCCTCCACCGGGCGACGTGTCTTACTGTCCGTCGGGGCGGGTCACCGTCGGCTGGCTGCCATAGGCGAAGGTCGGTGCCTTGCCGATGTCGGCCTGTTCCATGTCCAGAACCGGCCCGTCCGGGCCGTTGGTCAGGGCGCCGGCCGGCACCGCGACCAGCTTGTCGCCCAGCCCCAGAACATCGTTCGGAGCCACGACGATGCGGTCGATCCGGTCGCCCGGCTGGCTCAGGGTGAAGTCGAGGATGCGGCCGCCGGGCTGGCCATCGCGCGTGCGCAGCTCCGTCCCCACCATCGACCGTGCCTGATCGGGGTTGAGGGCGGCGGAGGGCAGGGCGGCCACCGGCGGCGAGCCCGCCGGCGAAGCGGCGACCGGCGGCGCAGGATTCTGCATTTCCTGTGAGGGGGCCTCGCCGCTGACGCCCGGCGGGGAGGCGACCGGCCCGGTGGTCGGCTGGTCGTCGGGCCGGGGCGCGGTCATCAGCGGCGGGGCGATGGCTGTATCCGGCGCCGGCGTGGTCTGGGCCAGAGCGGTGCCGGACATCAGCAGCAGTGCAGCGGGCAGAAGCAAGACAGGGCGGAGCATGAGGGCGACCCTTCCATTCGGATTCGGTATCGCCTTGGTTAACAGCCCAACATGCCGATGGGTTGCCGGGGGGCGCATATCCCCCTCTCCCCCGGGGAGAGGGGCGGGGTGAGGGGGATGCATTGCGTGGATCTGGTGGGGAGCGGGGAGAATAAGCGATTCTTGAAGATCCTCGCCGCGCGTCCCCCTCACCCTAACCCTCTCCCCGCTTTCGGCGGACCTCTGGTCCGCCTGTCGCGTCAGCGCAAACTTCGTTTGCGTGTGAGCGGGGGGGAGAGGGGACTCTCCTGCGGCACGAGAGGCGTGAATCCGGTATCACTTCCCCCGCCCGGTCTTGTCCTGAAGCGCATCAATCCGCTTGGACGCCTCCGCCTTGGTGAGGGCGTCGTCGAAGTACTCGCCTGCCTCTTCGCTCAGCGTCTTCAGGTAGGAGGCCTGGGCGCCGGTCATTGGTTCGTCGCCGGTGGTCCAGTCGTCGGGGTTCTTGTCCCGGTTGGAGGTGTCGGCGCCGGTTTTGGGATTCTCGTGCGATTGGTCGCGGGGATCGGTCGAATGCTGATCGGTCGAATGCTTGGCGGTCATGATCCGTACCTCATCAAAAAGGAACGTATCAAGAACATGCAGGCGGACGGAAGGTTCCCGCCCGCATGCCGAAAAACTCACCCGCCGTTGCGCTTCAGCAGGAAGACACCCTGCTCGCCCAACAGGTTGGCGAAACCGGAATGGGCTTGGCTGGTGACCCGGCCGGCATGGTCGAGGATGCGGGTCTGTTCGATGGTGATGCCCATCTCCTCCGTCAGCACGACGAAGTCGCGCAGCGTGCAGAAATGGATGTTGGGCGTTTCCCACCACTGGTAGCCCAGCTTTTCCGTAACCGGCATGCGCCCGGTCAGCAGAAGCTGCAGCCGCACCCGCCAATAGCCGAAATTGGGGACCGACACGATGGCGCGGCGGCCGATGCGGCACATCATCTGCAGCACGTCACGCGGCTGCCGCATCGCCTGCAGCGTCTGGCCCAGGATGACGTAGTCGAAGGCGTCGGCGGGATAGTCCTTCAGGTCGGTCTCGGCATCGCCCTGGATCACCGACAGGCCATGCGCCACGCATTGCCGCACGCCGTCCATGCTCAGTTCGATGCCGCGCCCGTCGACGTTCTTGGCGTGGGACAGATAATCCAGCAGGGCGCCGTCGCCGCAGCCGACGTCCAGCACGCGGCTGTTCGGCTCCACCATCTCGGCGATCAGCTTCAGGTCGTCGCGAATGTCCACCATGGTCGGTCGTTCTGTCCCAATCAGCGCGCGCGGCGGCGGGCGGACAGGCCGCGATGCTCGGCGCAGCCCTCCAGGAAGCCGTGGATGACCTGATGGAACTCCGGCTCGTCCAGCAGGAAGGCGTCGTGGCCCTTGTCCGTCTCGATCTCCACGAAGCTGACATTCGCTGCGACGGCGTTCAGCGCATGCACGATGGCCCGCGATTCCGAGGTCGGGAACAGCCAGTCGCTGGAGAAGCTGGCAAGGCAGAAGCGCACCGGCGTCGTCCTGCCCCCCGGCCGGAAGGCGTTGGCCAGCGTGCCCCCCGCATCGGCGGCGAGGTCGAAGTAATCCATCGCCCGCGTGATATAGAGGTAGGAGTTGGCGTCGAACCGCTCGACGAAGGCCGCGCCCTGGTAGCGCAGGTAGCTTTCCACCTGGAAATCGGCGTCGAAGCCGTAGGTGACCGCCTTGCGGTCCTGCAGGTTGCGGCCGAACTTGCGGTGCAATGCCGCTTCCGAGAGGTAGGTGATGTGGGCGGCCATGCGGGCGACGGCCAGGCCGGCCTCCGGCTTGGTGCCCTCCAGCAGGTAGTTGCCGCCGCGCCAGTTCGGATCGGCCATGATCGCCTGGCGCCCGACCTCGTGGAAGGCGATGTTCTGCGCCGAATGGCGGGCGGCGGTGGCGATGGGCACCGCGGCGAACACCGATTCGGGATAGGCCACCGCCCATTGCAGCACCTGCATGCCGCCCATCGAGCCGCCGATGACGCAGAACAGCTTCTCGATGCCCAGATGCTCGACCAGCAACTTCTGCGCCCGCACCATGTCGCCGATGGTCACCACCGGGAAGGACAGGCCATAGGGCTGGCCGGTGGCGGGATCGATGTCCTTCGGCCCGGTGCTGCCCAGGCAGCCGCCCAGCACGTTGGAACAGATGACGAAATAGCGGTCGGTGTCCACCGGCTTGCCGGGGCCGACCAGCATTTCCCACCAGCCGGGCTTGCCGGTGACGGGATGCTTCTCCACCACGAAATGGTCGCCGGTCAGGGCGTGGCAGATGAAGATCGCGTTGGATTTGTCGGCGTTCAGCGTGCCGTAGGTCTGGTAGGCGATCTGGAAGCCGCCGATCTCCACCCCGCTGTCCAGCCGCATCGGCCGGTCGACCGCCAGACGCACGCGCTTGCCCGGCAAGACTTGGTCATTGGGGGCCGGGCTGTCGGCGACCTCGGGGGTGACCAGGGGCGGCTGCTGCGCGGTGGGGGGCGCGGACATATCGTTTCGTGCCTTAAGAGCGGGTCTTGCCTTCGGAAATCCGGCCTCTTGCAAGCCTTGCGGCGCCTTGGCGGAAACCGTCGGTGAGCTTTGGCGGAACGGGAGGGTATAGCTACGAAGCCGGGCTCAAGAGTGTCAATGTTTTCTTTGATTTCGCGGCGCATGCGGACTACTACTAACCGGCTTTGCTTTCGATGGTTTCTTGACCCATGGCCCCCGCCCGGACCCCGCTCGACGATTTGCGCCGCGAGATCGACCAGATCGACGACGCGATCCATGACCTGCTGATGCGCCGCGCCGCCGTGGTGGAACGCATCGGGGCCGCGAAGGGCAATGGCGCGGCGGAAAACGGCACGCAGCCGATCATTCTGCGCCCGGCACGGGAGGCGACGATCCTGCGGCGCCTGATTGCCCGCCATGCCGGAACCTTCCCCGCCCAGGTCGTGGTGCGCATCTGGCGGGAGATGATCACCGCCTTCACCCGCATGCAGGGCCCCTTCGCCGTCGCCGTCTATGCGCCGGAGGACCGCCGCGGCTTTTGGGACGTGGCGCGCGACCATTTCGGCGGATTCGTGCCGATGACCGCCGTCAACACCCCGGCCGCCGCCCTGCGTGCGGTGTCTGAGGGGACGGCCACCGTCGCCGTGGTGCCCTATCCGGCCGACGACGATTCGGATCCCTGGTGGCGCTTCCTGGTGTCGGCCGACGCCGGCCGGCCGCAGGTGGTGGCGCGGCTACCCTTCGGCGGGCGCGGCAACGCCCGCGGCGAGAACCGCGACGCGCTCGCCATCGCCGCCGTCCCGCACGAGCCGACCGGCGACGACCGCACGCTGCTGAGCATCGAGATCGGCGGCGACCTCAGCCGCGGCAGGCTGAAGGACATGCTGGAGGCCTGCGGCCTGCCGCCGGTCAGCTTCTGCACCTGGCATCCGGCCGGCCACGCCATCGGGATGAGCGGCGGCGGGCCGTCCGTCCATCTGGTCGAGGTCGCCGACTTCGTCGGGCAGGCCGACCCCCGGCTTGCCATGCTGCTGGAACGGTCGGGCGACATCCCGGTGCGGGTCAACGTCGTCGGCGGCTATGCCGTGCCGCTCGCTCTGGGCTGATGTGCGCGATTGGGGCGAGCCGGTGGGCCGGCTCCTGCCTTATGCTGCATCGGCATGTCCTGAAACTGAACATCGGCGCCAGGACTGTTCCAAACCGTTCCAAACGTTCCAAAATCGCCAATCCAATCTGTCGGAAGGTAAGCAGACCATGACCCAGCCGAACGGCCCGCAGCCGCGTCCGGGGATTCTCGACATCGCCGCCTATGTCGGCGGCGAGCATCAGGGTCATATCCGCCTTGCCTCCAACGAAGGCGCGCTGGGGCCGAGCCCGAAGGCGATGGAAGCCTATTCGGCGGCGGCTGGGACCCTGCACCGCTACCCGGACGGCGCCTCGGCGGCGCTGCGCGGCGCCATCGCCAAGCGCTTCAACCTGGATGCCGACCGCATCGTCTGCGGCGCCGGGTCGGACGAGATCATCAGCCTGCTGATCCGCTCCTATGCCGGGCCGGGCGACGAGGTGCTGTATTCGCAGCACGGCTTCCTGATGTACCCGATCGGAGCAAAGTCGGTCGGCGCCACCCCGGTGACGGCGCCGGAGGACGGGCTGACCGCCAGCGTCGACAGCCTGCTGGCCCGCGTCACCCCGCGCACCCGTCTGGTCTTCCTCGCCAACCCGAACAACCCGACCGGCACCTACCTGCCGGCGTCGGAGGTGGCGCGGCTGCATGCCGGCCTGCCGCCGGACGTCATCCTGGTCATCGACGCGGCCTATGCCGAATACATGAACAAGGACGACTACACCGCCGGCGAGGAGCTGGTGGAGAAGTTCCCCAACGTGGTGATGACCCGCACCTTCTCGAAGATCTTCGCGCTGGGCTCGCTGCGCATCGGCTGGTGCTATGGCCCGGCCGGGATCGTCGACGTGCTGAACCGGGTGCGCGGCCCCTTCAACGTGTCGAATGCCGCCCATGTCGCCGGCATCGCCGCGGTGGAGGATGCCGAGTTCCTCGACCGCTCCCGCCGCCACAATGAGCAGTGGCGCGAGTGGTTCTCCGCCACCGTGCGGGAGCTTGGCTTGACGGTTCACCCCAGTGTGACCAACTTCGTTCTGGTCGATTTCAAGGGCCAGCCCGCCGGCAAGGACGACGCCGAGGCCGCCCGCCAGTTCCTGAAGGCCCGTGGCATCCTGGTCCGCCAGATGCCCTCCTACGGCCTGCCGAGCTGCCTGCGCGTCACCATCGGCACCGAGCAGGAAATGCACACGGTGGCCGAAGCGTTGCGGGACTTTTTGAAGGCGTGAGGGCTTCCCAACAGAAAAGCCCACCGAAACGACCGTTCCGGTGGGCTTTTTGCTGGGTGCTCACTCTGCGGCGATTGGAATTGCGCCAGCAGCCATCTTCTCTTTCGCGTTGAGCACTTCGAGAGCGACGATCCGATTCTGGTCATCAAAATCCAGGATGATTCCAGGGGCGACTTCCTGAGAGTCGATGATGGTGCCCTCCGAAAAGCGCACGAACAGCGCGTCGGCTTCGGGATCATATCGCGAGTTCATAGCTTGGCTCCCCGGTCGAGAAAGGCCGTGATGACCAGTATATCCGCACCGTCCCGGCGATGGACAACCCGGATGATGCGATCACCTGCCTCTGGAATGCGTTTGAAGGAGCGGCACACCTCCGGTCCGCTGGGATCGGTCTCGATCCGGTCAGCATCCAGGATGGCACGTTCGACCCATTCCAGAGCCAATCCGCGCTCCTGGATCGTCAAACGGGCATGGGCAGTGAAGCCGATCATCATTGCAAGTCCCTGCTAGCCCTACCCCCGGTTCAGCAGGAAATCGACCGTTTCCGGCCGTCCCGGCAGGTCGAGCTTCGCCTGCACCGGTTCGCAGCGGCTGACGATCCGGCCGCGGCGCAGGACGAACAGGCGGGCGGCGCGGGTGCGGATCGCCTCCACCGGGCCGCTGGCTTGGAGCACCACGAGGTCGGCGTTGCAGCCCGGTTCCAGCCCGTAGCCGTCCAGATGCAGCAGGCGGGCAGGGTTGACCGTCACCGCGTCGAAGGCGGCCTTGATGCCGTCCTGGCCGGTCATCTGGGCGACATGCAGGCCCATATGCGCCACCTCCAGCATGTCGCCGGAGCCAAGCGGATACCAGGGGTCCATCACGCAGTCGTGGCCGAAGGCGACGGTCAGGCCGGCGGCCATCAGCTCCGGCACGCGGGTCATGCCGCGGCGCTTGGGATAGGTGTCGTGACGGCCCTGGAGGCTGATGTTGATCAGGGGGTTGGCGATCACCCCCAGCCGAGCCTCGGCCATCAGCGGGATCAGCTTGGAGACATAGTAGTTGTCCATGGAATGCATGGAGGTCAGGTGCGACCCCGTCACCCGCCCATGCAGCCCCAGCCGCTGCGTCTCGTAGGCCAAGGTCTCGACATGGCGGGACAGCGGGTCGTCGGTCTCGTCGCAATGCATGTCGACCAGCAGCCCGCGCTCCGCCGCGATTTCGCAGAGCAGCCGGACCGAGGCGGCGCCGTCGGCCATGGTGCGCTCGAAATGCGGGATGCCGCCGACCACGTCGACGCCCATGTCCAGCGCCCGCAGCAGCAGCTCCTCCGTGCCGGCTGAGCGCAGGACGCCGTCCTGAGGGAAGGCGACCAGCTGCAGGTCGAGGTACGGCGCGACCCGCTTCTTCACGTCCAGCAGGGCTTCCACTGCCAGCAGCCGCGGATCGCAGACGTCGACATGGCTGCGCACCGCCAGCAGGCCGCGCCCGACCGCCCAGTCGCAGTAAGCGAGTGCCCGCTCGACGATGGCGTCCTGCACCAGCTGCGGCTTCAGCTCGCCCCACAGCGCGATGCCCTCCAGCAGGGTGCCGCTCTGGTTCACGCGCGGCAGGCCGTAGCTGAGCGTGCTGTCCATGTGGAAATGGGAATCAACGAAGGGCGGGGTGACCAGCCGGCCGGTGGCGTCGATCTCCGAGGCAGCCTCGCCGGCCAAGCCGGCTTCGACGGCGGCGATGCGGCCACCCCGGATGCCGATGTCGATGCCGCTGCGGCCATCCGGCAGGGTGGCGCGGCGCAGGATCAGGTCGAACATCAGCGTTCTCCTTTGCGGTACGGGATCATCAGGGCGCGCGGGTAGGAGGCCCGGCGGGCCACCAGCACCAGCGCCAGGATGCTCAACAGATAGGGCATCATCAGGAACAGCTGGTAGGGAAGGACGCCGCCGCTCGCCTGCTGGAGCCGCAGCTGCAGCGCGTCGAACACCGCGAACAGCAGGGCGCCCAGCATCGCCTTGCCCGGCCGCCAGGAGGCGAAGACCACCAGGGCGATGCAGATCCAGCCCCGCCCGTTGACCATGTTGAAGAAGAAGGCGTTGAAGGCGGACAGCGTCAGGAAGGCGCCGGCCAGCGCCATCAGCGCGCTGCCCGCCATCACCGCGCCGATGCGGATGGCGGTGACGTTCAGCCCCTGCGCCTCGGCCGCAGCCGGATTTTCGCCGACCATCCGCACCGCCAGCCCGACCGGCGTGCGGTACAGCACATAGGCAACCACCGCGACCAGCAGGAAGGCGAGGTAGGTCAGCGGCGTCTGGGCCAGGGCGCCGGGCAGGGCCAGCGGCTGGAACGGCTCGATGGTCGGTGGGGTGCTGGCCTGCGGCAGGACGAGCCGGTAGACGAAATAGGACAGACTGGTGCCCAGCAGGGTGACGCCGATGCCCGTCACATGCTGCGACAGGCCGAGCGGCACGGTCAGCGCCGCGTGCAGCAGGCCGAGCATCGCGCCGCAGGCTGCGGCCACCAGCACGCCGGTCCACAGATCGGCCCCCTGGTAGACCGCCATCCAGCCGGCCATGGCGCCCAGCGTCATGATGCCTTCGATGCCGAGATTCAGCACGCCGGCCCGTTCGCACAGCAGCTCGCCCAGCGTGCCCAGCACATAGGGGGTGGCGATGCGCAGCACTGCGGTCCAGAAGGCGGCCGACAGCAGGATGTCGAGGATGATCGACAGGAAATCCATGACCCCTTACCCCCGCCGCAGCCGGTAGCGCGCCAGCAGTCCGGCGACCAGCATGCACAGGAGGCTGGCGGCGACCAGGACGTCGGCGATGTAGTTGGGAACCGGCATGGCGCGGCTCATGGCGTCGGCGCCGACGAAGATGCCGGCGATGAACAGCGCCGCACCCACCACGCCGATGGGGTGCAGCTGCGCCAGCATGGCGACGACGATGCCGCTGTAGCCGAAGCCCGGCGACAGGTCGAGCGTCAGATAGCCTTTCAGGCCGCAGACCTCCGCCGCTCCGGCCAGCCCGGCGAGACCGCCGGACAGCAGGGCGGTGCGCAGCATCACCCGCGTCACCGGCATGCCGGCGAAGGCGGCGGCGCGCGGGTTGGCGCCGACCGCGCGGTTCTCGTAGCCCCAGATGGTCCGGGTATCGACCAGCCACAGAAGCACCGACAGGCCGAGCGCGATGGCGAGCCCGGCATGCAGGCGGGTGCGTTCCACCAGCTTGGGAAGTTCCGCCGCCTCGGCGACGGGGGCCGACTGCGGCCAGCCCATGCCCATCGGGTCCTTCAAGGCCCCTTCCAGCAGCATCGACACCAGCAGCAGGACGACGAAGTTCAGCAGCAGGGTCGTCACCACCTCGTCGACGCCGAAGCGGACCTTCAGCACGGCGGGACCGAGCAGGGTGACGCCGCCCGCCGCCATGCCGGCGATCATCACCACCGGGATCAGCGCCCAGGCCGGCAGGTCGAGCATGCCGCCGCCCACCACCACGGCGGCGAGCGCGCCCATGTAGAGCTGCCCCTCCGCCCCGATGTTCCACAGCTTGGCGCGGAAGGCGACGGCGGCGGCAAGGCCGGTCAGGATCAGCGGGGTGGCGCGGGTCAGCGTCTCCGTCAGGGCGAAGCGGGAGCCTACGGCGCCCTCGAACAGCAGGCCGTAGGCACGGAGAACCGGCGCGCCGGTCCAGGCGACCAGCAGGGCGCAGAGCGCCAGCGCCGCGACCACGGCGCCCACCGGCGCCAGCAGCCGCAGGGCGAGCGGGGTATCGGTGCGCGGTTCAAGCCGCATCGCCATGCTCCAATTGGGTCTCCGGCAGAATATCGCGCAAAACGTCCCAATGCCCGGCCATCAGCAGGCCGAGCTGGCTGACCGACACCCGGTCATGCGGCAGAAGCGGGGTGAGGCGCCCGTGATAGGCGACAGTGACGCAATCGGCCAGCGCCAGGATCTCGTCCAGATCCTCGGAGATCAGCAGGACGCCGGCTCCGGCGGCGCGGGCGTCGAGCAGCCGGCTGTGGACATAGGACACCGCGCCGATGTCGAGCCCGCGCGTCGGCTGGCTCGCCAGGATCAGGTCCGGCCCATGGGCCAGCGTGCGGCCCAGGATCAGCTTCTGCATGTTGCCGCCCGACAGCAGCTGCGTGCGGGCATCGGGGCCGGGGCAGCGGACGTCGAACTCTTCGATCACCTCGCGGGCGTAGCTCCGCGCCGCACCCCGCCGCAGCACGCCGAAGCGGGAGAAGGCGGCATCGTGGTAGCGCTCGGCGATCAGATTCTCCCACACCGCCATGGCGCCGACCAGACCGGCGCTGTGCCGGTCCTCCGGAATGCGGGCGACGCCGCGCCGGACCATGTCGGCCGGGTTGGCATGCTCGACCACGCTGCCTTTCAGCGACAGACGGCCGGAGCCGGGGCGGATCAGGCCGCTGACCAGTTCCGCCAGCGCGGTCTGTCCATTGCCCGACACGCCGGCGATCCCGACCACCTGATGGCGCCGCACCGTCAGGTCCACCCCGTCCAGCAGCGGACGGCCGTGGTCCGAGGCGACGGTGACGCCCGCCAGTTCCAGCACCGGCTCGCCGGGGCTGAGCGGGGTGGGGGCCGGCGGCTTGACGCTGCGGCCGACCATCAGCTCGGCCAGCTTGGCGCGGTCGGTGGAGGCGGTGGCGTGGGTGGCGACCAGCTTTCCGGCGCGCAGTACGGCGACGGTGTCGCTGGCGGCGAAGACCTCGTTCATCTTGTGGCTGATGAAGACGACGGCGAGCCCGTCGGCGGTCAGCTTGCGCAGGGTCTCGAACAGCCCGGCCGATTCCTGCGGCGTCAACACCGCGGTCGGCTCGTCCAGGATCAGGATGCGGGCGTCGCGGTAGAGCGCCTTCAGGATCTCCGCCCGCTGCCGCTCGCCGACCGACAGGTCGCCGACCAGCGCATCCGGCCGCACCTCCAGCCCGAAGCGCTGGGAAAGGTCGAGCAGCCGGCGGCGGGCGGCGCCCCGGTCGGAACGCCAGCGCCACAGCGATTCGGTCCCCACCGCGATGTTGTCCAGCACCGACAGATTGTCCGCCAGGGTGAAATGCTGGTGGACCATGCCGATGCCGGCCTCCAGCGCCGCACGGGGCGAGCCCGCCGGCAGGGGACGGCCGAACGCCTCGATGCTGCCCTCGTCGGCGATGTAATGGCCGAAGAGGATGTTCATCAGGGTGGTCTTGCCGGCGCCGTTCTCGCCAAGCAGGGCCAGCACCTCGCCGGCGCGGAGCGTCAGCGAGATGTCGTCGTTGGCGAGCAGCGGGCCGAACCGTTTCGAAATGCCGGCGAGCCGGAGGACGACCTCCGGCCCGCCTTTCACGGGTGATGACAACTCGGGTGATGACATCGGGAATGCGCCGGGCGTCACATCGTCGACTTCGGCTCGGCGTCGTTGACCTTCACGGTGAACTTGCCGTCGCGGATCTGCTGCTCGCGCTCCTTGACCTTCGCCTTGATGGCGTCGGGGACCTTCGCTTCGAAGGTGCCGAGCGGCGCCAAGCTGGAGCCCTTGTGCGCCATCATGCTGTAGGGGCCGTAATCCTCGGCCTTGTAGCTGCCGGCCTTCACCGCGGCGATGGCGCGCTCCACCGACGGCTCCATGTGCCACAGGGCGCTGGCGACGACGGTGTCCGGATATTGCGGCTGGGTGTCGATGACGTTGCCGATGGCGAGCACCTTGCGCTCCTTGGCCGCATCCGACACGCCGAAGCGCTCGGCGTACATCACGTCGGCGCCACGGTCGATCATGGCGAAGGCGGCTTCCTTGGCCTTCGGCGGGTCGAACCAGGAGCCGATGAAGCTGACGGAGAACTTGACCTGCGGGTTGACCTCCTTGGCGCCTTCCATGAAGGCGTTCATCAGGCGGTTGACCTCGGGAATCGGATAGCCGCCGACCATGCCGATCACGTTCGACTTGGTCATGCCGCCGGCGACCATGCCGGACAGATAGGCGGGTTCCTGGATGTAGTTGTCGAAGACCGAGAAGTTCGGCTCCTGCGGCTTGAAGCTGGAGCCCATGACGAAGGCGGTCTTCGGATAGTCCTTGGCGACGGCGCGGGCGGCGCGCTCCACCCCGAACACCTCGCCGAACACCAGCTGCTGGCCGGCCTCGGCATACTGGCGCATCACGCGCTCATAGTCGGTGTTGGCGACCGATTCGGCCCAGACATACTCGATGTCGCCGCGGTCGGCGGCGGCCTTCAGCGCGACATGGATGCGGCTGACCCACTGCTGCTCGATCGGAACGGTGTAGATGCCGGCGACCTTCAGCTTGCTTTGCGCAAGCGCCGGCAGGGAGCCGCCGGCCGCCGCCGCGAAGGCGACCGCGGCGATGCCGCACAGCACCGCACGGCGCGTCATTCCCGCTACACCCATGCCCAGGTCCTTCATGCCCAGATCCCCCATCCCCCGAACCGACATCGTGAATCCCCTTCGTCGCAGAGTATCGTTGGCCGCGTATGGTTCGCCGCGTTTCGTCGACCGCCCGTCTTCGGCAGCAGGGCGGCTGACACGCCTAAGCCCATGACTACCCGGGAATGTTACCCCGAATCCATGGGTGCGTGCGTGCCATACATGCAAATGCAACAGAGATGCCAGCGGCCGGGACCGCCACCCGTCTGACGGGGGCGGCCCTCCGGCCGGTCAGAATGCCGGCATGTGATTGAAAAACAGGCAATACTTCCTGGCCATCCGGTCAGGTTCGCGTGCTTTCCCCGGCGTTCCGGCCCCTTCCTGCCAGGGTCAGCACGATGGCAAGCAGCAGGAACAGCACGGCCCCTCCACCCCAGACTCGGACATAGCCGGGCATGCCAAGGCTGGGGACGAGGGCATAGACGGCGGCCAGCGCCGCCCAGACCGCGACGATGGCGAGCATCAGCCGGACTTCGTCGTTCTTCATGGCGGGTCTCCTGCGGTCAATGGCCGTGGCCGCCGCCGATGGCGGCGATCGGCAGCGACTGGATCAATTGGAAGGCGGCGATGGTGAAGACGTACATGGCCGCCACCAGCGCCGCGATGGACGCCGGGCCGGTCCAGGCGGGTGCGGCGCCGATGCGGCTTTGCCCGGCCTTCCAGTCGACCGCCGGCAACTCCATCGCCGACAGCTTGCGGCCGGACAGCAGGGTGCGGACGACGCCATAGACGCTGACAGACAGGGCCGCGGCGAACAGGCTGGCGCCGATGCCGACCAGCCCCATCAGGACCGGCCATGCAGCCGGCGCCATGCCGCCATAGCCGATGTCGAACACCCGGCGCGGCACGCCCATTGTGCCGGCCGCGATCCCGGCTGCGGCGAACACAAGCAGGCCGGCGGTCACCAGGGCGGGCATACGGGCCAGCAGCATCGGCCGCCACAGGTGGCCGCCGTTCAGCGCCGGCAGCATGATCATCAGCGCCGCCAGGAAGGTCTGGGTCAGCACGCCGACGGCGAAGAGATGGAAATAGCCGGGCACGAAGAAGGTGTCGCTCAGCATCGGCGCCAGTTCGCCCTGGATCAGGACGAAGGCGAAGGTGAGGCCGACCATCATGTTGACCACCGCCCAGCCCATGTTCGCCATCGCCGGGTTGCTCCAGGGCAGGCCACGCATCCAGCCGAGGAAGCCGGTGGCGCCGTGTGCCCGCGCGCTGGCCTCCAGCGACGAGACGATGATGGCGAAGGCCGCCAGTGTCGGGACCGAAACGAACAGGGACAGCAGCGACCCCACCACCCGCACGCCCTCCGACAGGTTGGGCTCCAGGAACATGTGATAGAGGCTGGTCGGCGGGACGAAGACCAGATAGGCGGCGAAGACGATCTTCGACAGGCGGGCGCCGTGGATCGAGGTGACGCCGGTCAGATGCCGGGTCAGCACGTACCAGACCAGCACCGTCGCCATCAGCGGCAGATAGTGCAGGTTGTGGAACAGGATGTGCCATTCGGTGCCATGGTCGGTCGGGAAGGGGCCGGCGCCGAGCGACCAGAGCAGACCGGGCAGGAAGGCGTTGGTGGCGGCGATGGCGCTGACGATCAGGAAGCCGGCCCAGGCGAACAGGGCGAATCCGACCGCGCCGAACTCCTCCGCCTCGCCCCGGCGGCGCGGCTGCAGCAGGGTGGCGATGCCGCTGAGGGCGGACGCCGTGAGGCCGGCGGACAGCAGCAGATAGCCGAGCGCGAAGAACCCGACCGAGCGTGGATCGTCCGCCGCCAGTTCCGGGCTGCCGTCATAGAGCAGCGGCGTGCCGGTATAGGAGATCCACTCGCTGACCGCGAAGCCGGCCAGCATCAGGGCGGCCCCCGCCCAGGCTGCCGGACGCAGGGCGAGCCCCCGGCCGTTCTCCGCCGCGGCCAGCGCCAGCAGAAGCGCCGCCTGGATCAGGTAGAGCCAATAGAAGAACACCGACACCCCGTGCAGGGTCAGCAGCCGGTAGGCGTCGTCGGGAAAGAAGGTCAAGGCGCCGGCACGGGCAAGCGCGGTGAGCAGACCGCCGGCAAGTCCAAGGACGAGGGCGAGCAGGGCGGCGCCGAACAACAGGTTCAGCAACGCCTTGTCGGGTCGGGGCAGGGTGCGGAGGCGCGCCGTCAGGCCGGATTTGACCATGTTCGGGGCGTCATGCGGGATGGTGTCCATGATCGATCCCCCGTCAGACGACGATGATGCGGCCCTGCATGGCGTCATGTGCCTGGCCGCAATAGACGGTGCAGTAGACGAGATACTCGCCCGGCTTGGTGAAGGTGATCGTCTGCTCGCTGACGATGTTCGGCCGCAGCCGGATGATCCGGCTGGCCCTGCCGAGCTGGATCGAGGCGCCATGGGTGATGTCGTCCGCCATCATGCGGAACCGGTAGGCTTGGCCTGCCTTGAGGCGCAGCAGATCGGGGCTGTAGACGAATTTCTGCGCCATCAGGAAAACGGTCACCGGTTCGATGGCCGATCCGCCGTCGTCATGACCCGCATCGGCGTGGCCGCCCTGGGAGGCGCCCTGGGAGGTGCCATGTGCGTGGCCGTGCGAATGCGCGTCGCCGTGGGTCGCGGCGTGCGGATCGACGCTGCCGTCCGTCTGCGCATAGGTCCGCAGGAAGGTCTCATGCTCCAGGCGGAAGTCGTCCGCTTTGGAGGTGGCTGCCGCGACATGGCCGCCATGGCTGCCACCGTTGTTCCCGCCATGGCCGCGCGTTTCCGGCTCGGGTGTGGCGGACGCCGTGTGGCCGAAGGGGAGGGGAGCGGCGCCATAGGCCGCCCAGGCGCCGTAAAGGGAAACGGCGCCGAAGCCCAGTCCGGCGATGAAGCCGCGACGGGTCGTGAAATGCCTCGGATCGGGCATGGAGGAAGTCCTCTGATCGCGTTTGAAAGCGCTGGC
>NZ_DASPIS010000027.1:0-58576 GCF_035628975.1 Azospirillum sp. | reverse complement strand
CACCATCAGTTCCGAGGCCAGGTGGGTTTCCCAGATCGAGTCACGGCCGAACTTCTCGCCCATGAACATCTGGAGCAGCAGCTCACGCACCGGCTCCAGCGTCGCGTAGGGGATCATCAGCTCCAGCCGGCCGCCGCGATCCTCCATGTCGATGCGCAGCTTGACCAGCACCGCCGCGTTGGCGGGCCGCGCGATGGTGGCGAAGCGCGGGTTGGTCTCCAGCCGGTCGAAGCGGAAGGTGACGGGCGACAGCGGATCGAAGGCGGCGGACAGGTCGGACAGCACCACATGGACCATGCGTTCCACGAGGTTGCGTTCGATGGTGGTGTAGGGACGGCCTTCGATGCGCATCGCCGCCGTGCCGCGCCGGCCGCCCAGCAGAACGTCGACGATGGAATAGATCAGCGCGGAGTCGACGACCATCAGGCCGTAATTGTCCCACTCCTCCGCCTTGAAGACCGACAGCATCGCCGGCAGCGGAATGGAGTTCAGGTAGTCGCCGAAACGGACCGAGGAAATCTGGTCGAGGCTGACCTCGACATTGTCGGAGGTGAAGTTGCGGAGCGAGGTGGACATCATGCGGACGAGGCGGTCGAAGACCACCTCCAGCATGGGCAGGCGTTCGTAGTTGACCAGCGCCGAGTTGACCAGCGCCATGATGCCGGAGTTGTCGCCGTCGCCGGCGCCGCCCTGGTCGAAGCCCAGCAGGCTGTCGATCTCGTCCTGGTTCAGGACGCGCGTCGACCCGCCGCCGCCCATGTCGCCGACATCGCCGCTGTCCTCGGCCAATGCGGCCCATTCGGCGGCAAGCCGTTCTTCCTCGCTCAGTTCACCGGTATCGCTCATCGGTCCACATCCCCACCTGACCGGGCCCTCACTGGACCAGCATTTCCTTGAACAGCACGTCCTTCACCTTCACCGGATAGGCGGCGGCGGTGATGCGCAGAAGCAGTTCCTGGCGCAGCCGGTACATGCCGGCCGACCCGCGCAAATCCTCCAGCCGCAATTCGCGCAGATAGACCTGGAAATTGTCGATGATGCGCGGCAGCACATGTTCGACCGCACCGACATCCTCCGGCTTCGACAGCTGGATGGAGATCTTGATCTTCAGGAAGGCCGGACGCTTGTTGCCGGTGTTCAGGTTCACCAGCATGTCCGGCAGGTCGTAGAAGACGGGAGCCGCATGCGGATCCGGCTTGCCGGGCTCCGCCTTGTGTTCGCCCTCCGCCGCGGCATGCTCACCCTCCGCCGCCTGTTCCTCCTTGCCCAGCAGGCCGTCGAGCAGGCCGGAGAAATAGACGCCGGCACCGGCGCCGATCAGCAGGACCAGGGGAAGGACGACGAACAGAACCAGCTTCTTGCCGCTGAACTTCTTCCGCGGCAGGCCGTCGGTCGAAAGTTCGCCGGCGTCGGTTTCGGCAGCCATGACATCCTGGATCGTTCGAGGTGCGCAACAGGTGCAGGCATCCGCCGCCCGCCCTACCGTCTGTCCATGCCAAAGCTACTTTTGGGATAGTTAATAACTCCTTTCGAGTGGCTGATGGGACACCCCGGACGAGCAGGTTTCACCCTGTTGTGGCCGTTTCGGCACGGTTCTTGATTGGGCCTGCCCGGCAGTCCGCCACCGCCCGGCCGTACCAGGCACGGCCACGTTCGGACTTGCCCCCGTTGCGGCCAGCCGTCCGTTCGGACCGGCCGGGCCGCCGCCCATCGCCCCGCCGCCGCTCCCCTGCGGCGGGAACGGGAGAATCTTGCCCGGTGGAACCCGGCAAGCTTCGCCGCCGTCCCGGCAGATTCTGCCCGGCATCCCCTGCCCCATGCGGCGGGATCGCCCCCGGCTGGCCCGGACTCCGCGTCTTTCCAGGCTTCGTTGAAGTTGGCACGGCATCTGCAATACCCCTTTCGCCGGTCGGATGCAGTCGCCCGATCCGTTCGCAAGGTGAAGAGGCCGCAAGATGGAAAATTCGATCTACGTCGCCCTGTCGCACCAGATGGCCCTGCGGCGCCAGCTGGACGTGACGTCGAACAACATCGCGAACGTGAACACGACCGGCTACAAGAACCAGCGGATGCTGTTCACCGAATTCCTGGAAAAGCCCGGCCTGCACGAGAAGGTCAGCTTCGTCCAGGACCGCGCGGTGGTGCGCGACCTGTCCAACGGCGCCATGACCCAGACCGGCAATCCGCTGGATCTGGCGCTGACCGGTCAGGGTTACTTCACCGTCGATACCGCCAGCGGCCCCCGTTACACCCGCGCCGGCAATTTCCGCCTGAACGACCAGCGCCAGCTGGTGGATGCCGGCGGCCTGCCGGTCCTGGCCAACAACGGCCAGCCGATCACCATCCCGGCCGGCACCGGCGACGTGAAGGTCAGCGGCGACGGCACCGTCGCCACCGAGCTGGGCCCGGTGGGCAAGCTGAACATCGTCACTTTCAAGAACGAGCAGCTGATGACCGAAGTCGGCAGCGGCCTGTATGTCAGCGACGAGCAGCCCGAGCCCGCCCCGGTCGAGACCAAAGTGGCACAGGGATTGCTAGAAGGTTCCAACGTGAAGCCAGTGGTCGAGATGACGCAGATGATCGAGCTCCAGCGCCAGTACATGTCGGCTCAGAAGATGATCGACAACGAACACGAGCGCATCCGCACGA
This sequence comes from Azospirillum sp., assembly GCF_035628975.1. Lineage (GTDB taxonomy): Bacteria > Pseudomonadota > Alphaproteobacteria > Azospirillales > Azospirillaceae > Azospirillum. The sequence continues at coordinate 55,927 of NZ_DASPIS010000027.1, read as the reverse complement.
TGCTTCAGCGGCTGGGCCGCAGCGTCTGAACCAGACCGACGACGAGAGGAGAACACCACCATGCGCAGCCTCGCCATCGGCGCCACCGGCATGATCGCCCAGCAGCTCAACGTCGAGACGATCTCCAACAACATCGCCAACTCGACCACCACCGGCTACAAGAAGCAGCGGGCCGAGTTCCAGGACCTGCTGTACCAGAATTTCCGCCGCATCGGCTCGACCTCGTCGGATGCCGGCACCATCGTGCCGACCGGCGTCCAGGTGGGTGCCGGCGTGCGCGTCGCCGCGGTGGCCCGGGTGCTGGAACAGGGCAACCTGAACATCACCGACAACAAGCTGGACGTGGCGATCAACGGGTCGGGTTACTTCCAGGTGACGCTGCCCAGCGGCGACACCGCCTACACCCGCGCCGGCAACTTCAAGCTGTCGCCCGAGGGCATGATCGTCACCGCCGACGGCTATCCGATCCAGCCGAACATCACCGTCCCGACCAACGCGGTGGACATCTCCATCAACTCGTCGGGCGAGGTGCTGATCAAGCTGGACGGCCAGACCGCCACGCAGAACGTCGGGCAGCTCCAGCTCGCCACCTTCGCCAACGCCGCCGGTCTGGAAGCCACCGGCGACAACCTGTTCATGGAATCCGGCGCCTCCGGCCAGGCCGTGACCGGCAACCCTGGCGCCCCCGGCTTCGGCCGCGTCACCCAGGGTGCCCTGGAGACCTCCAACGTCAACGTCGTGCAGGAGATCACCACCCTGATCACCGCACAGCGCGCGTACGAGATGAACTCCAAGGTCATCAAGACCACCGACGAGATGATGCAGCAGGCCAGCCAGATGAGGTAACGGCGGCACCGCCGGCGCCTCGCCTCAGCCTCGAATTCGGGAACCACCGCCATGATCCGCCACCTCGCCGCCCGCCGCCTGCCCGCCCTGATCCTCGGCGCCGCCCTGCTGACCGCCCCGGTCGCAGTGCAGGCCGCCACGGCTCCGGCCGCGGGTGCGACGGCGCCGGTTCCGGACGTCGTCTACGGCATGCCGCATGTCGAGGCTGTGCTGTCGGACGCCCTGTCGCGGGTGGTCACCGTCGGCCGGCTCCAGATGGAACTGGACAGCCGCGCGGCGGAGCTGCGGGCGCCCCAGGGCGCCGGCGGGCTGGCGGTGGAGAACCTCTATTACAGCCCGGTCCAGGGCCGCTTCGCCGCCGAGATCGTGGTGACGGGCAGCCAGATCCGCCTGCCGGTGTCGGGCCGCGCCTTCGGCGTGGTGCAGATTCCGGTGCTGTCGCGCCGCGTCATCCCGGGCGACATCATCGGCCCGGGCGACATAGACTGGCAGGACGTGCGCGCCGACCAGACCACCAGCGACACCGCCGCCACCGACGCCCAGCTGATCGGCATGACGCCCCGGCGCGGCGTGTCCACCAACCAGCCCGTCCGCCTGCGCGACCTGCAATCGCCGCGCATGATCGACAAGGGAGCCCTGGTCACCATCACCCTGTCGACGCCGTCCATGACGCTGACCACCCAGGGCAAGGCCCTGCAGGACGGCGGCAAGGGCGAAGTCATCCGCGTCGTGAACACCCAATCCAACCGCATCGTCGAAGCGACGGTCGCAGGCCCCAACGTCGTCGCCGTGGCAAAGCCCGGCACCATCGCGCAGTGAGGAGAAAGCTCCAATGTCCGCCACCAAGACCGCCCGCCTGATCCGCTTCGCGATGATCGCCGCCGCCGCCACCTCGCTGACCGCCTGCGGTGCCGCCTCGCGCATCGCCGACATCGGCAAGGCGCCGGAGCTGTCCACCATCCAGGACCCGCAGGCCAAGCCCGGCTACCAGCCGGTCAGCCTGCCGATGCCGACCCCGCTGCCGACGGAGCGCAACCCGAACTCGCTGTGGCGGAACGGTTCGAAGGCTTTCTTCAAGGACCAGCGCGCCAACAAGGTGGGCGACATCCTGACCATCAACATCTCGATCGACGACAGCGCCAAGGTCGCCAACTCCAGCAAGCGGTCGCGCGCCAATTCCGAGGATGCCGGCATGCCGAGCCTGTTCGGTCTGGAAGCCGGTACGCTGAGCCGCGTCCTGCCGGCCGGCGCATCGGCCGCCAACCTGGTGGACCTGACCAGCAACAGCTCGAACGACGGCAAGGGCTCGGTCGACCGCAACGAGCAGATCGACCTGAAGGTCGCGGCGCTGGTGACGCAGTCCCTGCCCAACGGCAACCTCGTCATCCAGGGCCGCCAGGAAGTCCGGGTGAATTTCGAAGTCCGCGACCTGCAGATCCACGGCGTGATCCGTCCCGAGGACATAACCGCCCAGAACACCATCAGCTACGAGAAGATCGCGGAGGCCCGCATCTCCTACGGCGGCCGCGGCCAGATCAGCGACGTTCAGCAGCCGCGCTATGGCCAGCAGCTGTACGACATCATCATGCCGTTCTGAGGATTGTCCGCGGAGTGATGGCGGGGATGCGGCGTGGGCGCTTTGCTCGTGCGCATCCCTGCCGGATGGGAAGATCCTGCCGCCCGGCGGGTTGTGCCGGGGCGATGTTGCCGTGACGTGGCCTCACCTCAAGATGCGCCGGAGCTTCATCCCCCTACCGCCCGGCCAGCACATAGCGACAGGCGCGGCCGAGCAGCCACGGCACGACCGCCATCAGCGCGATGGACAGCGCGTTCCACTTCTGCCCGCTCTCGAGCTCGGTTGCCATGGCCGCAGCGAAGAGGAGAATCAGGGCGGCGATCCCACAGCCTGTCCAGTAGAGGACGTTGCCGAGGCGGGCCAGAATGCCGGTCATTGTTCCCCATAGCCGTAGCAAGCCACCCGTTGGGTGGTCGGAGCCTGCAGATAGGCAGGAGCGGCAGAGAAACTGGCCGTGAGCATGCCACCGGTATGAGGGTTCACATTCCCCTGCATCGAATAGGTGTCGAACAACGCCATCCCTTCGGCGCAACGGGATTTTGGCAGAGGGGCTGACGACTGTCCAGGCGGCGCCGATGGGCGACAGGCGAACGGGGTCGTCCCGCAGGGGTGCCCCCGTTCGTCAGCCGCGTTTGTGCTGCTTACTGGTAGCCGCCTTCGCGGGCGCGGTCCTTGGCAGCTTCCTCCTGGGCCTTCGCGGTGCGGCTGTCGATCTTGCCGCCTTCGGTCTTGTCGGTATCGCCTGCGGGCTTCTGCAGGTCGTCGCGCTGGGCGTCGGTTTGCTGCTTGTCGGGTTGATCGGCCATGTTGGTGCTCCTCGGTCGCGTATGGATTGGCGATGATGAGGAAACAGCACAGGCACCGGATCGTCGCGACTATCCGGCGGGGGGGCCGGCGGGGGAGCCGGCGGGGCGGCCGGTGGCGATCTCAGCCGGTCGGCGGATCGGTCTCGCGGTCGGTGTCGGCGCGGTCCAGAGCGGCGTTGATCTGGTCCAGAGTGCGGCCGCAGCCGGTGCAGACATCGCCGTCGATGGCGCACATGCCCAGGCAATCGGGATCGTCGCTCATGCGGTCAGGCCTTTCCGGCTGGTGGTAACGCGGTTCCATCCCTAGCCGAAAGCCCCTCGCTCCTCAAGATGTGCGCCAACTTGGATTGCCGTGAGGCGACCTATCCCGGTATGCATAGCTGCCCTTCGGTGGGGTGCCTCGGATTGCGGCACAAGGACCATGGCGCTAAACCTTCAGCGTAGCCCACCGATTACGAAGGTATTCATGCCGACGGCTCTGCTGGTGTCCTGCGCGATGTATCGTCACGGAACGGCACGAATGCCGGCGGCCCTGAAGGCTGCGGGTTTTCGCGTCTTTGCCATTTGTCCGCAAAACTCCCTGCTGGAGTTCAGCGACAGCATCGACGGCAGGCACTGCTTTCCCGCCGGCTTCGGTCCCGACGACCTGACCGTGATCACCGCAAGGGCCGCGGCACAGCTTCGCGCCGATATCGTGATCGCCTGCGAGGAAAGGGCCGTCAGAGTGTTGAGCTCCGCCAGCCGGCTGCTGGAGCAGGTGCCGGTCGACAGTGCCGATGCGCGGTGTCTTCGCATGGTCGGGGCGTGGTACGCAGGCCAATGCTGGGAGACGGTGCGATCGCACTGCGTGCAGCAGGCCGCCGCCGCCGGGATCCGCACGCCACGGCAGATCATCGTCGCTCCCGGTGAGACCAGCGTCGCCGATCTGGCCGGACTTGGCACGCCGCTGCTGTTGAAGCGGGACTACAGCTCGGCCGGATGCGGGATTCAACTGGCCGGCTGCCCCCGGGAGGCGCTGGAGCTTGTGGCGCAGGCCGTGACCGGCCGACGGGAAGACGGCTCCGCGATGCCCACAGACGGTAAAATTGTCGCGCAGGAGTTCATCCGGGGGCCGGCGGCATCGGTATCGTTCAGCGCGCTGCACGGCCGGATGCTGGAGGGATTCGCCTACACCACGCTTCACCATCAGCCGGAGCCCTTCGGTCCGGCGTCCGTGATCGAGGTGGGAGACCATCCCGCATTGATCGACATCGCGCGCCGTGTGGTGGAGATGACCGGCTATTCCGGCTTCGGCGGCATCGACGCGATCCTGCCGGAGGATGGCAGCCCGCCGGTCTTCCTGGAATTCAACGCCCGTCCCACCCAGACCAGCCATCTCGGCGGTCTGGTGGGAGCCGACCTGTGCCGGGCAATGGCCTGTGCCCTGGAAGGCCGCCCCTATGACTGCAACGTCGGGCGGAGCGTGGCCGTGCCGATCGCCCTGTTTCCGGCGGAATGGGTCCGCGATCCCAACAGCCGCTATCTCAAGTTGGCCCACCATGACGTGCCGTGGAACGAACGCAGGATGACCGCGGCGATCCTCAGCATCACCCCGCAGCTCCACTCCGCCTGACGCCTCACCCCGGCGGTTTTTCCAGCGACAGGTCGCCGGTGACCTCGTGCGTCAGGCCGATGCCGTCGACGGTCAGGACCACGCGGACGGGCAGCGACGTCACTCCGTCCAACCGGCCGTCCGCCAGTGCGCGGCCGACGGCCAGTTCGATTTCCCGCTGGGAGGTCACGCCGACCTGCTTCAGGAACTTGCGCAGGTCGAGGTTGAAGGTCTCGTTGTCCATGGATCGTCCCCCGGAGTCGGAACCGCCGTATGCCGTGCCGTTCCGAACCCCGGAGGGCTGGCTTTGGTTCCGCCCGCCCAATCGCACGCCCGCTGCGCACATGCCAAAGGCACCGGTCGGGATGACCGATGCCTTTGCCAGAACGGCGTGACGGCGGCAGCGATAGCGCAGGGATGAGCCGCCGGCGACCGGGACGGGTGGCAACAGTCCCTTGCGGCCGCGCGGCGTCAGTCGTCGCGCTGGGTCCGTTCCATCCGCTCGTGCCGTTCCTGGGCTTCCAGGCTCAGCGTCGCGATCGGGCGGGCATCCAGCCGGCGGACGGAGATGGGGTCGCCCGTCTCCTCGCAATAGCCGTAGCTGCCGTCGACGAGGCGCTCCAGCGCCGCGTCGATCTTGGAGATCAGCTTGCGTTCGCGGTCACGGGTGCGCAGTTCCAGCGCGCGGTCGGTCTCCGCCGAGGCGCGGTCGGCGATATCCGGTTCCTGGATACCGCCTTCCTGGAGGCTGTTCAGCGTGCCGGTGGATTCCGCGAGCAGTTCCGCGCGCCAGCGCAGCAGCTTCTGGCGGAAATACTCCCGCATGATCGGGTTCATGAACTCCTCGTCTTCCGACGGGGAATAGTTCTGGGGCAGAAGCGGCGACGTCATCCGAAAGCATCCAGCGAAAAAGGGGTGATCCGGGCGGCGCGGAGTATAGGCACGCCACGTCAGGACCGCAACCCTATGGTTCGCCCCCGCAACGACCAAACAAGCCCTTGGAATAAAAAAGATTTGTGACCGTGGCGAATCCGCCGCCCCAACCGGGGCGCGTGAGGCGGCCGGATGGCCGCCGGCAGGTCAGGAGGTGAGCTTCGCCAGTTCCACCTGCGCGCGCAGGTCGATCTCGTCGAGAATCTCGGCCAGGCCGGGGTCGTCGACCTGGGCGCGGCGCGATTGGACCACCTTGGCGAGATCCACCAGCTTCTGGACCGACAGGGTGCCGGACAGCAGGCCGTGCTGGATTTCCTCCAGCCGGTCAAGCATCTCTTCGGCCCGCATCTTGCCGCGCGACGCACGCGCGGTGGCGTCGTCGGTCGCGTCGACCTCCTGCAGGGCCAGCACGCCCGCGATCCCGGCCGTCGCGGCGGTGCCGCTGACCCCGTGGGCGGAGCCGGTCTCTCCCACCAGCTGCTTGGAGAACGCGGCGCCGGACGAGCCTTCGGCCTTCCCGGTGCGGCGAACCGAACCGCTGCCGCGTATGTTTCCGGTGCCTTCGACTTTCATGATCCGTGCAACCGTTTGCAGTAAAGGATGCGTAAACGCGCGCACTGTAGATGGATCAACCTTAACATCCGGTCAAGGCTTGCCGCAATCGGGCAAAAATTGCCGGGCGGCTGTGACCGAAACGCGTCATCTTCCGGGCGTTTTTCAGGGCAATGACCGAAAGCGGCCGTCCGCCGCATCTGGCACGGCGTTTGTATAGGACCGGGCACGAGTTCAGGAGTGTCCGCGTCATGATCCCCACCACCCTTCGCCTTCTGCGCCGCCGCACCGTCATGGTCGTGCTGACCGCCCTGCTGGCGCTCGGTGTCCAGGCGGCACCGGCAATCGCCGCGTCCGCCCGTATCAAGGACATCGTCGATGTGGAGGGTGTGCGCGACAACATGCTGATCGGCTACGGGCTGGTGGTTGGCCTGAACGGCACCGGCGACAGCCTGAACAACTCGCCCTTCACCGAACAGAGCCTGACCGGCATGCTGGAGCGGATGGGCGTCAACACCCGCGGCACCAACCTGCGCACCAAGAACGTGGCGGCGGTGATGGTGACGGCGACGCTGGGCGCCTACTCGGCCCAGGGCACGCGCATCGACGTCACCGTGTCGGCGATGGGCGACGCCAAGAGCCTGCTGGGCGGCACCCTGCTGGTCACCCCGATGATCGGCGCCGACGGCGAGGTCTATGCCGTGGCGCAGGGGCCGATCGCGGTGTCGGGCTTCTCCGCCCAGGGCCAGGGGGCCAGCGTGACGCGGGGCGTGCCGACCTCCGGCCGCATCTCCTCCGGCGCCATCGTGGAGCGGGAAATCCAGTTCTCGCTGGCAGAGCTGCCGGTCCTGCGCCTGTCCTTGCGCAATCCCGACTTCACCACCGCCCAGCGCGTGGCGACCGCCATCAACATCCAGCTGCGCGGCAACCGCGCCCAGGCGACCGACCCGTCCTCCGTCCTGATCAACGTGCCGGAGACGCGGCGCGGCGACGTGGTCGGGCTGGTGACGGAGATCGAACAGCTGCGCATCACACCCGATCAGGTCGCCCGCGTGGTGGTGGACGAGAAGTCCGGCGTGATCGTGATGGGGGAGAATGTCCGCATCTCCACCGTCGCCATCGCCCAGGGCAACCTGACCATCCGCATCACCGAAACCCCGCAGGTCAGCCAACCCGGCCCCTTCAGCCAGGGCCAGACCGCGGTGGTGCCGCGCACCGACATCCAGGTTGACGACCAGTCCAACAACCGCCTCGCCGTGATGAATGCCGGGGTGACGCTGCAGGAGTTGGTACAGTCCTTGAATGCGCTTGGCGTAGGACCGCGTGACATGATCGCCATTCTCCAGTCGATCAAGGCCGCCGGAGCCCTGCAAGCCGAGATCGAGGTGATCTGATGTCCATGAGCTCCGCCCTTTCCGCCGGTTTCGGCGTGCGCACCCAGGCAAGGATTTCCGATCTGGAGGCAAAGGCCGACCCGGCAAAGCTTGCCCAGCTGCGCAAGTCCGCCAACGAGTTCGAGAGCCAGTTCATTTCGCAGATGCTGGGCCCGATGTTCGAGGGGATCGGCACCGACGAGACCTTCGGCGGCGGGCGCGGCGAGGAGATGTTCCGCCCGATGCTGATCGAGCAGTTCGGCAAGCAGATCACCCAGCGCGGCGGCTTCGGCATCGCCAATCAGGTTTACGGAGAGCTTCTTCGCGCCCAGGAGGCCAGCCATGGATAAGGTCGACGTCCGTTTCCCCCAGCAGTCCAAGCCGGCCGCCAACCTGCCGAAGAATGCGCAGGAGCGCGCGGTGGCCCTGATCGAGCTGATGGGCCGCCTGACCGCCCTGCTGGAGCGCGAGGCCGCCGCCGTCCGCGCCCGCCGACCGGCGAAGGAACTGGCCCAGATCGTCCGGGACAAGCAGCCGATGACGCTGGTCTACGAGGAGATCAGCCGCCTGCTGCGCGTCGACCGCGAGGGGCTGATGGCGCTGCCTGCGGAGATGAAGACGGCGCTGAAGGAGGCGACCGGCAAGCTCTATGCCGCCACCGCCGACAATGCCGAGGCCCTGCGCATCGGCGGCGAGGCCCAGAAGGTGATGGTCGATACCGTGGTCACCGTGATCACCCGCCAGCAGAAGGCGCCCGCGACCGCCTATGCCGCGCATATGGGCGGCGGCCGCGGCTATTCCCCGCCGCCGAGCGGCCCGCGCACCTCGGCGGCGCTCAACACCCGGCTTTGAGCGACGCTCGCCGACAGCCTTCATCCGTGACTGCCGAGTTGTTTCGGACGGCCGCCTCCCGATCGGAGGCGGCCTTTTTCTTTGCGGGGATCGGTGAGCCGGCATCGGCAAGGCGCCGCGGCAAGAAAGACCCCACAGGGGGACGTTTTTGCCGGTCGCGGCCATGCCATGGGGCCGGAACTGCCGCCCTGCCCCTCCCCGGCACCCCGGCGGAGCCCGTCCGGCGGTTGGCCCGCCCGTTGCATTGATCTTGCCGCATCGCTGCCGGTGCGCTCCGCCGTCCTGAGAGGCCGTTCCATGGATATCCAATCGAACAACATCGCCGCATCCTTGTTCGACGGTCTCGGCCAGTCCCAGCAGGCGCAGGGGACGGCGGCGAAGAACGACCTGTTCTCCAAGATGATGGACCGCATGCTGGCCGACGCCGCCGCGCGCAAGCGCGAGCAGGCCGCGGATGCCGCCCGCGACTCCGCCAACGAGGCGAAGGAGGCCCGCGACGCCCGCACCGCCGACGCCCAGCGCAAGACCCCGGTCCGGGCGGAGCCCAAGCCCGAACTCGGCCGCGACACCCGCGCCCAGGCCGCGCGCCGGAGCGATGCGGATGCCGAGCCTGCCCGGACCCAGGAACCGAAGGCCGCCAGGACGGACGGCGACCGCGAGGTCCAGGCCGGTCAGGACGACCGCAAGCAGGTCGGGAGCGACAAGCCGAAGGATGCCGCCAAGGCCGATGGCTCCAAGGCCGATGGCTCCAAGTCCGACACCGCCAAGGCCACCACCTCCAAATCCGATGCGGTGAAGTCCGATGCGGCGAAGATCGGCACGGAGACCGCCGGCGCCGATCAGGCGCAGGCGAGCGATCAGGCGGATGCGGCGGTTGCGGACGTCGGGGCAGCACAGGCGGACATCGACGCCGCGATGGCCGAGGGGGGCGGAACCGGCGACGCGCCCGCCGAGGATGCCGGAGCGGAAGAGCAGACTGCCGACCAGCCCCTGACCGCCACCGCGGAACCGGCGTTGCCGCCGCCGGTCCCGCAGCCGAGTGACCTGATCCTCGCCGGATTGACGGCGCCCGGCCAGTCCGCCGCCGGTACGGCCGGCGATGGAGGCCAGGGCGGCGATGCGGCGGTTGCGGCGGCTGGCGCGGTCGCCGGTGGCGCAACGGCCGGTGCCGTCGACCCCGCCGCCCAACTGGCCGCCCAGTTGGCCCAGGCTCAGGCCACGGCCGGCCCCCCGGGTGCGGCGCAGGCCGGTGCGGATGCCGCGGCAAAGAGCGCCGCCGATGCACAGCCCGTGGACGGAGACGGCACCCGGCAGGCCCAGGCTGCAGCCTTGACCGGGGTTGATGGCGCCACCCGAAACGGCGAGGAAGCGGCGGAGGCTCTGCCGGACGACGACACCGCCCTGCCCGATCGCTTCGCCGACCTGCTCGCCGCCGCGAAGGCGAAGTCCGGCGAGGCCAAGCAGGGCGGCAAGCAGACCGGCGCCGATGGCGGCAGCCGGAACGATGCCCAATCCCAGGCCATGCCGCAGCCGCCCGCCGTCGCTCCGGCGGTTCCTCCGGTCGCGGAAACGGTTGCCGCGTCGGCCGCCGCCAAGGCCACCGGCGCGCTGGAGGGGCTCGAGGGCGCAGGCGCCGTCGCGGGCTCGGCCCATGCCGCTGCCGGCGTCCACACCCATCCGGCGCTGGCCGCCATGGAAGGGATGCATGGCAGCATTCCCGGCGGCATTCCCGGCATCGACCAGCCGCAGGCGACCGCGACGCTGCGCCCGTCGCGCGGCAGCGCCGGCATGCCGATGGGCGTCCATGACCAGATCGCCGTCCATATCAAGAAGCAGGTCGGCGACGAGGTCGACCAGTTCACCATCAACCTGCACCCGGCCGAACTAGGGCGGATCGACATCAAGCTGGACATCGGCGCCGACGGCCGGGTCAGCGCGATGGTCGCGGTGGAAAGAGCCCAGACTCTCGAACTTCTGCAGCGTGACAGCCGCGGTCTGGAACGCGCCTTGCAAGAGGCTGGACTGCAGACGGACTCCAACAGCCTGAACTTCAGCCTGCGCGGCGAAGGCAACCCCTTCGGCAATGACGGGCGGGGCGACGGCAAGGGGAACGAAGCGGGCCGGCGCGGCCGCAGCCTCGACGGAAGCGGCGACCAGGACGCGTCCGAAACCGCCGCCTACACCGCGACGCTCGGCAATGGACGTCTCGACATCCGCGCCTGACCCCGGCAGCACGCCCGCCGCACTCAAGACACCGGCCGCAAGAGCCACGAAGGACGACCGCCATGACCACGACCAACGCCACCACCACCCCGACCGTGAACAAGTACGGCACCTATTCGGGCGGCTTGTCGACCGGGTCGAAGACGGCGACCGAGACGGCCAAGACCCCGCAGACCGATGCCGACAAGACGGCGTCGGCCACCAAGGGCCTGGGCGACAATTTCCAGACGTTCCTCACCATGCTGACCACGCAGATGAAGAACCAGGACCCGCTGAAGCCGCTCGACACCAACGACATGACCAAGCAGCTGGTCGATTTCGCCAACGTCGAGCAGAACATCGGCACCAACAGCCGCCTGGACAAGCTGGTGCAGTTGCAGTCCGCCGGCACCGCCTCCACCAACCTGGCCTATCTCGGCCGCATGGTCGCCTTCGAGGGCGACGGCTTCCAGTACACCCAGGGCATGACCCAGGCCCCGCTGGGCTACGAGCTGGCGACCTCCGCCAAGTCGGTCCGCGTCGACATCCTGGACGACAAGGGCAACATCATCCGCTCCATGAAGGGTGAAACCGGCGCAGGGACCAAGCATGCGGTCAACTGGGACTTCAAGGACAACAACGGCCGCGCCGTGCAGCCGGGCGCCTACAGGATGAACGTCGCACCGGTGGCCGAGAACAAGGACGATATCATCAAGACGACCACCTACACCTTCGGCACCGTCGCCGGCATCGGCAACAGCAAGGACGGCGAAACCGTGCTGAACATCGGCGCCCGTGAAGTCCCCCTGTCTAAATTGACCACGGTTTACTGACAGGCGTTACTGCCGGGCATTCCTCATGGGGCGGCCGGCCATCTCCGGCCGCCGGACGAGCGCGTCGCCCCGACTGTCCGTTCGGGTTAAGGGATAACCCGCGATAAAAAGTTAACCCTATCGTTTAGGCATTTGTTAAGTGCCGGCGCCTAAAGTACCCCGAAATCGTGGAATCCACAGTTTGGGTTGGAGCGTCCGCGCATGGCACTCATAGAACTCGACACCGCCGACGACTCTGCGGCCGGTGCATCGGTCATTGGTCCTGAGGGGCGTCCCATGACCGAAAACGACCTTCCCCCGCCCGACACTAAGCGTTGGGTGATGCGCCGCAAGGCGGAAGTGGTCGCCGGCGTCCGATCGGGCCTGATCAGCCTGGAGGAGGCCTGTCGCCGCTATACCCTGTCGGTGGAGGAGTTCCTGTCCTGGCAGCGGCTGATCGACAGCCACGGCATGCGTGGCCTGCGCGCCACCCGCCTGCAGGAGTACCGTCCCGGCCAGCCCGTCCGCGACCGCATCGGCGCCGACTGACGCAATCGGCAGAATTGAAGAAGCGCCGCAGGTCTGGCCTGCGGCGCTTTTTTGCGTTCGAGGTGGTGTTTGGGAAGGCGTCGGCTGACGATGCCACCACCTAACCTCCCCCGCTCTCGGCCGACCTAAGGTCGGTCCGACCGCGGGGGAGGGACTGCCGCCACTCTCCCGCACAAGCGCTCGTCCCCTCCCCCGCCCAGCGGGGGAGGGTTAGGGTGGGGGCATCCGTCGGCCGAGGGCTCTCCACCACAAGCCCCGTCGATCAGCGCCGCCGCCGCACTCGCCACCGCCCCGTTGCCCGGACCCAGATCCAACGCGCGGCCGGCGGCGTAGGCGCCTTCCATCAGCAATTGCAGTTGCGCGGTCAACCGGTCCGGATTGTCCGCGCCGGCGGTGGCGGCCAACGCGCGCAGGCGGTCGCGGACCATGCGCTTGTGGGCCAGTGCCAGCGCGTGGGCGCGGTTGGCCGGGTCGCGCAGTTCGGCAGCGGCGGTGGTGAAGGGACAGCCCTGGAATTTGGGGTGGTCGATCCAGTGGCCGAGCGCGACGAACAGCGCCTTCATCTGCGCCCGCGGGTCGCCGGGATGGCGGGCGGTCACCCGGTCCCACCACGCGGCATGCTGGGCGATGTTGCGCTCCAAATAGGCGCAGACCAGGTCGTCCTTGGACTCGAAGTTGCGGTACAGGCTCATCTTCGCGACGCCGGATTTGGCGATGATCGTGTCGATGCCGACCGCGCGGATACCCTCGCGGTAGAACAGTTCCGCCGCCGTATCGAGAATCCGCTCCCGCGCCGGCTTCCTGACCGTTGCCGCTTCTGCCATCCCACCCCACCCGTTCAGGACGGCCCCGCTGCAAGCTTGGCCGTTGACAATGATACAGACCTGTCTCTACCATCGGGCGGAAGAGACAGGTCTGTATCATAGCCGGCCGATCCGGCCCTGACCACCACAACGAACGGAGTTCCGGGGGATGCGCTATTTCGAAGATGTCACGGTGGGCGACCGCTTCACCGGCGGACCGCTGACGGTCGAGACGGCGGAGATCGTCGCCTATGCCGAGAAGTTCGACCCCCAGCCTTTCCACCTGGATCCGGACGCAGCGAAGGACACGCTGTTCCGCGGGCTGGCGGCAAGCGGCTGGCATACTGCCGGGATGACGATGCGCATGATCGTGGGCAGCAACGCGGAGTTGGCCGGCGGCTATATCGGCATGGGCGTCGACCAGATCGGCTGGCCCCGCCCGACCCGTCCCGGCGACGTGCTGCGCATCGAGATGGAGGTGCTGGAGGCACGGCGCTCCGCCAAGCGCCCTGACCAGGGCGTGCTGCGGGTGAAGACCACCACCTTCAACCAGGATGACGAGGTGGTGCAGACCATGATCGCCAACCTGCTCGCGCCCGGCCGCCCGGCCTGAACAAGAAAAAAGCCCCCGCGACCGGGCGGGTCGCGGGGGCCTTGATTGCCGATTTGGCCTGCCGATACGGCCGTCAGCGCTTCAGGCCGGCGGTGAAGGCGAAGTTGTCAAAGGAGTTCTCGGCCACCCGGAACCACAGATACTCGTCGTCGCGGAACTTCTTCCACGGCTCGTAGATCTTGGCGAACTTCGGGTTGGTCTTCGCGGTCTCGTCATACAGCTCGGTGGCGGACTTGTAGCAGGCCTCCATCACGTCGCGCGGGAAGGGGCGCAGCTGGGCGCCGCCGCCGACCAGACGCTTCAGCGCCGCCGGGTTCTCGGCGTCGTACTTGGCAGCCATGGTCACGTTGGCTTCGAAGCAGGCGGCCTCCAGAACGGCCTTGTACTGCTTGGGCAGCTGTTCCCACTGCTGCTTGTTGACCAGCAGCGAGACGTTCAGTCCGCCTTCCCACCAGCCCGGATAGTAGTAGTACTTGGCGACCTTGTTGAAGCCGAGCTTCTCGTCGTCGTACGGGCCGATCCACTCGGCGGCGTCGATGGTGCCCTTTTCCAGCGACGGATAGATGTCGCCGCCGGCGATCTGCTGCGGCACGACGCCCAGCTTGGACAGAACCTGGCCGGCGAAGCCGCCGATGCGGAACTTCAGGCCCTTCAGATCCTCGACGGTCTTGATCTCCTTGCGGAACCAGCCGCCCATCTGCACGCCGGTGTTGCCGGCCGGGAAGTTCACGACGCCGTAGCCGTCGAAGAACTCGCGCAGCAGGGCCATGCCGCCGCCATTGTAGATCCAGGCGTTCTGCTGGCGGGCATTCAGGCCGAACGGCACCGTCGCGTCGAAGGTGAAGGTCGGGTCCTTGCCGACATAGTAGTAGCTGGCGGTGTGGCCGCATTCGACCGTGCCGTTCTGCACGGCATCCAGCACCTGCAGGCCGGGGACGATTTCACCGGCGGCGAAGGGGCGGATGGTGAACTTGCCGTCGGTCGCCGCGGCGACGCGCGCCGCGATGGTGTCGGCACCGCCGTAGATGGTGTCCAGGCTCTTGGGGAAGCTGGACGCGAGACGCCAATGGATTTCCGGCTGGGACTGCGCGATGGCGGGAGCCGCCAGCGTGCTGGCAGCGACGCCAACGCCGGCCGAGGTCAGGAAGGAACGGCGCTTCATGAACGTTTCCTCATCGTTATGGCCATGACGCCCATTGCGTGAAGGCGTCTTTCGCCGAACAGCAGACACTATGGTGCCTGAACAATCCTAGAAATCGCAGCGGCTTTCCGGCAATTCGTCAAAATGCATGGCTTCCATTCCCGTCCTATTCCACCGCGTGGAAAATACAGCGCGTACGCGCGACTGTACCGGCGCCGGCAGTCAGCCGCCGCCCCGGGGATTTTCAAAGCAATGCATCGCGGGAGCATGCCAAGACCGGCGTCTGCTCCTGGGAGCATCCATCAGCCGCATCGATCAACCGCGGAACCGTCTTGCCGTCACCCGAATGGTTACGTGTACCGATGATATATTCGACGTCCGGAAAGGCACACACCCCTACTTTCGTTCAGGGGCCGATCAGGCAGCCGAAGTCACTTTCCCATGTCATGGGCAAGCGCTTTGCGCACGCACAAAAGCGAGCGCGCGAAATTACATACAACTTGCAGCTTCCAACCGGCGGGGATGCTTGGCATGTTTGCGCCGCGGTCGGGGCGGTGGAACGGCCACCGCCCGCGCCGCACTAACGGAGGGCAAGAGGATGAACCAAATCCTCACTCTCCTGATCCTGCTGTTGCAGTTGCTCAAGCTGGTGCTTGAGTATCTGAACCGCTGATCGGGTCGGCGTACCGGGGATAGCAGCCTCGGTACGCCTTCCCCGAAAATAGTGCGTTTTCACGCCGCCGGCAACGGTTCAACCCGCAACGAGTCACCCCAGCGTACGCTTCACAATCAGCGACAGCTTTTCCAGCATTGCCGGGTCGCGGTGGGAGGGGGCGGTCATGATCGCGTTGTCGAGCGCGGTGTGGCAGCCCTGGGCGCAGGGGCCGTCGCGATGCGCCACCTTGGGCGCCAGGGCCGACACCAGCGAGCGCGCCTTGCCGGCATTGGCGACGACAACCTTGATCACCGCATCGACCGAGACATGGTCGTGCCCCTCGTGCCAGCAGTCGTAATCGGTGACCATGGCGACGGTCGCGTAGCACATCTCCGCCTCGCGGGCGAGTTTGGCCTCCGGCATGTTGGTCATGCCGATGACGTCGCAGCCCCAACTGCGATAGAGGTTCGATTCGGCGACCGTGGAGAATTGCGGCCCTTCCATCACCATGTAGGTGCCGCGCCGCTGGTGGGGGATGTCCAACTCGGCCAGCGCCTGCTCGATCAGGTCGCCCAGCCGGCCGCAGACGGGATGGCCCAGCGCCACATGGGCAACCAGCCCGCTGCCGAAGAAGGTTTTGTCGCGGGCGAAGGTGCGGTCGATGAACTGGTCGATCACCACGAAGGTGCCGGGCGGAAGATGCTCCTTCAGCGAACCGACGGCGGAGACCGACAGGATGTCGGTCACGCCCAGTTGCTTCAGCGCATGGATGTTGGCGCGGAAATTCAGGTCCGACGGCGGAATCCGGTGGCCGCGGCCATGGCGCGGCAGGAAGACCAGCTTGCGGCCCTCGTATTCGCCGGTCAGCAGCTCGTCGGACGGGTCGCCGAAGGGTGTCGTCACCTTGACCCAGCGGGTGTTCTCCAGCCCGTCGATGTCGTAAAGGCCGCTGCCGCCGATCACGCCCAGAACCGCGTCGTTCCCCATGGTCCGCTCTCTCCCGCTGACGATGGCGCGAGTATTTCGGGCATGGGGACGGATTGCAACCGCTCTGGAGGCGCCAACGGATTCCGCTACCGGACGCCGCTACCCGACGGTTGCCGGCCGCCTCGGGCCGGCCAGACACAGCAGCAGCGCCCCCAGCAGCAACCCGGCGGACAACCCGCCGGCATGGGCGCCCCATCCGACTTCCGCCAACGGAGAGCCGGCGGGCGGCGGCATCAGCGTCATCGCCGCGTTGAGCAGCGCGAAAACGACGATCGCTCCCTGCACGAGCCGCCGGGGAAGGCGCCGTGACAGCAGCCCGAAGCGCGGGCGCATCCACAGGAAGGCACCCATCAGCGCGCAGATCGCTCCGCTCGCCCCGATCAGCGGCGCCATCCGGTCTGCCGCCAGCAGCCCCTCGGTCAGCGCCGCTGCCACGGTGCCGGCGAAGAACAGCAGCAGAAAGCGCAGATGCCCGGCCTCGCGCTCCACCACGTCGCCCAGCAGCAAAAGTACCGCCATGTTGGAGGTCAGGTGCGTCAGGTCGCCATGGATCAGCACATGCCCGAACAATCCGCGCCATAAGGCGGTGGTGGGCAGCGGCCCGGCCAGTTCGACCGTCCCGAAGAAATAGGCGGGGACGAAGGCGAAGGACTCCGGCGGAAGCCGCAGCACGAAGGCGAGGACGCACACCAGGATGATGGTGCGGTTGGCGTAGGGCGGCAGGGGCGCGGCGACGACCGGCCGTTTCCCGCCACCCCTGCCCCGCCCCTGCCGATCCCCCTGCCGGTCCAGAGCCAGCGCCATTCCCCGCCTCCGCCCGTCCGTCATGCCATCCCGGCCCGCCAGGCGCTGCCGCGGCGATCGGCCTCACCCCAATGTAGGAAGGGGTATTGTGGAAGAACAGGCGTTTTCCGCGAAATCCGGCTTCTTCCTATACCGGTCGTACGGATTGGAGCGGTGCCCTCCCGCTGTCACAGTGGCTCTACCATCCGGCGAGGCCCCCTCCGCCGGACAAGGACAACCGGGGAAGAAACGACCATGAACGAACGACAGGATACCGGCAGCATGACGGTGGAACGCCAGGGCCGCGTCATGGTGCTGACCATGAGCGACACCGGCACCCGCAACGCGCTCGGCCTGCGGATGATGGCCGCCGGCCGCGATGCGCTGGACGAGGCGACGCACGATCCCAACATCGGCGCAATCGTGCTGACGGGGGCCGGCGGCGCCTTCAGCTCGGGCGGGCACCTGAACAACCTCTATCACCACGGCAGCCGCTCGCGGTCGGAGAACCGGGATGGGATCGAGCGTTTCCACGGCTGGGTCCGCGCCATGCGCGAATGCCCCAAGCCGATCATCGCCGCGGTGGAGGGACCGGCCGCCGGCGCCGGTTTCTCGCTGGCGCTGGCCTGCGACCTGATCGTCGCGGCGGAGGACGCGCAGTTCCTGACCGCCTACGTCAAGGTCGGGTTGACGGCGGACGGCGGCGCCTCGGCCTCGCTGGCCCGCGCGCTGCCGCCCCAGCTCTATGCGGAACTGATGCTGACCGGCGGCCCGGTGGATGCCGCCCGCCTGCATGCGGCCGGCGTCGTCAACCGCGTCACGGCACCGGGACAGGCGCTGTCGGATGCGGTCGCCTGGGCAAAGACCATCGCCGAGGGCCCGAGCGGCGCCATGGGCCGCGCCAAGAAGCTGATGGAACTGGCCTATGGCAGCTTCGCCACCCAGCTCGCCCGCGAAAGCGACCTGTTCGTCGAAGCCCTGCACCATGGCGAAGCGAAGGAGGGCATCACCGCCTTCTTCGAAAAGCGCCCGCCGGTGTTCCACAAGCGCTGACACGGAGCCGGAAGGCCGGGGCTGTCACCGGAGCAGGGTCAGCGGAGCAGGGTCAGCGGACCAGGACGTGCGCCGCCTCCTTGGTCCGTTCGACCGCTCCGGCCACCTGACTGACCGCCGTGGAGATCGCCGCGATGTTGGAGGTCACCGTCGCCACGGCGGCCGACGCGGTCTGCATGTTGGCCGACATGTTCTGGGTGACGGCGCTCTGCTCCTCGACTGCCGAGGCGGTGCCGGTCACATGCTCCCGCACGACGGCAACCGCCTCGCGGATGGCGTTCAGCGCACCGGCGACTTCAATCGAGGTCGACTGGATGCCCTCGATCTCCGCCGAGATCTGCTCGGTCGCCTTGCCGGCCTGATTGGCGAGGTTCTTCACCTCCGACGCCACGACGGCGAAGCCCTTGCCGGCCTCTCCGGCACGGGCCGCTTCGATGGTGGCGTTCAGCGCAAGCAGGTTGATCTGGCCGGCGATGGAGTTGATCAGCCCGACAATACCATTCATCGCCTGGGCGGCGGCTGCCAACCGGTCGGTGCTTTCCCCCACCGCGACGGTGCGGTCGAAGGCGCCGTCCGTTGCGGCGCGGGCGCGGGTCATGCTCTGCGAAATCTCGCCGATCGAGGCAACGAGTTCCTCTGCGCTGGCGGCCACCGCCTGGACGCTGGCGGACGTCGAGCCGGCGGCGGCATTGGCGGAGCCCGCCTCGCCCAGCGACAGGTGAAGCGCCTGATCGACCTCGCCGAAGTTCTTGTCGATCATCACCTTCAGATTGTTCAGGAGGGCGATCTGGGCGGTGATGTCCACCGCGAACTTCACGACCTTCGTCACCTTACCCTTATCGTCGAAGATCGGGTTGTAGGCGCCTTCGATCCACACCGGATTGCCGGACTTGCCGATGCGCTTGTATTGCGCAGCCTGGAATTCGCCGCGGCGAAGCGTATCCCAAAAGCGGGCATAGTCGGCGCTGTTGCGCTGGGCCGGTTCGACGAACATGCTGTGATGCTTCCCGATCACCTCATCCCGGCGATAGCCCATCACCTTCAGGAAATTGTCGTTGGCCTTGGTGATGGTGCCGTCCGTGGTGAACTCGATCACCGCCTGCGACCGGCTGATCGCCGCCATCTGCGCCGCATAGTCGAGATTCTCCAGCCGCTCCTTGGCGTCTGCCCATTCGACGACAAAGCCGATGCGCTGCCCGTTTTCCGTCAACGGGGTGACCAGCAGGTCGAACTGATGGCCGCCAACCTTGATGGTGGCGTTGTACGGCTTCGTCAGGGTGGCGAGCAACCGGCGCTGGTGGTCGGGATTCTTGTGGAACACGTCGATGTTGCTGCCAACCAGACGACTCACGTCCAAACGGGGCAAATCCTTGCGGAGGTCGCCCTCCGCTTCGCGCAGCAGCGAGACCACGGCGGGATTGACGTGGACGATGGTCAGATCATTGTCGGCCACCATCACCTTCGCCCGCAGAGCATCGAGCGCCGACAACTTCCGCGCCAGCGCCTGGTTGATTTTCCCCCGTCCGAACACCGCCCACCCCCAGTCCATGGTCTGGAGCCTATGATACATAGCAATGAACGCGGTTCTATTGGGGAAACTCCGGCATAAGTCGCTATTCCGAAAAAATCACAAACCACTGATTTAACGGAATTTCCTAATTTCTAATTGAGAACGCTCTTCACTGCGACACGCCTTGATGGAAGACTGTCATCGCACACGGGCGTCAACGGACCGAAACTATATTACTTGCGATTGGCGTTTCATTACCTTTAGCGGCAACGAAGCCACGCGACACCCCGCCGCAATTGACACACGCGCAGGTTCCACATGGTGTTGCCGGGCCGGCAGGGAGGTATCCCGGCCGGCGATCCGAAAGGAGGTGACGCGAGTGAAGAAGTTCCTGAAGTGGCTCGACCGCTTCTGGTTCAAGTTGAAGATCGAGCTGGAAACCGGCTTCAACAAGGACCGGGATAGCTAAGGGCCGACGGGCGGGGCCGGAAAGCCGGCTCCGCCTTCAGGATGGAAACTCGCGTCACCTCCTGCCCACAAAGCTACCATGGCCGCTGTGGAGTTCAAGGAGGCAGAAGGACGGCACGACGCTACCCGCTGGATTGCGGCGGCGACGACGCAAACCATTGCGAGGAGATTTATCCGGCAGATCGCGCCGCCATACGTTCGCATGTTGATGCCCCGCATGGATCGGTTGTATAAAATCCAAGCATGACACAACCGCGCCGCCCCTTGTCCGATGCCGAACGGCTCGACTGGATCCGCCTCATTCGCACCGAGAATGTGGGACCGATCACCTTTCATCGCCTGTTGGAGCAGTTCGGCAGTGCCCGTGCGGCGCTGGACGCCCTACCGGACTTGGCGCGGCGCGGCGGGCGGACCAAGCCGCTGCGCGTCGCCTCCAAGGCGGAGGCGGAGCGGGAGATGCAGGCGAACCGCCGCTTCGGCGCCCGCCTGATCTGCGCCTGCGAACCCGACTACCCGGAACCGCTGGCCGCGGTCGACGACGCGCCGCCGGTGGTGTCGGTGGCGGGTCACGCCCATCTGCTGAAGCGGCGTGCGGTCGCCATCGTGGGCGCTCGCAACGCCTCGCTGAACGCCAAGAAATTCGCCGAGTCGCTGGCGCGGGAGCTTGGCGCGGCCGGACTGCTGGTCGTTTCCGGCCTTGCCCGCGGCATCGACACCGCCGCCCATGCCGGGTCGATCGCCGGCGGCACCGCCGCGGTGCTGGCGGGCGGCATCGACGTCGTCTATCCGCCTGAGAACGAGGGACTCTACCGCGACATCGTGGCACAGGGCGTGGTGGTGGCGGAAAGCGCGATAGGCACCCAGCCGCAGGCGCGTCACTTCCCCCGCCGCAACCGCCTGATCTCCGGCCTGTCGCTGGGTGTGCTGGTGGTGGAGGCGGCGCTGCGCTCCGGCTCGCTCATCACCGCGCGGATGGCGCTGGAACAGGGGCGGGAGGTGATGGCGGTCCCCGGCTCCCCGCTCGACCCGCGCTGCCACGGCACCAACAATCTGCTGCGCCAGGGGGCGACGCTGGTGGAACGGGCCGACGACGTGCTGCGCGCCATCGAGAACCTGCGGCCGCCGACGCTGGCGGAACGGCCGCGAGACCTGTTCAGCGCCGCCGGACTGGTCCCCGGCCCCACCACGGAACCGGACGAATCCGACCTTGCAAAGGCACGCGCCCTGGTGCTGGAAAACCTCGGCCCCTCGCCCGTCACCATTGACGAACTCGTCCGCGGGTGCCAATTGTCCGCTCCGGTGGTGCTGACCGTGGTTCTGGAACTTGAGCTTGCCGGCCGAGTCCAGCGTCTTCCCGGTCATCAGGTCTCTCTCGCCTGATCGGCATCGCCGTGGTTTGGGTGGGCATACGCGAAGGGCTGGTTTCTTGCCGGGCAGCAACGTCGTCATCGTCGAATCGCCGGCCAAGGCGAAGACCATCAACAAGTATCTGGGCGACGACTATACCGTCATCGCCAGCTTCGGCCATGTCCGCGACCTTCCGGCGCGGGACGGCTCGGTGCGCCCGGATGAAGACTTCGCGATGGAATGGGAGCTGGGCGACCGCTCCAAGCGCCACATCGACGAGATCGCCAAGGCGGTGAAGTCGGCCGACCGCGTCTATCTCGCAACCGACCCGGATCGCGAGGGAGAGGCCATCGCCTGGCACCTGTCTGAACTGCTGCGCGAAAAGCACCTGACCGACAATCGCGACGTCCAGCGGATCACCTTCAACGAGATCACCAAGAGCGCGGTGCAGGCCGCCATCGCCAACCCGCGCGACGTGTCGCGCGAACTCGTCGACGCCTATCTGGCGCGCCGGGCGCTGGACTATCTGGTCGGCTTCACCCTGTCGCCGGTGCTGTGGCGCAAGCTGCCGGGCTCCAAATCGGCCGGCCGCGTGCAGTCGGTCGCGCTGCGCCTGATCTGCGAGCGCGAGTCGGAGATTGAGGTCTTCAAGCCGCAGGAATATTGGTCGATCGCGGTCGGCTTCACCACGCCGGCCGGGGCCTCCTTCACCGCGTCGCTGACCCAGCTGGACGGCAAGCGGCTCGACAAGTTCGGCCTGCCCAACCGCGAGGCGGCGGAAGCCGCCGTGGCGAAGATCCGCCCGCAGGCCTTCGCCGTCTCGACGGTCGAGCGCAAGCAGAGCCGCCGCAACCCGTCGCCGCCCTTCACTACCTCCACCCTCCAGCAGGAGGCCTCGCGCAAGCTGGGCTTCGGCGCCACCCGCACCATGCGGACCGCGCAGAAGCTGTATGAGGGCGTCGACATCGGCGGCGAGACGGTCGGCCTCATCACTTATATGCGAACCGACGGCGTCAGCCTGTCGCAGGAGGCCATCGACGGCGCCCGCAGCCTGATCGGCTCCCAGTATGGCGAGCGCTACGTCCCGGCCCAGCCGCGCGTCTACAAGACCGCCGCCAAGAATGCCCAGGAGGCCCACGAGGCCATCCGGCCGACCGACCTGCAGCGCCGCCCCGATTCGGTTGCCGGCTATCTGGAACAGGATGAACTGCGCCTCTATGAGCTGATCTGGAAGCGCACGCTGGCCAGCCAGATGGAAAGCGCCGTGCTGGATCAGGTTGCGGTGGACATCGCCGGCCCCTCGAAGGACGTGGTGCTGCGTGCCACCGGCTCCATCGTCGTGTTCGACGGTTTCCTGAAGGTCTATCAGGAGGACCGCGACGACGCGGCCGAGGACGACCAGCAGGAACGCCGCCTGCCCGCAATGGACCAGGGCGACGCCCTGGCCCGCGGCGACATCAATCCGGAACAGCATTTCACCCAGCCGCCGCCGCGCTATTCCGAAGCCAGCCTCGTCAAGAAGCTGGAGGAGCTGGGGATCGGCCGGCCGTCGACCTATGCCTCGATCCTCCAGGTTCTGCAGGACCGCAACTACGTCCGGCTGGACAAGCGGCGCTTCATCCCGGAAGACCGCGGCCGGCTGGTGACCGCCTTCCTGGAGAATTTCTTCCACCGCTATGTGGAGTACAACTTCACCGCGGAGCTGGAGAACCAGCTGGACGAGATCTCCGACGGCAAGATCGACTGGAAGACCGTCCTGCGCGACTTCTGGACCGCCTTCGACGTGGCGGTGAACGGCACCAAGGATCTGACGATCACCCAGGTGCTGACCACGCTCGACAACGAACTCGGCGCGCACTTCTTCCCCGCCGCCACCGAGGACGGTCATGATCCGCGCGTCTGCCCGGTCTGCCGCGAGGGCCGGCTGGGGCTGAAGCTGGGCAAGATGGGCGCCTTCATCGGCTGCTCGCGCTATCCGGAATGCCGCTACACCCGGCCGCTGGCCGTCGCCAACGACGAGAACGGCGAGGCGCAGGAAGGACCGCGCGAGCTGGGCAACGATCCTGAGACCGGCCTGCCGGTGACGGTGCGCCGCGGCCCCTACGGCGCCTACATCCAGTTGGGCCCGGCGCCTGTCGCGGCTGTCGCTCCGCCGGAAGAGCCGGTGGCGGAAGAGCCCGCTGCCGACGGCAAGAAGCCCAAGGCGAAGAAAAAGAAGAAGGACGAGGCGCCGAAGCCCAAGCGGGTGTCGCTGCCCAAGGGCATGGCCGCGGCGGACGTCGATCTCGACACCGCGCTGAAGCTGCTGGCCCTGCCCCGCACCATCGGCAACCACCCGGAGACGGGCGAGGAGATCAGCGCCGGCATCGGCCGCTTCGGTCCCTACCTGAAGCATGGCAGCGTCTACAAGTCGCTGACGCCCGATGACGACGTGCTGACCATCGGCATCAACCGAGCCGTCGATCTGCTGGCCGGTGCGGCCAAGAAGGCGTCGGCGCCGGCCAAGACGCTGGGCGACCACCCGAAGACCGGCAAGCCGATCACCATGGGCTCCGGCCGGTTCGGCCCCTATGTGAAGCACGCCAGCGTCTATGCCTCGATCCCGAAGGGGACCGAGCCGGACAGCGTCACGCTGGAACAGGCGCTGGAACTGATCGACGCCAAGGTCGCCAAGGACGCCGCCAAGAAGGGCAAGGCCCCGAAGGAGGCTGAGCCGGCCAAAGCCGAGGGCGCCGACGTGGAAAAGCCCGCCAAGGCGAAGGCGCCTGCGAAGAAGCCCGCCGCCAAGAAGGCGACCAAGGCCAAGGCCGCCAAGGACGCACCGGCGGAAGCCGCCGCACCGAAGAAGAAGACCGCCAAGGCATCCTGACCGAACGAACGGCGGCGTATGGCGGGGACTGAGCAATGGCGACCATCCGTGAAGCCCTGCTTGCCGCCCTCGACCATCACGGCTCCGGTCGGCTGGATGCCGCGGCGACGCTTTACAGCCGCATCATCGAGGCGGATTACGGCCAAGCGGATGCCCATCATCTGCTCGGCGTCGCGTTGACGCAGATGGGGCGCGCAACGGATGCAGTCGCGTCCTTCCGGACGGCGATCCGTCTCGCGCCGGAGCAGGCCACCTACCGGTCGAACGCGGGGAATGCCCTGAAGGCGCTCGGGCGAAACGACGAAGCCCGCACCTGCTACCGTATGGCCCTTGCCCTGGAACCCGATCATCCGGATGCACTGGGCAATCTCGCCGCCATGATCGCCGACCCGGCCGGGGCGCTGGTCATCGCCCGCCGCAGCGGCCGTCTCGAGCCGCTGAAGGAGGAGACGCTGTTCAACTGCGGCGTTCTCCAGCGCCGGCTTGGACGCGAGGGCGAGGCGCTGGACAGCTTTCGCGCCTGCCTGCTGCTTTCGCCGGCGCATGCCGCAACCCTTCATGCGGCAGCCGAACTGCTGGAAGCGGATCGGCCGGCCGAGGCGGCCGCCCTGTTCCTGCGGGTCGCCTGTCTGGTTCCGGACTCCTTCGGGTCGATCCTTCGCGCCGCGGCGGCTCTCTCGCGATCCGGCGCGGTGGACGGCGCCATCGCCCTCCTTGACAGGTTGGTCCGCAAAGTTCCGGATCTGGCAGAAGCCCATTTCAACCGCGCCGGCCTTCATCACGAATCGGGCAGCCTGGAGACCGCGTCCGCAGGCTACCGCCGGGCCCTCGCGCTGACGCCGGGCGATGCCGAGGCATGGTACAGCCTCGCGTCCGTCGAGAAGGACCGGCACCGGATGGATGCGGCAACCGCGGGATACCGCCGGGCGCTGGCCGTCAAGCCTTCCTTCCAGGCAGCCCAACTCGATCTGCGCCTTGTGCTTGGCAGACAATTTCCCGCCTGGCATTTCACCATGCTGGCGGATCAGGCGCGCAATGCCGCCTATCAGCGGGCGATCGACTCAGCCGTGAAGCCCGGCATGATCGTCCTGGAGATCGGCACCGGTGCGGGCCTGCTCGCCCTGATGGCCGCCCGGGCCGGCGCCGCCCATGTCTACAGCTGCGAACTGTCGCGACCGCTGGCGGAGCTTGCGAGGGGAATCGTGTCCGACAACGGCTTGTCGGACCGGATCACCGTCATCAACAAGCGGTCGTCGGAACTGCGCGTCGGGATCGATCTTCCCGAACCGGCCGATCTGCTGATCTCAGAAATCCTCGACGCCGGACTGCTGGGCGAAGGAGCGGCGGCAAGCGTGGCCAAGGCCGCGCGCGCCCTGGTGAAGCCCAATGCCGTGATCCTGCCGCGAGGCGCGGTCATCAAGGCGATGCCGATCGAATGCCCCGGCTTGCGAAGCGCAAACCCGGTCGGCACCATCGCCGGATTCGACCTGTCGCGGCTGGAGGCGTATCGCAACCCCTCCTACATGGTCCTGGCGTTGAACGATCTGCCGCACCGGCCGCTGGGGCCGGCGACCGATGTCTGCTGGATCGACCTGCGCAATCCACCCGCGCATGGTCCGGTCGGGTCCGCCCGCCTCTCCATTGCCGCCGACGGTGCCTTGCACGCCATCGCCTTCTGGTTCGAACTGCACATCGACGACGACACGGTGCTGTCCACCGCTCCGGGTTCGGAGTCGCGCCACTGGCAGCAGGCTTTGCAATTCCTGACGATCGACCGGCGGGTCCGGGCTGGCGACATGGTCGAGACCCGCCTGAGCTACATCGCCGGACGGCTTCACTTCTCGGTCTGACCATCGCTGACGCCCAGGCCGGACATCGGTCCGCACCGCGTTGCCCAGACATATTCCCTATTAATATAGTAGCTTTTTGAGGAGTTATAGCAAAATTACCCGTTGAATTCCTTCTCCACCTGTCGTCTCATTGTCCCTGCCCTGCAGGTTCCCCGTGTCGCCCGCAGGCCCGGCGCGCTAAGCTGCCGGCGGTGCGCAACCAAAGGAATACGGGAGGACAACGACCATGAGCGCCGCGGTTTCAACACACGATCCCCACGCCCCGCTGGTCCTGCGAGAGGACCGCGATGGGATCGCCACGCTGACGCTGAACCGGCCGAAGGCGCGCAACGCCCTGTCGGTGGGGCTGATGGCGGCGTTGCAGGACGCGCTGGACGCCATTCATGAGGACCGCTCCGTGCGCGCCGTGGTTCTGGCGGGGGCCGGCGGCGCCTTCTGCGCCGGGCATGACCTGAAGGAGATGCGCGCCGCCCCGTCGCGCGAGCTGTACGAGGCGCTGTTCACCCAGTGCTCCCGCCTGATGCTGACGATCAACCGCGTCCGCCAGCCGGTGATCGGCAAGGTCCGCGGGGTGGCAACCGCCGCCGGCTGCCAGCTGGTGGCCACCTGCGACCTCGCCTATTGCGAGGAGGAGGCGCGCTTTGCGACGCCGGGGGTGAATATCGGGCTGTTCTGCTCCACGCCGATGGTGGCGCTGACCCGCGCGGTCGGGCGCAAGGCGGCGATGGAGATGCTGCTGCTGGGCGACCTGATCGACGCGGAAGAGGCGGAGCGCATCGGCCTCGTCAACCGCGCGGTGCCGACCGACCAACTGGACGAGGTGGTGGACAGCGTCGCGGCGAAGATCGCGTCCAAATCGCCGCTGACTCTCGCCACCGGCAAGGAGGCCTTCTACCGCCAGATCGATCTGGATGCGGAGGGCGCCTACGCCTATGCGGCCAAGGTGATGACCGAGAACATGATGGCGCAGGATGCCGCCGAGGGCATCGACGCCTTCCTGGGCAAGCGCACGCCGGTCTGGTGCGGCCGATGACCGATCCCAAGACGGGCGGGCAAAAGATCACGGAGCCCGCCGACTACACCGACGCCTTCCTGCGCGGCATCCTGGAAAGCGCCAAGAGCATCGCCGTGGTGGGCGCCAGCGCCGACCCGGTGAAGGCCAGCTTCTTCGTGATGAAGTACCTGCGCGACAAGGGCTATCAGGTCATCCCGGTCAACCCGAAGATGGCCGGCCAGACCATTCTCGGCCTGCCCGTCTACGCCAGCCTTCAGGATCTGCCGGAGCCGCCGGACATGGTCGACGTCTTCCGCAACTCCGCCGCCGCCGGCGGGGTGACGGACGAGGCGATCGCCGCCGGGGCCAAGGTGGTTTGGATGCAGCTGGGCGTCCGCAACGACGAGGCGGCGGCGCGGGCACAGGCCGCCGGACTGACCGTGGTGATGGACCGCTGCCCGAAGATGGAAATCCAGCGCCTCTACGGCGAGATCGGCCGGATCGGGGTCAATTCCAACGTGCTGGTGACGCGCCGCATGGCGCCGACGAAATCGTTCAAAAAGCTGATCTGAAAATTTGGGGGAATCACGCAGATGACTGAGCAGAAGAGCTTCGGCTTCGAGACCCGCGCCATCCATGCCGGCGCCGCTCCCGACCCGGCGACGGGCGCGCGGCAGACGCCGATCTACCAGACCACCAGCTTCGTCTTCGAGAATGTCGACGACGCCGCCTCGCTGTTCAACCTGCAGAAGGTCGGCTTCATCTATTCCCGCCTGACCAACCCGACGGTTGCGGTTCTGGAAGAGCGGCTGGCGAACCTGGAAGGCGGCGCCGGCGCCACCGCGACCTCGTCCGGCCATGCGGCGCAGTTGCTGGCGCTGTTCCCGCTGATGGCGCCCGGCGACCACATCGTCGCGTCGAAGAAGCTCTATGGCGGTTCGCTGAACCAGCTCGGCATCAGCTTCCCGCGCGCCTTCGGCTGGCAGCCGAGCTTCGTCGACACCGACACCGTCGACACCGTGAAGGCGGCGCTGACCGAAAAGACCAAGGCGATCTTCGTCGAAAGCCTCGCCAACCCCGGCGGCGTGGTGACGGACATCGAGGCCATCGCGAAGATCGCCGACGACGCCGGCATTCCGCTGATCGTCGACAACACGCTGGCCACCCCCTACCTGATCAACCCGATCCAGTGGGGCGCCACGCTGGTGGTGCATTCGACCACCAAGTTCCTTTCCGGCAACGGCACCTCGGTCGGCGGCGTGGTGGTGGACAGCGGCAAGTTCGACTGGAGCAAGTCCGGCAAGTTCCCGGCGCTGAGCGAACCCGATCCCGGCTATCACGGCCTGCGCTTCCACGAGACCTTCGGCCATCTGGCCTTCACCATCCACGGCCATGCCGTGGGCCTGCGCGACCTGGGGCCGAGCCAGGCGCCGATGAACGCCTTCCTGACGCTGAACGGCATCGAGACCCTGCCGCTGCGCATGCAGCGCCATGCCGACAGCGCGCTGAAGGTGGCGCAGTTCCTGGAAAGCCATCCGGCGGTCGGCTGGGTCAGCTATGCCGGGCTTGAGTCGTCGAAGTACCACGCGCTCGCGCAGAAGTACCTGCCGCGCGGCGCCGGTGCGGTGCTGACCTTCGGCGTCAAGGGCGGCTTCGAGGCCGGCGTGAAGGTGGTGGAGAGCGTGGAGCTGTTCAGCCACCTCGCCAACATCGGCGATGCCCGGTCGCTGATCATCCACCCATCCTCGACCACCCACCGCCAGCTGTCGGCGGAAGCCCAGGCGTCGGCCGGCGCCGGCCCCGACGTGCTCCGCCTGTCCATCGGGCTGGAGACGCCGGAGGACATCATCGCCGACCTCGACCAGGCGCTGAACAAGACGCTGGGGTAAAGCCCCTCAATCCGGCGGCGGATCACTCCGCCGCCGGCAGCGGCTCCGCCACCGGTTCGGCCTTGCGGCGGTCGTCGGGCAGCAGAAGGGCGGCGGCGAAGGCCAGGGCGGCCAGCGCCGACAGGGTCAGGTAGAGCATGGTGAACTCGCCTGTGCGCTCGTACACCCAGGCGACCAGTTGAACCGCCAGCGGGCCTGCGCCGAAGGACAGGATGTATTTGGCGCCGAAGGCCAGCCCGCGGTGCTTGTCCGGGGTGTAGCGGGCCAGCAGCATGTTCTCCGCCGGGATCTGCGTCTGCGAGGCGATGACCACGAAAGCGGCGGCGGCCACCAGCGGCAGGTCTGCCAGGACGGACACCGCGGCCATCATCGGAATCTGGACCAGCAGGCAGAGCATATAGACCCGCTTCAGCGAATGGCGGTCGGCCAGCACGCCGCCGATCATCTGCGGCAGGGCCGCGATCAGATAGACCGCCGTCACCAGCCCGCCGACCCCCAGTGTACCGGTGCCGAGCCAGCCCCCCAGCCGCGCCTCGAACAGCTTGGGCAGCACGACCTGCATGGCGTTGAAGATCAGCCCGGCGCAGACCATGGTCAGCGACAGCACGAAGAAGGCGCGCACCACGTCGCCGCGCGAGGGCTTGGGCTGCGGCTTCACGTCGGCGTGACGGTCCTGGACGATGCCGCTCATGATCAGCAGGGCCAGGGCGGCACCCATCACGAGGCAGATGGCGCCGGGGATGATGAAGGCCATGCGCCAGTTCAGCCATTCCGTCAGGCTGCCGGCGACGATGGCGGCGGTGGCGACCCCGAAGGTGCCGAACAGGCCGAGCCAGCCCATCGCCTTGCCGCGATTCTCGGCATTCGCCATCATCCAGGCCATGCCGACGGGGTGGTAGATCGACGCCCCCAGCCCCAGCAGGGCCAGCGACCACATCAGCATCTCCGGACCGTCCGACAGCCCGGCCATCACCGCCCCGCCTCCGGTCATCAGGTAGAAGACCGCCATCATGCCGGCCGAACTCCAGC
The DNA here is from genome assembly GCF_035628975.1 of Azospirillum sp. Taxonomy (GTDB): domain Bacteria; phylum Pseudomonadota; class Alphaproteobacteria; order Azospirillales; family Azospirillaceae; genus Azospirillum. The sequence goes on along the minus strand of NZ_DASPIS010000027.1, from coordinate 25,844 downwards.
GGTCGCCCAGCCAGCCGGCCAGCGGCGCCCCCAGCCCGATCATGAAGGCGCCCAGCGTCCACAGCCGGATCAGTTCGTCATAGGAGAGCTTCCATTCGGTTTCCAGCGCCAGCACGATGGTGAGGAACAACGCCGACACGATGTGCATCAGCGTATGCCCGACCCAGGCGAAGCCGACCGACAGACGGGCCGAGGTCGGCGACGGCAGGGCGGCGCTGGCGGATGGATGACTCATCGAACGTCTCCGGCCCCGGATTTGTCCTCACGGGGGAATGTTTCACGGGCAAGCGAAGAGCAAAGGCTGGCACGGGATGGTTGAACCGTCCAATGCGCCTGCCTCATGGCGGGCATGTCTGCCTGCTTTGGAGCGCCGGTTTCTTCAGCGACTGCAGGGCGGCGCATAGTCCGATGTGGTAGCTTGCCATATGTGGCTTCACCACATCGCAGGGACGGCTTATATTGATGCATGCACAAAGCCGCGCTCCTCCTATCCCGCAAGACCGTCTACGACGACGGAAGCATTGTCCAGGTGCGGGTCTGGTCAGTCGCGGTTCCGGTGCCGCCATCGGAACACCGGTACAAATACAGCCTGTTCTACGGCAAGGACGGCGAACGGATCGTCGGATACGACAATGAGAAGGGCAAAGGCGACCACAAACACATTCGAGGTCAGGAATCGCCAGTTCGGTTCGAAACCATCGAGCAGTTGATCGACCAGTTCTTCACCGAAGTCGCCGCGGTTAGAGAGGGTAGGTTATGACCACGCTTCAGATCCACATCGGTGTCGATCTCCAGGCCGAAGCGGCTGCGATCAAGGATGCGCTCCGCCGTCATGAGGCCGGAGAGACCATTAGGGAACACCACATCACCTTCGAGTCTTTCGAGGGAATGGCCAGGATCCTGACGCCGAAACGGCTCGAAATCCTCCGTTACCTGCACCGTACGCCGACCGCCAGCATCCGGGCGCTGGCCGGGGCGCTGGGCCGCGATTACCGCAACGTCCACATGGACGTGACCGCGTTGGTCGAGGCCGGTCTGATCGACGATCAGGACGGATTACGGGTCGACTATGACGATGTCGAGATGAAAATGGCTCTCTAGATCGGGACCGCTCAGTCGTTAACGTTCCCGCGCATCTTCTTCACCTCCGACCGCTTGGCCTTCCCTTCCAGACGCCGCTCCTTGGAGCCCTTGGTCGGCTTGGTCGGGCGGCGGGGCGGCGGTGGCGGGGCCGCGGCGTCGCGGATCAGGTCGATCAGGCGCTCGCGGGCGTCTTCCCGGTTGCGGATTTGCGAGCGGTGGCGGTCGGCGACCAGGATCAGCACGCCGTCCTGGGTCAGGCGGGAGCCGGCGAGCCGCTCCAGCCGATAGCGCACCGGATCGGGCAGGTTCGGCGAGCGCCTCACGTCGAAGCGCAGTTGGACCGCCGTCTCCGTCTTGTTGACGTGCTGGCCGCCGGGGCCGGAGGCGCGGACGAACTCCTCCTGCAGTTCGTTTTCGTCCAGGCTGATGCGGGGCGTGACCCTGATCATTCAGTCCTCTCCGACGGTGGCTCCAGCGGATGGCGGGCACGGAAGGCGCGGGCAAGTGCGGCAAAGCCGGCGACGTCGATCTCCTCCGCCCGCGCGGTCGGGGCGAGGCCGGTCTCATCCAGCAGGGCTTCGGCGTTGCCCAGCGACTTCAGGCTCTGGCGCAGCATCTTGCGGCGCTGGCCGAAGGCGGCGGCGGTGACCTGTTCCAGCGCGCGCCAGTCGGCCGGCTCCGGGTTGGCGCGCGGGGTCAGATGGACGACCGTCGATTCGACCTTCGGCGGCGGGGTGAAGGCCCGCGGCGGCAGGTTGAACAGCACGCGGGCGTCGGAACGCCATTGCGTGATGACCGACAGCCGGCCATAGGCCTTGCTGCCGGGCTTCGCCACCAGCCGGTCTGCGACCTCCTTCTGGAACATCAGGGTCAGGCTGACATAGGCCTCGATCCGCGCCAGCCAGCCCAGCAGAAGCGGTGTCGCGACATTGTAGGGCAGGTTGGCGACGATGGCGCGCGGGGCGGGGGCGAGGTCCTCCGGGTCCACCGTCAGGGCATCGGCCTCGACGATGGATAGCCGGCCCTGGGATGCCTCGATCACGTCCTGCAGCGCCTCGATGAAGCGGCGGTCGCGTTCGATGGCGATGACCTTCACCGCGTTGGTCGCCAGGAGCGCGCGGGTCAGGCCGCCGGGACCGGGACCGACCTCGATGGCGGTGGTGCCGGCCGGCAGGTTGGCCGAGCGGGCGATCCGCCCCGTCAGGTTCAGGTCGAGCAGGAAGTTCTGACCCAGCGACTTGCGCGCCTCCAGCCCGAAGCGCGCGATCACGTCGCGCAGCGGCGGCAGGGCGTGCGGGTCGAAGGCGGCGGGCGCGGCGGCGGCGGCAGGGGCGGAGGTCGGGTCGGTCATTCCCGACTTATAGGCATCCCCCGCGCGCTTCACCAGACGGCAGTTTGCAACAGTCGCTACAGCAGGCGGCGCAGCAGCACGACGGCGACCACGCCGGCCGCCACCGCCACCACCATCGGCACACGGCGGGCGATCAGGCAGACGAAGGCGGCGGCCAGCGCATCGGACGGGCGCGACAGGGCGGCGGGCGCCACCAGCGCCACCAGCACCGCACCCGGCGTGGCTTCCAGCGCCGCATTGGCCACCGGGCCGAGGCGCACCCGCGCGATCAGCCACGGCCCGCCGATCCGGGTCATCCAGGTGACCAGCGCCCCGCCCAGCACGATGGCGAGGAGGCTCCAGTCCAGATGCAGCGACTCAAGCATCGCTCGCCCTCCCCTGCCACTTGGCTTGAACGGCAGCGACGGCGCCGCCGGCCAACGCGCCGGCGATGATGTGCCAGGTGCCGCCGGGCGACAGCGCATGGACGGCCAGCGCGGCGGCGGCGCTCGCCAGCCAGGGCGGCAGCGAGCCGACGCCTCGCCAGAATCCGGCGAGCAGGCAGAGGAAGACGGCGATGAAGGTGAAATCCAGCCCCCAGGCGTTCGGGTCGGCGATCAGCGCCCCGGCCAGCGTGCCGGCCACCGTGCTGGCGAGCCATGCCAGATAGAGCGTCGCCGCCACCCCGTACCAGTAGGCCAGCGTCAGTTCCGGCCCACGGCGCAGCGCCAGCGCCCATTGCTCGTCGGTCATGAAGAACAGCGCCAGACCGGCCCGTGCCCGCGGGATGCCGCGGAAACGCGGTTCCAGCGTCGCCCCCATCAGCAGGTGGCGCAGGTTGACCAGCAGGATGGCCCCGACCACGGCCAGCCCGGCGCTGCCCCCGCTCCCATTTTTGTCCAGCAGTTCGACCGCGACGAACTGGGAGCTGCCGGCGAAGACCAGCGCGCTCATCAGCCCCATGTCCAGAGCCGACAGCCCGGCCTTGGCGGCGAGGCTGCCAAGCAGGAAGCCGAAGGGAACGGCGCCCGCCACGATGGGCAGGGAATGGACGACACCCGCCGCGAACTCCTGTCGCGGGGATGCCGGGATGGTGATGCTGTCCGTGCTCATAAGTGTGCCATATGCTTGCTCATGGGCGGCAAGCTAGGCGGCCGAGGCGCGCGCGTCTTGGACGGGATTGCTGCCGCGCCGGTATTGGCCGGGAGAGACGCCGACCCGCCCCTTGAACACCCGGTTGAAATGCGCCTGATCGCAGAAGCCGCAGGCCAGCGCCACGTCGGCTAGCGGCAGCGGCCCGGCGAGCAGCCGCTTGGCCTGCGCGACCCGCCGGTCGGTCAGATAGCCATGCGGGGTCGTCCCCACCGCCGCCCGAAAGACGCGCAGCAGGTGGAACCGGCTAAGCCCGGCCGCCTCCGCCAGATCGGCCAGTTCGACCGGGCTGTCGAGATGGGCATCCAAGAATTCCCGCGCACGGCGGACCGCCGCCGGCTCCCGTCCCGCCTCGCGCGGGCGCGCACTCAGGTCGCCGTGGCGCAGGGCCAGCGCGGTGAAGGCGCGCAGCGCATCGGTATCGGTGCGCAAGGGTTCGCGATTCGGCCCCTCCAGCCCATGGTGCAGGCCGCGCAGGGCCTGGAACAGTTCCAGGTCGTCCAGTTCGGTGGCCGCGAAATGCGGTGCGACCGGCCGGCCGAGCGCGTCGGCCATCGCCTGTTCGAACAGGGCCACCGACGGGTAGAACATGCGGTAGGCATAGCCGTCCTCGGCCGGCCGCCCGTCATGCAGAACCTCCGGGTCGAGCACCACCACCTGCCCGGCCCGCGCCACCCGTTCGGCACCGCGGCAGCGGTACAGCTCGGTCCCGGCGGTGATGACGCCGACCACATAGGTCTCGTGCGTGTGCGGCGCGTAGCTGTGGCGCTGGAAGCGGGCGTTCAGGCATTCCATGCCGTCGAAGCGCGCCTCCCGCCACAGCCGGGCGAAGTCGCCGCCGGCGGCCGGCGTCTCGAAGAGTGCGGATTGCTGGTCCATGCCGCAGTCTAACAGGCGGGCGCGGCGGTCGTCTTGGACAGGATTGTTGCGGCGGGACCGCAGACTACCCCATCACGCGCCGGCCGACTGCATGCTCCGCCGGGTCGCCGGGATGCTCGGGGAACGAAACCCCATGGGACGGCTGGTGGCTGTCATGGACAAGACACGCATCGGCGATCAGCGGCCACAGGTGGGAGCGGAGGAAGCGCTGGTCCTGCCAGCGATCGGCCTCCGCCGCAGCGAAGCGTTCGATCAGCGGTTCCAGCGGCGGCAAAAGGCCGGCGGTCCCGCCCCACATGCCCGCCAGCATCAGTTCGCTGTGCAGCGGGTGGTCGCGCATGACGTGGAAGGGCTTGCCCGAGGCGATCCACGCCTCCACCGCCGCCCGCTCGCGCGGACCGACGCGCGAATCGCAATCGCGGCAGACGAAACGGCGGACGTTCGGATCGTCGGAGGCCAGGAAGCGCCAGTAGAGGCCAATGACCGGGCCGCTGCCGGGCGGCATCACCACCCGTTCCGCGCCCAGTTCGTCCAGCTCCGCCAGAATCTCCGGCGGCACGCTGTCGTCGTGGTAAATCCGGCAGGTCCAGCCGGGATAGACCGACCGCACCAGCCGGGCATTCTCCACCGCACCACGGCGGTAGATGTCGGCCGTCCCCCACAGGCTGAAGGCCACCACATTGCGGATGCGCCGCTCCGGAGCGGCCGGGCGGCCGCGAAGCGGCGGCAAAGCCAGCGCCGCGCCCTCCTGCACCGCGATCCGCTTTTTCATCGTCAGGAGCCTGTCGCCCTCGGCCAGAGCCTCCGCCTCCCGATAGGACTGGAAGAGAAGGATGGCGAGGTTCTCACGCGCGTCGAGAAAATCGGGCGCCAGCGCCACCGCCCTGCCCAGGATGGCCGCCGCCTGTTCCAGCGCCGCCAGATCCAGTCCCCCCGCCTGCCGGGTCAGGACGCCGAGGTTGAAGACAGCCCCGACATGGTCGGGCTGCAGAACCAGTGCCTGCCGGTAGCGGGACTGCGCATCGTCCGCCCGTCCGGCGCGGGAGAGGGCGTTGCCGAGTTGGAACATCCGCTCCGCCGTCGGCGGTTCCACGTCGATCAAGCGCGACAGGTCGGCGACCGCCAGTTCCGCCCGCCGCCCTTCCAGATGGTCGAGGCCGCGCAATTCCAGAAGCAGGGACAGGCGCTGCCGGGTCTCGCCGTCCTGCCGGTCGAGCGTCAACGCCCGGCCCAGCGCGTCGATGGCGGCGCCGGTGTCGCCCGTCATCTGCGCCGTCACGCCGAGAAGAGCCAGGACCGCAGCATCGTCGGGCTGCAGGACGGCGGCGCGGCGGTGGCTGACCATGGCTTCCGCCGGTTGCCCGAGCGCCTGATGGACCTTGCCGAGATCGCGGTGGTAATCGGCCACCTCCGGCCTGCCCCGCACCGCATCGGCGATATGCGGGGCCGCTTGCTCCAGCCGGCCGGTCTGCGCCAGCAGCATGCCCAGCAGATGGGATGCGGCGTGTGTTTCGGGGGCGGCGTCGAGGATGCGGCCATAAAGGATTTCCGCCTCCCGCAGCCGCCCGGCCCCGTGATGGTCGACGGCGACCCGCAAGGCTTCCTGAATCGAGGCCATGACACTCCCCAAACACATCGCGGACAATGACGGGCGACACGGCCGATAACATGCCGGCCGGCGCGTTACACACTGTTACACAGCCGCACCCTGCTGGATATTGTCCAGTTACAGTCGCGCGCGATCATGGTCGCTCACCAAGAACAACAATGTTTCAGGGGCGACTGCCATGACGATGTCAATCTCCAAGACCATGACCCGCGACGTTGTGACCCCCGTCACCATCGTCACCTTCGTCGTGTCCACCGTGACCGGCATCATGCTGCTTCTGCATTGGAACGCCGGGCTGGTGCGCTTCTCCCACGAATGGCTGAGCGTGGTGTTTTCCGCCATTGCGCTCTGGCATCTGGTAAAGAACTGGCGCGCCTTCATGGGATATCTCAAGCGCCATGCGGCGCAGGCGGCCTTCGTCACCAGCATCATCGTCTCGGTGGTCTTCACCGGCATGACCGGCACCACCGGCGGCGGCGGGGCCAATCCGGGCGCGGTGTTCGGCGCGCTGTCCGCCGCCCGGCTGGAAGCGGCGGCGCCGGCCCTGGGCATGACGCCGGACAAGGCGGTGGAAGTGCTGAAGGCCGCGAACATCGAGGCGGCGCCGGGCGAGACACTGACCGCCATCGGCGAGCGCGCCGGCAGGACCGGGGCGTCGGTCGCCAGCATGCTGGCCGCCCAGCGGCCGCGCTGACGCCTATTACTCCTCCTCCCCGTCGCCGAGCAGATAGTCGATGTCGCCGCCGTCGAGCGCGCTGACCAGCCCCTTGCCCTCGATGGTGGCGGCGGACAGGCTGCCCTTGCGGCGCTGGAGATCGAGGATGCGCTCCTCCACCGTGTTGGCGGCGATCAGCTTGTAGACGAAGACCGGCTTGTCCTGGCCGATGCGATAGGCGCGGTCGGTCGCCTGATCCTCGGCGGCCGGGTTCCACCAGGGATCGTAATGGATCACCGTGTCGGCGGCGGTCAGGTTCAGGCCGCGGCCGCCGGCCTTCAGGCTGATCAGGAAGACCGGGACCTCGCGGTTCTGGAAGCGGTTCACCGGCAGGGCGCGGTCCAGCGTGCGGCCGGTCAGCTCGACATAGGGGATGGCGGCCTTCTCCAGCTCCAGCTTGATCAGGTCGAGCATGGTGGTGAACTGCGAGAAGATCAGGATGCGCCGGCCTTCCGGCACCATCTCCTTCACCATCTCGGTCAGGGCGTCGAGCTTGGCGCTCGACCGCGCCTTGCCGCCCAGCGCGGCGATGGATTTCAGCAGGCGCGGGTCGCAGCAGACCTGACGCAGCTTCAGCAGCGCGTCGATCACCGCGATGGCGTTCTGGCCCAGCCCCTTGCCGCTGGCGGCCAGCGCCGCACGCACCGTCTCGTTCACCGACAGGCGGATGGTCTCGTACAGGTCGCGCTGGTCGCGGTCGAGGTCGATGCGCACCACCACCTCGGTCTTCGGCGGAAGCTCCTTCGCCACCGCCTCCTTGGTGCGGCGGAGCAGGAAGGGGCGGATGCGGCGCATCAGCAGGTTGGCGCGGGTGTTGTCGCCACGCTTTTCGATGGGGACGCGATAACGCTTGCCGAAATCCTTGCGGTCGCCCAGCAGCCCCGGCATCAGGAAGGCGAACTGGCTCCACAGCTCGCCCAGATTGTTCTCCACCGGCGTGCCGGACAGGCAGAGCCGGTGCCGCGCCGGCAGCGCCGCAACCGCGCGGGTCGCCTTGCCGTCGGGGTTCTTGATCGCCTGCGCCTCGTCCAGAACGATCATGTGCCAGGTCAGGCGCTTCAGCAGGTCGATATCGCGCGCCACCACGCCATAGGTGGTCACGACAATGTGGGCGCGGTCGATGTCGGCCAGCTTGCCGTGACGGTCGACGCCATGCAGCACCACCACCCGCAGATGCGGGGTGAAGCGTTCCGATTCCGCCACCCAATTGGGTACGAGGCTGGTCGGCACCACCACCATGCAGGGCTCGGTCAGCCGCCCCTCATGCTCCTCCATCGCGATATGGGCCAGCGTCTGGGCGGTCTTGCCCAGCCCCATGTCGTCGGCAAGGATGCCGGCGACGTTGTTGGCGCGCAGGCTCTGCATCCAGGCGAGGCCGGCGCGCTGGTAATCGCGCAGCTCGCCCTTGAAGCCCGGCGGCGGCGTCATGTCGCCGGGCATCTCGTCGGCGCGCAGGCGCTGGAGATAGCCGTCGATCTGCGCCGTCTCGTCGCCGCGCCGGGCGATCAGGTCGTCGATGTCCAGCAGGGAGTCGGCCTCGGCCAGCGGCACCTTCAGCCGGTCGCCGCTGCTGCGCCCGCTGTCAAGCATCGCTTCGAGAACGCTGAGCAGCCGCTCGATCCGCTCGGCCGGCAGGGCCAGGACGTTGCCGTCGTCCAGCACGATATGGGCGCGGCCGTCGATGATGCGGGTGGTCGACAGGCCGCCCTTCTCCACCAGCCGGGCCAGGATGGGCAGAAGCGGCTGGCGTTCGCCGTCGATCTCAACGCCGACATCCAGGTCGAACCAGCCGTCGCCGGCGTCGCGCACCGCGACCTCCACCTCGGCCCCCGGCTCGATCACCTTGGTGCCGAAATCGGCGCCGACCTCCATGACCCAGCCGGCCTTGGTCAGGGCCGGAACCTCGGTGGTGAGGAAATGCTGCCAGCGCTCCTCCACGTCGCGGCCGGTCAGCCAGTGGACGCGCGAGCCGCGGGCGTTCAGCGCACCCTTCGGCGGCTCGATCCGCGCCTGGGCGAAGCCGAGGCCGGACAGACGGTCCAGCGCCGCCTGCTCGTCGGCCTTGTCGCGGCGGACGAAGGTGACGTCGCCGAAATCATCCTCGTAGCGGGCGAACTGGCGCTGGTCGTCGGGCTCGATCTCCACCGGGCGGCCGGGTTCGCCATAGTCGAAGGACAGGCGCAGCACGTCGACCAGCCCGTCGGCCGGCGTCACCACGCGGCCCAGCCGCGCGATGATGCGCGGCGACCGCTCGACGATGGCCGCGGCATCGGCGGCTCCGCTGCGCACGCCGGGAATGCCGGTGTCGCGGAAACTGGAACCCGGCATCGACGGCGGCGGGGTGATGCGCGGCATCGAGGCCGCCCCCGGTTTCGAGGGACCGCCGCGCGACGGGCCGAACAGGCGGGACGGCGTCGCTTTGGACGGAACCGGCGGCGGCACCGGGGCGGCCGGCACCGGCTTGGCCTTCGGCACCTCGACCACCTGCAGATCGACCGGAAAGACGGTGCCGGTGGCGCTGTCGACGCACCAATAGGTCTGGCCCTTCACCAGAACACTGCGTTCGGGCAGGCCGGTCGGGCGCAACTTGCGGGTGGCGGGGTCACGGAAGGTCCGGACGGTGCGGCCCGGCGCCTCGGCCAGCGGGGTGCCATCACGCCAGCGCAGCCGCCCGGTGGAGAGCAGGCGGCGCAGCAGGCGGTCCACCGCCTCTCCCCGGCTCTTGGCGACGGGCGTGCGCTCGGTCCCGCCGCCGCCGAGCAGGCGGGCGATGGCACGGTCGGCGTCGGCGTCGAGCGAGCGCGGCGCCTTCGCCAGCACGTCGCGCGGGGTGGCGGGGCTGCTGTCGGCCGATCCCTCCGCCACGAACTCCGCCAGGATGTAGCAGGCGACATCGCCCTGCCCTGGCTCCAGGGTCCAGCGCAGGCTGCGCACCGGCTCCGGCTTCGGCGGGGCCGGCGGAGGCGGCGCGATGGTGCGGATCGGCGGCGGAACCGGCGGGCGGACCAGCGACAGCGGGGTCTTCGGTGCTGGGGGCACGGGCGGCGCGGGCGGCTTCGGCTGGGGAGCCGGCGAAAGGCTTGCCGGCGCGGCCACCGGAGATGGAATCGGGGATGGGATCGGGGGCGGTGGCGGGGGCGGCGCGATCGGCGCCTTCACGTCGGCGACGTCGAACAGGGAGGCGCGGCGCCATTCCGGGCGGCTTTCCAGCGCCAGCATCGCCGCCGCGGCCATATGGGCGCAGGCGTTGCGTCCGCAGCTGCAGGTCCGCTCCAGCACGACGCTGCGCTTGCCCTGCACCGGAGTCACCGTCACCGACAGGCGGCGGCCGAGGTCGCTGACCTCCGCCTCGATCCGGTCGCCGCCGGGAGGCCCCAGCGTCGCCGCACCGGTCATCATCAGCGTGCGGCCGCGCTGCAGCGTCTTGGCATCGAAGACGCGCGTCAGGTCCTCCTGGGCGAAGGGGACGGCGGCGCCACCCGAAGGGCCACGCGGCAGGGCATCGAATAGCGACATGCGGTGCGGAAGTGACCTGGCCGGAACGGAACGGAAACGGGGCGTCGGTATAGGACCTTGCGCGGCGGGACGCAAGCCCCTGGCTCAAGCTTGCAGGGGTGTCAGGCTTCCGGGGGCTCAAGCCTCCGGGTCACGCGCGACCGCCCGTCATACCACAGGACGCCGCCGGCTTCATCCCGATTGGTGGTTTATCCGCGGGCACCGGGGAAGACCCGGCCGGCGAGTTCGCACAGTCCGGCGCCGCTGCCGAAATGGTAGGCCACGCGGCGGATGGTCCCCTCGACGAAGGACGGGTCGCCGGCATGGACCAGCAGGGCGAGCCCGAGCGCGAGAGCCCCCAATAGCCAGGGCGAGACGCGCAGGCGCGGCGCGCCGTCCTTCCGGCTGGTCCACAGGAACAGCAGGACCGACAGGCCGCCGATCAGCAGCCCGGCCACCACCTCCGCCCCCGAATGGGCCGATACCGCGACACGGGACGCGCCGATGGCCAGCACCAGGGCCACCGCCGCCAAAGGCAGGCCGATCCTGAGCCAGACGGAGCGGGCGTCTCGCGCGGCCAGTGCAGCCACGGAACCGTAGAAGACGGTAGCGAAGGCGGCGTGCCCGCTGGGGCTGACGAAACGGTCGCCGGCGAACAGCGAGGGGAACAGCGGAAAGTCCGGCAGGCCGCAGCCATGCCCCACCAGCTTCAGCACCACCATGACACCGAGGCAGAGCGACAGCGCCAGCAGCCAGCGCAGCGCCAGCGGCGCCGAATGGTGCCGCCAGAGGGCGGTGGCGTAGAGGGCGGAAAGCGGGACGAGAAGGCTGCTGCTGCCCAGATGGGTGATGGCGCCGCTGGCGGTGGCGAACATCGGGACCCCGTGCATGGTGGTGGTGGAGGCGGCGAAGGAAGGAACGGCTTTGCCAGATGGTGCGGCGCAGCACGAACGACAAGGGCCGGGAAATTCCGCCCCGCCCTACCCCTCCACCTGATCGGCGCGCGCGTCGGCGATGACGCAGTTGCGGCCGGACCGCTTCGCCTCGTACAGCGCCTCGTCGGCGCGGCGGATGAGGCCCTCGGCCGTGTCGCCCAGTCGGCCGCCGATGGAGATGCCGATGGAGACGGTCACGTTGATCTCGCCGCGGTCGGCCGACACGGCGAAGGGGGTGTCGGCGATGCGCGAGCGCAGGCGCTCGGCGACGATCAGCGCAGCCTCTCCGTCGGTGTCCGGCAGGATGACGACGAACTCCTCACCACCCAGCCGGGCGACGAGGTCGAAGGTGCGCAGGTTGCGGCTGGCGCGCGCCGACACCTCGCGCAGCACCTCGTCGCCGATGGCGTGGCCGTAGGTGTCGTTGACGACCTTGAAGTGGTCGATGTCGAACATCAGCACCGACACCGGCTTGTGGCTGTCGATGGCGCGTTCCAGCAGCCGCGGCAGATGGGCGTTGACATAGCGGCGGTTGAAGACGCCGGTCAGGCTGTCGGTCAGCGCCATAGACAGGCTCTGCTCGTAATTGGAGCGCAGCCGTTCCTGATAGCGCTTGCGCCGGATCTGGGTGCGGGCGCGGGCCAGCAGCTCGTTCCGGTCGACCGGCTTGACGACGTAGTCGTTGGCGCCGAGTTCCAGCCCCTTGGCCACCTGCCCCAGATCGCCCTCGTCCACCATCAGCAGGATCGGCACCTGCCGCGTCCGCTCGTGCGAGCGCAGCTGCGAACAGAGCCGCAGCCCGTCCTCGTTCAGCAGGGTCAGGCTGACCACCACGAGGTCCAGTTCGCTTCCCAGCGCGCGTTCCAACGCCTTGGCGCAGGTGTCGGCCGACATCACCGTGTTGTGGTCGCGCCGCAGGGTCTCCGTCACCTTCTCCAGGTCGAGCATGGAATCCTCCAGCACCAGCACGGTGGCGTGCTCGAAGGATTCGCTCAGCATGGTGCCGCTGCGCTCGATGACGCCGAACTGGCCGGACGTGCTTTCGCGCAGCCGCCATTCGTCCATCATCATCTTCAGGCGGACCAGCGAGCGCACGCGCGCGAACAGCGCGATGTCGTTCACCGGCTTGGTCAGGAAATCGTCGGCCCCGGCCTCCAGCCCGCGCACCCGGTCGGCGATGTCGGACAGCGCCGTCACCATCACGACGGGGATGTGCATCGTGGCGGGGTCGGAGCGGATCTTCTCGCACACCTCGAACCCGTCCATGCCCGGCATCATCACGTCCAGCAGGACGATGTCCGGCGATTCCCGCCGCACCATCTCCAGCGCGTCCGGCCCGTTGTACGCCGTCAGCACATTGAAGTACTCGCGCGTCAGCTTCGCCGCGAGCAGCTTCACATTGGGCAGAACATCATCGACGACAAGGACACGCGCGGACATCGAAAGGCAAATTCCTGCAGAATTGCTACAGAGAAAACCGACTTACCCGAGAAACTTCTTGACGGTTTCGAGGAACTTCACGACCGAAATGGGCTTCGCCACATAATCCTCGCAGCCGCCCTGGCGAATCTTTTCCTCGTCGCCCTTCATCGCGAAGGCGGTGACGGCCACGACAGGGATCGATTTCAGATCGGGATCGTCCTTGATCCAGCGGGTGACCTCCAGCCCCGACACCTCGGGCAGCTGGATGTCCATCAGGATCAGGTCGGGATGGTGCTGGCGGGCCAGCCGCATCGCATCCATGCCGTCGCGGGTCTGCAGCGTGTCGTAGCCGTGCGCTTCGAGCAGGTCATGAAAGAGCTTCATGTTCAGCTCGTTGTCCTCGACGATGAGGACGGTCTTCGTCGGCTTACCACCGGCCAAGGTTGGACCGCCCGGCTCCGCTGACATGCATCCTCCCCTGGGTCTGGCCCCCGCCTTCACGCCATCCGATACCCGGTTGCGCCCGCCATTCGACCATCGGGCGGCTGGTACCCGTGCGGCATCGCACTCCGGTATACCCCCTTTCTGAATAGGTCGCGACGGTTAAATAGTCGTTACCTGACCAATGGACGTCACCCCTGACGCCGTCCAATCGCCCTGTCCGGACAGGAAAAAGCCGCCAGCGTCGGGCGCGGGCGGCTTTGTGCGGGCAATCGAGGGACGGGCGTTGCGGCTCAGGCGGCGCGCTTGGTCTTCCGCTTGGCGTCTCGGCGGCGGGCCCCCTTGGCGCCGTACATCATGGCGTCGGCACGGCGCATCACCTCGTCCTCGCTGTCGTCGGCGCCATAGGGCTGGGTGCCGACGGAGAAGCGGACCGGCAGGCTGTGCCCACCCCATTCCACATGGGTGGCGTCGGCGATGGCCGCCAACTGCCGGGCGCGGGCGAGGCCGCTGGCGGTGTCGGTGTTGGTCAGCAGCACGGCGAACTCGTCGCCGCCCAGCCGGGCGACCACATCCTCCTGGCGGACATTGCCGACGATCATGCGCGCGACCTGCCGCAGATAGGCGTCGCCGGCGACGTGGCCGTGGGTGTCGTTGATCGCCTTGAACCCGTCCAGGTCGATCATGACCAGCAGGCCGCCGGCGGACCCGTTGCGGCGGGCAGACGCCAGTTCGCGGCGGAAATGGCTGTAGAAACCGCGCCGGTTCAGCAGCCCGGTCAACTCGTCCGTCATCGTCAGGCTTTCGAGGTAGGCGATGCGCTCCTGCAACTCGGCGATCGTCTCCTTTGCCTCGGCGAGCAGTTCGATCGTCTCGTCCAGCGTCTGGCGCTCGGTCCCCCGCAGAAGCCCGACGCGCGAAGCCAGCGCGACCGGCGACCAGCCCACCGGCACGTCGAAACGGTCGGAGGCATGATGCTTCAGGTCCAGGGCGGCGACGATGGCGTTCATGGGGTCGGCTCCTCTGATGAAGGTCGGAACACTTCGACCTCATCCAAGCAACCATCGTGCCAACCCAACGGACCCCGCGGATACCAAGCATTTTATCGATCGGCGGCGAATTGTGCCTGCCGATCACCGGCCGGGTATGGAGCGTCTTTCCCACCCGGCCGGCATCTTCTGCCCACCGCCGCTCTTTGGTGGCAGGAAATCCCTGCCGGGCGGCGGTCGCACCGACCTCACGGCGGCGGTTCACACCACCCGGTCGGGCGCCGGACGGCCGGCCATCACCGCGTCGATGTTGTCCAGGGCCTTGAACCCCATGGCATTGCGGGTCTCCACCGTGGCGCTGCCCAGATGCGGAAGCAGGAAGGCGTTGGGCAGGTCGCGATAGCCGGGATGCAGGTTGGGTTCGTTCTCGAACACGTCGAGCCCGGCCGCCGCCAGCCGTCCCCTCTTCAGCGCGTCGATCACGGCGGCGTCGTCCACCACGCTGCCGCGCGCGGTGTTGACCAGAATGGCCCCCGGCGGCAACCGCTCGATCCGCTGGGCGTTCAGCCAATGGCGGGTTTCCGCCGTGGCAGGGAAGTGGAGCGACAGGACATCGCAGACCGCCAGCATCTCCTCCGGGTCGGCATGGTGGGTGGCGCCGAGTTCCAGTTCCGGGGGCAGGCGGCGGCGGTTGCTGTAGTGGATCGCCATGCCGAAGGCGCGGGCGCGGGCCGCCACCGCCTGGCCGATGCGGCCCATGCCGACGATGCCCAGCCGCTTGCCGCCGATATGGCTTCCCATCAGCTGGGTCGGGGTCCAACCGGTCCAGGCATTCGCCCGGATCATCCGCTCTCCCTCGGACGCACGGCGCGCGGCACCCAGCAGGAGAAGCAGAGCGATGTCGGCGGTGGCGTCGGTCAGCACGTCGGGCGTGTTGGTGACGGTCAGGCCGCGGGCGCGCGCCGCCTCCAGGTCGATGTGGTCCGTCCCGACGGAGAAGGTCGCCAGCACCCGCACCCGTTCCGGCAGGGCGGCGATGGCGGCGTCGTCGAGCCGATCGCCGGCACAGCACAGCACGGCATCGGCCCCGGTCTCCGCGGCGCGGGCGGCGATCTCCGCCCCGCTGAACGCCCGGTCTTCGGGGTTGAGGATCGCCCGGTAATCGCGCGACGCCCGCGCCTCCACCGCATCGGGAAGGCGGCGGGTCAGCAGCACCACGGGACGGGCGGCGGCGTCCAGCGGGGTCTCGGCAGGGCTTGTCATTCCGGCTGTTCCCTTCCATTGATTAGGAATCAAGGGTGGCGGCTCTTTCGGACCGCGGCAAAAACACCCATACTTCACCCAGAGCCGTCAATCACCTGTGGATCCCGTCTTGCTCGACCGTCTCTCTGCCCTGCCGGCGACCGTCGGCACGGTCCTCGCCGCCGCCGTCACCGCCGGTGCGCTCCTCGCGGCCACTCCCGTCCTGGCACAGCCGGCCGCCACCTCCATGGCGGCGGTCGCAGCCAAGATCCAGCCGCACCGGGCGATCTACGCCATGTCGCTGGGATCGGCGCGCAACGGGTCGAAGGTCAGCGACGTCCGCGGCCGCATGATGTTCGAATGGGCCGACGCCTGCGATGGCTGGACGACGGAACAGCGCTTCCAGCTGCGCTTCGTCTACAGCGAGGGCGACGACATGGCGATGAACACCAACTACACGACGTGGGAGGCGAAGAACGGCATGCGCTACCGCTTCAACGTCCGCAAGCTGGTGAACGGCGAGCTGGACGAGGAGGTGCGCGGCGAGGCGAACCTGCAGGCCGACGGCGCCGGCACCGCCCAGTTCACCAAGCCGGAACCGCAGGAGATGGAGCTGCCGGCCGGCACCATGTTCCCCACCGCCCACACGCTGGCGATCCTCGATCATGCCGAGCGGAACGAGCCCTTCTTCACCCGCACCATCTTCGACGGATCGGATGCGGAGGGGCCGACGGAGGTGTCGACCGTCGCCGGCAAGCCGGGCGCGCCGAAGGAAGCCGGCAAGGATCCGCTGCTGAAGGTGGGCAAATCCTGGCCGGTCCGCATGGCCTTCTTCCCGCTGCAGAGCGATTCGGCGCAGCCGGAATATGAGATGAGCCTGCGCCTGCTGGAGAACGGCATCGCCGAGTCCATGCAGATCGACTATGGCGATTTCACCGTCAACGCCGTGCTGGAGAAGATCGAGGCGCTGCCGAAATCGGGCTGCTGACGGTTGGCCGCCCCGTGACAATCATGCCTGCATCATCGCATCAGGTGGAAGAACGGCTGTTTCCCTGTTGATCGCGACTCGTTGCTGCGTTTAACTGTGGGTTGAGTTTTGCGCAACAGGCCGACTCGGCCCCATCGAGGGGGTGCGGGCGGCCGTCGAAGGGTTTGTCCGTCATGAGCAAGAAGCATGTCCAGATCGGGCAGGTTTTCCAACCGGTCGGTACGGCCGGCGGCCGCGGTTGGCGGGTGACGGCGACGGTCAACCTGCTGGGCATCCCCCACGCCCGCGTCGTCAGCACCGAAGACGACGGCGTGTCGAAGACCCTGAGCTGCTCGGTTCTGGCCGACACCAGCCACTATCGCTTGATCGCGGCGGCACCGTCGGGCGGGATGGCGGCGTAACGTTTTCGCCAAAAATCACTGTTTTACGAAAGCACTCGCCCCCTCCCTAACCCTCCCCCTCTTCGAGGGAGAGGGAACTGGCGTCGCATTGCAAACCTTTCCCTCTCCCACCGAAGGTGGGGGAGGGAGGGACCCACGCGCCAGCGTGGGAGGGAGGGGGCGAAACGCTTAACCCTCCCCTACTCCTCCCCCCGCCGCTCGCGCAGCTTGGCCCAATAGTCCAGCCGCTTGCGCAGGTCGCGCTCGAATCCCCGTTCCACCGGCTGGTAGAACTCGCGCCGAGCCATGCCTTCGGGGAAGTAGTTCTGGCCGGAGAAACCCTCCGCCGTATCGTGGTCGTATTCGTAGCCCTTGCCGTAGCCGATGGTCTTCATCAGCTTGGTCGGCGCGTTCAGGATATGCTTGGGCGGCATCAGCGAGCCCGTCTCCTTCGCCGCGCGCACCGATGCCTTGTAGGCGGTATAGCCGGCGTTCGACTTCGGCGCCGTCCCCAGATAGATGACCAGCTGAGCCAGCGCCAGCTCGCCCTCGGGGCTGCCGAGCCGCTCATAGGCCTCCCACGCCGCGATGGCCTGGGTCAGGGCGTTGGGATCGGCCAGCCCGACATCCTCCACGGCAAAACGGGTCAGGCGCCGGGCGATGTAGCGCGGGTCCTCCCCGCCGTCCAGCATGCGGCTGTACCAGTAGAGCGCCGCGTCGGTGTCGGACCCGCGCAACGATTTGTGCAGGGCGCTGATGAGGTTGTAATGCCCCTCCTGCGCCTTGTCGTACAGCGGGGCGCGGCGCTGGATGGTGGCGGCGAGCGCATTGGTGTCCAGCACCGTCTCGCCGGGCAGTGCGAACAGCTCCTCGCACAGGTTCAGGCAGAATCGGCCGTCGCCGTCGGCCATCGCCTTCACCGCGGCGCGCGCATCGGCATCCAGCGGCAGGGGCCGGCCCATCTCCGCCTCCGCCCGCGACAGCAGCTTTTCCAGCGCCGTGTCGTCCAGCCGGTTCAGAACGAACACCTGGGCTCGCGACAGCAAGGCGGCGTTCAGTTCGAAGGACGGATTCTCGGTGGTGGCGCCCACCAGCGTGACGGTGCCATCCTCGACGAAGGGCAGGAAGCCATCCTGCTGCGAGCGGTTGAAGCGGTGGATCTCGTCGATGAACAGCAGGGTGCCCTGCCCCGCCACCCGCCGGGCACGCGCGGCGTCGAAGACCTTGCGCAGGTCGGCGACGCCGGAGAAGACCGCCGACAGCGGTTCGAAATGCAGGTCGGTGCTGTGGGCCAGCAGGCGGGCGATGGTGGTCTTGCCGCAGCCGGGCGGTCCCCACAGGATCATGGAGGCCAGCCGCCGCGCCGCGACCATGCGGCCGAGCGGCCCGTCCGGCTTCAGCAGATGGTCCTGGCCTACCACCTCGTCCAGCGTGCGCGGGCGCAGCCGGTCGGCGAGCGGGCGGGGAGCCGCCGACTCGAACAGCCCGGCATCCCCGCCCGACTCGCCGCGTTTCGCCATGGCCGCTGCCTCAGCGCGCCGCGCCGCAGCGCTGGTAGCACTGCTTCAGCTGGAAGCTGCAGTTGTCGGTCGGGCTGAAGGGAGTCGAATTGGCGCGGTCGATGCCGCCCTGGTTGCGCGCGGCCACCGAATCCATGCACACATTGTGGCTACGCTCGCACTGGGCCTGGCAGGAGGCGCCGACATCGGCGCCGGTGCCGTTATCCAGGCGCAGCGACTGGTCGTCGGCGCCGCCGCGCGGAGTCGAGGGGCCGGGCACGATGGTGACGGTGGGCGCCGGGCCCGAAGCGGCCGGACGGTCGGATGGACGGTCGGCGCAGGCCGACAGGCCGAGCAAGGCGACGGCCACCAGCGGGGCGATGAGACGGACCGGACGGAACATAGCCACGACGGCTCCTATTCTTCTTGTTGTGAGGACGGCCGCGGGCATGGCGGAATGCCACACCCCTCTGGACCATCCCCCGTTCGGTCCCCACTATGCCGACAACCGCATCAAGAAGGGAATGACTGAAATGACACCGGAATCGGACGGCAGATCAACACGCAACCCGCCGCGCCACCGCTCCCTGCGGCTGCTGCTGGCGCTGCTGGTCCTTGGTCTGGTCATGCTGGCCTCGCGCGCGCTGGCCCTGCCCAACATCGGAATGGGCGAGATGATCATCCCAATGTTGGGCGGGCTGTTCGTGGCGGTCGCCATCGTCATGATCGTGCGCCGCGACCGTGCCGACCGCGACGCCCTGCCCCCGTCCCGGCGCAACCGCCAGGACCAGGGCATGCCCGACTGATCAAACTGGCCTGATCAAACGAACTTGAAGCTGAGCAGGCCGCCGACCACCACGACCAGAAGGACGGTGGCCACCAGCATCAGGCGCTTTTCGATGATCTGCTGAACCTGCGGCCCGTAGAAGTGCAGCAGGATGGCGATCATGTAGAATCGGGAAAAGCGCGCGACGATCGAACAGAGGATGAAGACCGTCAGGTCCAGATGGGCGAATCCGGCGGTGATCGTCAGCAGCTTGTAGGGGATCGGCGTCACCCCCTTCAGGATCAGGAACCAGGGGCCGAACTCGGCGAACATCTCCTGGAAATGCTGGAACGACTCCTGCGCATTGTAGAAGTCGATGATCATCCGTCCGACGCTCTCGAACAGATAGAAGCCCAGCGCATAGCCCAGCAGCCCGCCCAGCAGCGACGCCAGCGCGCAGATGTTGGTGTAGAACCACAGCTTCTTGGGCTTCTCCAGGCACATCGGCACCAGCATCACGTCCGGCGGCAACGGGAAGAAGGAGCTTTCGGCGAAGGAGATCGCCGACATCCACCAAACGGCATCGTCGCGGGCGGAGAGGCGCTGGAGGCGCGTGTAAAGGGAACGCAACATTCGACCGGCCACATAAGAGAAAACCCTTCCTCCGGGGGGTGCCCCGAAGGAAGGGTCTAATATATCACCGATATCGGCGGTTCCGTCCTGCACAACACGGGGTCCTGGGACCCGATGCCGCACGGGGCGGGAAACCGGCGCGATGCCCGGTCATGTTACTCGGCGGTCTCGCCTTCGGCCTCGGCGGCATCCTGCGTCGGGCCGGAGTTCTGGCCCTTGGCGGAGACATCGCGCTCGACCAGCTCGAACACGGCCATGTCGGCGGCATCGCCATAGCGGAAGCCGGCCTTCAGGACGCGGCTGTAGCCACCCTGACGGTCCTTGTAGCGGTCCGCCAGAACGGTGAACAGCTTGGTGACCGTCTCGTTGTCGCGCAGCTGGGCGAAAGCCAGACGACGGTTGGCCAGGCCACCCTTCTTGCCGAGCGTGATCAGCTTGTCGACGATTGGACGCAGGTCCTTCGCCTTCGGCAGGGTGGTGGTGATCTGCTCGTGCTTGATCACCGCGTTCGCCATGTTCGAGAACATGGCCTTGCGGTGGCTGCTGGTCTTGCTGAACTTACGTCCCGAAACGCCGTGACGCATGGCGGTCCTCCTTCATGGCTTGGCCCCCCTCGGGGAGCCGATCGTGAACCCCGCCGCCCAGTCGAAATGCTGGTACGGCTGCGGGGTCGGGCCGTGTCGGCCCTGGGAAACGCGCCCTTCCCGCCTGACGACGGAAAGGGCGCGGAAAACGCGAGATGCTTAGTACGGCTCTTCCAGACGCTTGGCCAGCTCTTCGATGTTCTCCGGCGGCCAGTTCGGGATTTCCATACCGAGGTGCAGGCCCATCTGGGACAGCACTTCCTTGATCTCGTTCAGCGACTTGCGGCCGAAGTTCGGGGTGCGGAGCATTTCCGCCTCCGTCTTCTGCACCAGGTCGCCGATGTAGACGATGTTGTCGTTCTTGAGGCAGTTGGCCGAACGGACCGACAGCTCCAGCTCGTCCACCTTGCGGAGCAGGTTCTTGTTGAACGGAACCTCCTCGTGCTTCTCCTCGGAGACGGCGTGCGTCGGCTCCTCGAAGTTGATGAACAGCTGCAGCTGGTCCTGCAGGATGCGGGCGGCCAGAGCCACCGCGTCGTCCGGCTTGACCGAACCGTTGGTCTCCACCGTCATCGACAGGCGGTCATAGTCGGTGACCTGCCCGACGCGGGCATTGTCGACCTTGTAGGACACCTTGCGCACGGGCGAGAACAGGGCGTCGATCGGGATCAGGCCGATGGGCGCGTCTTCCGGACGGTTCTGGCTGGCCGGGACATAGCCCTTGCCGGTCTCGACCGTCAGTTCCATGTTCAGGCGCGCGCCGTTGTCCAGCGTGCAGATCACCAGTTCCGGATCCATGACCTGGATGTCGGGACCGGTCTCGATCATGCCGGCCTTGACCTCGCCCGGGCCTTCGGCGCGCAGACGCATGCGCTTCGGGCCGTCGCCGCCCATGCGCAGACCCATCGTCTTGATGTTCAGGACGATGTCGGTCACGTCCTCGCGGACGCCGGGAATGGACGAGAACTCGTGCAGCACACCGTCGATGTGGATCGAGGTGACGGCGGCACCCTGCAGCGAGGAGAGCAGGATACGGCGCAGCGCGTTGCCGAGGGTCAGACCGAAGCCGCGTTCCAGCGGCTCGGCGACCACGGTCGCGAAGCGGTCGGCGTCGTCACCGGGCTGGATGTCCAGCTTGCTCGGCTTAATCAGTTCCTGCCAGTTCTTCTGAAGCACGGATCGACCTCAAGATGCCATCGGGTGGACACGAACCCGCGGGGCCCGAACCATTCCCATGCTGAGGGGGCCGCGATGGCAGCGGCCCCCTGTCCCGGAACGGTCGGTCCCCGCGGGTGCGGAAACGGTACTGGATCAGACGCGACGCTTCTTCGGCGGGCGAACGCCGTTGTGCGGGATCGGCGTGACGTCGCGGATCGAGGTGATCTGGAAGCCGATCGACTGCAGGGCGCGCAGGGCGGACTCACGCCCCGAACCCGGACCCTTCACTTCGACTTCCAGGGTCTTCATGCCGTGTTCCTGGGCCTTGCGGCCGGCGTCCTCGGCAGCGACCTGGGCGGCGTAGGGCGTCGACTTGCGCGAACCCTTGAAGCCCATGGTGCCCGACGACGACCAGGCAATGGTGTTGCCCTGCGCGTCGGTGATGGTGATCATCGTGTTGTTGAACGAGGCGTTCACGTGAGCGACGCCGGCGGTGATGTTCTTGCGCTCGCGACGACGCAGGCGCTGAGAAGCGGCGGAGGGCTTGGCCATTTTGCGTTCGTCCTCTTACTTCTTCTTGCCGGCGATCGGCTTGGCCGGACCCTTGCGGGTGCGGGCGTTCGTGTGGGTGCGCTGGCCGCGGACCGGCAGGCCCTTGCGGTGACGCAGGCCACGGTAGCAGCCCAGGTCCATCAGACGCTTGATGTTCATAGCGACTTCACGACGAAGATCGCCCTCGACGCGGTAGTCGGCGTCGATGGTTTCGCGGATCTTCAGGACTTCGTCGTCCGTCAGCTCGTTCACGCGACGCTCGGCCGGGATTTCCAGCTTCGCGCAGATTTCCTTGGCCTTGAAGGGGCCGATGCCATGGATGTAGGTCAACCCGATCTCCACGCGCTTCTGCGCGGGGATGTTGACGCCAGCGATACGCGCCACGTTACTCTCCTCGATCTCGATATCTCAACGGCAGCCCGTCGGGCCACCTACACACCGAGCAAATCCCGTCGGGCACAAGGCCGCGACCAGGAACGCACAATGTTACCCGCCACCCGGTGGGGCGGCGAGAGGGTGGGACTATAGAAAAACCCCGGAACTTGTCAAGGCCGATTACTCGGCAGGAACCGCCGGCCGCACAAGCCCCGGCGCGGTATCGAGCGGTTCGCGGCCGGGGTCGGTGTCATTGACCGCCATATCCCTGGCCGGAACCGGGCTCCGCGGCAGTCGCCCTGCATTCAGAAGCGCGCGGTCGCGGTTCACCTGCGGCAGGTCGAGACTCAGCTTCAGCTCGATGTTGCGCCAGATCTGGCGCAGGCGCTGGACATGCAGATCCTCGCCGATGGCCTGCACCACCGAGTCCAGGTTCTCCAGCGTGATGCCGCGGTCGGCCACCAGCACCGTGCCCTTGCCGTCCGTCTTGGGGCAGTTCAGCGCCTGGACCAGCCGAGGCCGCGACTCCGGCCGCGCCATGAAACGCTCGATGTCGAAGATGGTCCGCACATTGACGACCCGCAGCGCCTCGATCTGGTCGAGGTCGAGCGCGAGAATCAGCTGGGCCTGGGCCACCCAGTCCATCGTTTCGTAGATGCCGTAGGGCGTCTCCACGAACAGCAGGATCGGATTCGCGGTGGCGAGGTTCTGCACATCCTCGATCTCGAACTCGGCCAGCCGGAATTTGATGGACGAGTCGATGCCCAGGATCATGTCGATCGGATATTCGCGGATGAAAGCCTGCGCCCGCGGGTCGATCCGCCGGATTTGCAGCTGCGGCACCCGGCTGAGCAGCGTCTGCAAGCCGAGCTTGGGGAAGAATCCGATCAGGAACGCCACGATCAGCTCCGGGACCCGGTCGCCGACCGCCCCTTCCGGCACCATCTGCGCCAGATCCATATAGCCGTGGTGCAGGGTGACCGCGGTAACGCAGGCCAGGATGATGTGGCCGGTCACGCGCAGGAAGGAGATCGGCGACAGGTCGTAGTTGGAGATTCGGCGAATCAGGTAATTGATCGACCAGACATAGGCGCCGAAGAAGGTGAAGGACAGCACCGCCACGGTCTGAAGCTGATAATGCACCAGATCGACCGGCGTGACCCCGTCGACTCCGTACAGCGTCATCCCGCTGAACAGTGGCTGGAAATGGTCCAGGCGATCCTTGCCCAGCAGCATGCCGCTGGAAGTCAGGAAACCGCTGAAGGACACCATGATGAAAACCAGGACGGGAAAGAAATAAGCCCGCCACTCCGACGGTTGCGTGTTGTCCGGTCCTTGCGGCAAGGCGCGGTATTTGTAGGCAGCGAACTCGAAGGACGGGATCAGCTGGTCGTGCTCGCGCCCCTCGATGCGGAAGACCGACTCCAGGTCGGCGATGATCTTCTGCCTGACATTCTTGATGTTGGTACGGCCGATGAAGATCGTCAGCGGCAGAATGAAGGACAGGCCGAGCAGGCCCAGTGCGCTAAGCACCCGCAATTCGCCGATGAGATGGATGGCTTGGTCGAACATCGTACCCCCGGCACCCGGCCCAGCCGCACCGATTGCGGACGCGCAGGATTGAGACGGCGACCGCCCATTGGTCGCATCACCGAAGGTTATACCTCCATCGCGCGTCTTTTGGGAGATTATTGCTCGTGACAATCGGTAGCAGCCGATCCTGCCGGCCTGCCTAGAGGTCGGTACCGGCGGCGCGGTGCCGGAGGGCGTCGGCCTGTGCCCGCACCCGGCCGAGATGCGGGTTGATCTTCAGCGCCGCATCGAAGGCTCGCAACGCCGGCTTCTCGTCACCCAGCGCCAGATAGACCAACCCCAGTTCCACCAGCGCCCCGAAATGGCGCGGCTCCAGCGACAAGGCGTGGCGCAGGTCCAGCATGGCCGACCGGTAGTCGCCCAGCATGTAATGGGTCGCGGCGCGCTTGTTCCAGCCTTCGGCATAGGAGGGGTCGCGGGCAACCACCGCATCGAAGGCGCGCAGAGCCGACTCGTAATCGTCGCCGTTCAGGCTGAGCACGCCGGCGCGCATGTCGCGGACCATCGCCGGGTCGGGATGGTCGAGCCAGAAGTCCCAGATATGCTCCTCAACCGATTCGGCATAGGCCGCGTCGGTGGTGCTGTGCAAGGCCTGGAAAAGGCTGTCCAGACGCAGATTCCCCTGCCCCGCCCCGGCCGGCACCCCGAGGGTCAGCAGCAAAAGCACTGTCAAGGAAAAGAAGCGCCGAATCATCATGCTCCAAATTTGGGCACGGATTCGACGCTCTGCCAACTATTTTTTGGTTGCAAATCGCTAAAGAATTGGTCAGAGGCGCTGACTCGGTGCCATAAGCCGCCGATCTATGACCCTTACCCCATCGGTGCAGTCCTCGTCGGGTGACGGAACGGACTTGAGCCGGAAGTTCAGGATCCTCCCACAACCTCTTGAAACGGCGAACGGCCGGCGGATCGCTCCGCCGGCCGTCTGCTTTACCGGATGTGTCCCGATTGCCAGCCCGAAGATTCGGGCCGGGCGATCAGGCGGCCTTGTTGCGGCCGGCCACGATTTCGTCGGTGACGTTGCGCGGCACCGGCTCGTAGTGGCTGAACTCCATCGTGTAGGACGCACGGCCCGAGGTCATGCCGCGCAGCTGGCCGATGTAGCCGAACATTTCGTTCAGCGGGACATTGGCCTCGACGGCGATGTTCGAACCACGCTCCAGCTGGCCCAGGACGGTGCCGCGACGACGGTTCACGTCGCCGATGACGTCGCCCAGGTAATCGTCGGGGGTGACGATCTCGACCTTCATCACCGGCTCGAGCAGGATCGGACCGGCCTTCGGCAGAGCCTCGCGGAAGCAGGCCTTGGCGGCGATTTCGAACGTCAGGGCGTTCGAGTCGACGTCGTGGTACTTGCCGTCCACCAGGCGGGCGCTGAAGTCCACAGTCGGGTAGCCGGCGAGGACGCCGTCTTCCTTCTGCATCTCCAGGCCCTTCTTGACCGACGGGACATATTCGCGCGGGACCGTGCCGCCGACGGTCTCGTCGAGGAACTCGAAGCCCTCACCCCGCTCGCGCGGCGCAAAGACGATCTTCACCTCGGCGAACTGGCCCGAACCACCGGTCTGCTTCTTGTGGGTGTAGGTGTATTCGACCGGCTTGGTGATCGTCTCACGGTAGGCGACCTGGGGCTTGCCCATGTTGCCTTCCACGCCGAACTCCGTGCGCATACGGTCGAGCGTCACTTCCAGATGCAGCTCGCCCATGCCGCGCAGGATGGTCTGGCCGGTTTCACGGTCGGTCTCCAGGCGGAGCGACGGATCGGCGCGGACCATCTTGCCCAGAGCGATCGAGAACTTCTCCTGCTCGCCCTTGGTCTTCGGCTCGACCGAGACGCTGATGACGGGGTCGGGGAAGCGCATGCGCTCCAGGATGACCGGCGCGGAGGCGTCGCACAGCGTGTCACCGGTCTCGGTCTCCTGCAGGGAGACGAGCGCGATGATGTCGCCGGCGCGGGCTTCCTCGATCGGGTTGGCGTCCTTCGCGTACATCTCGACCATGCGGCCGATCTTCTCGCGCTTGCC